>CAZRGM010000009.1:0-138741 GCA_964599635.1 uncultured Eubacteriales bacterium | reverse complement strand
AGCTATAAGTTGCCGCGGCTATTATTTCTTCGGATGGTTGTTCCGTTCTCTTTGAGACGTGCAACGAGAATCATTGCCATCTCACAAAATACCAAAAATGATCTTATAAGTCATTTTGGTGTTTCTAAAGATAAGGTAGACGTAGCGCCTATCCCTGTTGGGCCAGATTTCCATCCTGTGTCGGATTCGAATATTCTTAATAAAGTTAGAGAAAAATTTCAGTTGCCTGATCATTTTATTCTCTATGTCGGACACCTTGAACCGCGTAAAAATCTTGACCGGCTTGTAGAAGCCTTCGGTCAAATTTATGAATATTTCCCTCATTATCTCGTTATTCTAGGGAAGCCTAATTATGGATATTCAAATATGCTGAAGCAGCTCAGGGGAAGTCGGCTTGCCTCGAGGGTCATATTTACCGGCTATGTCGAAGACGTATATTTACCGTCTGTTTACACCCTTGCCGACCTCTTAGCTTTTCCATCGCTCCATGAAGGTTTTGGAGTGCCTGTCTTGGAGGCGATGGCCTGTGGCACGCCTGTTATCACTTCAACAGCCGGTGCACTGCCGGAAGTTGCTGGAGATGCAGCCATCCTGGTCAATCCTTATAATGTAAAGGCGATTGCAGAAAGTATAGCGAGAGTTCTAGAGTCCCCACAATTGGCGCGAGAACTTATTACATTAGGTTTACAGCGTATCCAGAAATTTAAGGCGAGAGATTCAGCGACTTCGATCATACGATGTTATCAAAAGGCCGTTGCAAAATAGTAATGTATGATTATAAACACAATTTAATGACATTGTTTTTTATAATGGCATTTCGGATAGATATTAAAATTTGGGGGGGGTAGTCCGGAGCTATGTCCATCGTGACTGCTGTGGATTAATTTTGTTTATACATTTAATAGAAGTTTTTTTGAGGTTGTTTAATAAAAATGAACATTTTGGTAATCGGCGGTGTTGCTAAATCTCTTGTTAATTTTCGTGCGCCTTTACTGCAAGCAATGGTTGCTGCAGGGCATTCGGTAGCTACAAGTGCAAATGGCCGTAATCATATAGTTGAGCGAAAATTGCAGCGGATGGGCGTAGAGTACTATCCAATTCGCCTTTCAAGGGCGGGTATAAATCCAATTGTTGATCTTGTGACCTTTATTAACCTCATACGATTGATATCAAAGATTCATCCCGATATTGTTCTGACTTATACAATCAAACCTGTCATCTACGGTGGGCTGGCAGCTCGATTATGCGGAGTTCCATCCGTTTATTCTATGATTACCGGACTTGGATATGCTTTTATGGAATCGCCATCATTAATTCAGCGATTTTCGGGATTTATAGCCCAGATGCTTTACCGGCTTAGTCTGAAAAAAAGTCGGAAGGTTTTTTTTCAGAATCCTGACGACCAGACTTTATTCTTGGAAAAAGAACTTGTCCGTCCTCATCAGCCAGTGCTTATTAACGGATCAGGAGTTGATCTTGATCATTTCGCACAATCAGAATTGCCTGATGAACCCATTTTTCTGATGATGGGCCGACTTCTGGCAGACAAAGGAGTGAAAGAATATGTAGAAGCTGCAGGTAGAATAAAAAAAAAATTTTCTCATGCTCGTTTTTTCCTCGTTGGAAATCTTGATCCCAATCCAAATTCAGTAAGAGAAAGCGATCTAAGACAATGGCAAAAGGCAGGAATTATTGAATACCTTGGACATCTGGATGATGTTCGACCCACAATTAAAAAATGTAGATGTTATATACTTCCTTCTTATAGGGAAGGTACACCGCGGACGGTTTTGGAGGCCATGGCAATGGGGCGCCCGATTATCACCACAGATGCCCCAGGTTGTCGGGCGACAGTAATGCTAATTCCTGAAGGTCAGCACCAAAGAGAGTTTGGAGAAAGAGTAATGATAGGGGAAAATGGATTTTTGGTAAGAGTGCGTGATGTTGAAGCCTTGGTAAAGGCCATTATGCATTTTTTAGAAAATCCGGATTTGGCAGACAGAATGGCAAAACGCAGCCGCGAGATTGCAGAAGAAAAATTCGATGTGCATAAAGTGAATGCTGTGATTTTGAATGCGATGGGATTAGCTTGATGGATATACAATTTATTTGCATATAGATAATTACATTTTGAAATGGGAAAGAAAAGTAGGCTTTACAGACGTTGGGGGAAACGAGCGTTTGACCTTATGTTGGGTATTCCGGCGCTTATTGTGTTGTCCCCATTAATGGCTGTTATTGCTGTTCTTGTGAGGATCAATTTAGGCAGCCCTGTTATTTTTCGGCAAAAAAGGCCGGGTTTACATGAAAAACTATTTGTAATTTATAAATTTCGCACTATGACTGATGAACGGGAAGATAATGGAAAGCTTCTTCCTAAGGAGCAACGAATAACATCTTTAGGTAAGATGCTTCGAAAATTCAGTTTTGATGAAATCCCAGAATTATGGAATGTGATTAAAGGAAACATAAGCATGGTTGGGCCTCGACCACTCCGTATGGAATATTTGAATTTGTATACATCAGAACAATCCCGCAGACATGAAGTAAAACCAGGTATAACAGGGTGGTCGCAAGTAAGAGGTCGTAATCTTCTCTCATGGGAGGAAAAATTCAAGCATGATGTATGGTATGTTGATAATACGAGTTTTTTTTTGGATTTATGGATTTTACTGCAAACTGTTATTCAAGTTTTAAAACGAAAGGGTATCAATGCTGAAGGATATGCGACTATGCCTCGATTTAAAGGTTCTAATAATTTAAATAAGAAGTATTCATGAATGACTTGGTTATATTTGGTGCTGGAGGAGTAGGCCGCCAAGTAGCACAAATTGTTTTTGATTTAAACAATGTTAAACCTACTTGGAATTTAATTGGTTTTATTGATGATGATATTTCTAATATCCATAAACAGATTGAAGGGCTTCCTATTATAGGAAATCATTTGTGGCTTGAAAAACATAGGAAAATTTATGTAGCTGTTGCAATAGGAAAACCTTCTCTAAGGTCAAAGGCATATAAAAGACTTAATAAAATTCATCATAATTTTATTGCTTCAATTATACATCCAAGTTCATGGTTGGGGGATAGGGTAAAAATAGGAAAAGGCAGTGTTATTTATGCAAACTCGGTTTTGGATCCAGATGTGAATATTGGCACTGGAAATATAATAAATAAAAACTGTACAGTTGGACATGATTCAATCTTTAGAGATTTTGTCACCTTAGCTCCGGGTGTTAATATAGCTGGGCAAGTGGAGATAGGTTGTGGTTGTGATTTTGGCATAAATAGTGCGGTAATTCAAAATATTTGTATTGGAGAGTGGTCGATTATAGGTGGAGGCGCTGTTGTTATTAAGGATTTGCCGGCAAGAGTGGTTGCTGTTGGAGTTCCTGCCAAAATTATTAGAACACACAAATGAGATATATATTTAATAAACTATTATTACGAAGAAAAAATGAAAATTCCCCTATCAAATCCTGATATTACTGAAAAAGAAAAAAAGCAGATCTTTGAAGTATTGAATACCCCTAATTTGAGCTTAGGGCCGAAATTGGATGAGTTTGAGCATAAGTTTGCCACGTATATTGGCTCAAAGTATGCCGTGGCTGTAAACAGCGGGACCAGCGGGCTTCACCTGTGCGTGAGGGCGCTGGATATTAAAGATGGAGATAAGGTTATAACCACGCCTTTCAGCTTCATTTCTTCTGCCAACTGTATTTTATTTGAAAGGGCGGAACCGGTTTTTGTGGATATTGACGAAAAGACCCTGAATATCGATATAAATAAGCTTGAGGGAAAATCAGAAGAGCTTAAAGAAAATAAATCAAAGCAGAAAGCTGTTCTTCCTGTTCATATCTTCGGCCGGCCCTGCGAAATAGATCAAATCATGGAATTGGCGGATCATTATAAATTGAGGGTCATTGAAGATGCGGCTGAGGCCACGGGGGCTGAGTTTGAGGAGCCGAAACAAGCCGAATGGAAGAAAGTGGGCACATTCGGGGACTGCGGAGTGTATGCTTTTTATCCCAATAAACAGATCACAACGGGCGAAGGCGGGATGATTGTTACGGATGATGAGAAGCTCTATAAGCTCTGCCGGAGCATGCGGAACCAGGGAAGGGGGGAGGACGGCGCCTGGCTTCAGCACGAACGGCTGGGATTTAACTACCGGGTAAGCGATATCAACTGCGCTTTGGGAATCGCTCAATTGGAAAGGATTGATGAGATTTTGAATAAGAGGGAAAAAGTCGTCAGGCTTTACAATGAACGCCTGAAGGATTGTGATGACGTGATTTGTCCTCATTTTGAGGAGAATAAGAAGATCAGCTGGTTTGTGTATGTGGTGAGGCTTAAGGATCGATTTGAGCGCCGGGATAGGGATGATATTCTTAATAAACTTAGGGAGAAGGGGATAGGCTGCTCCAATTATTTCACCCCCATTCATCTTCAGCCTTTTTATAGAAAGATGTTTGGATATAAGGAAGGCGATTTTCCTGTTACAGAGGGAGTGTCGGAGCGGACCATCGCTTTGCCTTTTTTTAATAATTTAAGAGAAGAAGAAATTGATTATGTGTGTGAGAATCTTATTAAAATAATCAGCTAAATAGACAAAATAAATTATTCAGGTGGGGTTGATGGAAAAAATGAAGAAATTTTTAGAAAAAGCTTTGAGGAAATCTGTGTTTAAACGGAGGTGTTTTTTCTTTCTCTTTGATACTTTGTTGATATCCGGGGCTATGTATTTCGCTTTTTGGAGCCGGTTTAATGGAGAGATACCTTCAAAATATAATGAGACCATATTTTACTATATAGGGCTTGCAATAGTATGCAAATTATTTTTTCTTCTTTTATATAATCTATATGATATCTCCTGGCGTTTTGTAGGTTTAAATGAATTATTTAAGTTATTTAAAGCTGTTTCATTTGGCTCTTTAGCTCTGGGCATGTCATTATATTTACTGAGATTAATAGAGCCTTTCAGCGCTACGGTATTTCCCCGTTCTGTTTTGGTCATTGATTATCTGTTTTCACTTGTTTTTATAGGAGGATTAAGGATATCTAAAAGGGTTTTGTTGGAGGGATTGAAAAGCACTCTTAAAGCTAAGGGGCCAATGAGGAGAGTTCTTATTGTGGGTGCAGGGAGCGCTGGGGAACAGATTGTGAGAGACATGATAAGAGAGAAAAGTTCTCATTTCGTACCAGTTGGATTTATTGATGATGATCCTTCGAAGCGGAGTATTAAAATTCACGGGATTAAAGTGTTGGGAAAAAAAGAGGATATTCCGAGAATCATAGAGAGCAATAAGATAGATGAGGTTCTTATTGCCATTCCTTCAGCTGAATCTAAAGAGATAAAGGCTATTGTGGATTCTGTGCGTGAAGTCAAAGCTATGAATGATATTAAAATATTACCTGGGACTGTTGATTTGGTTAATGGAAAAGTCTCTCTTTCTGATGTTAAAAAGGTTCGATTGGAGGATTTATTGGGAAGAGAGCCGGTTGAGATTGATTATGAGGCTATTAAGGAATTTATTGAGGGAAAAACTGTTCTGGTTACTGGGGCGGGGGGTTCTATTGGTTCAGAGGTTGTGGAAACCGCTTCCCGGTTTAATCCACGGCAATTGATAGCCCTTGATAATGATGAGACAGAGCTTTTTTATTTGGAAAACAGGATAAAGCATAGTGATAGTCGGATCATTTATTCAGTGGGGGACATAAGAGACATAGACAGAGTGGCTGAGATTTTTGAGACATACAGACCCAATATTGTTATTCATGCTGCGGCTTATAAGCATGTTCCTTTGCTGGAGAGTCATTTGAATGAGGCAGTGAAGACCAATATACTGGGGACCAAAATCTTAGCGGAACAGTCTATAAAAAATAAGGCTGAAAAATTTATTTTTGTTTCCACGGATAAAGCCATCAATCCCGCCAGTGTTATGGGAGCCACAAAAAGATGCGGGGAAGAGCTGCTTAGGGCATTGAATTTAGAAAACAAGACGGAATTTGTTTCAGTGCGGTTTGGGAATGTGTTGGGAAGCCGGGGGAGTGTGATTCCGGTATTTCAGGAGCAGATTAAGAGGGGAGGCCCTGTGACCGTGACTCATCCTGAAATGAAAAGATATTTTATGAGCACAAGGGAGGCAGTGCTTCTTACGCTGGAGGCAGCTTCTTTTGGCAAGGGTGGAGAGGTGTTTGTGCTGGATATGGGAGAGCCTGTAAAGATAGTGGATTTAGCTAAAGAAATGATTCGGCTCAGCGGCTATGAACCTGATGCGGATATTCCCATTGTATTTACTGAGAGCCGGCCTGGTGAGAAAATGTATGAAGAAATCCTGAGTGCTGAAGAGGGAACAGAACCTACGGACTTTGAGAAAATATTTATTGCCAGAAACACAAAAAGGAAAATTCAGAAAGATATTTTTAACAAAATAGATCGAATGATTCAGTTAAGTCTGGAAAAAGGCAGAGAAAAAGAAATATTAGAGATGTTGAAAGAAATTATACCTACCTATAAATCCGCCTGATATGAAACGTTTAAAAGCACTTTTTTTTCTTTTTGTTTTTATTCAGGGTTTTATTTATTTATTTATTATACCTCCCTGGCAGTCACCGGATGAAACCCATTTTTTTGGTTATGGGATCATGTTATCTGAAAATGCGGAACTGCGTTCTGAAGAGCATGAACAAATAAGCCGGGATATTATGGAATCCATGGCTGTTTTTCATTCGTGGAAATACACGAATCTTGTTAAACCTGAGAAATTTCCAAAATGGCTTGGTAGATTGGATTTTTATGGGAGTATGTTTGGTCTATATAGAAGCAGAGCCCCTCTATACTACTCAACAGTAGCTTTGATCATAAACAAATTGAAAATTAAAGATACCATAAGTCAATTTTATGTAGTAAGGGGATTTTCTTTTTTTCTTTTTATGCTGACCGTTTGTTTTACTTATCTATCAGCAAAGCTGGTTTTTAAAAATCATATGGGTTATGCTCTGACAGGGGTTTGTTTGGCCGGTATGCTCCCTCAGTTTCTCATTATATCTACCTCGGTGAATCCGGCTAATCTTGTTGTTTTTCTTGCTTCCTTATTTTTATATGTAATTCTTTATTCTTTATATAAAGGAAAGCATTTGTGGGCTCTGCTGTTGGGGCCTTTGATTATAGCCTTGGGAGTTCTTACTCATCGGGCTGCTTTATTTATGATTCCTCCATTCCTGGTTTATTTGCTGGTCTTGTTCATTCAATCATTTAAAGAGAGAAGAAAGGTTTTTAAGTATTTGGTTATATTAATCGTTTTAGTGATCGTGATTATTGGACTGTATTTGGCTTTTTCTCATGTGCTTCCCGATTCTGTTTTAGAGAGGGTTGATCGTGAATCAGGGATGAAACAGTTAAAGTCCCAATGGAACCGGTTTGCTCAGTATTTTACAGAAGGGATTTCTAAAGATACATCCCGATCAGTGTATTGGTTTATGGACGGGTTATTTAAAAGCTTCTGGTTTTTTGCGGGATGGCTGAGGTTTGGTTATCTGGCGGATATTTATTCTATTTTCATGATGGCTTCTATTCTTTCGGGTATAGGGATTTTCAAATACATTTTTTCTTACTTTAGAAAAAAAGAAATATCTTTTGATTTTCGAGTCTTTCTCATTTTGATCGCCCTGGTTTTACCTATTATCTTGGGAACTTTGATCCATTCTTTCCCAAAGCACTATGCTCCCCAGGGAAGATACATATTTCCAGCCATAAGCGCTATAGCTATTCTTTTTGTATTAGGCCTTAAGGAAATCACCCCCAAGAAATGGGAGCGGTGGGTTCCTTTGTTTGTGATTTTCGGGTTTATGGTGCTGAATATTTACACCATCTTTCATCCTTTGATACGGGCGTTTTACTTTTTCAGGAATTTTTAAGGAAAGATTGCGTTGATAGCGTTGGTTGCGTTTATCGCGTTAATCGCGTTTGTTAAAAATACAGGGACACGTAACCAATTTTTCTTCAAAAATTAGTACATGTCCCGTATTTTGTTGCGTTGATAGCGTTGATAAGGCTGGATTCCGGGTCAATACTGAATCAAGTTCAGTACAGGGCCCGGAATGACACCTGCTACCCCCTTTCACGAGCACAAGCTTCGCAGGTGCAGGCTTAGGCGAGCAAATTAATACTTTACTTTAAGAATTCTCGGACTAAAATATAATTATGATAAAAAGAAAGCTGTACGGAGAAGTTAAAGCGCATCTATCGAAAAAAGAGATAAGTTTTATCATTGGACCGAGACAGTCAGGGAAGACAACCCTGATGCTTATGATTAAAGAGCACCTGGATCAAAATAATCAGAATAATCTCTATTTAAACCTGGATATTGAGGCGGATAAGCAGTTTTTTACCTCTCAGTCAAATCTGATTAACAAGATAAAATTGGAGATCGGAACTAAGAAGGGGCATGTTTTCATCGATGAAATCCAGCGAAAAGAGGATGCCGGCGTCTTTCTTAAGGGAATTTTTGATATGAATCTTCCCTATAAGTTTATTGTGTCCGGTTCAGGCAGTGTGGAGTTAAAAGAAAAAATCCATGAGTCACTTGTAGGCAGGAAAAGAGTGTTTGAGCTTCCCCCGTTATGTTTTGAGGAGCTTATAAATTTCAGAACAGAAAATAAATATGAAAATAAACTCATGGAATTCCTTTCACTTAACAGAGATAGAGCGATTGAGCTGCTTGAAGAATATCTTAGTTTTGGGGGATATCCGAGAGTTGTGCTTGAGGAGACAATCAAGGAGAAAAGACTGATCATTCATGAGATTTATCAGAGTTATCTTGAAAAGGATATATCCTATTTACTGAAAATTCGCAAAACAGATGATTTCAGCAGCCTGGTGAAAGTTTTAGCTTCTCAAATAGGAAGTATTTTCAGAGTTTCAGAGATATCCCACACTCTTGGCATTTCATATAAAACTGTAAAGGATTATTTATGGTATCTTGAAAAGACATTTATCATACACCGAGTGAGTCCTTTTTTTAGAAATATCCGGAAAGAAATCTCTAAATCTCCCCTTTATTATTTTTATGACCTTGGCTTGAGGAATTTTGCGGTTGGCTCTTTTGGTCATGTGGTGAATCTAAAGGATAAAGGATTCCTATTTGAGAATTTCGTTTATAATTGGCTTAAAGAAAAGCTCAGGGACAGCTCAGCAAAGATTAATTTCTGGAGAACAAAAGATGGGGCTGAGGTTGATTTTATCATAAATTATGGAAAAGAGCAGGTCCCGGTGGAAATCAAATATCGAGAATTCAAAAAGCCTGTTGTGTCAAGGTCTTTTCAGAGTTTTATCAATAAGTATCACCCTGAAAGAGCGTTTGTTGTCAACCTCAATCTTGAGGAGACTCTTTTTCGGAATAGGACAAAGATACAGTTTGTTCCTTTTTATAAATTACGTTACTTGCGTTTGTCGCGTTGATTGCGTTTATAGCGTTGATAGCGTTAATTGCGTTGATTGCGTTGATAGCGTTTGTTGCGTTGGGGAAAAGCGGGGAATTTGGAATGTGGTATTATGAAAGATACAGTTTATGATTCTTTACAATTAAGGGAAATATTTCATCTTGAATTTCTCAGATGGCTGGGCAGGAAAGCCAGGGAATCATTTTCAAGATATACAGGGGGGTATGGGGTGAAACAGGAAGTGACCGTATAAGTCCCTATGCTGTTATTCCTTTTTTACTTCCATCAAGCCGGGCCTAAGTTTCTTTTATAAGTGCCTTACATCTCTATGGAGTCATTGAACAGATTCCCCAAATGATTACCGCTGCCACAACATCTCATACAAAAATTATCAAGACCCGCCTAGGCAACTACTCCTTTCACCGCATTGATCCTCGGTTTTTAAAAAACAGTAACACAATACCTTTTTCGTTTATTTGGTTTATCTGATTTGTCTAATCTACCTGGTCTATTAAGTCTGTTTAGTCTAGGGAATGGAGACTAGAGACAGGACATGAAAAGAAGAGTTTATCTCCTTGTATTTATAGGGGGCATTGTTTTGGTGGGGCTTGTGGTGCTTTCCTTGTCTGTCCCCCGGGGTGAGATGGGGTGGAGTTTGAGTCTGGGAGTGCTCGCTCATAGGCTCAGCATGATAGGGATGTTTTTTGTGAATTTATTCCTGAACAAAGTGTTTTATTTTGTTCTGCTGCTGTTTGGTTTTTTATGGGGTTTGGTCACGCTGGTTCAAAAAAGAAGGCTTTTCGAGAAAAAATACGGATTCTGGGGAGTGTCCGGGGTTATTATGGGGCTTATTCTGGTGTGGATTTTTCTGCTTTTCTCTAAAAAGATTGTGGTCTATAACAGCTACATCAATACGGTTCCTGCTGGGGAAATCTATGGAGAAAAAAAGATAGGCCAGACTTTTAAGGCTGGATATGATGACCTTTGCGCTCTGGAAGTGCTGATGGCGAATTATGCCCGGAAGGTGACAGGAGAGATTATTTTTCATTTTAAAAGGGAAGCGGTGGATTCTGAGGATTTGTTTCAGAAAAAAGTGGATGCCGGCCGGATAAAAGACAACCGTTATTTCCGGTTTGAGCTTCCTGATTTAGAGAGTTCCAGAGGGAAAGAATATTACTTTTATTTGGAAGCTCCTGAAGCTGAGCCAGGGAATGCGCTCACTGTTTGGGCGAATGATGAGGATAAGTATTTTGAGGGAGAAAAGATAGTCAATGGGGAGGCGGCTCAAGGAGACCTTATATTCAGAACCGTCTATGATAAAAAATTAGGAGAGAAGGCGGGAATGTTTCTCAATGAGATTACCCGCGCGAAACCTTTTCCTTTGAATCAAAAATGGTTTTATTCAGGATTGATCGGGCTCTTTCTTTTAAGCGGTTCGTTGTTTTTAACCTATCTTCTTAAAAAACAGTAACACAATATCATTTGCCTATTTATTTGGTCATTTCGATCTATCTTCATTACTTCATTACTTAACATTTTCATTGTTTCTTTTTGGCAGAAAGGCACTGTTTCTGTGCTCCTGTCGTCAGAAGTTCTCAAGGAATATGCCAAAGTCCTGAGTTATCCGAAATTCAAGCTGACCAAAAAAGAGATAAAGGGGCTACTTGAGCAGGAGCTTTTGCCGTATGTTATTCCGGTCAAAGTAAAAAAACATCTCAATATCATCACTCAGGATCCTGAAGACAATAAGTTTCTTGAATTAGCCAAGGAAGGCAGCGCTGATTATATCCTGAGCGGAGACAAGCACCTTTTGGAGCTAAAAGATTTCCGCGGGATAAAAATTGTGACTCCTGCTGAATTTTTTGATCTTATTAAAAAACAGTAGTAGGGAATGGAGAATAGAAAAAAGATGTGATATGATATTAAAAGAAAAAAGTGAGGGAAAAAAATAAGTATATCAAAAGATAAAATTTACAGGTGATTAAATTGAATAAACATATTTTAGTAAGTGAGCAAATATGGAAAGAGGGGAATATGTATTCTTCTTACTGTCCAGAACTGGATATTGCTTCCTGCGGAAAAACTGTGAAAGAGGCGAGAAAGAATCTTAAAGAAGCCATTGAGATATTCATAGAAGAGACTAAGAAGTTGGGAACTCTCTATGATTTACTGGAAGAAGCTGGCTATGACCTTTCATCCAAAGACGAAGTGTTAATTAAACGTAAAGAGATAGTTGAGTTTGATACTATACAAGTTTCATTAGGTAAATAATTCTTGCCAAAAATATATCCCACTTCCTGGAAAATACAAGTAAAAATATTTGAAGAATTTGGATGTAAATTTGTTCGGCAGAAAGGTGATCATTTAGTGTTTAATTATCCAGGGGCAAGAAGACCTGTTATCATTCCTAAATATGATGAAATTACAGTCGCGATTATCAGAATAAATATGAGGACAGTTGGAATGAGTAGGGAAGACTATTTTAAAATTCTTGATAATATATAGTTTAAATCTAAGATTCTTTAGTCTATCTAGTCTGTTTAGTCTATTTAGTTTATCTGGTTTGTTTGGTTGATAAAGAGCGGGAGAAATAATGCTCAACTTTAAAAATTCTCGCACTAAAATATAATTATGTTTTAATTTATCTTCTTAAGGTTTTTAATGGATTCAAAACTTAGACCCCGCATTCAATGGCGGTTTATGATTTATGCGGTTCTCTATTTTGGGCTCTTTTTGTTTTTCTATTCTCGGTATGTCCCTATGGTCAGATCTTTTCAGATTGCTCTTGTTCCTGTTTTGATTCTTTGTTTTTTATTAACCTCATTCAACTTTAAATGGGGTTTTTTGTTTTTTATCTTTGCCTTTCCGCTGATCAATAGCCTTCCTTATTTTTTCGGGATTTACGGAAACATCCCTCATGCGCCCGCGGCGCTTGTTTTGTTTTTGGTATTTTTCCTGGGGTGGCTGGTGAATTCTGTATTTTCACAGTCAGAAGTCTCCTTCAGTCATCCTATTTTTAAGCCACTTTTTCTGTTATCCATTCTTATTTTGATATCCGGCATCATCACTTTCCTTAGGTATTCAAACTTTTTTCCTTTTCTTGCCGATAATGTGTATGAACTCAAGACCAATGTGAATGGAGTGAGTGCAGGCGGAGCTGTCATGAGCGTGGTGTTTTTTGCTCTGAATTATATCACCGGCTTTGCTTTGTTTTTTATAATCTTAAAAAAGGTTAAAGAAAAAGAGTTTTTAAAAAAAGTATGTTTGGTTCTTCTCATCAGCACCTTTTTGTCTATTGGATTTGGTTTTTATCAGCATTATGGAAATATCAAACTGGGAAACAATCCCATAAGCTTCACTCAGGGGTTCATCAACGGCACTTTTAAGGATGCCCTATCATTCGGGGGCTATTTGGCGGTTGTGATTCCGGTGCTTTTATCCCTGGTCTTTTTCTTTAAAGGAATTCTCAGGATTTTTTCTGCTCTGGTGTTTCTTTCCGCTTTGTTTATTCTTCCCAACACCGGTTCCAGAAGCGGACTGGTGGCTCTCGCCATAAGTTTGGTGTTTTTTCTGGGATTTTTTCTTTTAATGATTAAGAGACAGAAATCCCTCCCTATAAAAAAGGTGGGCATGGTGGGAGTAACTATTTTGCTGGTTTTTGCTGTGATCGCATCGATTCTGCTGTTATCACAAGGTTCTGTGGTCTATGACAGAATGAATGAGCTGTGGGTCTCTTATAAAGAGGGAGGATTGGATAAAGCCCTGGCAGAACGGAGCTCCAGCATCTGGAAAGCGGCTGGCTGCATGATAAAGGACTACCCTCTTACCGGGGTGGGAATCGGCGCCTTTATCATTGAGCTTCCCAATTATGCCCGGCTCCATGAATTTCCTCTCCGAACCACAGATTCTGCAGAAAACTATTTTATCCAGGTTTTTGCAGAGCTGGGAATCATAGGGTTGTTCTTTGCCCTGTGGATTTTTTGGCTCATTTTTAAACGCATGAAAAAAGGATTCAGTCAATATTTATCCAGGGACAGATGGAAATATATGCAGATCGGCGTTTCCTGCGGCATCATTTCTATGTTTCTGATTTTCTTTGTGCACACTTTTATCGGGAGCTATGAGCTCAAATACACTTTTTGGCTTCTGGTAGGAATGCTTTTTATAATGAATCGAAGTGAAAGGGAGGCTGAGAGCAAGGTTTCTTTCAGTAAAAAATTTAGATTCATTAGTCTGGGTGTGGTTTTGATTTTTACTTGCTTCCAGTTGTGGAATTCAACCCACTCCCTGTCACTGGAACACCGGACTGAAATGCTGGGTTTAGACCAGAGTTTTGGCTTTTATGACACAGAAACAACCAAAACAGGAAATGAATTCCGATGGAGCAAAAAAAACAGTGCCCTGAGCATCAAGATAGAAAAGCCTGTGATGGAGATCCCCTTGATGGCGTCTCATCCGGATATTAGAGGAAAACCAGTTAAAGTCAAAATCTACTTGATCAAAGATTTTTTTAGAGAAGAGAGGCTGCTGGCTGAGATCGTTCTTACAGAAAGTTCGTGGAAAAGTGTTGAGTGTCCTGTTCCGTATGAAATAGACAGCCAGGTCATTCTCTTATTTAAGGTCAGCCGGATTTGGAATCCCTGGGAAATATCCAAAGCTCCGGATACCCGAAACTTGGGAATCGCTTTAGGAGAGATTAAATTCAGTTCTGAATAATTTCTGATATACAAAAAAGATAACACGGCTCTCAGAGCAAAGCTTTTTAAGGGTTTTGTGAGAGAGCTTTTTTTTTATAAAATATCCGGCCAGGTGTCTGTGGCAGGATCAAAAGTCAGCCGCACCGCCTCTCCTCCTTTGACCGGCTTTATAAAGATTTCATAGTCACTTATTCGGCGGTCAGAAGAAGGACTGGCTGCAAAAACAATGTGATTTCCGTCCGGGGACCATTTTGCAAAATAACAGTGGGGCCGTCCGGGAATGGAGTTTTCAAACACTTTTTTTTCACTCCCGTCTGCAGTGCCGATGTAGATGTGGTGGACACCGCCGTAAACCCAGGCCAGATACAGTCCGTTGGGGCTGTACTGAGGCATGCAGCCGCTGGCATAAAAGGAATGGCTGGTTCCGTCCAGCTTGACCCGGTGGACACTCCAGGCTTTTGGATAAGAAGAGCTGAAAAAAAGCCATTCTTCGTCAGGGGAAAGCGTGGGAAACCTGAGTTCTTTATTTTTGAATTCGGGAAGTCTGAGAGGGATGATTTCTTCTGATTTTTGTTTTTCACAATCATAAAGTCTGATGGAATCTCCTGAGCTGTCTTGGGTCACATAAACAATTTTTGTGCCGTCCCAGCTTATATCAAAGGAAAATCCATTCTCTAAAACCAGCTGCGAATCAGTTCCATCCGGCTGCATCCGGTAAATGTCTTTGTCTCGCTCATAGTAGATCCACTTTCCGTCTCTGGACCATACCGGGTGCTGGTTAGTGTGCTGGTCATGGGTGAGCCGCACTTTTTCCGTGCCGTCCGCATTCATCTTGTAAATTTCCCAGGTGCCGTGTCTGGAAGTGGACCACACAATCGCTCCAGGAATCTTTCCTTTAATGGATGCCAGAGCCTTCATTTCCTTAAGGGTGGGTGTGGTCTGAAAAGAACCCAGAAGAAGGAGGGGTATGAATAAGAGAACAAGAAATTTGAGTTGGTGTTTCACTTTGATGCGTCCTCCTTTTTTATTTTTTTCTGCTTAAGAAAGCTCTGTTGAGCCAGGCGGTCCCCAGATAACAGAAGTTCAGGATTAAGAGGAGTTCCAGAATGTCAGAGGATAATGCGAATTCAGGGTGCTTGATATACACCCACTCTATCATATCCCGCACCAGTGAAGCCCAGATGAGCCCGGTTATAAGACCGGGAATGAGCACAAACAAAATCGGTGCCGCGTGTTTTCTGGCTAGAGCTGTGAGGGCAAACAGGAGAATGACTGCGGCTGTGCTAAACCAAAGAGGTTTTCTCAGAGGGTTGCTGGTTTGGGCTGTGTCAAAGATTTTCAATATCATATAAAGGTTGATACATAAGCCCAGCGCAGCGGCTGCAGCGATGACCCACAGAATAGTGATGAATGACCGGCCATGACCTTTGGTTTGCTTGGGCAAATTTGAGAACAAGGTCCAGGGGATATTTTTTTTGATTTGTTCCCCGTGAGTGATAAAAATAACCGCTCCTAAAAAACCGAAAAGGACTGTTCCCAGGCTGGAAAGGATGGGGGATTGGAATGTCCAGTTGATGCCCTGGAATTTATTTAAAAGAACTTGAATGATCACATTGACGCCTGCTCCTGCTAGAAACCCAAAGACACCAGGAGCCAAATGTTCCTCAAACCGGGAAGAAGTTATAACCTCAAAAGCGAGAAATCCTAAAATGATAAGGGTGCCTATCAAGAACGCTTCCCAGGGAAAGGATTGGGCTGCCTTTGCTTTATAGAAGACCGCAGCCCAGCAAAAAACAAAGTCAGCCACAAAAAAGATAGTTCTGAATCTCATTTCAATTCATTATAACGGTGATGGTTTTGTTTATCAACCTGCGCAAGAATTAGAGATTGGAAGCAATTCTCATTCCGTGAACCATGTGATGAACACTATTTATTAAGGGGAGAGGGCAAGGGATGAGGCATCCACTATGAGGGCTGAGCGGGCATGGTTCCTCTTTAGAGGGGAGCGAAGCCCGAATGGGAGAGAGATTCCGCGCTGGGGAATCGAGCGGGTGCCGAATCCCTTGCCCTTCCTCTTATCAGTTCAATAAAGTTGTTTACGGAATGAGAATTGCTTACCATGCTTGAGCTTGACTTGAAAAAGCGGTTTGAGGTAATCTATCATCTTGATTTTAAAGGCAAAATCTCAGGATAAGGTTAGTAAGAGATGAAAAAATATTTGGCGCTTTTAATCATTCTTTTCACACCAGTTTCTGCCTTTGCTTCTGATTATCGGATTGAATTAAAGACGAGCTGTTTCAAGCCTTCGGAGCAGGTATTTAAAGATGTCTATGGCGGTGGAGCCATGTTTGGAATCAAGGCAGAGAAAAGCCGTGTTTATAAAAAGTTTGGGATAATTGTTGAAGCCGGCTATTTTGAAAAAAAAGGGGAACTGACTTTCACCAAAGAAGAGACCACGGTTCAAATAACCTTCCTGGGCCCAGGAATTACATACCGGTACACCAAAGGGAGGTTTGATTTATATGGGGGAGCTGGATTTCGCTATTATCATTTTAAGGAAGAAAATCCCCTTGGTCATGCCCAGAAGGGAGGAGTGGGTTATTTTTTAAGTGTGGGAACCTATATCCATATAATGAAAAATTTCTATGCTGATGTGGGTATCAATTACTCCGGATGTAAAGTCAAACCCGCCGAGTTGGAAGTGGAAATCGGAGGCATTGAAGCAGGAATCGGCTTAGCCTATAAATTTTAATTGACCTGAATTATTCATAAAAACATTGCAGTAACTTAACAAATATGTTAAATAAGTGGTATGAAGTGGGAAAATTTTGTTGAAAAGTATGGTGATCTTCCGGTTATCAATACAGAGAATCTTCTGGTGGGAAAGGGAGAGGATGATTCTGTAAGAGTCCAGATCAGCCGTTGGCTTAAAGCGGGTCGACTCATTCAGCTTAGGCGAGGAATTTATGTTTTTGCTGATCAATATCAAAGGGATAAGATTTTTGAGCCTTTTATCGCCTGGACTTTAAAAAATCCTTCTTATGTAAGTTTGGAGAAGGCATTAGAATACTATGATATAATTCCAGAAGCAGTCCCTGTATATAGTTCGGTTACTACTAAAAGAGGAGGAAAATTTACCTCTCAATTGGGGGTTTTTTCATACAGGCACGTCAAGACAGAGCTTTTCTGGGGATATAAATCAATCATTTCAAATAAACAAACCGGCTTTATGGCGCATCCAGAAAAAGCTCTTCTTGATTTAATTTATTTAAAACATATCAAACCTTCATTAGGATATTTTAAAGAGTTGAGATTACAAAATACTAAAAAGTTAGATATGGATAAATTGTATGAATACGCTCAGAGATTTAAAAAGCCTAAAATGGAGTTGTCAGCAGACTTGCTTGAAAGGTACATCCATCTTTATAAAAGGAATGAGAAAACTTTATGAAAGATTATTTATTAGAGTTAACAGCTTCTGAAACAGGCTTTAATGCAAAATTAAATATTATGCGGGAATATCTTCAGGCAAATGTCTTGAGAATATTTCATGATGAGGGATTGTTTCGAAGCACAGCGTTTTTAGGAGGGAGCGCCCTGCGCTTTTTATATGGACTCCCGCGTTTTTCAGAAGGTTTAGATTTTTCGCTTAAAGGAAAGGAAAGCTATCCATTTGTTGATTTTGTCAAAAAATTAAAAAGAGAGTTGGAATTGATGGGTTATAAACTGTCTGTTAAATATAACGATAAGAAGATGGTTTATTATGCTTTTTTGAAATTTGAAGGAATTATGTATGAAGCAGGGATTTCGGATCGAACCAATAAAAAATTTTCAATTAAGATTGAAATTGATACCAATCCTCCAGAGGGAGCTGTGACAGAAACAAAAGTAGTTAATAAATATTTTCCCATCGCTTTTTTATCGTATGAGATTGAATCGTTGTTTGCTGGTAAGCTGCATGCTTTGTTAAGCAGAGAGTATACCAAGGGAAGGGATTTCTTTGATTTAGGATGGTATGTTTCACGATGGGGAGATCTTTGTCCTAATATGACTCTGCTTCATAATGCCCTAAAGCAGACAGGTTATAGAGGTGAGCTGCCGCAGGAAAATAATTGGAAGGAGTATATTTATAAAGTGGTTAAAAAAGCGGATTGGAATAGGGTCAAAGAAGATGTAGAGAATTTTCTTGAAAATCAAAAGGATTTAGATGTTTTTACAAAGGAAAATGTGCTTAATCTTGTTAAAGGATCATAGTTGATTATGAGGTTCATTATCTATCTTTATCAGAGATTCATATCAGAAGATACTTTCCTCATTGACCGGGTAAGGACCATTCAAACCAGGGAAGGATTGTTTGGGCTTGTTAAATATATAATCCGGAAGATATACAGAGGTATCCTTTTTCGTATTGATCCTGATATTTTTGGATCGATTCAGTACAGAGAATGGCAGAAGCATGTGGAAAAGAGATATCTCAATGAAGATTACATGGAAAAATTAAATGATTATGTGGGAGAGGACATTAAGTTCTCTATCATTTTTCCTGTCTGGAACAAATCCATAATCCTCCTACGCAAAGCACTGAATTCAGTTCTTAATCAGCGATACGCAAATTGGGAGCTTTGTATGTCCGATGGCTCCACTGAAAATACAGAAGAGACGAGAAAATTTCTTATGGATTTTCAGAATAAAAATCCGGATAAAGTGAAGCTCAATTTTCTTGAGAATCCTTCGGGTATCAATTTGATTGAGAATTCAAATAAAGCCATAGCCATGGCTGAAGGGGATTTCTGTGTTTTTTTAGACTGCGATGATGAGATTTCACCCAATTGTTTGCTTGAACTGGCAGCTGCTGTTAAACAAAATCCTGAGGCCGATTTTTTGTACAGTGATTTTGATAAAATCAGTTATGCCGGATATAGATTCAATCCCTCTTTTTGGCCGGATTGGTCTCCTCATACCATTCTCTCTCAGATGTACACCACCCATGTCACTTGTTTCCGGTCAGAGCTATTGAAAAAGCTGGGCGGTCTTAGAAAAGGAACTGAAGGAGCTCAGGATTGGGATTTGGTTTTGAGACTCAGTGAGCAAACTGACAAAATCATTCACATTCCCAAGATTCTTTATCACTGGAGAGTGACCAAAGGTTCCACTGCTAAAGAGAAAAGCGGAGCCAAGGATTGGGCGTACGAAGCTCAAAAAAGGATTTTATCAGATTGGATTGAGAGGAATCAGCTGAAAGCTGAGGTGGTGGAAGGATTTTATCAAGGAGCTTGGAGAATCAAGTATGAAATCATTGATTCTCCAAAGATCTCTATCATCATTCCTTTTCGGGATAAGGTTTATTATCTAAGAAAATGCGTGAAAAGTATTCTTGAAAAGACTCTTTATCCGAACTATGAGATTGTGCTCATTAACAACCGCTCAGCCAAAGAAACAACTTATTCTTATCTAAAATCTGTATCCAAAAGAGAGAATGTCAGGGTTTTGAATTATGATAAAGAATTTCATTTCGGAAAATTGAACAACTGGGCTGCTGGGCAAGTGGATGCGGATTATGTTCTGTTTTTAAACAATGACATTGAAGTAATCAGTCATGAATGGTTAGGTGCCATGCTCGAATTTGCTCAACTTCCAGAAATTGGAGAAGTGGGAGCCAAACTCGTTTATCCTGATGGAAAAATACAGCATGTGGGTATTGGAGTGGGATTAGGAGGAGCCGCGGCCCATCCGCATCGGCTGCTTGACGATGGATATGGATTCCAGGGATGGCTGGTCAATCCCCGAAATGTCTTAGCAGTCACCGCAGCTTGCATGATGATCAAACGCGATTTGTTTTTAGATACAGGAGGATTTGATCCAGACCTTGATCCGACTTATCAGGATGTTGATTTTGGCATAAGACTCTACGAAAAAGGATTTTGGAATGTTTACACTCCATACGCGAAGCTCTGTCATTATGAATCTGTCACCCGATTTGCGAAAGACTATTCTGATCATTTGGTTGGAGACAAAGAAAATGCGGTGAAGCTCAGGAAAAAATGGCCCCAGTATGTGGGCATTGATTTTGGAGCGGATCCTTTTTACAGTCCTAACCTATCCTATGACCATGAAGATATGCGTTTTCGAACCTATTGGTATCCGGAAGATTGGGGAAAAAAGGTGGGTTTGATCTGTGACTTTGAAAAGAAAAAGAGCAGATGTTAGTTCCTTTGGCCCTGGTTTTTTAAATTTTTCTTATTTCTCAAAACAAATTCCTTAAAAACTTTTATGTCGTATTTTCCCAATCCCCCAAAAGCAAACAGAAACACTCCATAGGTCAAACCTCCGATCAGGATCACCCACCCTAGTTTGATAAGGGATTGGACATGGAAGAGGGAAACAACCAGACCCATCAAGCCCGCGGCTGTCAAAGGTTTTATGATATAGGAAACATATTTTTCGACTTTTTCTATTTTCAGAGAATAAAAAAGGATGAAGCCATAGGCAAAGAGGGCTCCCAGAGACAAGCTTAATGGAGCCAGCTCTATTTGATCAGTGGTGGTAAAAAAGAGCCAGAATCCTAAAAAAACTGTCAGGTTGATGAGATGGGTGAAAAATATTTTTGTTTTTTTCTCATAAACAAAAAGGATCTGAGTATGATATCGGATCCAGGATAGAAAGATGATGGCTGGGAAAAAGAGTTTGATAACTAGAGTACCGGCTAAATATTCTTTTCCAATGATAAACTGGATGAGAGGTTTTGCAAGAACGTATCCGCCGATAGCCAAAGGAAAGAGAAAAACATTGGTGTATTTCCAGGCAAATCTCAGGGAATCCCTGAATTTTTTGGGCTCCATGATTTGAAATTCAACGAGGGAAGGAAGCATGCTTTCATTGATGAAAAAAATTAAAAGAGTGGTGTTGAAGCATATCTGCACTCCAACTCCAAAATAGCCTACCATTGCCATATTTTGTCCAGAAAATTCTGCCAGAATAGGGATGCTCCACAGGATGACTCCCTGGAGTACCACACTTAAATAAATCCAGAAACCAAAAGAAAAATAGTGACCGAAAGATTTTTCCAAACCGGTTTTTTTGTGAGGAAAAAGCTGGAAAACCAGGATCACGCATAGAGAAAAGGAAAGTAAAGGGGCTCCCAAAATTCCAGCTATGATTCCGCTGGATGAGAAAAAGCAGAACAGGAGAATGACCAGGGCAATTCGGGAAGCCATTCTTAAAATAGGGATCAAAGCATAGAGACCCATCCGGTTAAAGGAATAAAGAACAGATTCTCCGAGGAGATTCAGAGAAAAAAGGAGAGCGGCTGCTGCGGCAATCAAAAAATAAGGATAATCTTTAGCCCAGAGGAGAAGCCCTCCGCCTATGATAACCAAAAAAAGGGGTAATTTGATGGAAGCTGCTTTAAACACCAAATCGGGTATGGAGGAGTCGTTCTTGATCCGGAGTTCTGGAATGTACTTCATCATGATTTGCTGTCCGCCTAGTCCCAGGATGCGGCCGATGATGAAATAGACGGAGAGCCAATAAGAATAAAATCCCATGCTGGAGGGTCCCAAGATTCTGGGGATAAGCAGGATCTGGAGAAAAGATAGAACCAAATTCCCTATCTTTCCTATGAAAAGGAATAGGGCTCCTTTAATGATTTTATGCTTTCTTTCCAAGACTGTTTCTCCGAGCTTTCATCATCATACCTAGAACTATCATTCCCCGTCAAGACAGATCATTTTATTGGAGGGAAAGGGCAGGGGATTCCTCACCCGTTCGATTCCCCAGCGAGGAATCTCTCTCCCATTCGGGCTTCGCTCCCCTCTAAAGAGGAACCATGCCCGCTCACCCTCATAGTGGATGCCTCATCCCCTGCCTTTACCCTCCATTTGTTTATAAGAGGAGTAGCTTATGGACATGAATATTATTTTTTGATATTATTTTCCCAGTTTATAAACAAGGTCTGTTCATAGAAAATGAAACTGATTATCCAAATACCCTGCTACAATGAAGCCAAATACCTGCCGATCACTCTCCGTGACCTCCCCAAAAAGATAAAAGGGATTGATCGGATTGAGACCCTGGTCATTGATGATGGAAGCGCGGACGATACGGCTGAAGTCGCCAAGAAAAATGGAGTGGATCATATCGTGCGCTTTAGAAAGCACAGAGGCCTGGCTGCAGGATTTTCTGCAGGTCTGGAAGCCTGTCTGATGCACGGAGCCGATATCATAGTCAATACAGACGCCGATAATCAGTACCGGGGGGCTGATATTCCCAAGCTCATCGATCCCATATTAAAAGGACAGGCTGATATTGTGATAGGTGACCGTCAGACTCAGCAGATCAGGCACTTTTCGTGGCTTAAAAAAAAGCTGCAGAAATGGGGGAGCTCTGTGGTCAAATTTTTATCCAAGACAGATGTTCCGGATGCTCCCAGTGGATTCCGCGCTATCAGCAGGGAAGCGGCTTTAAAAATAAATGTGCTGTCTAATTTTTCATACACCCTGGAAACCCTGATCCAGGCCGGAAACAGTGGGCTGTCCGTGAAAAGCGTTCCCATTGAAACCAATGAAAAAATCAGGGACTCCAGACTGTTCACGGGTCTGTTGGGTTTTCTAAAACGGTCCGGCTCCACTATTCTTAGAAGCTACACCATGTATAAACCCTTAAAGATATTTTCAGTTCTGGCTTTGATCTTTTTTATTCTAGGATTGATACCAGGAATCCGATTCATTTATTTTGTCTATATCGGGCACTATCAGGGGCATATTCAGTCTTTGATACTGACCGCTATCTTGCTGATCGCCAGTTTTTTATTAGCGGTGATGGCGGTTTTATCTGATTTAATCGCCTCTAATCGGAAGCTGATTGAGGAAATTTTACGGCGGGTCAGAAGAATCGAAAGCGAAAAAAATAACAAAAACACAGATTAATTATTAAGAGATTCTTATGTCGAAAAAAGTGATTGTTTTAGGCGCAGGGCTTTCTGGTTTGAGCGCTGCGTATCATTTGGATGAAGATTATGAAATATTTGAGAAGGAAGATAAAGTCGGGGGTCTTTGCCGGTCCATAAAAAAAGATGGTTTTATTTTTGACTATGGGCCTCATATCCTTTTCCCCAAGGATGAATACACCCAGGAGCTGATCAAAAAACTTCTCCATAAAAATCTGCATTTTCAGCTCAGAGAAGCCTATATCTATCACAGAAAATATGATATCTACACCCGGTTCCCTTTTCAGTCTCACCTTTACGGTCTACCCGTTTCCGTGGTCAAGGACTGTATCCTAGGCTTTTTTAAAGCACTTCAGAGAACAGAAAAAAAACCCCGGGATTATGAAGAATGGATAAAGTGGAATTTCGGAGAAGGCATTGCCAAGCATCTGATGATTCCCTATGCCAAGAAAATATGGACGGTTCCTCCCAGTGAGATGAATTTTGAATGGGTGTGGAACCGGGTCCCTCGATTATCCTTAGAGGAACTCTTGGAAGGAGCTCTTCAGGACAGTCCTAAACTTTTCGGATTCAACAAAGAGTTTTGGTATCCCTATCACGGCGGAATCGAAGCCCTTCCGCTGGCTTTTAAACCTCAAATCAAAAATCTTCACTTAAAAAAAGAAGTCAAAAAAATTTATTTAAAGAAAAAATGCGTTGAGTTTAAGGATCATAAAAAAGTTTTTTATGAGCAGCTTATCTCCACACTGCCTCTCCCTGAAGTGATCAAGTCTGCGGATGAAGTTCCTCAGGCTATCCAAAAAGCGGCTCAGGACCTGGAAAATAATTCGGTGTTCTGTGTGAACCTGGGGATTGAGAGAGAAAATATAAGCCCATTTCATTATGTTTATTTTTATGAGCCTGAGTTTGTGTTTCACCGCATCAGCTTTCCCATGAATTTCTCGACCCATACCACTCCCAATCAATTCAGCTCGGTTTCCACAGAAATTTCCTATTCCAAATACAAAAAGATAAGCCGCGAGAATATAGCTGAGCGAGTGTTTGAAGATTTAATCAAGGCCAAGATACTTTTTCCGGATGACAAAATCCTGGTTTCAGATGTGGCTGATCTCAAATACGCCTATATCATTTACGACAAGAACCACCGAAAAAATGTGGATAAAGTCCATCATTTTCTGCATAAAAACAGCATTTTCCCATGCGGACGTTTTGGTGAATGGGAATATTTTAATATGGACCACAGCCTAAACAGCGGGAAAAGGACAGCCCAACAAGTCAACAGAATCTATAAAAAAGGAAATCCTTAAGTTGAATTCCATTTCCATAATCGGAGCAGGGCCCACAGGTCTAAGCACAGGTTATTATTTAAACAGAGATTACTCCATTTGGGAAAAGAATAAGGATGTCGGAGGAGGCTGCCGTACTGAGAAAATCAAAGGATTCAGTTTTGATTATGGGGGGCATATTTTTTATCCCCGGACCCATGAAGTCAAATCCCTGATCGACAAATTCTTAAAAGATGATTTAAACTGCATGGCCAGGGAAGCCTGGATTTACTCCAAAGGAATTTATACCCGCTATCCTTTTCAAGCCAATCTGTATGGTCATTCCGTGGAAGTGGTTAAAGAATGTCTTCTGGGACTGATGGAGGCTAAGCTCCGATATGGAGAAAACCCCCGTCGATTTGCCAGCTTTGAGAATTTTATCACTCAGGTCTTTGGAAAAGGCATTGCCCAACACTTTATGATCCCGTTCAATAAAAAACAGTGGGCGATGCCCCTCAAAGAGATGACCGTGGATTGGATGGGTGAATTTGTTCCCCTTCCCAGTCTGGACCAAGTTCTGGATGGAAGCCTGAAGCCCGCTCCTCAATGCATGGGGATCAATGCCAACTTCATCTATCCAAAAAGAGGAGGCATTCAGGCGATTTTTGACTCTTTTATCCCGCACCTTCAGAATGTGAACACCTCATCTGAGATTAAAAGGATCTCTCTGGGTAAAAAGTCATTGGAAATTGACGGGAAAAGCACCCGACATTATGAAAAGATGGTCTCTACCATTCCTCTTCCGGAATTAATCCGAATCATTGATTCTGTTCCTTCGGAAGTGAAAGAAGCTTCTGAGAGATTAAGATGGACCTCCCTTTATGTGGTTAATATCGGGATTGACCGCGATGACATATCCAATAAACACCGGGTGTATTATCCTGAGGAAGATTTTCTTTTTCATAAATTGGGTTATTATCAGAATCAATCCTCCAGCATGGTGCCTGAAGGAAAAAGCGCGGTGAGTGCGGAAGTATCTTTTTCAGAAAACAGAAAGATTGATAAGGAAAATCTTATTGAGAGAACGATTACCGATCTGATTAAAGCCAAGGTCCTCTTTCCGGATGACCGCATCCTCTTAACCCATGTATTGACTCTTCCTTATGCCTATGCTGGTTATGACTATCAGAGAAGTCAGGCGGTTTTGACCATCAAAGAATTTTTAGAAAAAAATGATATTTATATCTGCGGGAGATATGCTCAGTGGAAATATCAAAATATGGAGCAGAACATTCTTGCTGGGAAAAAAATGGCTGAAAAATTGAATGCAGAAATCGAATCCAAAACATAGGATTTCAAAGGGGATTGCAATTCAACATGAAAACTAAAAGCCAAAAAGTTGCGATTTGTTTTTTTGGGACTTATGAGAGCTCTTTTCCCCGGACAAGGACTTTGATGCAGTCCTGCCGCCTTAAAGGATATGAGATTCTTGAGTGCCACACTCCTTTTTGGGAAAAAATCAGAGAAAAAACAGAATTTTTTTCTTTAAACTCAGCCATAAAAAATGGGATTAAGCTGATCATGGCTTATCTCTCTTTAGCGGTGCGTTATTTGGGTCTCAAAGACCATGATGTGGTTATCGTGGGATACAATGGTTATTTTGATATGCCTTTGGCTCGATTACTGACCAAAATCAGGAGAAAAACTCTGGTCTTTACTCCTGTATTTCCTCTTTATGAAACATTAGTCGAGGACAGAGAATATGTGAACAGGGCTTCCCTTCAATCTAAATGGCTTCACTGGATCGATGAGATGAGCTGCCGGTTGGCGGATTGGATCATCATTGAAACCAAAACTTACCTGAATTATTACTGTAAAGAATTTAATGTTCCCCAAAAAAAGTTTTTTCAAATCCCTTTAGGCGCGGATGAAAAAAACTTTTATCTCCGGCCTTCTAAAGGTCAGACTCTGGACGAAAATCTTGTGAAGGTTCTTTTTTATGGGAAATTCATCCCGCTTCAGGGAATCTCCACCATAGTCAGAGCTGCTAAACTTTTAGAACAGGATAAAGAAATTGAGTTTGAAATCATTGGTTCGGGGCAGTTATCTGAGAGCATCAAGCGGTTATCCCGGCAGTTAGAGGTCCAAAATATTGACTTTATCGAGTGGGTCAATTACAAAGAACTGCCTGAACACATCTGTGATGCCCATATCTCACTGGGTATTTTTGGCACCACCCCCAAAGCGCAGAGAGGGATTCCCATTAAAGTTTATGAAGCTTTAGCCATGAAAAAACCGGTGATCACTGGAAATACTCCGGCAGCCAGGGAAGTTTTCACTCATAAAAAAAATGCCGTGCTGTGCGAGACCGGAAACCCGAGAGCTTTGGCTGAATCCATCCTTTTACTCAAAGAAGATAAGAAATTGAGAGAGAGAATAGCGGAACAAGGATACCAGTTATATCAGAGTGTGTTTTCATCCACTCAGATTGCAAATCTTTTTGAAATAGGATTAAATAAATACCATTCATTTTGACATGAAAGAAAAAAAGCGGCTGATCTCCATCATCATTCCTGCTTATCAATCGGAGTCCTCTATCATAAACACCCTTTCCTATCTCCATAGCCAGGATTATCAGGGAGATTTTGAGATCATTGTGGTCAACAGCTCTCAGGATAATACGAAGCCTCTCATCAATCAAAAATTTAAAGACGTGAAAGTCATCCAGCTTAAAAAAAGAGCCTACACGGGAGAGGCCAAAAATGTAGGGTTAAAAGAAGCCCAGGGAGAGATTATGGCCTTTATTGACTCAGATTGTGTGCCCGAGAAAAATTGGCTTTTGACCATAGAGAGGCTGTATCGGAAGAGGCATAAAATTGTAGGGGGATCTATTGGGAACCTCAATCCAGAAAATACAGTCAGCAAAGCAGAATATTTACTGGAGCTGGTTCAGCTTTCGCCCGGAAGCCCTTTCCGCCGAGTTTCTCTCATCTCAACAGCCAACTGCTTCATTGACAAACAGGTATTTGAAAAATATGGTTTTTTCCCCTCCATCCGCAAAGGGGTGGATATGCTTTATTCTTATATCCTGATGAAGAAGGGAGAGAGGATTTATTTTTCTCCGGAGATGAAGATTTATCATGCCTGTTCCACAAATTTTTCAAGGTATCTAAAAAAGCAGGTCTACCATGGAGAGTATTCCATTTTAGCTCGAAAAGAAGCCGGGATGCCCGGGTCATTTTTATCCCGAAGTGTGTTTTATATTCCTTTTCTTCCTTGGATAAGGACTTTCTTTATCTTGAAACATATCCTATTATTAGATAGAAAATTGGCTAAAGACCTGGTCCAGAGTTTTCCCTTATTGGCGGCCGGAATTTGGGCATGGTCTTTGGGCTGTGCCAAAAGTATAATAAAGTCAAAGTGAACTTAAGGGACGAATCAGATGAAAGACAAAAAACTTGAACAAGCCACCAGCGTTCATTTTGAACTTCAGGATTCTCACACCTCTTCTTACCAGAAGTACAGGAATTTGACCATAGGGGAGAAAGGATTATTTTCTCTTCTTAAGTACGAGCTGATCATGTCTCTGTGCGGGAATTTTCCCGGTGCGTTTGGATATTTTTTAAGAAGCCGGTTTTTCAATTCATTATTAAAAGAAAGAGGTCAGGGGATCATCTGGGGCCGGAATGTGACTTTGAGACATGCTCATAAAATTGAATTGGGAACTGGAGTGGCCATCAATGACTTTGTGGTTCTGGATGCTTACGGGGGAGAAAAGTCCGGAATTAAAATCGGCGATCAAACTCTTATCAGCCGAAATACCGTACTGAACAGCAAGGGAGGTCAAATTGAAATCGGGAGCCGGACCAATATAGGGATGATGAGCACCATCTTTTCAAGGGACTGCCGGGTCAAGGTGGGGAATGATGTGCTGATCTCCGCTTATTGTTATCTGATGGGAGGAGGAAATCACTCCATAGACAGGACTGATATTCCCATCAGCCTTCAGGGTGCGGAATGCAAAGGCATTGAGATTGGAGATAACGTGTGGCTGGGAGCCGGAGTGAGAGTGATGGATGGATGTTCCATCGGAAGAGACAGTGTGATCGGGACTAATTCTTTTGTGAATCAGGATATTCCGGCTTTTGCCGTTGCGGCTGGCTCGCCGGCTCGAGTCATCAACATGAGAAAATAGATTGAACTGAACATGATCAATAAACTCAAAGAGATCTACAGATATCGATTCCTGGCTTTTAGCCTGGTCTCTAGAGACCTTAAAGTCAAATACAAAGGATCTGTGCTGGGTTTTTTCTGGTCTTTGCTGAATCCTTTGGTGATGCTGGTGGTTTATACCGTGGCGTTTAAGTACATCATTCGAGTGAGAGTGGAAAATTTTCCGGTCTTTTTTCTGTGTGCGTTTCTTCCCTGGAGTTATCTTCAGGCCTCTCTTTCCATGTCCGTAGGTTCCATTAAAGATAATGGAAATCTGGTAAAAAAGGTTTATTTTCCAAGAGAGGTGCTTCCCCTCTCCATTGTGTTTTCTAATTTGGTCCAGTTTCTTCTCACTTTTTTGATTTTGATCCCGGCTCTTTTTATCTTTAAGATTGATCTGGGCCTGCCCCTTCTTTGGCTTCCTGTGATCATTCTTTTCCAAACCGGATTTAATCTGGGTTTGTCCTTTTTCTTTTCTGCTTTCAATGTTTTTTTTTCTGATGTGAAGCATCTCTTGGAGATTTTTTTACAGATTTGGTTTTGGCTTACTCCCATTATTTATCCTGTCAGTTTTGTTCCAGAACGATTTCAATTATGGTATCACTTAAATCCGGCCGTGCTTTTTGTGGAAGGATACCGGGATATACTTCTGCGCAATAAGGGGATCTCCCTCATTCAGTGTGTTTGGCTGTTGGTGATTGCGGGACTGATTTTTGTGCTGGGTCTACTGTTTTTCAATCACCATAACAAAAGGTTTGCGGAAGAAATATGATGGAAGCCATAAAAATAACGGGTCTTTCAAAAAAATTCAGGAGGTATCACGAAAAATCGTCTAACCTCAAATACGCTTTCTTGAATTTGCTTAAGGGATTCAAATCATCTCCCTATGAGGAGTTCTATGCTTTGAAGAATATCAATATGAATATCCAAGAGGGAGAGACCGTGGGCATTATTGGCGAAAATGGTTCTGGAAAGAGCACTCTCCTCAAACTGATAGCCCGGATCCTTTTTCCGGATGAGGGAGAGATTTCAGCCAAGGGAAACATTGCCACTTTGATAGAATTGGGAGCTGGATTCCATGATGAATTATCTGGAAGAGAAAATATCTATGTCAATGCCTCTCTTCTGGGCTTCAGAAAAAAGGAGATCGATGAAAAAATAGAGGAAATCATTGATTTTTCCGGATTAAAAAATTTCATAGATAATCCCATAAAGACTTATTCGTCAGGCATGTATTTAAGACTGGGTTTTTCCATTGCCATTAATGTTGACCCGGATATTTTACTCATTGATGAAATTTTAGCCGTGGGGGACGAGAATTTTCAGAAGAAATGCTTTGAAAGGATTGAGGAATTTAAAGACAAAGGAAAAACAATTCTCATTGTATCTCATGACCTGAACGTTATAGAAAGGATGTGCGATCGAGTTTTTCTCATTGATGACGGCCAGCAGTTCACTAGAGAGGATCCCGTGGAAGTGATTTCAGAATACCACAGAATGCTTTTTCGAAAGAGAAAACAGGCTTTGAGATTGGATCAGGATGAAAAGGAAGCTGCTGAATCAGGGGCCATAAAAACCCTGGCCGCCACCCAATTCAATCGATGGGGGAGCCGGGAAGCTGAAATAACATCCGTCAAATTTTTTGATGATAAAGGCCAGGAGAGTTATGACTTTAAAACCGGAGACTCTCTGAAAATCAGAATGGATTACAAAGCCAAGAAAAGAATCAAAAAGCCCGTATTTGGTATTGCCATTTATAAAGAAGACGGCACCCTTTTAACGGGTCCTAACACCAGCACAGGAGGCTGTGAGATCGATTGGATTGAAGGAAAAGGATTTGTGGAATACACTGTTGATTCAATTCCTTTTCTCCCTGGAAGTTATATTTTTTCAGTCTCGATTTATGATTTTTCACTCCGCCATGCCTATGACCATTTAGAAAAATGTCTTGTCTTTAATGTGGTGGAGAGCCGTGAAGTTAAAGAAAAATTCGGGACTCTGTTTATTCCTTCTCAATGGAATCATGAACGAAAAGGGAATCCAAAGTGAAGCTGAAGCTCAGATACATAGGGGTCCTCATGAAGAGGACATTCCCGGTTTTACTCAAAGAAGGGTTTTCAGCATTCTGGCATAAAGCCAAAAAAATATCCTCCAGACGGTTTAAGACTGAATATGAGATTTGGATGGATCATTATTATCTGCTTAAAAAAGATATAGAAAATATAAAAGAACAGATCAAAAAGTTTAGACACCAACCCAAAATCAGCCTTATTATGCCGGTTTATAATGTGGAGAGGAAATGGCTGAAAAAAGCCCTTCAATCTGTGTTGGGCCAGATCTATGAAAACTGGGAGCTGTGTCTTGTGGATGATGCCTCCACCCGGAAACACATAAAAAGATTTCTCTCCAGGTATCGAGATAATAAGAAAATGAATATAAAGTTTTTAACCAAAAATCAAGGAATTGCTGGGGCTTCCAACGAAGCCCTGGCATTAGCTCAAGGGGAATTTGTGGGATTTTTAGATGATGATGATGAACTCTCTAAAGATGCGCTGTTTGAAGTGGTCAGACTTCTCAACCAGCATCCTGAGGCAGACCTGATCTACAGTGATGAAGATAAAATTGATCTCAAAGGAAAAAGGTTTCAGCCTTTTTTTAAACCAGATTATTCCCCCGACCTCCTGCTGTCTTTTAATTATATCTGCCATTTTTTGGTGTGCCGTCGAGAAATCATCCAAAGAATCAAAGGATTTAGAAAAGGATTTGAGGGAAGTCAGGATTATGACCTAGTTTTAAGACTGACTGAAGAAACAGACAATGTCTATCATATTCCCAAAGTTCTCTATCACTGGAGGCAGGTCAAAGGTTCCACCTCTATGGGCCATAAGGAAAAAGCCGTTCACATCGAAAATTCCATAAAAGCTCTGAGCCAAGCTTTAGAAAGACGCAAAATCGAAGGGACGGTGGAGAAAGGAATCAATTTTCATCAATTTGAAAGCTACAGGGTGAAAAGAAAAATAAGGAATGAGCCACAAGTCTCTGTCATTATTCCTAACAAAGATAAAGTCTCTTTTCTGAAAAGATGTGTTCAGAGCATTCAGAAAAAGACCGATTATCCCAATTATGAAATCATCATTGTGGATAATAAAAGTGAACATCCGGAGACTTTAAGTTTTTTATCTTCTCTGGAGGAACAAGAGGGGATTCGTGTTCTCCCGTATGAGAAAGAGTATAATTTTTCAGAAATCAATAACTTGGCTGCGGCTCATGCCCGAGGAAGCCATCTCCTTTTTTTAAACAATGATACAGAAGTCATTTCTCCAGAGTGGATGACCTCTATGCTGGAACATGTCCAGAGAGAAGAAGTGGGTGCTGTGGGAGCTAAATTGCTGTATCCGGATGACACCATCCAGCATGCGGGAACCCTTATTGGATTGGGCGGAGTGGCCGCTCATTCACATAAAAAATTTCCAAAAACCAGTAATGGATATTTTGGTTCACTCAACACCATACGGAATTACAGCGCGGTCACTGCGGCCTGTATGATGCTGAGAAAAGAAGTGTTTGAAGAAGTCGGGGGATTTGATAAGGAACATTTGCCTATAGGATTTAATGACGTAGATCTTTGTCTGAAATTGAGAAAAAGAGGATATCTCATTGTGTATACTCCCTATGCGGTTTTAGTTCACTATGAATCTCAGAGCCGGTCTGATTATTTGGATCCGGATGAAGTGATGTTTATGAAAAAAAAATGGGGGAACCAGTTGGCATCAGATCCTTATTACAATCCTAATCTGTCTTATGAAAGTGAAGACTTCAGAATAAAAAAGTTCTACTGACATGCCTAATCATTATGATCTATCCGTCATCATCATCAACTGGAACACCAGGGATTTGCTGTGCCAATGCCTTGAGGCTGTAAAAACTCACGCTGATGATCTTCGTCTGCAGATCATTGTGGTCGATAACCATTCTTCAGATAGAAGCCCGGAGATGGTCGAGCAGGATTTTCCGGATGTCCTTCTGATCAAAAATAAGGAAAACAAGGGTTATGGAAGAGCCGGAAATCAAGGCCTTAAAGCGGCAAAGGGAAAATATGTGCTGATTTTAAACAGTGATGTGAAAGTCAATCCTCACTGCCTGAATGAGATGTTTCGATTTATGGAGTCTCATCCGGATGTTGGAGCTTCTTCCTGCAGGTTGACTTTTCCAGACGGTTCTCTCCAGCATTCCTGCCGAAAATTCCCTGACTTTAAAACTTATCTTTTGATGCTTCTTGGGATTCGGTTTCTCTTTCCAAGGATGAAGCTGTTTCGAGAATATTTGATGCTGGATTGGGACCATTCTGATATAAGAGAGGTCAACCAGATTATGGGAAGCTTTCTTTTTCTAAGAAGGGACGTGCTGAACCAGGTAGGTGGATTTGATGAACAATTCTGGATGTATTTTGAAGAAGTGGATCTCTGCCTGAGAATCCATAAGGCCGGGTGGAAAATCATGCATGACCCTCACGCCTCAGCCGTACATTTTTTATCAAAAAGCTCTGAACAATGGGGAGAGATCAAGAAAATAAAAGAATACCAGAAGAGTCTGCTGAAATATTTCAAAAAAAACAAAAATCCTTATGAATACGCTGTTCTGCTGGCAGTGAATAGGGTCAAATACTGGATTTTTATCCCTATTCTCAAGCTCATCAAAGCTCCTTTCAGAAGAAATTCGGATATATATTAAATGGAAAAAGGAAAAGTCAGTTTTATTATCGTGAACTGGAACGGGGAAAAGACCATTGCTGAGTGTCTGGATTCGGTCTATTCCCAGACCTATAAAAATTATGAGGTTATCCTCCTGGATAATCACTCTTCAGACCAATCCCTGGAGATAATCAAAAAAAATTATCATGTGGATAAGCTTATCGCTTTTGAAAAAAATTACGGATTTGCTGAAGCCAACAACAGGGGATTGAAGCACGCTGAAGGAGAATACCTCGCTTTGATCAATAATGACACGGTGCTGGAGAAAGACTGGCTTGAAAAAGCGGTATCTGTTTTTAAGGACAGTCCTGATAAAAATTTAGGAAGTGTCGCCACAAAGATCATCCATTATCACCAAAGAGACTTGATCGACTCTGCCGGGGTGGAATTTTATGGTTTAGGAGCCTGCTGGGATTATAAGAATCTGTCAGAGAATGCGGAGCCGGTTAACCGCCGCAAGCAGGTGTTTGGCCCCTGTGCCACGGCAGCTCTTTATAAAAAAGAAGTCATTAAAAAAGTTGGTTTTTTTGATCCGGAGTTCTTTATTTATTTTGAAGATACGGATCTGTCATTCCGCCTCAGGCTTTTTAGATACACCTGCATTTATGAGCCTCAGGCTGTGTCTTATCATTACGGATCTCGGAGGAGAATTAAAAAAAATAAGTTTTTCATAGAGTTTGGAAGACGGAATATTGAATTTTTATTCGTTAAAAATATGCAGGGTCCTTTATTTGCAAAATATTTACTGAGCCACTTTCTTTATGAGCTGGCGCTTTTCTTTTTTTATCTCTCCATAGGCAGAGGAATGTCTTTTATCAAAGCCAAAAAAGGGGTGCTGGATCATCTGGATAATTTGATGAAAAAAAGAAAAGAGTTGAAGCAGAAGCTGAAAAAATCAAATCGATTTGAATCTCTCTATCAAACAGAGCAGCATTTTCTGCGGTTTGGGCTTTGGAGCCTTTTCAATAAGTTTAAAAAAGCAGGATGGGACCTTTCAGAAATCCATATCAAGTCAGAGGAACCTTAATGACTTTAAAAAAATCCGTTCTCTTTTTAAACCGCTCTTTTTATCCGGATGTGGAGTCAACCGGACAGCTTCTGACCGAACTGTGTGAGGATCTGACTCAAGAATTTGAGGTGCATGTGGTGTGCGGGAATCCTCTTTATAGAAAGGTAATAAACAGGGGCCTATTCAGCCGTGAAGATTATAAAAACATAACGATTTGGCGAGTCAACAACGCCCGGCTGCCCAAGAAGCATCTGTTCTTCAGACTGATTAATTTGATCTCCTATTTTACCCTTTGTTTTTTTAAGGTGATGTTTTTTAAAAAAGTGAGCTTTGTGGTCTCAGAAACAGATCCTCCTTTGTTAGGGCTTATTGCCTTTCTTTACAGCAAACTGAGGAGAGTCCCCTTTGTTTACTATGTTCAGGACTTATGGCCTAATGTGGGGATTGTGAATCAAAAATTAACCCAGCCTTTTGTCATAGGAATATTAAAAGGAGCCAATAAATTTCTTTATGACCATTCTTTCAGGATCATTGTCCCTGGAAGAGATATGAGAATGCGGTTAGCTCAGGAGAACCATATTCCTTTGACAAAAATAGAGGTGGTCTCCAATTGGGCTGATCCCGAACAGATTGTTCCCATTGGACTCGAGACTAATGACTTTTACAAGAAGAATTTCGCTCCTCAATTTGTGGTGATGTACTCTGGAAATATGGGTCTTTCCCAGGATTTAGAAAACGTGATTCATGCGGCTGAATTATTAAAAGAAGAAGAGGACATTCTCTTTGTCCTGATTGGAGAAGGAGCCAGCAAAAAGGGATTGGTCGATTTATCCGCTTCTCTGGGATTGAAAAATATAAAATTTTTGACTTATCAGGATAAAGAAAATTTAAAATTCACCTTGAATGCAGCTCATATCCACTTAGTGACCCTAAAAAAGGGAATGGGGGGAATCATTGTTCCCAGTAAAGTCTACGGAATCATGGCTGCTGGGAAACCCTATATCGCTGCATTGGATAAAGAGAGTGAGGTTCAAAAAATAACTGAGGAATTTCACTGCGGCATCAGTATCAATCCTTCGGATGCGGAAGAATTAAAAAATGGAATACTCTGGGCTTACAATCATAAGCCTGAGATAGAGGAAATGGGAAGAAAGGGGAGGAGAGCCCTGGAAAAATGTTATTCTAGGGAGATATGCACTCAAAAATTCAAAAAGATTATTCATAAAACCTGTATGCATTAGCATACGAATTTATCATGAATATTACTTTTTAAAAGTTATGAGTGAGAAACATGATTATTCTAGTTATTCTTGTAATGATTTTCACTTTATGCATTTCAAAAAAAGTTAGGAGGGGAAAGATAATAAAAGAAGTCGGATGAAGGTAATACAAATCATAAATAAGTCTGTGGGAAAGGGGATCCAGTATATTGGATGGAGCGGTCGGGGATGGCCGGATGGGGGGCCTATAAGTGCCGGCCCTCAGAGTGTCAAAGCCCCTTCCTGGGATCGTTTAGGCCAGGAGATCGGGATCAACATGGTCAGAATGGGTTTTACCATGAAGCATTTCCTACCGGATGATTTAAAAGGAAACTTTTCTTTCTCTCAATCGATAAAAAAGGGAATGGAAAACGCTCACGTTTCCTGGGCGAAAAGCGAAGACACCGCTTATTCCTATGAATTAAAGAGATGCCATGAGCTGGGCTGGGAAGCCCTTATTTGTGTCAACCCTTCACTCAAGAGCGAGTGGGAACCTTATAGACTGACCGAATCTTCGGATTTCCTCCCGATCTGGGAACAGTTTTGCTTTCATTTGGCAAAATATGTGGATGAAAATTGGCCGGGAACCGCTTGTTTTTTTGAAATAACCAATGAACCGGACATCGGATATTTTGACGGAGAAACTTCGCTTCCTCATTATAATGGGATCCGTCAGGGGATATCTCCTTTTCAGTATTGGCTTTTGCTTGAAAGAGCCTATCGAGGCATCAAAAAAGCTGTGCCTGACTCCAAGGTCATTGGACCGGGCCTGGCAAAATGGAATAAAAAATGGGTAAAAAAAATATTAAAAACCAGCCCCCCCTGTTTAGATGGTTTGTCCTATCACAATGTGGGAGGGAATCTTCAGGATGCCCGCACTCTCAAACAAGCGAAAAGCCTGCTTTCGGATGATTCTTTTTCCTCTCCCAAGCTTGTTTTGAACAGTGAATGGGCGTGGTGGCCCCACCACGATACCAATGATTTAGAGACCGCTTTAAGAGCCGCTCAGATTCTGTATTTGCAGGCTGTAGGCGGAGCTTCTGCATCTTTATATCTGGGGCCTGCCCAGCCTAAGGATTTCACCAAAGGACTGGGCGTCTTAAAGTTTGATCAAAAAGATCCTGATTCGGCTGAAAAAACCAGGACCTTTCATGCTTTTAAGTTCATGACCAGAGGTATCTTAGGCGGTTTGGGGATTCAAGTGATCAATCCTTTAAAAAAATTAAAAGTCTTGGCTTTTTTAAAAAACAATAAGGAGCTCGTGGTCACTCTACTCAATCCCACTAAAAAAAAATTCAAAAACATTTGCATCCAAATAGATGAGAACATCCATTCAGACCAGAAGTCTTCACTCAAAAAGCATACCTTTGATGAGAATGATGTTGATTCTTATCAAGAATCCCCATACAATGATTTAAAAAAATTTGATATCAAACCCAAGAGCATCACTCAATTTGTGATTTCAACAGGAAGCTTATAATGGGAAAAATTGAAAAGACAGCCAAGAAAATAATGCCTAATAAAATCTTCAATACTGTCAAGAGACCTGCTATGATTGGGAAACATTATTTGATGGGCACCGTATATCCTTTACGCAAGTATTTATATCCCAGGGAATTCCATGCTTTTTGCTTGGGTATCCCAAGGACCGGCACGGCCTCAGTCGCGGGATTATTTCAACAAAGATATCGGGCAGAACATGAGGCACAGGATGTCTACACCACTGAAAAGATAGTCCATTATCTCAAGGGCGGCCTCACCAAAAAACAGATGAATTCCTTTATTCTAAAAAGGGACAGGTCTTTGTGGCTGGAACTGGAGTCTTCACATTTCTTATATTTCTTTATCGATATGCTCGTTCGTGAGTTTGAACAGGCAAAGTTTATTTTGTTGATGAGAGACTGTTATTCCTGGCTGAATTCCTACATCAATCATCAGCTGGGACGTCCCTTATCGGACAGGAATATTTTCTGGAAGAAACTAAGGGATATTTACTTCAAGGACGATTTTAAACACGTCAAAGAGGAACAAATCCTTGCTGAAATGGATTTGTACACCATTGATGGATATTTATCCAGGTGGAAAGCATATAATGAAAAAATTTTTTCCACGGTCCCTAAAAACAGACTTATGGTTATAAGAACTCCTGAGATCAGCAAAAATATAGAAAACATGGAAAAATTTTTAGATATTCCCCTGAACAGCCTGGATCGTTCTCAGTCTCATCTGAACAAACGAACAAAGTCATTTGATGTGCTGCAGAAAATAGACAAAAAGTATCTCAAAGAAAAAATTGATTTTTATTGCAAAGATTTGATGGAAATCTACTTTCCCGAATTTTCTAAAATGGATTCATGATATACTACATTTCAAGTGTGATCCTTTGGCCTATCGTTATTTTAGTGGATTTTTTTCTTAGGTTTAAAAATCATTTTAAAAAAAGTCATTCTGTGCATATCCTAAACTATCACAGCATTAGTTCTGATATAAAAAAGAGAGGTTTTGGCTACCATTCAGTTTCTCGTAATGTGTTTTCTAAACAAATGAAGTATCTTGCAGAAAATGATTATAACGTAATCGATCTGGATGATTTCATTCAATTAAAAGAAAAAAGGCGGCTTATTCCTCCAAAAACGGTTATATTAACATTTGACGATGGATTTGCAGATAACTATACCTTAGCTTTTCCGGTTATCTCAAAGTATTCATTGAAAGCTGTGCTTTCGGTGATAACTGAATATATAAACCGGAACAGACCTTTTCCGTGGCTCCATGGGGATGGAATAAAAAATCAAAATGACAGAGAAGAAGGACTTCCCCTTTCAAAAAAACAGTTAAAGGTTCTGAGTGATTATGGGATAACCATCGCATCACACACCAGAAGTCATAGGGATCTCGGCAGCTTGAGCAAAGAGGAAGTCAGGAAAGAGGTCTCTGAATCAAAAAGAGATCTGGAAGATATACTGGGCAGAAGAATAGAGTATTTTACTTATCCCTATGGGACATGGGGTAATTATGATGAGAAGGACAAAAGAATTATACAATCAGCTGGTTATAAGGCAGCTCTCTCCACCAAGGTTGGAGGCAATCATGTAAAAAGCGATTTTTATGAGCTTCGCAGGATCCCGATTTATAACATTGATGGATTATCAAACTTTAAGAGAAAGCTTAATGGCGCCTATGATTTTACTGGATTTTTACAGTATTTTGGTTTTAAATTAAAAAAGTTTTTTATATAATCTCAGCAGAAATGAGCCCTGTTTTTAAAGACCAAAACAAGCAGAAAAATTACATCAAGGATTATTTTGATGAGTATTCTAAAGAATACCACAAAGATCATTATATAAAGAAAGGTCATCAAGTTTTATATCCCGTGTTAGCTGTTCGCATGAGATATATGGCAGAAATGCTTTCAGATTTTAAAAAAAATGGAAAGATAATCGACATTGGTTGTGGAACGGGTGAAATGCTTCAGGTTTTAGAGGAGAAAAAATTCAATCCCTTTGGGATGGATTATTCCTTTGAAATGCTGCGCGAAATATTTAAAGAAACCGGAGGAGAAAAGTATCCGTTGATAAATGGAGATATAGAAAATCTCTCTTTTAAAAATGGAAGTTTTGATGGGATCATTTGTGCTGGAGTTATTGAATATCTCAATGAAGATAAAAAAGCACTTCATGAGATATCAAGGGTATTAAAACCAGGGGGATTTGCGGTCATTTCACTTTCTAACAGATTATCACCAGCTCGTATATTTGAACCTTTTGTTCATAATTTGATAGGTCAAAAAATAAAAGGGTTTATAAAAAAGAATATCCTAAGAAAAAAGTCTTTACTGTATCCACCATTCAGAACTCATATTCCCGGAAGTTTTAATAATAAGGCAAAAAGTGAGGGTCTTATCCTGCGCGAGTTTAATTATTATCATTTTCAGCCGATTCCGTGGCCTTTTAATCGGGTATTCCATCGATTTAATATATCCCGGGGCCTTAAGATGGAGAGATTATCAAGAACAAAAATCGGCTTTTTGGGCAGGGGCTATATTGCCAAGTATCAAAAACTGGTTCCATTTTAACAAAGTATCCATGAAATCAAAATGGCCGCTTACATAAAGACTTCAGCCTCAAAATATAAAAATTTTTTGGCTCTCCTTCTTTTTGTTCTTCTATCCATCATCGCCATTGGAGCAAACCCCTTTGCCAAGGAGACAACGGGTCCTTTTGACCTTCTGGTGTCCTATCCCGGTTTTTCATCGGTGGCTTATCCCAACATGGAGGTTCGTTCCCGGGAGCGTTCGGATATTCTGGATGCAAGATTTCCTGGATTGAATGAGCAAAAAAAAGAATTTTACCAGGGTCTTCGGAATATCAGCGAGAAGAAGTTTCAAATTGTTGAAAAATTATATTCATTTATATGGAAGCCCAGCATTTTTATCTATATGGTCATTCCCAATGATCCGGTCGCTTTTTATTTTTCGCAGTTGATAAAATTGATCATTGCCGGATTGGGAACCTATCTTTTTCTGAAACTGTTTCTGTCTTATCCGGCCGCGCTTTTTGGAGGAATGGTTTACATGCTGTGCGGGTTTAATGCTGCCTGGTTTTTTTGGCCTCAAGTCGAAACCTCCCTATGGATTCCCTGGCTGTTATGGGCGGTGACTCTTTATCTGACTAAAAATAAAAGCAAATATCTTTTTTTGGTCACGTTCGTGAGCGTTTTTTTAATTAAGGGAGCCTTCCCTGCAGTGGCAGCCTATGGATTTTATGCCGCGGCTCTGCTGATTTTCATCTATAATATTTTCAATCAGAAAACGATTCGTCTGTTTTTTTTAAGGACCTTCCTCCCTTTATTGTTTATAGGGTTTGCATTTTTGATATCCAGTGATTACTTATTTAAGCTCATCCATATCACCAGAACAGTCGATTTATCCTACCGGCAAGCTGCTGAAGCAGGGATTGATTTGAAAAAGGTCCGTAATTTATATGATTCCAGCGAAATTCATGTGGAAACAGCGGTTTACAGTGGTTTTCTCGCCTTTGTTTTTTCGCTGCTCAGCTTTCTGTATTTATGGACAAAAGAAAAGTCAAAGAGGTGGAAAACATTTTACCTTTTTTCAATCCTTTTAATGGTCCTCTCTATTCTGATCACCTACAGTTTGATAAATCCGGCCCTTATACGCAAAATCCCTATGTTTGCTTCGCATGCCTGGCGGAGAATGACTGTCATGATTGGATTATCCCTGTCTCTGCTTTCTTCATTTTTTATCGAATTTTTTTACAAACTCAATAAAAAGCAATCCCCAGTTTTTAGATTGGTGATTCCCCTTCTGATCGTTTTCTTTGCGGTGCAGTTTGTGGATCAAAAAAGATATTTCAATGAATACAACGGAGAAACTCCCTCTAAATATTTTTTTCCGGTAACGCCTTCCATTCAATTTGTTAAAGATAATATCAAAGATTACCAGTCTATCATTGCAGATAAATCCTTTAATGTGTCAGGAACCTTATCCTCTTATTGTTTTTTTGAGTGGTACCGGCATTCTTTTCGAAGCAGTGAGGAGAAAAAACTCCTGACTTCCCTTGTTCCGAAATCAGACGTAAGCCCCACTTCTTTTAGTATTTCAGTGCGCCACATTGATTTTTCCTCACCCCTCATGAATCTTTTTGCGGTCAAGTATTTGTTGATCGATGCCCAGGACAGAAAATTTATTGAGCTCCCTCATTTTTTTCTTCAGCCCGGAATCACCCACACTCCTTCACCGCCTCTTCCTTTTAATGAATTGACTCAGCATTTTGAAGTATCTCAAAAGAGAAGTTTATCCGGGATCAATCTTTTTATCGGAAACTACCGGAATGAAAATTTTGACTCCGATGTGCGCTTAGAATTAGCTGACTCCCAGAGTCAGGAACTTCTGGGGATGACGGTTAAAGAAAAGAGGTACATCAAAGATAATACCTGGATATATTTTGAATTTGAAAAGCCCATTCTACTGGAAAAGGGGGAATATGAATTTTCCATCCGTCTTTTGAATCAAAAGACCCGCTCCATGCTTTCCGGTTGGGCTACCCAAAGAACTGAGGGAGTCAAAAGTTTCTTGACCGTTAACGGAGAGAAAACCGATCTTTCCTTCAGATACTCATTGCATGAAGCCACGGATATTTATGATGATGACTACCGGATTCACCGGCTGGAGCCTTCGGTGGCTGTGGTGGAAAATTTAAACTGCCCGGAAGGCCCTTATTTGATTTCCGATATTGATGAAGACCCTCCGAATATAATAAACAGAAATCTTGCGCATGAAAGCTCTGGGGGTGAGGTCAAAATCCGTCTTCCCGAAGGATCTTCAGGGTACGTAGTCCTTCCCCGCCCTGACCATCGTTATAAAGCCTATGTGGATGGGGGAAAAAAATCCATGGAACGATTTCTTGGAGTGATGCCTGCGGTCTCTGTTGGAAATAATTCCCAAGTTTGTTTCAAAGAAAAGACTTTTTATCCTGCTGCAGGTTTTATGTTATCTGTTGCTGGATTATTTATTTTTGTTATTCTTTTTATTTTTAGGGGAATAATCAGATTAAAATGACCCCAGCAATAAAGAACAGCGCATTTAAAAACAGGCATCTTTTGGCTTTTCTTTTTTTTGTCCTGCTCTCTATCCTTGCGATTGGAGCCAATCCGTTTGACAAAGAGACGACAGGACCCTTTGACTTATTGGTCTCGTATCCAGGATATTCTTCTGTGGCTTCTTCCCACCTGGATGTCCGCTGTCAGAGAAGGTCAGATATTTTAGACGCCCGATTCCCGGGATTAAGAGAAAACAAACTGGAATTTCATTCTTATTTAAAAAATTTTAATGAAAAAAAACTTGATATGGCTGAAAAACTCTATGGGATGATCTGGAAGCCCAGCCTATTTGTCTATATGATCATCCCTAATGATCCGGTCGCTTATTATTTTTCACAGTTGATCAAACTGATTATAGCCGGGTTTGGAACCTACCTGTTTTTAAAATTATTTCTTTCTTATCCGGCCTCTCTTTTTGGGGGAATGGTTTACATGCTGTGCGGCTTTAATGCCGCCTGGTTTTTTTGGGCTCAAGTTGAGACTTCCCTATGGATTCCCTGGCTTTTTTGGGCTGTCGCTCTCTATCTCATTCATGAGAAAAAGAGATATCTTTTTTTGATTACGCTGGCATCCGTTTTTTTAATTAATGGAGGCTATCCTGGTGTGGCGGCTTTAGGATTCTATGCAGCTGCCTTATTGATATTCATCTACAATATATTCAATCCAAAAAACATTGGTTATTTCTTAAAAAAAAGCTTTCTTCCTCTCTTATTCATGGCTTTTGGTTTTATGATCTCAAGTCATTATTTATTGAATTTGGTGGATTTAATTCAGAGAGCAGACCTTTCTTACAGAAAAGTTGGGGGCGCTGTTCTCAATATAAAAGAAATAGGTGATTTATACACCTATAATCCTCATTTCTCAAAGGAATTCGGTTTGGGAAGATCCGTGTATATAGGTTTTTTGGCTTCTTTTTTCACTCTGCTCAGTTTTTTGTATTTTTGGGTCAAGAAAAAAACAAAAAACTGGAAGTCATTCTATATCTTTTCTCTTCTTCTTCTGATTATTTCCATTGTGATTCGATATGGTCTCATAGATAAAAATATCATAAGAAGAATTCCGGTATTCTCTTTTAATGACTGGTTTATCATCAATGCCCTTCTCGGTTTATCCCTCGCTCTTCTTTCTTCTTTTTTTATTGAATTCATTGATCAGTTTAAATACAAGCTTAAAAAGTTATTTAAAGTAGTTGTTCCAGTCTTGATTATCCTAATCTTTGTGGTTCAATTCGGGGATCAGAAAAGATATTTCAATCAATTTAACGGCCCCACTCCTTCTCGATATTTTTTCCCTTTGACTCCCTCTATTGAGTTTGTAAAAAAGAATATAAAGGACTGCCAGTCCATTATTGCGGATTATTCATTCAATATATCAGGAACCTTATCCTCCTACGGTTTTTTTGAGTGGTTTCGTCATACCTTTAGAAGCAGGGAAGAAAAAGAACTCCTGCTTTCTCTGGCCACGCCTCCCAGGTCAAGCCCCACTTCTTTCACCCTTTCAGTTCGGGACCTTGATTTATCGTCTCCATTGATGAACCTGTTTGCTGTTAAATATATTTTTGTTTATAAGGAAAATGTTAATTTCACGAAGGCCCCTTATTTTTTAAAGCATTTTTCTTTAGATCAAGTTCCTTCTCCGCCTCTGCCTTTTAACAGACTGTCCCAGCATTTTTATAATGAAGAGAGCAGAGATTTAGCAGCGGTCAATCTTTTTCTGGGGACTTACAGAGATGAAAATTTTGATTCAAATGTTTTGCTAAAGCTTTATGATTCCCAAAATAAACTCATCGGGGTTTCAAAAAAAAATAAAAAACATATCCAGGATAATACCTGGGTGTATTTTGATTTTGAAGAGCCGGTAAAACTCAGAAGAGGAGAGCATCAATTTTCTTTGGAGCTTGAGAATAAAAAAACCCGTTCAAGGCTCTCTGCCTGGTCAGCTCAAAAGAAAGAGGAAATTCCGAGCTATTTGACAGTAAACGGAGAAAAAACCGGCCTTTCCTTTCAATATTTTTTACATGAAGCCAATGAAATCTATACCCAGAATTATAAAATCCACCGGCTGGAGCCTGCATTGGCTGTGGTGGAAAATTCAGCATGCCCGGATGGTCCCTATTTGATCTCTGATATCAATGAATACCCTCCGACTGTAAAAGCGGATAACTTAAAATATGAAAGCTCAGTCGGAGAGATGAGGATCCATCTTCCTAAAGGATCATCAGGTTATGTGGTCATTCCTCGTCCTCTCCCGCATCATAGGGCTTATGTGGATGGAAAGAAAAAGCCTATGGAGAAGTTTTTGGATGTCATGCCCGCGGTTTATGTGGAAGAAAACTCTCAAGTTCAGGTCAAAGAAAAGCGATTTTATCCTTTGGCTGGATATCTAATTTCATTTTTTTCGCTGTTGAGTTTGCTGTTTTTATTCTTTTTCTTTCGCAAGAAGAAAAATTTCTAAGGGGATGCTGGAAGAATCTCTTATTCAATGATACAGTCATGGAATTAGGTACTAAGGACGCTTTGCTTATTGATATTCTATTTTTTTTTGATGTAAAATAATTAAAAAAAGCCTAATTAACTAGGGGTTATTCGCATGAAAAAGAAACTCTTTTCAATTTTTGAATGGTTCCTTTTTATATTTTTTATAGGTTCTGTTTCCTTGACTCCTTCTGCGGCCGAAGAAAGAACCTTATCGATTCAGGGAAAAGAAGCCCAGCCTTTTTTTGATTCAACCGGGAATATCCAGGTTATCTATGTTTCTTCCTCTGGGGATTTCAGGATGATATCTCCGGGAAAACAGGAATCCAAAATCATGGGCCTTCAAACCGGAGGCGAAGGAAAAAGCATCGTTTCTCTCAGCACCCGGATAGACAGGTTTGGAAATAGATGGCTGCTGTGGGAAGAGAGACAGAACCAACAGAGTGATGTTTATTTAGCCCGCTTGGAAAATGACACGGCTGTGGACCAAACCTGCCTGACATTTGATGAAGCCGGATTTAATTTTTCACCCGCGCTGGATTTCTCTCCGGCTAATGATTTATGGACTGCCTGGGTCCATTATGAAGAGGGAGAAAATAGAATCATCGTCAAAAATGTTTCTTTGGATCAGAAGTGGGAAATCAATTCTTATTCGGGTCTAGACCCTCAATTATTGATTGATGAATTGGGAACGGTATGGCTTTTCTGGGTGGGGCAGTTCAGGAATCGTGATGAAATCTTGTTTACGTCTTATGAAGCAGGAACCTGGAAAAAAATCTCCACCTTAAATCAATCCCCAAATGTTCCTCATTTATCTCCCAGTGCGGTTTTGGATCCTTTTAATTTTATCCATGTGGTGTGGAGCTCTTATGACGGAGAGGATTATGAGCTCTATTATTCATACTGGGATGGATATCAGTGGTCTTTGGAGGAAAAGATCACAGACAACAGGAATGAGGCAGATACTTTTCCTTATATGGATTTATCTTTTAGGGCCGTTCCAGTTGTGGTTTGGTTAAAAAGTAATGGCGGCACGCAAAAGATTTGTTTGAAAACCAAAAGAGGAGGCGAATGGTCCCAGGGGGTTGAAATACCAGGAAGTAAGAATGCCGCCCGCCCTCCCAAAATGGTCTCTTTACAAGGAAAAACCTGGATTCTCTGGGAGTCTGAAGATCAAATTAAAGCGGCTCTCCTCAATAATACCAGACTGCAGGAGAGGTTTTTTTCTAAAAGAAGCGGACCTGAGCCAATTCTTTATATCCAGGAACTGGATAACAATAAACATATTGCTTTTGGGGACAGCATCACTTCCGGGATTATTAACCTCCAGCCAGCTCCGGATAAAGGCTATGTGCCCCGTTTGGAGGACCTTCTTCGAAGCGGTGTCAATCCCAATGCTTCAGTTTTAAACCGCGGAAAAGGAGCGGAATACACATCTGGAGGATTGAGCCGAATCAATTCTGTGATCACGAGCGACCAGGCTAAAACCATCTATATCATGGAAGGGACCAATGATATTAAAGATACCAGTATTTCCATAGACTCGGCTGCTTATAATTTAGAGCAGATGGCGAATATTTGCGTCAATTTCAACATGAAAACCTTTCTAGGCACCATCATTCCAAGGATGGGCTGGGAAGGCATCATCGAAGATCGCATCAGGGCGCTCAATGGAAAGATCACGGCGATAGCTTCCAATCCCAGTATTCATTTTGCTGATATTTTTAATGCCTTTCTGAGTTATCCGGGCGGATGGACAAACCTATTCAGCGACACCACACATCCCAATGAAACAGGGTACCAAATCATGGCACAAACCTGGTACAACGCCTATGCGGCATCTCTGCCCCCCACTATCAGCCTCAATAAGAATTCTCTTTATTTCGAGGCAGAAATCACGGAGACAGAGATTCCTTCGAAAAACTTTAAAGTAAAAAACAGCGGAGGAGGAGAATTGGACTATGAAATCAGCACTGACAAGGATTGGCTGAGCGTTTCTCCTTCTTCAGGGAGTTCCACAGGTGGGTGGGACTCTATTGAAGTCATGGTGGACATGGCGGATTTGTCGTATGGGCTTCATGAAGGAGAGATCACCATCTCTTCAGACAATGCCACCAACAGTCCCAAAAAAGTGGATGTTGACGTGTTTATCAAACTCCCCCCTCTTTATCCGCCTGCCAATTTCCGCGGGGAGAAGAAGGAAAACCGGTCTTTATCTTTGGTGGAATATGTGAATGTTCTGAAATGGGAAGCCAATGACCAGAATGAAGACATCATAGAAAAATACAGGATCTATCTGGTTGAAGATGAGGGTGCGGCATTGATATCAGAACTAAGTTCCAGTACTTTTGAGTACTGGCACCGCAATGTGGACAAGGATAAGCTGTATAAATATGCCATAACCGCTCTGGACAGCTACGGAAGAGAAAGCGGGCTTGTTTACACGGAAATAGACTGAATAATCCACTGCCCCGTCCCCTTACCAGACGAATAAAATTGATTACGGAATTGGAAATGCTTTCTATTTTAACTAAATATTTAAGGTAAAACTCAAAATATGTTAAAGTGATTGGGAACTAATAAATACTGATTGAGGACAGATTTGATGAAACCATGGGTCATTGTTGAAACATTTGCTATAGCAGGTCTGATTTCCTTTATTCTCACCCTGACTTTAATTAAGCTCATTTTCAGGAATCAATCATTGAACAAATCCAACAGCCGGGTTTTTAACCAAAAAGAAGCCCCCAGATTAGGCGGTATTTCCATATTTTTTTCACTGTTTGTTTCTATCTTATTTGTCTGGATTTTTGTGGTCCCTCATGTTCCCATCCAATTCCAGGGAACTGTTGATCTGCCTTTATTGATCATCGCACTGCTGATTATTTTTAGCTTAGGCTTGTATGATGACTTTATTGGAACAGTTGCCTGGAAAAAATTCCTTGTCCAGGTCTTGGCTGCCTCCATGATTTATTTTGCGGGCTTAAAAATAGGCGAGCTCAGCATACCTTTTATTGGTTCCCAGGGAATCAGTGTATTTACTTCATTCTTTTTAACTGTTTTGTGGATCTGCTTGATCACCAATGCCATTAATATTGTGGATGGAATTGACGGGCTGGCTGCAGGAATCTCCTTTTTTGCCGTTGTTTCTTTGGGGGTTCTGGCTTTTCTGTCCTCTCAATTTTTGCTGGTTTTGATCATTGCTGTTCTCTCTGGGGTGATCATTGGATTTTATCCTTTTAACTTTCCCAAAGCCAAACTTTATTTAGGGGATTCGGGAAGCCTGATAATCGGTTTTATTCTTGCCTGTCTTTCCATGGCTGCCATTCAAAGAAAGGCTTCTTTAGCCATTGTTCTGCTCATCCCCATTATTATTCTGTTTCTGCCCATACTGGAAACCGTGATCACCATCATAAGAAGAATTTCAAAAGGACAGAATATCTTTACCAAAGATATGGGTCATTTTCACTACCGGTTTTTACAGAAAAAAGTCTCAGAGACAAAAACCACTTTGATCCTCACCTTTATCTCGTTTTTATTTTCTATATTCGGAGTGCTTTTTGAATATGTGAATACAGAGATCAGAATCCTGCTTATTGTCATTATTTTTGCGGTTTGCTTTGTTCTGCTGAAATTTTTAGGCTATATAAAATTAAAACCAAATTCCAAAAACTCAACATCAAATTGACATTGATTAGTCAGAATAATAAACTGGCTATCTATTAATAAAGAAGAAAGAAGGAATCACATGAAAGGACTCATATTAAGCGGCGGAAAAGGAACACGGCTTCGTCCTCTCACCTTTACCCAGGCCAAGCAGTTGGTCCCGGTCGCAAATAAACCTGTCTTGTTCTACGGGATTGAAGCATTGAAAGAAGCCGGCATCGAAGAGATCGGGATTATTGTGGGTGAGACCAAAGAAGATATCAAAGAGGCTGTGGGAAACGGAGATCGCTGGGGAGTCAAGATCACTTATATTGAACAGGATGAGCCTCTGGGTTTAGCTCATGCCGTGATGATTGCGGAAGATTTTTTAGGGAAAGATTCTTTTGTCATGTATCTGGGAGACAATATCCTGAAAAACGGGATCAAATCTCTGGTTGAGGATTTTAAGAAGAAAAAGCCCAACAGTCAGATCCTTCTGACTGAAGTCCCCAATCCTCAGATGTTTGGTGTGGCAGAGCTCCAGGATGGCCGGGTGAAAAGGCTGGTGGAGAAGCCCAAAAAACCCATGAGCAACCTCGCTTTAGTGGGCGTTTATATGTTTGATTTTCATGTGTTTGAAGCGGTGAAAGCGATCAAGCCATCATGGCGGAATGAACTGGAGATCACAGATGCCATTCAGTATCTTGTGGAGAAGGGCTATGAAGTGCAGCCTCACCTGGTGACTGACTGGTGGAAAGACACTGGAAAGATCGAAGACATTCTGGAAGCCAACCGGCTGATTTTAGAATCCATAGAAGGCCAAAATCTGGGAGAGGTAGATGCCGAGTCCAAGATTAACGGTCAGGTCGTTCTAGAAAAAGATGTTAGAATTGAGAAAAGTATCATTCGAGGTCCTTCTATCATAGGGGAAGGAACCCACATTAAGGGTTCTTATATAGGCCCTTTCTCCTCCATTCAGCGGAACTGCCAGATCATTAATTCTGAGATTGAATGCAGTATCGTGATGGAGAGCAGTGAGATCTGTGATGTGGGGACCCGTATTGATGAGAGTCTTATAGGTCGGGAAGTCAGTATTTCCAAATGTCCCCCTAAGCCTTCTGTATATCGATTTATGGTCGGTGATAAGAGTAAAATCGAAATTAAATAAGATTTACTTTTTTTAATAATAATTTAAGGGAAAGGAATTTAGAGATGATAGATGGCGTTAAAGTCAAAAAGTTAAGAGTCATCCCTGATGAAAGAGGGAGGCTCATGGAGATTTTAAGAAATGATGATGACTTTTTCCTGGAATTTGGACAGGTCTATATGAGCACCACTTATCCGGGAGTGGTCAAGGCCTGGCACTTACATGAGCATCAAGCGGATAATGTAGCCTGTGTGCACGGCATGATCAAGCTGGTTTTGTATGATGCCCGGGAAGATTCTCCTACCTATAAGCAGGTGGATCAGTTCTATATTGGAGTTCACAATCCCATGCTGGTCCAGATCCCGGAGTTTGTTTATCACGGCTGGATGTGTGTGAGTGAAGAAGAAGCTCTGATCATCAATATACCCACCCAGGTGTATGATTATGAAAAGCCGGATGAAAAGCGGCTGGATCCTCACAAAAACGATATCCCCTATGAATGGAAAAGAAAAGATGGCTGAGGACCGCTCTATTGAGGAGAAGACTCTCCTGGTCACGGGAGGGGCTGGTTTTATCGGAAGTAATTTTATTCATTTTTTGCTGAAGAAATATCCCCGGTGCCGGGTTATCAATCTGGATAAGCTCACTTACGCAGGGAATCTGGATAATTTGAAGGATGTTGAAGATGACCCTAGATATGAGTTTGTGAAAGGCGATATACAGGACCGGGAACGGGTTAAAGAGATTGTAAGCCGGGTGGACGCTGTAGTCCATTTTGCCGCAGAGACTCATGTAGACCGTTCCATAATGAGTGCTGGGGAGTTCATCATGACTGATGTTTTTGGCACATTCACAATGCTGGATGTGGTCAAGGATTCGGATGTGGAATTCTTTCTGCATGTCTCAACAGATGAGGTTTATGGAAGCCGGGAGAAAGGTTTTTTTAAAGAAAGTGATCCTATGAATCCGTCTTCCCCGTATTCTGCCAGCAAGGCAGGAGCAGACAGACTGGTGCATTCTTATTGGGTGACCTATGAAGTTCCCATTCTTATTGTGAGGCCCAGCAATAATTTCGGCCCTTATCAGTATCCGGAAAAATTCATCCCCCTTTTTATAAGCCATGCCATGGAGAATAAATCCCTTCCTTTATACGGAAAAGGAACCAATGTTCGGGACTGGCTTTATGTTGAGGATAACTGTCAGGCTTTGGATGTGGTGATGAGAAAAGGAAAGCTGGGAGAAGCCTACAACATCGGTGCTGATAATGAGGTTCCCAATATCCAGATGGCAGAGAGGATCGTGGATTTGCTTGAAAAGCCCAGAAGTTTGATCACTTTTGTTAAAGACAGACCGGGCCATGACCAGCGTTATGCTCTGGACTGTGAGAAGATTCACGGCCTGGGTTGGAAGCCATCTTTTGACTTTGATAGAGCTACAGAGACCACTGTAAACTGGTATAAAGACCATAAAGAATGGTGGGAAAAAATAAAGCAAAAATCCAAAGATTTTAAAGAATTTTATTCCAAGTATTATAAAGATAGGTAAATAGTTAAGCCTGGATTGGTCAGGGAAGCATGGATAACGGATGGGTAGGGAAAATTGAATAATCCTAAAAATATCCTGGTCACTGGGGCTAAAGGCCAGTTAGGAAGGGAAATCCAGTATTTATCTCAGTCTCAGGACCTCAGCTTCGAGTTTACCGATATTGAAGAACTGGATATCACATCCTGGGATGAGATTGAGGCTTTTTTCTCCTCCAAGAGATTCGATATAATCATAAACTGTGCGGCTTATACCGCCGTGGATAAAGCTGAGGATGAAAAGGAGCGGGCTGAACTTATCAATCACAAAGGGGCTGAGAATTTAGCCGTGATTTCAAGTCAAATCCGTGCTAAATTGATCCACATTTCCACGGATTTTGTTTTTGACGGAAATTCATCTATTCCTTATAAAGAAGAGGATACACCTCATCCTGTGTCTGTTTACGGAAGAACCAAGTGGGAGGGCGAAAAGGCGGTTCTTACAAAGGGAAAAGAAGTCATGATTCTTCGGACTTCCTGGCTTTATTCTTCCTATGGGAATAATTTCGTAAAAACCATGCTGAAGCTGGCGCAAGAAAAAGATTCTCTGAATGTGGTCTTTGACCAGATCGGGACACCCACTTATGCCCGGGATTTAGCCGGAGCCATTCTGAAGGTGCTGAACGCTAAAAATTTTATGCCCGGGATTTATCATTACAGCAATGAAGGGGTTGCTAGCTGGTATGACCTGGCTCGAACTATTGTGGATATAGCCGGGATCGAATGCCGGATTAATCCTATTGAGACCCGTGAGTATCCCACTCCAGCCAGAAGACCGGCTTACAGCGTTTTAAACAAAGCCAAGATCAAAAAAGCCTATGACTTGGAGATTCCTTACTGGAGAGATTCGCTTAAGTCCTGCCTCCACCTGTTAAAAAAACAGTAACACAATATCATTTTACTATTTTTCTGGATTCCTGTTTCCACAGGAATGACACTTTTTAAAAAAAACAGTAACACAATATCATTTTACTATTTTTCTGGATTCCTGTTTCCACAGGAATGACACTTTTTAAAAAAAACAGTAAAAAAAAACAGTAACACAATATCATTTTACTATTTTTCTGGATTCCTGTTTCCACAGGAATGACACTTTTTAAAAAAACAGTAACACAATATCATTTTACTATTTTTCTGGATTCCTGCTACCCGCTTTCGCGGGCACAAGCTGCACAGGAATGACAAAGAGAAGTGCAGGAATGACACCTGCTCTTGCAGGTGCAGGCTCTGGCGGGAAAGATTTGTGTTATTTGCGTTAATCGCGTTGATAGGGTTGATTGAGTTAATCGCGTTTATAGCGTTAATCGCGTTAATTGCGTTTATAGCGTTTGTTGCGTTGATTGCGTTTATTGAGTTAATCGCGTTAATTGCGTTGATTGCGTTAATCGCGTTGATTGCGTTACTTGCGTTATAGCGTTGATTGCGTTGATCGCGTTTGGATTCCTGCTTTCGCAGGAATGACAATAAAGGCGCGGGAATGACACCTGTCCCCTTTGTCATTCCGTGCTTGACACGGAATCCAGGATAATGGATTCCTGTTTCCACAGGAATGACATTAAAAAGAGCAGGAATAACGGCGAGAAAAAGGGGTTTGTTGCGTTTTATGCGTATTGACAATGCGCAATATTTAGTGTATTTTAAATACAGGAGAACTAAGAATGAAGAGATTGAATATTACCTTACCTGAAGGATTATACGAGGAATTAAAACCCGTCCCCAACAAAAGTCGTTTTATTAGCGAAGCGATAAAAAATCGATTGGAAAGAGAAAAAAAAGAGAAACTGGATAAGCTCCTCGTCAAAGGCTATAAAGCAACAAACGATGAGGATAAAAAACTCAATGAGGAATGGGAATACATCACCTTAGAGAAATGGTCATAAAATGGGCGTTCCTCAAAGAGGAGAAATTTGGCTGGTTTCATTGGAACCTATAGTAGGGCATGAAATAGGAAAGACCAGGCCTGCGTTTATAATATCCAATAACCGAAATAACCAGTATGCTGATACTGTTACGGTTCTTCCCATAACTTCAAAAACAGAAAGATTGTATCCCTTTGAAACGTTTCTACCAAAGAAAAACACAAATCTTACTGTGGATTCAAAGGTTAAGTCCAATCAAATTCGAACCATAGACAAGAAAAGGCTGATAAAGTTGTTAGGAAAAGTTTCAGAAGAAAAATTAAAAGAAGTGGAACAAGCGCTTTTAATTCATTTGGGGATATAGAGTTTATTGTGTTGGTCAGGATGGATTCCCGCTTTCGCGGGAATGACAATAAAGGAGCGGGAATGACAATAAAGACGCAGGAATGACAATAAAGACGCAGGAATGACAGGAAGGACGGGAATGAAAATAAAGGAGCGGGAATGACACCTGTCCCTTCTGTCATTCCGTGCCCTGTACTGAACTTGATTCAGGCTTGACACGGAATCCATTACTTCATTACTTGACATTTTCATTGTTTCCTTTTATTATGCTGTAGAGGTTATAGAATGCTCTGCAAGAAAACGTATAAAAATCAAATCACTCTTCCCAAAAAGATTATGGAAGAGTTTGAAGGCTATGAGTATTTTGATGTGAAAATCTCCAAAGGAAAGATTATCCTTGAACCTGTTAAGATGACATCCAGTGATAAAATTCTTTTGGAAAAAGTCAGAGATAAGATTGCTGCTCTGGGACTCACACCGAAAGATATAGAGGATGCCATTGACTGGGCCAGAAAAGAGTGAGTTCTGAAAAGATCCCAAAAATCGTTATGGATACCAATGTGATTATCTCTGCTTTGTTGTTTCGGGGTCCCACCAGCCGGCTTGTTTCTTTTTGGCAGAAAGGCACGGTCTCTGTGCTCCTGTCGTCAGAAGTTCTCAAGGAATATGCGAAAGTCCTGGCTTATCCAAAATTCAAGCTGATCAAAAAAGAGATCAAAGGGCTGCTTGAACAGGAGCTTTTGCCCTATGTGATTCCGGTTAAAGTGAAAAAACATCTCAATATCATCACTCAGAATCCTGAAGACAACAAGTTTCTGGAATTAGCCCAGGCAGGAGGCGCTGATTATATCCTGAGCGGAGACAAGCATCTTTTGGAGCTCAGACACTTTCAAGGGATTAAGATTTTGACTCCGGATGAGTTTATTAAGGCGATGAAAAAGCTGTAATGTCATTCCTGTGGATTCCTGCTACCCGCTTTCGCGGGCACAAGCTTTGCAGGAATGACAAGGAGAGGCCGCATGAATGACAGAAAAAAGGGCTGTCATTCCCGTTCCCTATTTGTCATTCCCGTGAAAACGGGAATCCAGAAATATGAAAAAGTATTACGTTTATATCCTTTGCAGTAAACGAAATGGGACTCTGTATACAGGCGTTACTTCTAATCTTGTAAAAAGAGTTTACGAACATAAACATGGCGTAGTCGAAGGTTTTACAAAAAGATACAATGTTAATCGTCTGGTTTGGTATGAAATCCATGAATCTGCGATAAATGCAATTATAAGGGAGAAACAGATAAAGAAGTGGAAAAGGGCTTGGAAGATAGGAATGATTGAAAAAGAAAACCCAAAATGGATTGATTTATATGACAGTATATGTAAGTAGGTATGGGTTCTCCTGGATTCCTGCATGCGCAGGAATGACAAGGAGAGTCCGCAGGAATGAAACATGCTACCTGCTTGCGCGGGCACAAGCTGCGCAGGAATGACAAGGATACATAAGGACTGGATTCCTGCTACCCGCTTTCGCGGGCACAAGCTTCGCAGGAATGACAAGGAGAGGCCGCAGGAATGACACTTTTAAAAAGCGGGGAATGGGGAATGGATAATGGGGAATGGAAAAAGCGGTGAACGGTGAATGGTGAATGGATTCTAGAATTAAATTTACAAATAATGGATTAATTCATATAATTTACCAGATGAAAAAGACAATTTTGCTCTTAAGTCTCCTGCTTGTCTCATCCGGAATGGTTTACGGGCAGGGACATCGGCCTTTTGAAAGCCTTTGGCAGAGTGTGCTGAACCAGACCGTTTGGCGGGTGGGCCCTTTTCATCTGGTGCCCCGGATCAAGCTGAATAACATCGGCTATGATGCCAATGTGTATAGAGAACGGGAAGAGAATGAGCCAATCACAGATTACACCGCCACCTTTTCACCAGAAGTAACCGCGTATCTTCTGGTGGGGCATTCCATCATTCTCTCTTTCCGGGAGAATCCTGAGTATGTTTATTATTTGAACACTGAGAGAGAGCGTCGGTGGAACCATATTTATTCCCCTGAGATCCGATGGCAGATTCTCAACCGGTTTGTTTTAGGAGGAAAATATGATTACTCCAACCGGAGATATCGATTTTCCTCTGAGGTGGATTTCAGGGTCAATGTGCAGACCAAAAAATATGAAGGAAGTCTGTTTTATGAGACTGCCCGCCAGACTTCCTTAGGAGTCCGCTACTCCTATGAGCGCTTCACTCTTCAGGACGTGGATATCCAGGAGGCTGAGTATGCCTTTTTCAGCCGCTTAAGCCGGGATGAAAGCACCGTATCCGGAGAGTTTTACTATCAAATTTTATCGGACAGTTACTTTTTTCTCAAAGGCGGCTTCACTCAGTACCGTTTTCTGGATGTGGAGGCTGCGTGGAGAGATTCAGACTCCAATCAAGCATATGTGGGGCTTCAGTTTCCTCTTTTGGGGCGCATGAGGGGGACCCTGTCTTTGGGTTATAAATCGTTTATGCCTCTGGAGGAAGAGAGAGAGGATTTTTCCGGACTGGTCGGGAATGCGGATCTGGAGTACCGACTGCAGCGGTTTCGTTTTCGTTTAGGGTATGCCCGGGACAGCCGGTTTTCCTACTGGACAGAAGCTCTTTATTATATTGAAAATCAAATAAGAGCCGGGGTTTCCTTCTATGTGACTTCTTCTTTAAGGCTTGATTATGATTACCGGTATGGCGATAATGACTATCTGGAGGAAGTTTATTGGCGGGGGCCCGAAGGAGACCTTATTTTAACCCAGCGCCAGGATATCTACACCACTCATACGGCTGGAATATCGGTGCGGGTTTATCGAAGTATCGGGATTGGGATCAACCTCAATTACTGGAAGAGAGAGACCAATGTCTATTATTATGGTGACCGATACTGGTGGTTTGTGGGCGGCAGCCTGGTCTACGACTTTTAAAAACAAGTACACAATATCATTTGACTTATTTCGTTTAACTCGTATATTCTGTTGATAAAAAGTTTGGTGAAAAAGTGAAGATGTTTCTTAAGGAGATCATTGAGCGAAGCCATTTCCTTTGAATCAAAAATGATTTTATAAGTATATAGTACCCGCAATTTTGGTTAAAGGCTGCGGTCTTTTTTTCTTTGATTTATTTAACGGCCTTTGCTTTCTTTCCCATCCTCATTTCTACGGTAGGAAATCGGTCTTATATAAAAAAAATGCTTTTTTCCTTTGTTTGAGCACTTTGCTTTCTCTCTGTTTCGGACTTTTTCAGTATTTTCATAATATCGAATAGGAAATAATCCCATCAGCATTAGGCAGGGATTGATAAACGCAACTTTTAAGGATGCCTTATCTTTTGGGACTTATATTGGGACCACAGTGCCTTTAATCTTTGGAATGATTTTTGCTTTTAAGGGGCTTGTGAGAATAATTCCTATAATAGTGTCACTCTTATCTTTATTCGTAATTTTTTTTATAAGGACAAAAAGCGGACTGATTTGTCTGTTCATTTCAATACTTTTTTTTGGCACTGTATATCAGTTCAAGGAAGCCTACTAAAAAAATCAAATCTGTTTATCTAAGAAAAGCAGCTGTTTCTCTTGGGATTATAATGATATTATTAGGGACGACCATCGTCTTTTTCCGATTAAATAAAGAAGAGAAACTGCCTTCAAAGACCATAGCCAGATTGACTCACACTTTTAAACAAAGAAGCCTTGATAATATTTTAAGGGGAAGATGAGATGGATTGTGGGAAGTGGCTGTGCTCATAATCAGAGATTATCCTCTCACTGGACTGAAAATAGGCGGCTACATCATTGAGGCGTCTAATTATGGCAAAATTTATAACACCAAGTTAGCCCCCTAGTCAGCTGAGAATTATTTTCTTCAGGCGGGATCAGAATTAGGATTAATCGGATTGTTTTTTTGCTGTGGATTTTCTGGAAAATCTTCAAAAAGATAAGAAAGGGTAATTCAAAAACCTCTTATAGTGAGCCGGGCTTGGAATCCATGGAAAATATACGGGGCTTTGAATATAAGAAATTTAGGGATAGCGGTGGGAGAGATTGAATTTAAAGAGAAATAGCGGATCGCCTTTTTCATTTTAAGGAGAATAATTTCAGCTTTATGGTCATTAAAATCTGTTTCAAACACAATGAATTGATCTAGATGCACTGTTTTAAGGTCAAAATCTGCATTTTGACCATCGATAAGAACTTTGAAATCTTGTTTTTTAGGCTCTTTTCCTTTGATTTTCAGGCTCTCCGGAATGAGAATTTTTAGGAAGCCTCTTTTTTTAAAGTTACTGCGGTATTGGAGAGTGATTTTCGAGGCTTCACTATCAACCTGATAATCATACTCCACAGAAATATCATTGGCCGGCTGAAACAAATGAATGCGGCCGGATTCTTTTCCCAGCTTGGGTTCTATGGATAAGGATTGGTATGTAGATTTAATGCCGAAATAGGATTCCACCACCGCCTGAGTCAAAACCCCGGCGCTTCCGCAGAAACAATCACTTCCCCTGCCAGTTCCCTCCCGGGTGTCCCATTCAAAAAATCCCTTGTTTTTTATGTTTTTCTCTATGATTTCAATCAGTTTATTCTGGGCTTGAGCGCTGAAGCCGTTTTCAAACATAGAGGTGATGAGCCGGCCTCCGAACCAGTCCCACTGTGCTCCGTTTTGGTATTCATAGGGCTGGTCCATCAAAGCGTGTTTAAATGTGTTTTCAGGGTAAGGGGGAAGCAGAGTCCCGCTGACAGTGGATATCCCATACTGTTTTTGTCTCTGAAGAGCGGTCTCTATAATTTTTTGGGCTTGAAGAGAGTCCGCCATGCCTGAAAGAACAGCTACCGTGTTTCCGCCCATGGCGAATAGCTCCGCTTCATCAAACTCATGCTTCCATGAGCTGAGATGAATATGAATCCGGTAGAAACCTTTGTCAGGCTGCCAGAGCTTTTGATTGGTGTGGGCGCGCAGGGAAGAAGCGATCCCGCGCCAATCCCGGGCTTTTTTATTTTCGCTTAAAGCCTCCCACATTTCAGCTAATTCCATACAGGCTTTATAAAACATGGACTGGTCGTAAATATCAGCTGTCCACACGGTGCGCTCATCCACATAAATGGCTTCCTGCCCTTGATCCACCACATCCACATCCCCCCAGTCTGCGGTGTGAGCACCGGTTAAAAGCCCCTGTCTTTTGTCAAACCGATTTAGGAGGACATATTCCAGAGCCTTCTCCAGGCGGTCTATGATGCGCTGGCTTTTGATTTTTTTTTGAAGCCATTTGGTTCCCATGATTTCATAGATTTGATAGGCAGCCTGCACTGCGCTGGCTTCCTGGTCAGTCTCTGTGGTGTTTTTATCCTTATTCCCGCGGGAGTCGATCCAGTCATAAAGCGAGCCGTTTTCTTGCTGATAGAAGAGATGCTCTTTGAGCCAGGATGAGAGATAAGATTCCTCATAAAAATAGCGGGCTGCGGGAAGTATGGTGTTTGAATCTCTAAGCCAGATTTGAGGATAGTCTTTTCCTGCTGAAAAACCATCAATGGTTCCTGATTTTCCCTTAAAGGCCACTTTATTCTCTTCCAGGGTGATGCGGATGAGATGAAAAAGTTCATCGAGAGGCTTAAGTCTGGATCGGAAGAAGGTATCCTTTTCGTCCCACTGTCTTTTTTGCACTCTCAAAATCACTTCCGAAGTTTGGGACCCATAATCTTCAAACCACGCAATCCCTTCCCTTAAAAGGTCAAATTCTAGGGCATAGGTTCCCTCGGACATGGGGCTTGGGATGCCTGCGCTCAATGAAATGCTTTCTCCAGGCTGAACGGTCTCAGGGAGGCTGATGCGGCGGTTGTCAAACTGGATTATTTCTTTATCTTCATTGAGCACATGATAAGAGAACAAACAGGCTTTATCTCCTTGATGAAGCCAAGCCTCTTTTCCCGTATTCTTCAGCTCAAAAGCGATCTCTATATGCTCTCCCTCTAAAGAGTTAAGTTCTTTGATCTCAGGGATGATCTCTGCAGCAAACTCTGGCCCGGATTCTTTTCCGGGCTGGTTGAAATTTTTGACCGTGAAATACCCGTAAAGCGCAATGATAATACCTAGAACAACAAGGGTTATGAGTCTCAGCTTTTTAAACATTTTTTTATTTAAATATTAACTGCTTTATGTTATTATTTATCAGAAATAAAAACAACAATGAAAAAATTGTCATATAAAATAATTTTAAGACCGGAGCCAGAAAGCACATTGAGTATCCAATTTGCCTAAATTACCTGTTCTTAATCCAAAAAGATGATTTCCCAAAAGCAGCTTAAAAATATCGAATCATGGTTTAAAAGTTATGTCAGCCAATTCAAATCTTCTGACCCGATATATATCCAAAATATCGAACTGAAAAAAGATCATACCTACAGGGTATGCCGAGAGATCAGCGCTCTGGGGGAAAGTCTTGGCCTCAATCCTCAAGAGCTTAACCTCGCACAAACCATGGCTCTTCTCCACGATGTGGGTCGATTTGAACAGTATGACCGATACCGGACTTTTAATGATTTTAAGTCCGAAGATCATGCCCAATTGAGCCTCAAAGTCATCAATCAAGAACAAGTTCTCAAAAAAATAGATCCAGCCTCCCAAAAACTCATTATCTGTGCCATATCTTATCACAACAGAGCGGCTCTTCCTTCAGGCGAAACCGAGCGCTGTCTTTTCTTTTCCAAGCTGCTCAGGGATGCGGATAAACTGGATATTCTTTTCGTGGTGACCGAGTACTATAGAAACAAGGACAAAAATTCCAATGAAAGCCTGGAACTTGAGCTTCCGAACACCCCTCAAATTTCAGATGCCGTTTTTAAGGACATCATCTCTGGGAAGAGTGTAAACGCCAAAAACATCCAGAGTCTCAATGATTTTAAGCTCCTTCAAATGGCCTGGGTCTATGATCTGAATTTTCCACTTACGTATGAGCAGTTTAACAAGAGAAAATATTTAGAAAAAATTCGCACGGCCTGTACTTCCTCACTCCAAATAGAGAAAGCCTACAAAGCTGTCCGATCATTTCTTGATTCAATGATCTAAAAAGTGAAAATTATTATGAAGATTATGGCTTGAGGATTTTTATTAAAAATTTAATTTGTTTTCCGCAGGAAGAACAGAGTGCTTTGTTTTCTTATTAACTCATGCATATAACTATTGAAACATATCTCTATTGAACATATAATTCTCCAGATGAAGGGAAAGATAAGGTGAGAAATTCGATATTCTTTGGAATGGATATAAAGTTTTAAGCAGAAAAGTCGGATTTTACATGAGAAACTTAAATTTAAGGCTTGAGCCGGGAATCGTTGTTCGAAAGAAAGGTGAAATCTCATTAGATAAGGAGTCCATGAAGGCATTCCTTAAGGAAGTTCTCCAGAGAGGGAAAAAATTCAGATTTCAAGCAAAAGGTTTCAGCATGCAGCCGTTTATTCGGAACGGTGATGTGATCACTCTAGCTCCATTGGTCGATCGAACTATCCAGATTGGGGATGTGGTTGCCTGTGAAGAGCCTGTTTCAGGGAAATTAATTGTCCACAGAGTGGTTGGAAGAGAAGGGATGCAGTATTTAATCAAAGGGGATAATGCTTTTAAGATGGATGGCCTGGTGGATAGAAAGGCGATTTTCGGCCGTGTTGTGAAGATTGAAAGGAAAGGAAAAACCGTGTCTTTTTCTCTGGGGCCTGAGAAATATGCGGTTGCCATGGTCTCACGGGATGGGATGGGGAGGCGTTTTTTGTTTTATCTCTGGAAGCTGATCTGGTTGTTGCGAAGAGGATTTGTGAGGTAAAAGTCACCTAAAGGGGTTAGAGATAGGTATGGAATATCACCCTGAGAATCATCTGGGTTGGGTATTTTTTTTATTTTCAAATAGGGGCATAATCATTCCAGATTATTTTAGAGAGGGTGAATTGTTGAGAAATAAGGTATAATTGATAGATTTTATCAAATTGGAGAGGTATTTCTGTAATTTGAAGATATGAAGGAAGAGGGAAAGAAGAGACTTAAACGGTCCTTATCAATAGATTGATAGTTTTGAGCGGGATGACAACTGAATCAAAGAAGCAAAAAAAGCCCACCGGCGGTAGCCTGTCTTTAAGCAAAGTTAGATGTAATATTTGGGTGACAAGATGTTTGATAAGTTAAAAAATATCCTTGCAGCTCCATTCCGAGAGGCTGCCAATATAAATAGATCTGTTATGCGGGATTATCTTCGACCAATGAAGGGAAAATTTCTGGAATTAGGACCAGGAAAGGCTCCTCTTTTGGAAAGCTTAAAGCAGGTGAAAGTCAGAGATAAGTTTGTTATTGAATTTAAAGAAGTTTCTTCATACTGCCGCAGTCTTGGATACACTTGTCTGGAGCAGGATCTAGGAAAAGAAAGATGGAACCTTGAGAGCAACTCCATAGATGTTGTAGTCAGTTCACAGTGTCTGGAACATATCCCTAATACAGACCATGTGATGGAAGAATCTTATCGTGTTTTAAAACCGGGAGGCTATTTCCTGGTATCCGTGCCCAATCAAGCCGCATTGGTTTATATATTGATGATGCTGTTCACCATAAATCCTCCCATGAATATGGTGTCGGATAAATATTATGGTTTAGGAAATGTTTTTTCAACCCATAGATGGGGGAGAGCTGCAGAATATGGAACCCAAGGCCATGGTCATTTAAGGCTTTTCGCCACTAGGGCGATGAACGACCTGCTGGGAATATATGGATTTAAAGTTATCAGCAACCATGGGGGAACATGGGGGATTCCTCTTATTGGAAAATTTCTAGCCAAAATATTTCCTTATTATGGCCTTTTTACCATTGTGCTGGCAGAGAAAAAATAGTTTTCATTTAAAAAAACATAATTATAATACAATAAAGATCATACTTTTGCCTTGTGATATGAATTCATTAGAACCATTTTCTAAAGTTGATTCTCCAGGTCAATCTATATGTATTATTGTTGTTTATTTTGGAGGATGGCCTATCTATTTTGACTTATTTTTAAACAGCTGTGCGAATAATCCTGACATTGAATTCTTGTTTTTTAGTGATTGTGGGATTACAAAAAAAATGTATATTCTGCCAAATTGCAGATATTATCATTTAACTCTTAAGGATTTCAATCAACTTGCTTCTGAACGTCTAAAACTGAATATAAAAATAGATAGTCCTTATAAGATTTGCGATTTAAGGCCTTCGTATGGAGAAATTTTTAACGGATATATAAGTGGGTTTGATTTTTGGGGAAATAGTGATATTGATCTAGTTTATGGGCAAATAAGAAAGTTTTTTACAAATGATGTTCTTCAAAAATATGATGCTCTATTTGTCCGTAAAGAATATACAACAGGATCTTTATTCCTTATGAAAAACAAACCAAAAATGAATGCTCTTTATAAGCAGAGCCCTGATTATATTAAAGTATTTGAGGATTCTCAAAATTTTTACTCTTTTTGTGAATGCGGGAAAGCATGGGAAGAACTCCGGAAAGGAAAGTCAATATTTGATATCAATATACCCATTGTGAGTTTTACTGAATTAGTTAAAATCGGAGAAAAAACCCACTCATTGAAGCCTCTTTTTAAGACCATTGCCTTAGAAATGATACCGCGTAGTAGAGAAGTTATTTATGATCATGGAAGAGTGTTTTGTAATAGTAAGGAATATATTCTGTATCATTACATAAGTGAGAAATCCAGCTCTTTGTTTACATTTCCAAGGTGGAGAGAAATTCCTCCTAAATATAAAATTAATCGTTATGGAGCTTTCAAAATTGAACAAAAAGGAGGATTTGGATTTATTTTGGTCAAAAGAGGTCATCAAGTTGTTTTTAGATTGAAGAAAAAAATCCAGCTCGCATTAAAATTGATTCTTACGGGGAGATGGAATGAAATATTATCCCATGCCAGAATAATTCTCTCACGGATGCATATAAATTAATGAGTAATCTACGGAGCCAGGTGGCCCGAAGCGGAGCATGGGTTTTTGGGATGCGATTTGTGCATCAGGTGTTTTACCTGGGCAGGCTGATCATTCTAGCACGATTATTAGATCCTAAAGATTTTGGTCTTATGGGTATCGCTCTTCTCACTATGATGACTCTGGAAACTTTTTCTCAGACCGGCTTTCAAGAAGCCCTGATCCAGAAAAAGGAAAACATAGAAGGTTATCTTGATGTAGCTTGGACTTTTCTTCTCATTAGAGGAATCATTCTTTTCTCTATCATTGTTTTAATAGCTCCATTAGTGGCTAATTTTTTTGAAACTCCTCAGGCTAAAGGGGTGGTCCAAGCTATTGGACTAGTCATTCTGATCCAGGCATTTACTAATGTTGGAGTGGTGTATTTCAAAAAAGAACTTGAATTTCACAAACAGTTTATTTACATCACAACAGGAACGGTGACGGATTTTGCTGTGGCTGTGACAGCCGCTATTTTATTGGGGAGTGTTTGGGCACTCTTATTCGGATTTGTTGCAGGGAAGATTGCTCAGCTTATAGCAAGCTATATCATCCATCCATATAGGCCAAAAATCAGCGGGAACTTTCATAAAGCCCGAGAACTTTTCGGGTTTGGGAAGTGGATTTTAGGTTCCACGGTGCTGGTTTTTCTTATCACCCAGGGGGATGATTTGTTGGTTGGAAAATTATTGGGAGCAACCATGCTTGGTTTTTATCAGATGGCTTATAAGATATCCAACACTCCAGCCACAGAGATAACAAAACTATTATCTCAAATTACTCTTCCTGCTTTTTCTAAACTTCAAGATGATTTGCACAAATTGAAAGAAGCTTATTTAAAGGTAGTTAAATTTACCTCTTTTCTTGTTTTTCCTCTTACTGGCGTGATTTTTGCTCTTTCTCCTGAGTTTGTCCGAATATTTTTAGGCGAAAAATGGATGCCTATGGCTCCTGCTATGCAGGCTTTGGTGCTAGCAGGCCTTATTAGGGCTATTATCTCTACAACAGGACCTTTATTTTACAGTATGGGAAAACCGAAAATTGACACAAGATGTCAAGTTATAAGATTTATAGTTCTAGCCATTTGTATTTATCCTTTCATTATAAGATTAGGATTAGTAGGAGCTTCTGTAGCGGTAATTTTAAGTGTTTTGATTTCGGGGATATTTTTCTATTTTTACGCTATTAAGATAACGTTGGTTTCATTAAAAGTATTTATGAAAGAGCTTGTTATTCCTTTAATCAACACAATGATATTTGTTTTATTAATTTATGGAATAAAATCTTTTTTAGTGATTGAATTTTGGGAATTCATAACAATAGTTATAAGCGTCTCAATTATTTACCTATTATTGGCTTTTATTTCTGATAAGATATTTAATTATAGTATATATTTTTTAATTAAGGAAAATGTCATATATCTAAAAGGCGAAGGGTAATATAAGTTGAGAGAAATAACCCAAAATGAATTAATCTTAAGAATTATAAGATTTTTTAACTTAGGGGCAATACTGAAAAAAATATATTATTTATTTTATGCTGTAAAAAATAAAAAGATGGAGTTGAATTTTAAAGGAATGAGAAGTTTTTTTTATGTAAATAATTATGAAAGTATAATTATAATTGAGAATGCATTAAAAAATGGAGTCAGAAATGAATCTGATTTTTTAGATATTCTTTTCAGATTTCTAAAATCAGGGGATGTTGTATATGATATAGGTGCTAATATTGGGATACATACAATCTTTTTAGCAAAAAGAGTGGGAAAGAAGGGAGTCGTTGTAGCTTTTGAACCGGAAGAAAAAAATTCATTCATACTGAGAAGGAATATAGAAATTAATGAATTGAAAAATGTCAGAGTATTTACGGAAGCTCTTGGAGATAAGAATGAACAAATGTATTTATATAAAAACAAAAAGGGTGGAATTGGAAAATATTCATTGGTTAAAGGCACTGATAGATGGTCCTATAAAACCGTGCAAGTTAATAAAGGAGATTGTTTAGTCAGTAAAAAAAACTTGCCTTTACCCAATGCAGTCAAGATAGATGTTGAGGGATTTGAATTTCCTGTTTTAAAAGGTTTAGAACAAACCCTTTTAAATAAAAATTGCAGGATAATATGCTGCGAGATACATAATCATTTATATCCTAAAAACATTACTCCTCAAGATGTTTTGAATTATATAAATAAGTTAGGTTTTACAAAAATAGAAACAAAAAAAAGAGGCAACGAGATACACGCTATATGTTATAAGTAGAGGTCTCTTATAATATTCAAAGTAAAAATTTACTATGAACGAAAGAGAGATCGCAATCATCCATCCTCGCCTTAAACCTGGAGGAGGCTCAGAAGCAAGGGCTCTCTGGATTGCTGAAGCACTTAAGAAAGATTATCAGGTCACTCTTGTAAGTATGGGGAATATAGATCTAGAGGCATTGAATCAATATTATGATACTAATTTAAAGTATGATGAAATCAGTATTATAGAAATTCCTATACCCAAGTTGCTCAAAAGAAGGTTTGATGCGCTTCGAAGTTATCGATTGTCCAGGTACTGCAAGAAAAATTCTGACCGATTTGATTTGATGATATCGACATGTAATGTCATGGATTTTGGTAAAAGAGGGATTCAGTTTATTGCAGATTTCTCATTTGATGATGATTTAAGAAGAAAGTATGATTTTGAATCAGGAAAATCATACAAAATTCTATATCAAAAAACATTATTAAGAAGATTATACATAAATTTTAGCAAATGGATTTCAGGGGAATCAAGTGAAGGCTGGATGAAAAATATTACTGTTGCCAATTCCAAATGGAGCTCTGAGTTATTGAAGAGGAACTATGGAATTAATGCTGGGGTAATTTATCCTCCTGTTGAAGAAAAATTTCCAGATATTCAGTGGGGGAAAAAGGGAAACGGATTTGTTGCTATTGGACGGCTGGTGCCTGAAAAGAAGTTTGATCAAATTATAAATATTTTAAAAAAGGTCAGAGAAAAAGGACATGATATCCACTTTCATATCATAGGAGGGGTTAGTAATACTTCTTATTATAAAAAACTTCTTAGTATAGCAAGAGAAAACAGCAGTTGGTGTTCTCTTGAAGGGCCCAAATATGGAAAGGACAAAAAAATGTTTCTTTCAGAACACAAATACGGAATTTCGGGAAGAAAAAATGAACCGTTTGGAATAGCAGTAGCCGAGATGATTAAGGCAGGATGTATAGTCTGGGTTCCAGAAGGAGGAGGACAGGTTGAAATCGTTGATCATCCTGACCTTATCTATAAGTCAGAAAAAGACGCTGTTGCCAAAATAGAGAAAATATTAAAGAAAAATAAAAAGCAGAAAGAATTATTGAAGCATTTACAGAATCAGTCAAAAAAGTTTTCTACCTATGCCTTTATGTTGGAAGTTAAAAGCTTGGTGAGTGAATTTTTTGAAAGAAATGAAAAAGAGATTCAATAGACTTTGCTTTGTCATTGCGACTAAAGATAGACCTATAAAATTGAGAAATATGCTGAAAAGTTTGGTCCAGCAGACCAGAAAGCCTGATAAAGTTGTGGTTGTGGATGGCGGGGATAAACTTCCTACAAAAATTGGAGATGAATGCAAAAACCTTAATATAAAATATATTAGAGTCTATCCTCCTTCTGCCACACGACAAAGAAATATGGGGATCAAATCATTGGATAAAAATTGTGATTTTATTGGAATACTTGATGATGATATCATCCTTGAAGAGAAATCTGTAGAGAATATAATGGAGTTTTGGAGAAAAATAGATAAGGATGTTGGCGGAGCTGCATTTAATCTTATGAATCATACTAATCTTTATGCTGAAAAATTTAAGTCTTTGGATATTACAAAGAAGCTAGGACTCTATTCAAAAACTGGAGGGAAAGTGCTTCCTTCTGGATTTCAGTCATTAATAGGAAGAGTAAAAAAAAATACTTTTGTTGATTGGCTTCCTTCAACGGCAGTTATATGGAGAAAGAAAGTGTTTAATAATTTTCTTTTTGATGAATGGTACAAAGGGTATAGTTATCTGGAGGATTTGGATTTCAGTTATGCTGTAGGGAAGAAATATAAGCTGGCCGTGGTTGCTGATGCGGGATATTATCATTATCCGGCACCCAGTGGCAGAGGAAGCGGATATGAGTTTGGAGTAAGAGAAGTCGTGAATAGGTTTCATTTCGTTAGAAAACATGGAGAACTTTCAATATTTAAATGTTTCATAGGCCTTAAAATCAGACAGATTATGAGTTTATGGATTTTTATAAAGGAAAGGAAATTTTATTTTCTTTCAAGAGCATTTGGAAATTCAGTTGGGTTTTTTAAAGCTTTATTTCAAAATAAATAAAATGAAAGTTCTTATCTCAGCTTATGCCTTTAATCCCAGCGGCTCTATGCAGCTTCATCCCGGAGAGGATTTGGTGGGATGGGAGCTGGTGAATCAGATAAACCAGCGCCATGACCTCTGGATTCTCACCCATGGATACAACCGGGAAGCCATTATGGAGGAAATGGCCAAAGGAGAGCTTGAGGGAGCCAGGGTCATTTTTATAAATCTCACGTGGTTTAAGAAAATTTTATATAAAGTGGGATTTGGGGAACGGATTTATTATTACATCTGGCAGATGGCGGCATGGAGAAAAGCAAGACATCTTCATAGAAAAGTGCAGTTTGATCTCGCCCATCAGGTGACCTTTGGCAATGACTGGATTCCCAGTTTTATCGGAGCCTATCTTCCGGTGCCTTTTATTTGGGGGCCTGTGGGAGGAGGGCAGACTGTCCCTAAAGAACTACTCAAGGAATTTAGTTTTTATGGTCGGTTTGCTGAAAAAGGAAGAGTAGCAGCCCAGTGGATAGGGAGGAGGCTCTGGACGAGGAAACGGCTGGTCAAAAAAGCCAAAGCGATTTTAGTCTGTAATGAAGAAACCAAACATAAAATACCTCAAAAATATCATCACAAGGTACATTATTTCCCAGTAAACGGCATAAGCCAAAAAGAAATAGGGCCTGTTCCCAGGAAAAAAGAGAAACCAAAAGAATTCAAGGTTTTTTCAGCAGGACGTCTGCACAGACTCAAAGCTTTTGATCTGGCTGTTCAAGCTTTTCAATTATTTTCCCAGGAGAACCAAAATACGGTTTTTGAGATTATAGGAAGCGGCAAGGAAAAACAGAACCTTGAGGATTTAATTAAGAGATTAGGGCTAAAAAGCAGAGTCAAAATAACTCCTTGGGTTGAGAGAAAAAAACTTTTAAAAATGATGCAGAAATGTGATGTCTTTCTTTTCCCCAGCCTTCGGGATGGAGGAGGAGCTGTGGTGGCGGAAGCTATGGCTCAGGGGAAACCTGTGGTCTGTCTCAATACAGGGGGACCCGGATTCCACATAAAAAAGGATTGGGGGGTTAAGGTGGAGCCCAAGGCCAAAGAAATGGTGGTTAATGAATTGGCTCTGGCTTTAGAAAAACTTTATAAGGATGAGCCTTTAAGAAGAAAGATGGGGAAAGCGGCCCGAAAAAGAGCTAAAGAGTATTATGTGTGGGATGAGCTGGGTAAGAGGATGGAGGAAATCTATAAGGCGGTTAATGGAAAATTGTAAATTACCATTAACCATTCACCATTTTTAAAGATTCATGCTGTCTGCTCCTGTTTTTTTATGGCTGATGATATGGGGAGGACTGTTTACCGGACTTTATAATGTGACAGGGAGCATGTTTTCAGATCCTCTGGCTTTTTTTCAGGGAGCCCGGGCTTTTCTGCCGCTTTTATCCCTATATATATGCTTTATGTGGATGCTTCTGGCTGGATCTAAAGTGCCCTCTTTTTCCAATCCAGTGGGATTTTTCTTTTACTACTGTGTGGTTGGACTGGCTGTTTCTTTTTTTTCGCCAGAAAAAACAACAGCACTCTATTGGGGAGGAATTTATTTAGCTCCTGTCATGGCATTGTGGCTTGTTCTTTCAGGGGATGATGTTTTAGAGCGGATAAAGAAAATCCTTTATGTGAATTATTTTGCAATCCTACTTTTTTTTATTTTTCTTTTACCTGAAATTTATAGTTATGGATTTGGTGGGAATATGAGGTTCATGTTTTACGAGCTTCCTTTTGGATTGGGAATTATGAAGGCTAATGGAGTGGCGCGGTTTGCTCTTGTGCTGATGATCATAGCGGGTGTGAGGTTTTTATCCCAGAAACGAGTTTGGAGGTATTTATGGATTGGCCCGCTAATTTTATCTACCTATACAATTATGCAGACACAATCCCGGACTGCTTTTTTGGGATTGGCTGTGGCAGGATTGCTGCTTGTCTATATTATGGGACTGAGATGGCAGTTTGTGTTTTTAGGCCCTGCCGCAGCCTATGTTCTCTGGAGAGCGGGCTTTCAGGAAAGAGCCCATGGAAGCCTGGAGCAGTTGGTTAACCTAACAGGGCGTCAGTTAACCTGGGAACAGGCTGTGATTGAGATTAAAAAATCTCCCTTTCTGGGATGGGGATTTCATGCGGACCGGATCCTTCTTGATTCTCAGCACATGCACAATTCTTATTTGCATGCCCTAATGCACGGAGGTATTGTGGGGCTTGTGTTTTTTCTGGCTGCTGTTTTCAGCATCTGGTATGTGATTTTAAAGAATAATGTGCTCAGGCGGATTAAAGATGCGGATAGGGAGCATAGACCTTTTTTGATTGAATCAGTTTTGATTATAGGATTTTTAACATCTAGGAGTTTTTTCGAATCGACCGCTGCATTTTTTGGTGTGGATCTTTTGCTTTTTATCCCTGCGGCTGCTTATATTTACGTGTGGGCAAAAAAGGCGGTGAATGATTAATGGAAAATGGTCAATAGAAAATGGTGAATGGTAAATTGTGAAGAGTAAAGGATGACGGTTTATATCCACACTATGTATTATCTTCCTGAATACGGGAGTGCGCCTATTTTAATGGATGAGCTGGCTCGTTATCTCAGTTCAAGAGGCTATGAGGTGGAAATCATCACCACCATTCCCCGGCCTCCTCATCACAAGCCTTATAAAGGGAACCTGTTATCAACAGAAAAAATAGACAACTTTACGGTGAGGCGGTACCGGACCAATTTTACGATCCACCACATAGGAAGACTTATTGCCTGGACTCTTTATGCTTTTTGGGCAGCACAGAATCTCCGCAGAGTCAAAAAAGGGGATATGCTTTTTCTAAGGCTTCCTCCTCTTCAGCTGGGGATGGTAGGATGGCTGGCCCGCCTCTGGAAGAAAGCCCATGTTTTGATGAGTGTCCAGGATATTCACCCTGACCTTTCCATCGAATCAGGGCTTTTGAAGAAAAAATGGGCCATTGATTTGGCTCAGAAGTTTGAAAAATGGATCTACAAACAGGCGGATGAAATCGCGGTCATCAGCGAGGGATTTCGACAGAATCTTTTGAAAAAGCATGTGGATGAGGGAAGACTTCATATTGTTCCCAACTGGGTGGATACTGAATTTTTGCGTCCCTATCCCAAGAATAATCCATTGTCGCAAAAATTTTCTCTTGAGGATAAATTTGTAGCCCTGTATTCTGGCACTCTGACTCTGAGCAGTTATTTGACCCTGGAAAAAGTGATGGAAGCGGCGAAACTGATGGAAAATGAAGAGGATTTCCGTCTGGTTATCACAGGAGAAGGATTAAAAAAGCCGGCTCTTATAGAAAAAGCAGAACAGTTGAAATTGAAAAATATAATCTTTCTTCCTTTCCAGCCTTATGAGGATCTGCCTCTTCTTTTAGGAGCTTCAGATCTGCTTCTGGTTCCTCTGGACATCAAAAAGACTCAGCTTTCTGTGCCTTCCAAGCTCTATCACTATATGGCTGCAGGCCGCCCCATTATTGGATTTACGGATGATCAATCTGAAGTGGCCCGCATCATTCAAGAGGGGAACTGTGGATTAAACATTCTGCCGGATGATATCCAGGGAATGGTCAAAATGTTTCAGAGGCTGAGAAAAGAAAAAGGAGTCACAGAAAAAATGGGTCAGAACGCCCGGAATTATGTTGCAGAAAATTATGCTAGGGATGTGGTGCTTAATAAATATGAAGAGCTGATAAATACGGTGAATAGAAAGAGCGAGAAAAGTTGAAAGCGAGAAAGGCGAGAAAGATTTGCGTTTATAGCGTTTGTTGCGTTAATTGCGTTGGGAAAAAACAGTGAATGGGGAATTGTGAGTGGTGAATGGTGAGTCATAAAAAGAGCGAGAAAAGTTGAAAGTGAGACAGGCGAGAAATAAGAAAAGCGAGACGGGAAAAGCGGAGATTGGAGAATTGGTAAAAGGTAAGATAAGAAGATTGAGATATTGGCTGCCGCCTGTTTTATGGATGATTTTTCTTTTTCCTCTATGGAACCGCTTTTTGGCCAGCCCTTTTTTGTACCGATTGAATATTAAATTCTGGAAGTGGCTGGCAGAGGATATAAGCTGGTACAAGATAAGTCTTTATTATATCTATTTGCGCCGATTTCTTCATGTGGCGGCTTATGCTCTCATGGCCTTTCTCATTTACCGTTTTTTTAGAGGAGATGAGAAGCAGCTTTGGAAAAATTCCTGGGCTGGCTACACGGCCTTGATTGCCATAGGTTATGGGTGCGTGGACGAGACATTACAGTATTTCCTAAAGTCCCGCAGTTCTTCAATGATGGATATTTTGATGGATGCGATAGGGATAGCGTTGGTACTGGCGGTGATCTATGGGATGTCCCTATACAGGATGGGGAATAGTGGATGGCTGATGGATAAGAGGTGTTTATTTTTAAAAAGGCCCTTTGATATTTTGGTTTCTGGATTTGGGGTCATCCTATCATCTCCTCTCTGGATTGTCTTTGGTTTGCTGATTTGGCTTGAAGATAAGGGTTCCATTTTTTATACTCAGGAAAGAGAAGGGAAAGGGGGTCGTCTCTTTAAAGCCTGCAAATTCCGCTCCATGATCAAAGATGCTGAAATAGACGGCACTCCTGTGCAGGCTGGAAAGAATGATCCCAGAGTGACTCCCATAGGGCGTCTGCTCAGAGCCACGGCCATGGATGAGCTGCCCCAGCTTGTGAATATCTTCAGAGGAGACATGAGTTTTGTGGGCCCTCGGGCATTAAGGCCAGAGGAAGTTGAAAGTCGGGAAATTGTCAATGGTGAATGGGGAATTGTGAATGGAAGACGGAAAATGGAAAATGGAAAATGGAAAAGGCCGAATGAACCAAGGAAAAGGGAAAATGGTGAGAAGCGGAAAGCCGTGTCGATGAAAGATATTCCTGGTTATAAAGAACGGCAAAAAGTTAGACCGGGGCTCACTGGATTAGCCCAGGTTTTTCTTCCTGCGGATGCACCGAGAACAGAAAAATTTCTGTATGATGTTTTTTATATTAAAAAGCAGAGTTTCTGGTTTGATCTTCAATTGATATTCCGTTCTTTCTGGATTTCATTCAGGGGAAAATGGGAGGCAGACGAAAAATAGGACTTTTTTTAGGTTTGAATTTTATTATTTTTTTTGTATAATTCCAGCAAAATTAACCTGATCTATTCATAAAAAAAATGGCTCAACAAATGAACGATATCATTGTGATTGGAGGAGGCCCCAGTGGTCTCTACACGGCAGGACTTTTAGCTGAAGCTGGTCTGGATGTTAAAGTTTTTGAAAAGAAGAAAGCGGTGGGTGAAGAGATCTTATGCACCGGAATTTTAGGAAAAGAAGCCTTTCAAAGATTTGGACTTCAGAGAGACTCTATTTTGTCTGAACTGAGAGGCATGAATATGATTTCTCCTTATGGAACTGCCCTGCATTATGACCATGGAGAAGTGTTTGCCTATGTGGTGGACAGAAAAAAATTTGACCTGAATTTGGCTCATAGGGCTTTATCCCGGGGAGCAGAAATTCTAACGGGAGTGAAAGTAGAGGATGTTCTAATAAAAAGTGATGGTGTCGAGGTGGCCTCATTTTCGAGAAACAACAAAAAACAGAGGCATAAGGCCAAAATAGCTGTTTTAGCTACGGGTGTTGAGTACCGCCTTCATAAAAAATTAGGATTGGGCGTCCCCAGAAAATTTATTAATGGGGCTCAAGTGGAACTTGAGGCCAGGGAACACGAAGTCCCTTTTATGATTGTGGGAAATGAAGTGGCTCCAGGAGCTTTTGCCTGGGGGATTCCGACCAATGACAGGCTGGTGCGGGTGGGACTTATCACTGAAAAAGAGGCCTGCTTTTATTTGAAAAAGCTTGTTTCCCGATTGTATCCAGACAAAGCCAATGCCAAACATAAACCCAGATATAGGAGTAAGATCATTGCCCAGGGACCTGTTTCAAAAACCTATTCTGATCGGGTGCTTTGTGTGGGAGAGTCGGCAGCCCAGGTTAAAACCACCACTGGGGGAGGGCTTTATTATGGGCTTCTTTGTTCTCAAATTGCAGTCAAAACAATTTTGAAAAAATTGCCTGCAGATTTATTGATGTCTTCTGACCTTTCAGAATATGAGAGAGAGTGGAAAAATGAGATAAAGAGAGAACTTCTCGTAGGATATTATACACGGAAAGCCTGCGGTCGGTTGAAGGATAAAGAGCTCGAGAAACTTTTTCAATTAGCCAAGGCCAATGGAGTTTTCCCGCTGATTAGAGAAAAAGGAAAATTCGATTGGCAGGTTGATTTGATTTTAGAGCTGGCCAAAAAAGCTCCGGTTCCGACATTAAAAGCACTCATCAAATTATAAAACCAGTAAAGGGGGAAGAGATAGGTTTCTTTAATTTCTCTAATGTATTATAATAAATCATTAATATAATCGGGGATAATGAAAAAATAAGAGAAGTTGTATAGACATGAAATTTGACCTGGATGATGAACGAGTCGAGGTTGCGGCAGATGCCGTGAGATCGGCTCGCCTGAGAGGTAAAAAAATGGCGATTAAAATAAGAATACAAATAGGAAAAATATTCAAGTCATTGTTTTTGAAAAAATCTTGTACATCGCTGAAAATAAATTATTAATGAAAAAATCGCCATTTTTTTATGAATAGGTCAGGTTTGATTAGATATAAGGATAGCGGGATGAAAAAAATAATAATCGTTTATGTTCTTTTGTGTGTCTTTATTTTTGCCTCATTTCTCTCTTCTCAGAAAAAGCAGTCTCTTGAATACAAAATAGGACCTCAGGACCTTCTGGAGATTAATGTTTTTGGTTTGGATGAGATGAATAAGACTGTCAGAGTTTCAGAGGATGGAAATATCACCCTCCCTTTACTTGGAGAAATGGAAGTTCAGGATCTTACCAAATCTGAACTCGAACAGAAGTTGACGCGGCTTTTGGAAGAGAAGTATCTCCAGAATCCCCAGATCACTATTTTCATCAGAGAATATCAGAGCAAAAGGGTTTCTATCTTAGGATCTGTATCTCGACCAGGGAGGTATGAGGTTTTGGGTCGCCAGACTTTGCTCCACATGATTGCCCAGGCAGGAGGAATGACCGAACAAGCTGGAGATGAGATTATAGTGGTTCGCGAGAATAAAGATGGGACAAGCAGATCTATAAACATATCCATTGATGATTTGATCTTGAAAGGGGATTCCAGTTTGAACATTCCTTTAGAACCTGGGGATATTGTGAATATTCCTATTGATATGATCGTTCACGTCTATGTATTCGGACAGGTCGGGAACCCTGGGGCCTTAGAGGTGAAGAAATCAAATATCCCTTCTCTGGTGCAGGCTATTGCGCAGGCAGGAGGTTTTTCGGAGAGGGCTGCGAAAAGAAGAGTTGTCATAAAACGGAAGAGCGAAGAGGGAAAAGAGGAAGAGATTAAAGTGAATGTAAAGGCAATCATCAAAGGAAAGGTTGAGGATATCCCGTTAAAAGAGAATGATATTGTGTTTGTACCGGAAACTCTATTTTAATAAAAACTGCGAATAAAAAGAGCGAGAAAAGTTTGAGGCGAGACGTAAAAAGCGGTGAGTTGTGAGTGGTTGAATTAAATTAAAAAAAGAGTAAAAAAAATGGAAAATTTAAATAAACAAAGTAAAAAAGAGATAGACCTTCTCGACATCTGGCGGACTGCGCTTAAAAGAAAATGGATTATTGTGTCAGCTGTGGTTGTTATATTGATTATCACAGCGGTTCATCTGTTCACTCGGGTACCTTTATATAAGGCGACCGCAACCATTATTATTGAGAATCCCAGCTCCAATATGCTCAATATTAATGATACTTTTGCTGCAGCTCCTTATTATCAATATGATTTTACCGGAGCCTATTTTAACACTCAGTTAAGGCTTTTATCCAGCCGTTCTCTGGCGGAGAGAGTTTCCAGAAAAATGAATCTATCTGACCGGCCAGAGCTACATGCTTCTCAGGGAACCAAAGTCAATGTCATTCAGACTTTTAAGGAATTTATCACTTTGAGATGGATTTTTAGGAAAAAACCTTCTGAAGAGGAAACTGATTCTGAGTCAGTCTTTGAGCGGAATCCAAATGAAGCTTATGCTTTTGCCGTATTGGGGGGACTTTCTGTCCAACCGATTGAAGAGACTCGACTGGTTGGGGTCAGCTACAGCTCTCCACATCCACAGCTGGCAGCCGATGTGGTCAATACGGTGGTGGAGGAGTTTCTCAATTATTCCATAGAAATGCGCTATGAAGCCACACAGCAGGCTTCTGAGTTTTTAAACGAGCAAATAGCCCAGTTAAGGACTGAACTTTCCGCGAAAGAAAGAGAAATTCAGCGTTATGGAGAAGAGAAAGAACTTCTTTATTTAAGTGATAAAGAGAGCTCGGTGGTTTCGAAATTTGGGGATTTGAATACCGCGTTAACTCAAGCTCAGATAGAGAGGATCCGGGCGGAATCGGCTTATTTAGAACTCAGTGGTCTGGAAGTTGATTCTATGCCTCAATACATCAACAATCCTGTCATTCAGAATCTAAAGACTGAATACAACCAAATGGTGAATACTTATCAGGAAAAATTAAAAACGTTTAAGCCCAGCTATCCCGAAATGATCAGTCTGGGCGCCAAAATTGATTCAATGAGAAACCAGCTTAAAGAAGAGATCCAAAAAGCGGTTGAAGCCGCTGAGTCTGATTACAAAGCTGCTTTAAAAGAAGAAAGTAAGCTGAGTGGACTTTTGAATGAACAGAGAAAAGATGTCATGGAGATGAATAATAATGCCATTCTTTATAACAGCTTAAAAATTGAAATAGAAAACAAACGAAACCTGTTGAACTCTCTTCTTGCAAGACAGAATGAGACTCTTGTTTCTGCCCGTTTAAAAGGGCTTAAATCCTCCAATATCAAAATCATTGACAGTGCTCTTGTTCCTTCAGCTCCCTATTATCCTAATAAAAGCCGTTCATTAATGCTGGCGATCCTTTTGGGGCTCTTTATGGGAGTGGGATTGGCATTTCTGGCGGAATATGTGGATAACACCATCAAAGAACCTGAGGAAGCTGAGAAACTTATTGAACTTCCGTCCCTAGGAGTGATTCCTTTTGTTTCAAAGGATGGGGTGAGGAAAGGAAGTGCCTATGCCTCGTATTCCTATGGGACTGATGAGCCAAAACAAAGCTTAGATATCAAGCAGTTTGAAATGGTCAATCATAAATATCCCCGGTTATCTGTTTCAGAAAGTTATCGAACCCTCAGGACTTCTATTCTTTTTTCCCGTGTGGGGAATGTCCCTAAAGCTATCTCTTTTACCAGTGCTTTTCCGCAGGAAGGAAAAACAGCAACCCTTGTCAATACGGCAGTTTCATTTGCTCAGCTGAATAAGAAGGTGCTGTTGATTGATGGAGACATGAGAAAACCTAGGCTACATAGAGTGTTTGATTTGAGCATCTTAGATGGATTGAGCAGCTTTTTGACTGGGAAAGTTGATCTTGATGAAGCTGTGAAAGAAACAAAAATTGAGAATATATCCGTGATCACCAGCGGGCCTCATCCTCCTAATCCGGTGGAATTGATGGATACACCCAGGATGAGGGAATTGATTGAGGCTGTCAAGGAGCGTTTTGATTTTGTTTTTATAGACACTCCTCCTATCTTGGCTGTGGTGGATTCAGCTATCGTCTCATCATTGACTGATGGGACTGTTTTCATCATAAAAGTGGGGAAAACCACTCGGAAGGCCTATGTGAACAGCATCAGGGCTCTTGAAAAAGTAAAGGCAGACATTATAGGAGTGGTTTATAATGAAATGAGGACCAGAGGAAGGGGATATTATTCTGCGGAACATCAAGGTTATCTTGGTTCTTATTACGAGCAGAAGAAGTGAATAGGGGATGGGGAATTGTGAATGGAAGATAGAAAATGGAGAATCGTGAGTTATGATGATTGATATTCATTCTCATATCCTTCCTGGAGTGGATGACGGAGCCAAAGATATGAAAACAGCCTTAGAAATGGCACGGATGGCTGTGGATGATGGAATTGAAAAGATGATTGCCACACCTCATCTATTCCGAGGCAGTTATTCTGCAGCGGGCTATGATGAGATTGAAGAAGCCAAGAGCCAATTCAGGCATGCCCTCAAAGAAAATAATATTCCCCTTGAGATTTTTTCTGGCGCAGAAGTCCATGTTTCTCATAATCTCATGGATGAGATCAGGATGAACCGCCGATTTTTGGTTCTCAATCAAAGCCGCTATATGTTTATTGAGTTTCCCTCAGATCATGTTTTTGCGGGAGTCAAAGATCTGATTTTTGAGCTTATGTCTGAAGGGATTGTGCCAATTATTGCTCATCCGGAAAGAAATTCTGTATTTAGACACAGCCCGAACTTTATGTATGAACTCCTTCAAATGGGTGCACTTTGTCAGGTGAATCAGGGAAGCTTTAATGGAATTTACGGTACTCAGGTTCAGGAAACTGTATTTCGATTTCTTGAATTAGGCTATGTCCATTTCCTCGCTACGGATTGTCACAACACTTGGGTTATTCTTCCAAGACTTTCTGATGCCCTAAAAAAGGTTCAAGAAATCATTGGAGAAGAAAAGGCTAGAGCTCTGGTTGAGGACAATCCCCTGTGTGTGATTGAAGATAGAGAGATTTCTTTCATCCCCGAACCTCGGGAGGCTCAGGCAGAAAGAAAAGCATTTAAGATCAAACTTCCTTCCTTTATAAAAAAGAAATAATGATCAGATTCACGCCAGCAGATAATGTCTGGATCAAACCACGGCTAGAAAAAAAATCTAAAAAAGCTGTTGGGTTTTTAGGCACAAAAATGGACCGAGTCTGTTCCAAAATTATTGAATATGGGATTTTGGGGGTACTCATTTTTTCTCCTCTGGCTGCGGCTTCTGTTTATGAATGGAGCATTCTGGTCATAGAAATGGCTGTTTTCGTGATGCTGGGAGCCTATGTGTTGATGAAGTACAAGCCTATCCTTCCTCTCGGACAGCCGTTGGTTAGAAAGCGAATTCAATATTTTTTTGGTGGTTTTTTCTTATATTTGATTTTTCAGATGATCCCTCTTCCTGCATTTCTGGCCAAAATAATAAGCCCGGAAACTTACCATTTTCGAGAGATATTTTCTCTGGGAGTTCAAGGGGAAAAATTTATGAGCCTTTCGTTATTTCCTTTTCAAACCTTTCAGGAAGGGATGGAACTTTTGGCTTACGTGATTTTGGGATTTCTGGTTATAAAGAATGTAGTCAAAAGGACTCAAATCAAACGTATTTTTTATGTGATTTTAGCTATGGGTTTTTTTGAGGCTTTTTATGGAATGTTCGAGTTATATCGGGATAACCCTCGGATCCTTTTTTATAAAAAAGAGATTAGTCTTCATGCGGTGACCGGGACTTTTGTAAACCAGAATCACTTCACGGGCTATCTGGAGATGATCATTCCCTTGGTCATAGGACTGATCATTTCGAGAATGGATTTGATGTTAAAGGCTGGGAAGATATTTAAAGAAAAGATGGCTCTTTTTGGAGAAAAAAGATTTGCGCTGAATTTGGTTCTGGGAGCATTGGTGATTTTCTTGACAGTGGGTCTTATTTTATCACGCTCCCGCTCAGCTTTGCTTTCTCTTATCGTGATGATTCTTGTATTTTTTCACTTGTCTGTGTTCTATTTCCGAGAAGGACCTGTATCCAGAACCGGATTAAGGAAATTTCTCCAGATTTTGTTTATTTTTATCATACTGTTTGTTATCTATGCAGGTATTGATGCCACTATGGAGAGATTTGCCAAAGAGGGGCTTCCCGGAGGCCAGAGGCCTCAGTACTGGGCGAACACAATGGAAATGGTCCGGGATTTCCCTGTTTTTGGGACAGGATTGGGAACATTCTCTGCTGTTTACCCTGCTTATGAATCTATTGGGTTATATGGGTTTCTAAGGCATGCCCATAATGATTATTTGGAATATTTATCTGAATTGGGGTTGATCGGATTTTGTTTTCTCGCAGGGGGGATACTCTCCTTGGTGTTTTGGTCTTTTTCTCGCTGGAAAAAAAGAGCCGACCTCTGGATTAAGGGATTGAGTATGGGATGTTTTGTGTCTTTAGCGGTGATCGCCGTTCACTCCTTTACAGATTTTAATCTTCATATCCCGGCTAATATGGTTCTTTTTACAGTGATTGTATCGCTGTGTTGGGTGCTGAATCGGAAATAAAGATGATTTTTATGAAATATAGGCATGGTTTGCGCTCCACAAAAAATTTAAAGGGGAAAAAACAGAGGATTCGTCACCCGTTCGATTCCCCATCGAGGAGTCTCTCTCCCGTTCGGGCTTCGCTCTCCTCTAAAGAGCTGAAGAGAAAAGGATTGCAGATATTTTAAAATAAGAAAAAGTTATGCAAAAAAAAACGGCTTTAATCGTTGGGATTTTGCTTCTGATGGCGATCAATTTCTATATGTACTGGAGTGTGCATCTCTATTATAAAGGGGAAAGGACTCTTGATTCAGAAAAAAGGATCTTTATTCTCAAGAAGTCTCAGCAGTTAAATCCTTTCAATGATAAAGTGTATTATGAACTGGGAAAGACTTATTTCGAAAGAGGAGTGAAGGATGCTGGAAATGGGCCCCAAGGAAACGAGAATCTGAATACATCGATACAGAATTTTATTCAGGCAGTCCGCTTAAATCCAGGGTCCTATGCGGCTCATTTTCGCCTTGCCCAGGCACTTTCTTATATGAATTATTTTCAACCTGTTGAGATCGATTATTATGACCAGTATAAAAAGGCGGCCCTTTTGACCACATTTGATGAAGAGGCTTATTTTGAGATAGGAAAGATAATGATGCAGAATTGGGAAGAATTAAAGGGAGAAGATAAAAAGTATGTTGTCAAGATGATGAAAGATGTTATTGATGCCAAAGGAAGACAGGGATTAATGGATGTGATGCATGTGTGGGCGGTTTATGTTGAAGACTATTCCGTTATGAATCAGATCCTTCCTCGAGAAGCTGAAGCATTTCGCCTGTATGCTGATTTTTTAGGAGGAAGATCTCTCAACCTGAGTGAAAGGCTGGATAAGCTTTCAAAAGCTGAAAGCATGGAGTATGAAAGAGCCAGAGATCTTTACCATAAAGGTCAGGATGAAGCCAGAATTTATCATATGAAAAATGCTTTAAGTCATCTTTCATCCAGCTTGAGACAGCTCAACCATATAAAATTTTATCAATCCCTAACCGGAGAAAAATTAATAGAGGAGAAAGAGCTTATCGAAACCAAAAAATCAGTTCTTTTGGGACTGATAAAATTAGAAATTCAGAGGTCTGAAGGATTGAAGGGTGCGGAGAATCATCTCAAAACTTACTTAGAGATGGAAAATGAAGATGCGGAGATCGAGGAGTTAGAAGGATTTTTGAGGGGCCGAAATTTACTTGAAGTCATACCCGGAGGAAGCGAGAGTTTTTCCCGCCTTTATTTCAGTATCGTATTTGATTTCAAACAGCATCGATACAGAGAAGTCATTCAGCAAAGAGACAAAGTAGAGAGCCTTCTATTTTCCGGAGATTTTGGATCTCATGACGATTTGGTAAAACTTTTGCAAATAGTGGGTGATTCTTATCAGGCTGTAGACTTTGTTTATGATGCGGGTGATTTTTATAGAAAAGCACTGGATAGAGATCCTCAAAATGTGGAGATCCTGTTGAGAATGCATAAGAATTATGAGCGTCTTAATGATATCGAAAAAATTAAAGAGATTGATGAGAGGCTTTCTAAAGTTTTGATGCCGGAGATAATGTCATTTGGCCATAAAAAGATAAAAAAAGGGGAGACCTACGGAGTTCCTCTTTTATTTGCTGAAGAGTCACCTATTTTTATCAATATTGAACTGAAAAAAGATTCGGTGAGTCCTTTGTTGGCTGTTTTTTTGAATGGGAGAGTCATTGATGAACAGGTTGCCCATGAGGGCCGCATTTCAGGATTGGAACTTATGACCAAAAGAGGGGAAAATATTCTAGAGCTGAAACCCATTAATAGAGAAATTGAAATTGTGAGGATAGTTAAAGACAATGGATAAAACGGTGGCTGATTAATGGGCATAGTAGGCTTATAAGTCATAGAGAATATATGGGTAATATGTAAAAAATTTATTGACAAATACATTTGTTATGTCTATATTAAATATACCTTAAGGAGGAAATATGAATAGAGGCGCCTATAAAAAATTAACATCAATCCTATTGTGTTTATCTCTTGTTGTTTTGTACCTTCCCAATATAGCCAAAGCGGGGAGCCCAGAAACAGGAAGCCTAACGGGATTCATTTTTAGTGAGGACGGGACAACTCCTGTTAAAGGAGCCTTAGTCACTCTCAGGAATGTTTCATCGGGTGACGTTTATCAAAGCACCGGAACTGACGATCATGGAGTGTTTAAAGTCGAGAAAATAGAGAAAGGCCTTTATATCTTGGGGGTTGAATCTGAGAATGGTGGGTACAACGCAGAAAATTTGGTGGGGATCCGATCAGGAAAGACAGGAAAAATATCTGTAACCCTGAAGACTTTTACCAAGGGAAGCCAAGAGGCGGCAGGACAGAAGTTTGAGGCTAGAAACGACGAGGGAGAAAAATTAGTAGGCCTGGTTATTTCTTATGAACCAAATACCCAGATAGCCACCGTAGAGATTATGACCTATGAGGAAGAAGATGAAGAAATAGAGCTGTGGAAAGATGATGAGATACATATCCTAACACCTGACGAGGATGAACCTGAAACTGATTTCTATCAATATGTTAAAATTCTGACCCTGAATGACGAGCCCATTAAGAAAGCCACAGAAGGACAGATTGTCGCTATCTATATGGAAGAAGATGTGGCTCCCGGAGACTTGGTTTATCTGGTGAAAAGAAAAGGACTTGTCCCTATATTTTTGATTCCTGTGGGACTTGCTTTAGTCATAGGGGGGGTCACTCTCAATGAGCCTGATGATGAACCAGATGATGTGTCACCTATAAGGAAATAAGATCTAATCATTTGATTTAAACCTGGATTATTCACGAGCCGAGATTGCTGCAGATGCGAGGCACGGGGCATGAAGTCGTGGTACTTCACTACGAATGCCCTGGTACGAAGAAGATGCCGTGAGATCGGCTCGCCTTTAAGGTAAAAAAATGGCGATTAAAATTAAAATACAAACAGAAAAAATGTTCAAGAAATTGTTCTTGAAAAAGTCCTGTATATCGTTGAGAATAAATGAATTATGAAAACATCGCCATTTTTTTATGAATAGGTCAGGTTAAATTAAACGTTCTAAAACGCTAGAAATCCATTCACAATTTACCATTCATTATTCATTATTTTACTAATTTGAGCACGAATGTTATCTCCTGAAGTCAAGCTTCTTATTTTAGGCTCAAGGATCAAACTGAATCCAAGTCAAAAGTCTGAATTCAAGCAAATATTAAATAAAGATTTGGACTGGCATGAGCTTCTGAAAAGAGCTCAGAAAGAAAATGTTTCCCCTCTTTTATACCGAAATCTGAAGGTGTATGAAGACAAAGTTCCGGATGAGATTGTCAGTCAGCTCAATCGAATATACATAACAAATTTTGGTCGGAATCTATATCTTCTCAACGCGCTGAAACCAGTTCTGGATTCTATCGAGAATTCAGGAATGAGGGTGGCGTTAGTGAAGGGGCCCAGGCTGGCAAAAACGCTTTATAAAGATATTGGGTTGAGATTTTTTATTGATGTTGATCTTTTTCTTGATTCTTCCCAAAGAACTGAATTTCAAGAATTACTCCGAGGATTGGGTTTTGTTCAGGCAGCCGGTGAGCATATCAGTCGTGAATTGAGTGAGCGGGAGAAAATATTTTGGACCTACCGCCCTGTCTACAGAAAAGGAAAGCTTGAGCTGGAACTTCATTATAATTTTCCGGGTCTTCATATGCCGTTTTCAATGAGGGAGGATCTTTGGAGAAGCATACAGAAAATTGACATAGAGGGTTCTCCGGCTCAGATTCTTTCGCCTGAATATGAGCTTTGCCTTCTTTGTCTTCATTCCCAGCAGCATTCTTATTCTCGGTTGGATTGGTTTACAGACATAGCAGAAATGATTTCTATCTATAAATTGAACTGGAATAAGGTCTTGGATATATGCAGGAGAGAGAAAATAGAAGCGTCTGTTTACTATGGGCTGCATCTGGTGAATGAATTTTGGCCCAATACAGTTTCAGAGAATATCATAAGCCGATTTTCTATTTCTTCTCTGAACCTAAGACTGCTTCATTTTTTTTGGCCTCAAGATTTGGTGAAGTCCAGACAACAGAAGCTTCTGTTTCCCATGCATGCTCCTACTTTTTTTTCAGTGCTGAACAGGAGAAGAATAGGCCCATTTATTCAAGCACTCTATAATTTTTTCTTTCCCCCCCGTTCCTGGGTCTCTTTTTATTATGGGATTTCTCCCCATTCGTATAAAATGGGGCTTCATTATCTATGGCGTTTCTGGAGACCCCTATATCTTATTTTTAGAAGATTGATTGAGACAGGATAAGAAGATGAAGGCTGTAGAAGTAAGATCTCTCAAAAAAGTCTATCCTGTGGTCAAAGGTTACAGAGAGCTTTTGTTCCATCCTTTAGCAAGGAAATGGACCACAGCTTTAAGAGGGGTGGATTTAGAAGTGGAATCGGGTCAGTGCTTTTGTTTAATGGGTCCTAATGGAGCCGGGAAGACCACTCTCATTAAGATTCTTTCAACCCTTGTGCTGCCTGATGAGGGAAAAGTTTTCATCAAAGGCTGTGACTTGGAGCATGAAACAGATGAGGTCAAAAAACACATTGGTTTTGCCTTAAGTGAGGAGAGAAGTTTTTATTGGAGGCTGACGGGTCTGCAGAATCTGGATTTTTTTGCGGCTTTGAATAGTATACCTTCATCAAAAAGAAGGAAGATTATTCAGGAAGTTTTAGATCTTGTGGGAATGAAAAAAGCTGCTGAGCAAAGGTTCAATACTTATTCCACAGGTATGAGGCAAATGATGGCCATTGCAAGAGCCCTCCTCACAGACCCAGAGATTTTATTTGTTGACGAACCCACGAGAAGTTTGGATCCACTAGCTGCCCAAAACATAAGAAAGTTTTTGAGAAAAGAGATGGTTGAAAATCAAGGCAAGACGGTATTCTGGGCCACTCATGACCTGAAAGAAGCCCAGGACTTTGCACACACTTTAGCCATTATTGTAGAGGGACAGGTCATGGCTCAAGGATCGGTATCCAGCTTGACAGAACAAGGGAAAAATTCTCTACACCAGGTCTATGAAAAAGCGGTCAAAAAGGCTGCAGCAGACCATGAAAGTTTTGGGAGATGATTTCAGTGGCGCTCATAGAGAAGCTTTATGCCTTTTTAAAGCGGGATTTTTTAGAGGAGGCCAGCTATAAATTTTCATTTATTGCCTCTTTTATCGGAATTTTCCTCTCTTCTGCCACCTTTTTCTTTATTTCGAAATTAATATCACCGAACAGTTCTTCTGTTCTGGATGCTTATGGAGGGGATTATTTTTCTTTTGTGATCATAGGGATTGCCTTTTCAGGCCTTCTGGCTGTGTTCCAGGAGCATCTTCCAGCCATAATTCGGCAGGCTCAGGTTACCGGGACTTTGGAGGCGATTTTGGTCTCCAGAACCAGTCTCCCTGTGATTTTATTTGGATCTTCTTTGTATTATTTTCTCTTTTCTGTGGTTTCCACCGTGTTTCAAATCATTCTGGCTGTATGGGTTTTTGGAATGCAGATAGAAAAGATTAACTGGCCGGGTGCTATCATAACTTTTATTTTAACCGCATTATGCTTTTTAAGTATCGGAATATTATCAGCCTGCTTTATTCTGGTTTATAAAAAAGGGAATCCTTTTTCGTGGATCTATGGAAGTGTTTCCGGCTTGCTGGGTGGGGTGTTTTTTCCTATCCAGGTCCTTCCTCCATGGATCAAATGGATATCTTATCTTCTTCCTATTACTTATTCTTTAGAAGGGCTGAGGAAAAGCATGATTACTTCAGCATCCTTTTCTGAGATTTTTCCAGATATCATGGCTTTACTCATATTTGCCGTGATTCTTTTCCCCTTAAGTATCACCTTGTTCCGTTTGGCATTGAAGAAAGCAAAAAAAGATGGTACTCTGACTCATTATTAGAGAATGGTGAATTGTGAATGGTCAATAGGGGATAGTGAATGATGAACCATTTTTTTAGACACTTATATGCTTTAATGGCTGTTTGCTGTTTCATATTGAACCTCATGGTTCCACAAATCAGCTTGGCTCAGAGCGATTATTCTCTTGATGAGGTGTTAAGAGTTCTGGAGCTTATTGAAAAGGTTCAATCAGAGGCGGAAAACGAGTATTCCGGTCCGTTACGGGAAGTCAAGGTCAGTGAAAGCGAGCTTAACTCCTATCTGGCTTTTAGGATTGAACAAGAGGAAGATGTGATGAAAGAGCTGAAATTGAAGTTATTTGATAAAAATAGAATTGAGGGAAAGGTTCTGCTTCAATTCAAAGGTCAAAATCTTCCTTTGCTGCTCAACCCTAAAATGGTCTTTTATTTTAATGGAATTCTTAAAGTCAAACAAGGCGCTGCCCGGTTAGTGATTCAAGAGCTTTTTCTGAATAAAGAACCTGTTGACTCTGTGCTGCTGGATACTGTGATTTATTTAGCATCCAAATTCAAAGGAACTGAAAATACGACTTTAAATGATTGGTATGAACTTCCCTATGGAATCAAAGATGTCCGCACGGAAAGTGGGAAAGCCATATTTTATTATTAAAGAGGTTGCAGTCTGCAAAGAAAAAGAAATCAAAATAAGAATAAAGGAATAAACTTGATATAATGACAATAAATGAAAAGACAAATAATCAGGAGATGTGAGAAGAGGTTGCAGACTGATTTTATGAATAAACCATGATAAAATGATTCGGGTTATAAGCGGAAAATACAAAGGAAAGCGCCTTAGACATGTGCGGGATGAAAAAGTCAGGCCGATACCTCATAAACTCAAGGAGGTGTTATTTAATATAGTGCATTTGGATATTCCAGATATTTCTGTTCTGGATGGCTTTGCTGGAACCGGGTCCTTAGGAATTGAAGCTTTAAGCCGAGGAGCTAAGGAAGTTACCTTTGTAGATGATTATTATCCGGCTATCAAAGCCATAAAGACCAATATCAGGAGGTGTGATGCTGAAGATTCAACCCGGGTTGTCCATAAAGAGTTCAATCGGGCTGTCATCATGCTGTCAAAGGAAAAGAAAATCTTTGACCTGATATTTCTGGACCCTCCGTATTTAATGGTGGGTGAGAGGGACCCTTTAAAAGTTCTTTATAAGAGAGACTTGCTGAGTCAGGGAGGGATCATTGTTTTGAGACATCATTATAAAACCAGATTTGAATCTAAATATTTTGAATTAAAAAGAGAAATGAGAGTGGCGGATGATGTGCTGAAGTTTTATGGATATGAATAAATAGTAAATTGTGAATAGAAAGAGCGAGAAAAGCGAGACGTGAAAAATAGGGAATGGGAAAATGAAAAAGAAGTCAAGGACGACTCCTCTTATTGAAAAAGGAGATATTTTTCAGGATATGTCTGGGGCCAAAGGGACTTCTCTTTTCCTGGGCAAATACACAATGAGAGAGGCTGAAGTCGTTTTAAGAAAAAGAAATTTTTATAGAGAGGCGAAAAAAAGAGGTTTATGGCCCATTGAATATGAACTGGACTCCTCTCAATATCCTCCCTTACAGAGATTGATCATATATTATAAAAAGAGAGATCCAGAAAATATCATTGTTGATCTTAAAATTAGAGAGGGAATTTTCGAGACCAAAAGAGATTTTCCTTTAAAGATGCATCAATCTCGATTTTTAGTTTTGGAATGGCTGACCCTTCAGAATCCCCGGTTAAAATTTAACGGGAAGAGAACCCCTCTTCCTGGTCAGAAGTATCCGGGATTGAGCTTGGGGAAAAAAGTGGTGGATTTATTCATCTATCTTGCTAAATTGAATAAAGATCAGGGAATCGTTGCTTATCCGGCTTATTTTCATAATGCGCTACTTTTTTCTAGATATTTCAATTTTATTTCTCCTCAGAAAAAATCAGAGGTCGAGGTCATAAGAAAGACTTTTAAAAAAATGACATTTAAAGAGCTGGCGTGGATTGTTCATCTGGAGTGTTTGAGGGGCAGAGAGGGAAAGGTTTACAAATGGGAAGCTGAGGAAATGCTTCTGCCTGTTGACAGCAAACTGGAAGATTTTTTTGATTCTAAAAGTTACAAAAAGGAAGTCAGGGAAGCTAAAGGAAAATTCAGTTTTTCTGTGGATTGGGACTGTTTTAGAAGGAAGATGAAGGAAAAAGCAGAAAGGATCTGAGGTGATTTGTTAGCTCAATCAGTTGAAATAATATATTATTGGTTTATGATATTTTATCAATAAAAATAGATAAATTTTTAGACTGGATTAGACATAAAAAAATGATAAAAAAACAAGAAATTTTTAAAAGAAATGATAAAGTTGTGACTCGCCAGATAGGCGGTGAGATAGTCTTAATACCCATAAATCAGACGGGTTTAGAGATCCAGAAAATATATAGACTCAATGAGATAGGAGCCTTTATATGGAAAAAATTGGAAACACCCCGGTCCAGAGAATCTTTGCTGAGTTTGTTGACCGAAGAGTTCAATGAGGATCCAGAGATCATTCAAAAAGATGTGAATCATTTTCTGGAGGATCTTATCACCCTGGAATTTATTTATTCCTCATAGAAGGTAATTTTATGGAACTTTGTAAAGCTGAAAAATTTTATGAAGAGATCAGCAGTCAAAGAACTCGACCTCTGCACAGCTTGACCATTGAACTAACCCGGAGATGCAATTTTAAATGTCCGCATTGCTTTTGCGCTATTCCTGAAAAAAGCCCCAAAAAAGAGTATGAACTTAGTTTAGAGCAGTGGGATGATATTTTAAATCAATGCATAGAAGAAGGGGTTCTCAATCTGACCTTTACGGGGGGTGAGCCTTTGCTGTATCAAAATTTCCGAAAACTCTGGATCACGGCTAAAAAGAAAGGATTCCTGGTGACTCTTTTTTCAAACGGATCTCTTATCGATGAAGAATTAGCTGATTTTCTTTCGGAATGGACGCCAGCGAAAGTTTCCATCACTTTATACGGATCAACTGAGGAGACATACCGAAAAGTGACCCTCCGATCTGGAATGTTAGAGCGTGTTCTGCATTCACTTAATATTTTAGCCCAAAGAAAAATTCTTTTAGAATGAAAGGAGTGTTCAGCCGTTTAAACGCTCATGAATTTTTGCAGGTCCGGGATATGGCATTAAGATACTGCGATTTGTTCCGATGGGATGCTGAACTAATAGGGAGCTTCCAAGGGTATAAGAATCGTCCTCAGTCTTTGAGGCTGTCTCCTGAAGAATATGTTGAATTGGGAAAAAAGGATCCAGTCAGAAATGATCAGCTAAAAAACCTTTTCAAAGAATGGACTCCATTACCCCCCAATAAAAAGTCGCCTTTTCGATGTAATGTGGGACATGGAGAGTCTCATATTGATGCCTACGGTTATCTGCATCCATGTCTTTTACTTGAAAGTTTAAAATATGATCTTAAGACTGGAAGCATCCAAGAGGGATGGCATAGGGCTGTTCCAGATATGCTTAAAAATCTACCCTGGAAACCAGGTCCCTGCCAGACGTGTGAGGTCGCGAATATTTGCGGTCAATGCGTTGGTTTTGCCCTTCTGGAAGGATGTCCTCCTACGGGACCGGTTCCTTACAAGTGTCGGTTAGCCTCAGCCCGGATTAAAGCTTATGGGACAAACGATATGAAAAAAAACTTGACAATTAAGGGTTTTAATGCAAAAATATCACCGTTAAGGAGAAAAGCGTGAAAGAAAAAAGGAAGTGGGCCCATCCAAAAATAGAGGTTGTTGACCTTAAATTTGATAAGGTTATGCAGGCAGCTTGCTACGGAAGCGATAGTACTCCTCAAAATCAAGGTGCGTGCGGTTGTAAAGAAACCCAAGCTTACGCCTGTTGGAACTCAGGTAGTTGCAGCTAATAGGCTGCTGAGAAGATAATTTCTATTTAGCCAGAATCACAAATTTTTTATTTATAAGAAAATCCCTTTATTTAAATTTTTTTTTTAATTATTAAGTCAGGTCTGAAAATTATTGGACTATCTTCTTAAAATTCTCGGCATCATCTTTGAGTTAAAATTTTCCTCAGGGACTCAAATGCCCTTAAGTCCGGAATTAGAGGCTTATCAGGTGAATCCACCTGTTTCTTCCCCCAAAAAATCTGTTATTGAAATTGTATCTGATCCTTTGTCTCCCGATCATGTCAAAAGCTCAGAGAGTCCGGAAGTTGATTCTATCAAAATGTCTAAATACCAGGGAAAAATGTTATTTCATTACAGAACAGGGCAATTTCTTACCAATCGTGATTTTACCAAAATAAAGCTTTGGTCTCCGTATGAAGCGGCTATCAGCGAGCAGAGATGCGGCAGGATAAATTTTAATGGAGTCCCAACTCTACAACTCATACTCTGGGGGAGGGCCAGTTTAGACAGATATTGCTTTATGCACGGAGCCTTAGTTGTTATTGAAGATAAGTATGTCCTTTTAATGGGTGATTCAGGCACAGGGAAAACAACCTTCAGCAAATTAGCCGTGGAGATGGGTTACACAAATTTGACCGATGAGAATCCTTATCTTCAATTAAGTCAAGAGGACATCTATGTTCATGCTACGCCCTGGCCTGGTTCTTTAGGTCCTCCCAAACCAAGAAAAGGGCCTTTAGCTGCTGTGTGTGTAGTCAGGCATTTATCTAAAAACGAAATAAAAAGATTATCTTTGAAACAAGCCAGTCGTTCTTTAATACACAACAGCCGCACCTTTAACTGGCTGCCGGAGACAATTCCGACAGCCATAAATATACTGGACCATACAGTCCATAAAGTTCCTGTTTATGATTTTGGTTTTTTGCCTTCAAAAAGTGCGGTTGAGACTCTAAGAGAACGACTTTAATCAGTCAGAAGGGCTGCAAAGAAAACGGTTCCTCTAATTAACCTGACCTATTCATAAAAAAATTATGGAAGAAAAGAACTTTCAGGGCTCTGGAATTCTTATTTTATTTTTGCTATAATGTTTGCCTACAAAAGACAGAGAGGAAGAAATGAAGAAGAACATACATCCAGAATACAAAGAATGTGTGGTCACCTGTGCGTGCGGAAATACTTTTAAAACCCGTTCCACCAAGTCTGAAATAAGGGTTGAAATTTGTTCGCAGTGCCATCCTTTTTTTACCGGGAAACACAAATTTGTGGACAGTGCGGGAAGAGTTGAAAAGTTCCAAAAGAAGTATGGAAAGATTTCCCGGGACAAAAATAAGAAATAAAATATGCTCCAAGATTTAGAATCCATAAGGGAGAGGTATAACCAGCTGACCTCTTTTTTATCTGATCCAGATTTTATCTCTGACCCTGAAAAAATAAAGAAAGCCTCTAAAGAAAGAGCTGAGATTGAGCCGATTGTTCATAAATATCAGGATTATGAAAAAACCAGGAAAGAGATTAAAGATTCTGAAGAGATCTTAAACAATCCAGATTCAGAAGAAGACTTAAAAGAGCTTGCCAGGGAAGAGCTTGATCAATTAAGAGAAAAGAAAAAAAAACTGGAAGAGGAACTCAGAGTTTTACTCCTACCTAAAGATCCTAACGATGAGAAAAATGTTCTCTTAGAGATAAGGGCTGGAGCCGGGGGGGATGAGGCTTCTCTTTTTGCTCAGGATTTGTTCCGGATGTATTCCCGTTTTGCTGAAAGAAAAAAATGGAAATTGGAAGTTTTGAGCACAAGTTCATCCACCATAAATGGGTTTAAAGAAATTATTGCCAGCATCAAGGGAGATCGAGTTTATTCTCAGTTAAAATATGAGAGTGGGGTGCATAGGGTTCAGAGAGTCCCTGAAACGGAAGCCAGCGGAAGGGTTCACACCTCAACAGTAACGGTAGCGGTCCTTCCTGAGGCAGATGATGTCGATGTGAAGCTTGATCCCAAAGATATGAGAATCGAGGCTTTTGGTGCCTCAGGTCCAGGCGGGCAGAATGTTAACCGGAATTATACCGCTATCAGGGTGACTCATATTCCTTCCGGGCTTGTGGCTTCCTGCCAGGATGAGAAGTCCCAGCACAGAAACAAAGAAAAGGCACTAAAAATATTACGAACACGGCTTCTGGATATAGCGAGAAGAGAACAGAAAGATAAGATCTCCAAGGATAGAAGGTCTCAAGTGGGGACTGGAGAGCGCAGTGAGAAAATAAGAACTTATAATTTTCCTCAATCCCGGGTGACAGACCACAGGCTTAATCTTTCTGTTTATGATATTGAAGGCGTTCTGAATGGAAGCCTTGATGAGTTCATAGAAAAATTGATCCTTCATTTTCAGGCGAAGATGACGGCTGAGACAAATTAAACAAATGAGTTCTCTTGGAGAGCTTCACAAAAAGGGGATCTCTCTTTTAAAAGAACTGGACAAACCAGCCTTAGAAGCCAAAGTTATTCTTTTGAAAGCAGCAGGCGTTTCTGAAGAAAGGTTTTTTTCTGAACCAAATTTTCAGGTCTCTGAGGAAATAAAGAATGAATATTTCAGAATGCTGGAGAAGCGGGTCAAAGGAAAGCCTCTAGCTTATATTACAGGAGAGAAAGAATTTTGGTCAATGGACTTTAAAGTGGGAGAAGGAGTCTTGATTCCCAGACCTGAGACTGAAATTCTGGTGGAAAAGGTCCTTGAGCTTTACTCTGGCAGCAAAGGGATTATTGTGGACATGGGAACAGGATGCGGCAACATTGCTTTGTCTTTAGCCCGGGAACTTCCTGGATCAAAAATATTGGGATTAGACATTTCAGATAGAGCTGTTTATTATGCTCAAAAGAATGCTTTTCTTCATCATATCCAAAACGTTTGGTTTATAGTCGGGGATATGTTTGGAGCTTTAAAAAAAAATGTGTTGAGAAAAAAATGTGAACTGATTGTTTCAAATCCTCCTTATGTTGCGCAAAGAGAGTGGTCTTCTCTTGAGCCCCAGATCAGAGATCATGAACCTAAAGAGGCGCTTGTTTCGGGAAGAGATGGAACCGAATTTATAAATCAATTGGTCCGGAAAGCTTCTGAATATTTGAAACCCAAAGGATATCTGCTTTTTGAAATCGGAAAAGGTCAGGAGAATAAAGTCAAAAGTTTTTTCAGCAAAAAATGGGAACGTGTTGAAATCATTAAGGATCTAGCTGGAATCAAGAGGATATTCCTAGCCAAACTGGAAGATTGATTGCCTTTTCAGTTCAAATGGTGTATAAAAATTTCAAGCGGACTCATAAAGGAGATTGTTGATGGCTGGTTTAAGAAAAGTGATTATTGTTGATCCCAATAAAAAGCGGAGAAATTCAATCGTCAAATTTTTATCCAAGTTTTCTTTTTTGATTGAGGAAGCTTCAGATTTTTCAAAAGCGTCAAACAGATTATTGAGTGCTAATAGTTTTTCAGTTCTTATTCTGCCGTTAAACTCAGATGAAAAGCATAAAATAGGCACCATCCAGAGTATAAAAAAATTCAATCCTGAACTGGGGATTGTGATTCTCTCAGATCAGATAGAGCCGGATCTCGCTGTTTCTTTGTATAAAAAAGGAATTTTAGGTCATATTGTCAATTCCGATAACAAGTCAGCGGTGTTTTTAGCTCTGAAAAACGAACTGTTGAAAAGAGATCTTTTAAGAGACAACCAAATGTACCAGAAGAGGATTATAAAACTTAAGGAACAGCAGCAGGTCAATATAAAGAAAGCACTGGACCTTGAAGAGATTTATGATTCTACTCTAGAAAACTTAATGACCGCATTAGATTTAAGGGATGTGGAAACCTTTGGACATTCCCGAACAGTGGCTAAATACAGTCAGGTATTAGCCAAAATCTTAGGAATCAAGGAACCAAAGGCTCTGAACAATATCAAAAAAGGGGCTCTTCTCCATGATATAGGGAAGATAGCGATTCCAGATTCTATTCTTAAAAAACCAAGTTCTCTATCTCCTTCAGAATGGGAAAAAATAAAACTTCATCCTTCCCTTGGATACGGCCTTATAAAAGAGATAAAACTGGTTAAGGAAATAGGAAATATCATTCTTTATCATCACGAAAGATTTGATGGGAATGGGTATCAAAATCATTTAAGAGAAAAAGAGATTCCTCAGGAAGCAAGAATATTTGCGGTGGCTGATGCTCTCGATGCGATCACTTCTTATCGGCCTTATAGAAAAGAACAGAGTTTTGATTATGCCCGAGAAGAGATCAGGAGAAACTCAGGGACCCAATTTGATCCTGAAGTTGTTAAAGCCTTTTGTTCACTTGATGTGAAGGAATGGGAAAGAATAAGATTTGAGAGCACTCGATTGATCCCTTTTTTCGAAACAATGGCGGGAATCTCATCCCAAAAAAGCACTACCTCTCAATAAAAAAGACACGAGGTCAGTCTTTATTTCCTTTAACTCACCCCTAAGGGTGAGTCCTAAAGCATCAAAATCCCCCCTTATTTACTCCCAAAAGAGTATTGTCAGGGATAGGTGTTTTTCGCTATATTTGGGCTCAGATAAAATGAGTAATGATTGCTTAGGGATATTGACTCTAAACAGAGGTGGATGTATTATTTTAATAACCTGGATATTTCACGAGTCGAGGTTGCTGCAGATTCAAGGCACAGGGGGTGAAGCTGTGGTCCTTCACCGCGAGTTCCCTGTAACGAAGCAGATGCAGTAAGATCGGCTCGCCTTAATGGTAAAAAAATGGCGATTAAAATTAAAAACAGAAACAAGAAAATAGGTTCAATGTTCATTTCAGAAAGAAAATTGCCTATCGCTGAAAAGAAATTAATGATAAATACATCGCCATTTTTTTATGAAAAGGCCAGGTTAAAAGGGGACAGGAGATAAAAAAATGGCAAAGAAAGAAAATTTTCCCAAAAATTCAGCTTCAATCATAGAAGAAGTCGAAGAACAGCTTAATAAAATTCTTGAGGAGAGAAAAAGAAAGATTGAGGAAGAGCTGGAAGAGGCCATAAATCGGCAAAAGGAAGAGGCCAGGAGCAAAATAAGTGAAATAGAGAGTGAAGTCATCGAAGAGAGAGAAAGTCTTCAGGAGTACAAAACTCTCCTGTCTGATTTTGAAGATGAGAAAGTGTCTATCAAAGAGGATATTAAAACTCACCTCAAAATCGTTATGAAGCTCCAGTCAGACATTGAATCATTGACGGGGAAGTCTCTGGAAGAGCTGAAGATTATTGAAAGTTTGCATAAGAAACTTGAAGATATTAATGAGGAGGCATCAGGTAAATTATCCGTTTTGAGAAAAAATTTAGAAGAAAAATATGGGATTGAAACCGAGAATTTAGAAGATACAGGCCCTGTTGATACAGATTTTGACCTTGATGATGAACTTCAGAAACTCAACAAGATTAAAGATTTATTAGGAGAAAATGGGAGTCGAATTTCAGAATTAGGATCTAAGGATCAAAGTGAAGAGGAGGAAGAGGGAGAAGAGGAGCGAGAGGAAGGTGAAGAGGAGGAAGAAGAGGAAGAAATCGAGGAGGAAGAAGAGGAAGAAATCGAGGAAGAAGAAGAGGAAGAATTAAAGGATGAAGAAGAAAGCAGGGAATTAGAGGAGGAAGAGGTTAAAGGAGATGAAGAAGAGGAAATTCGAGAAGAACTAGAGGAGCAGGATGAGGAAGAAATGAAAAAAGAGCAGGATGAAGAAGAAAGCAGGGAATTAGAGGTTTATAAAGAACTAGAAAAGTTTAGACAAACCGAAGGTCGTGAAGATGAATTGAAAGTGGTGTATTTTGAAAATGAGGGTAAAATCACTTTAGACAGCAAATATGTCATAGACTCAATGAGAAAGGGCCTTCGTGAGGCTTCTAAACTTTATGAAAAGCTTGAAGATACGACTTCACCCAAAGAGCATTTCTTTATCAAACAGGAAATCATTCAGGAGCAGGAAAATATAAGGAAATTTATTCTGGGATGCATGAGAGTTTGTGAAATGGGGGACTGCTTTTTTCCTCAAAATATAAAAGATGTTTTTGATGAAGAAAAGCTTAAAGAGATTTTGGAGAGAGTGAGCATGGAAAATTGGAGCAATCAAGATGATTTCGATGCGTTTTCTGAATATATTGAGGATTTAGGTAAAGAGTTTGACTCAAAAACTTCCCCTTCAGATGAATATATTGATTCAATACTTAAGGAATTGTCTTAATCTGAACTATTTTCTACACTTGACCCTTCACAAATAACAATTCACTGTAGGACTGTTTATATTTTTTAAGAGAGGGAAGCCAAGTATTTTTTTAGAATCATTTTGTTATCAAGAGACATTTTTGTAAATTCGATCCCTGCATAGTAATGAGAAAGATGCCCATTGCCTTTCTGTGAATAGACCACTTGTCCTCTGCATTCAAAAGCTTTATTTTCTAGAACGAGGATGATATCTAAATTTTCATAGGGATTGATTGAGAAAGGGCTTGAGACCTTGATACCTCCTTGGCTGATGTTGACGGTTTTAATGGCTTCATGGCCCTTTTTGTTTTTATAAATTAAGGGAGTGGATGAATAATATCTGGGAAATTTCCTTTTTTCTTCAGAAAATTTCTTTTCATCAGTTTTAAAGGAAGAAAAAATTTTATTTTTTTCTGAGATTTGCCTGTGATAAACGGAAATTTTATTTTTGTCCCAGATAGATTCCCTTTTCTCTCCTAAGAGAGGAGTTCTCTTCCCTTTGGCTTCAGCTAAAGCCGTGTCAGCTTCATTCACGAGGTTTTTTAAATTTTCTTTATTGATTGACTCTGAAGAATTGAATTTGTCTCTTGAGAAATGAGTAATGCCGAAGCTCATGGTTAAATTATTTTTAGGCTGGATTTCCTGGTTTTCAAAATAAGTTTCTTCCACATTTTTTCTTATTCTGTCGGTAAAGATAAGGGCTTCATCCTGGTTTTCGAGTCCGGACAAAAAGAACAAAAATTCTTCTCCTCCGTAACGACAGAGAAAGTCTTCCTCACGAGTGGAAGACTTAAGGATGCTTCCCAGCTTTCTCAAAAGACGGTTTCCTGATTCATGACCCAGCCTGTCATTGTAATTTTTGAACCAATCTACATCCCCCATAACCAGAGCATAGGTTCCTCCTTCTCTAAGTCTTTTATTTTCCTGTTTGATTTTCTGAATGATTTTCTCAAAAAAGGGGTCAGGTCTCAGTAATCCAGTAAGGGGGTCGTACTGAATCAAATTGAGCTTTGTGATGGCGATGGAGATATGTTCGGAGAGGTGAACCAAAGTGTCCTGGTCTATTTGATTAAATCCATAATGGGCGAAATGATTGTCTTTCTTTTTGTTGTAAACCTCAAGAATTCCGATAAGGTCATTTTTATAGATAATAGGGATGCATATAATGCTGTGGAGCGGAGAGTTTAGCTGTTCTCGGTAGCGGGAGGCAAAGCTTTCATCTTTTTTTATATTCTCAGCTCTTATGATTTTTGTAAGCCGGGCTGATTGGGCCGCAAAGTCATTATCATTTAAGTGAACGATGTGTTTGGTGAAGTCAACATGAGAGAGGATAGAATCATCCCAGACCAAAGGCTTTAGATACTTTCCAATGGAGCGATTTTCTTCAAGAATATAGATGGTTGTTCCGCTGGCATTGATGAGTTCTTTGATTTCATAGATGGTGTCGATCAGACTTGTGACATCATTAGCCATATAAAGTTTTTTGAGTAAGGTTTCGATCTTAAGTTTTTCTTTTTTAAAATGATCATATTTTGCTTGATAAGCAATGCGTTTTTCGATTTCTTTGACTATAGATGATCTGAGGAATTTTTTTATTTCTTTGATTTCATAAAAGGCTTTTTTGAAATTGACTTCTTTTCTTTCGACAGACCTTCTGAGAGCCTGAGTCTCAAGAAGAAGGAGGGAGTGTTTCATGGCTGTGTCCAAAGATCTCTTAAAGACATTTTGGCTGCTTTCTGTTTGAGAAAAAAGGAAGGTGGTAACAAACCGATTCTGTGGCCAACCTCTAGCGTTATTGATGATTTCTTTTTCCGAATATCCTGTTATGATGATGCTGGTGGTGCTTTTGAAAATATCTTGGAGAATGGAATAACTGGCAAGAATATTTTCGGCAATGACGACATTGAAATCCAGTGATTTTGTTAGAGAAGCTGCTTTTTCAACGGACGGGGCATAATGCACTCTTCCTGAATTAGAGCAAAGGCTGTCCAGGAAAAAGGCTTCATCACTGTTACTGTTGAGGATAAGAATATTTTTGGGAAATGTGCTGAGACGGCTGTTGTTTAAGATAGAATTGATTTTGGCTTTGCTTTTATCCAATGTGAATAGCCTCAGCATAGAGTGTTTTTAAACTGATTTAAATAATCAGATTTATATCTTTTTTCTCAGCCCACTAAATTTATAGTATTTTTTGACTTTAGAGTCAACCTTTTTATAAAAAAACAGTATAAAAAAACAGTAACACAATACCTTTTTACTATTTTTTATTGGGCGGTCTTCCTGGTTTATTTTTTCTTAATTTCCTTCCTGTTATTGTTTCGGCCTGCAGTATGAAGCTTTTACTTCCTAAGGGTAGCCCAGATTTTGCGTATTTTTTGATAAGCATTTGTTCTTCTTGTGTTTCTTTTTTCTGTAGATAACTCAGCCAGTCATTTATTTCTTTTAGAAGATAAAAATCTGATAAAACTTTATCATAGCTTCCAGTAATATGTGCTTTGGCACTTGACCATGGATAATCTTCTGCATTTTTTACTAACATTGATCTAACAGGATTGCGCTCAATGTACCGTATAGCTGAATAAGTATGATTTTGGTCCATTGGGTAGGAGCGAAATCTTCCTTGCCATAAATAGCCTTTCCAATTATACCTGATGTTTATTGTTGTTGTGTATTTTCTATGAATTTCACCAACCGCTTTAGCAAGACTTTCAGGTTTTTGTGGAACAGCTATGAAATGGACATGATTGTCCATTAAACAATAACACCATATAGAAACATTTTCCTTTCTTGAATGATAACTAAGGAGATGAAGGTAGAATTTTTTATCTTCGTCATGAAAAAATACTTTTTGGCGCCGATTACCTCGTTGGATGATATGATGCGGGCATCCAGGGATGACAACTCGAGCAATAGCTCCCATGATATATTAATGGACGGAAAGAAGGTCTAGGATTCTCAAAAAAGATCCATAAGGACAAGTCATTGATTAGAAAAAATGGTAAAAAGGTATTGTGTTACTGTTTTTTATTATAGATAATAAATTTATGCGCCTGTAGCTCAGTGGATAGAGCGTCGGTCTCCGGAACCGAAGGTCGCGGGTTCGAATCCCGCCTGGCGCACTTTTTTTTTAAGTGTTTCAGATTTCATTTTAATGTTATAGATGAGCAAGGACTGAAATTTTTGTTGACATTAGATTATTATTATTATTATGATGATGATATTACAAAGAAAAATTTATATATTTAATTCATTTAGGGGGGAAAAGACATAGAAGTTTAAAAGGTGATTCCGATAGCTTTCAATTTTATTTCAACCTGACTTTTCTCCTCTCGTGAAGGATCAATGGATCGAGAAAAGGGAATGATCAGATGTTTAATTTTCATTTGGTCTTTGACTCTCTTGATTTTCTCCCCTTCACTGGCTCAGCAGGATTCAAATGAACTCATTCTTTCGAATCAAATCATCACTCACACTCCTGTTAAGGAATTTAAACAGGGAGAAGAATTAAAAATTACGGTTCAGGTTCAAAAAGAAGTCAAGTGGCTGATGTTTTTCTATCGAACTGAAGTATGGGATCAATTCCAGGTAAGAAAGATGGAAAAATTATCTGAGACCTCTTACTTATATTTACTTGATACATCTCAACTGGTGTCTTCCCAATTTGAGTATTATTTTTCTTATAAATCAAACCATACAGTCATGACTTATCCTGAGAAAGCCCCTGAAGAATCGTTCCAGGTAGCCGGAGAAATCAAAGAGGAGTATCCCTTACTTTCTGCTAAAGAAATTAAAGCTGAAAAAGAAAGATTTAAATTTCCTGAATGGATTTATATAAACGGAAGCCTTCAGCAGAGATTCTGGGATAGCGATGTATCCATGGAGGAAGAGCAGGATTTTAGGGCAGATGGAAACCTTAATTTATCCAAATCTTTCAAAAAAGAGAATTTCCGGATAAACATGGATATAAATACAAACAGTACCAATCATCCTTTGGAAGGGAATCAGAGTTTTCAGTTAAACCGCTTGACGTTATCAGCAGCGAGCCCAAGTCATTCCCTGAAAATAGGGGATATTTCTCTTACCGGCGGATCTGATTATACTGTTTTTGGCCTGGGAAGGCGGGGTGTTGAGTATCAGTTTGACAATCAGGATTTTTTATTTCATGTTTTTGATATCAGCTCCCAGCAGCAGCAGGGATGGGAGGGTCTGGTTCCTCAGCCGGATTTGAATCTCTTTGGGGGTATCATTGGATATCGTTTTTTCAAACAAAAATTCACTCTTAAAGCCATTTATTTATCTGGAAAAGATAATCCGGCTGAAGGAAGAAACGTGGCTGGATTGTCTTTAGATAAACGGAAAGGGAACACTTTAGCTCTCATAGAGGAGCTAAAGATATTTGATGATAAATTGAATCTTTTCGGCGAATTCGCTCAGAGCTGGCACGATGACAATCTTGAAGATGAAGAAGGGGCAAAAAAAGACAGTGCCTGGAGAATTGGAGGGAATCTTTCTTATGGAGTATTTAAATTAAGTGCCACCTATAAAAACATTTGCAAGGATTTTAATCCTATCGGTCATCAGTATTTTACCAATGACAGAAAAGGATATCAGGCTTCTTTGGGAATCTCATCAAAAAAAATTAATTTCAATCTGACTTATTTGGACGAAAGAGATAATATTGATGATGATCCAGATCGTTTGACTTCCTACAGTAAGCTGGGCGGCGCCAACTTAAACCTGGTTATATTCAAATGGCTTTCCCTTAATTCTAATTATCAAACAAATCAGTTAAAAACATACACCGGAGAGAATAAAGAAGGACTGTTCCAGAACCTTTCAACTAATGATTACTCATTAGGATTTAGCTTAATATTGAGCCCATCAACTGTCATTGATCTGTCAGCCATTTATTCTGAAATTCAAAGCTCCAGCAATCCGGTTAATGAGAGCACTGTTCTCACCACGAATCTGGGAGGTAACATCAAACTTGGAAAAATTCTTTGTATCTATCCTTTTTTGAGCTACAGCCTTTCCAGAAATGAGATAATCAATGTGGAGACAGAAATTTATAATTCGTTTCTAAGCGCTGAGCTGACTTTGATTCCCAGCGTTCTGTCTGTATCAACATCAAGTTCCTTTAACCGAACTGCCACAGACTCAGGAATTATAGACAGCTTCAACATTTCTTCTTATTTGAACTTTTATGTAGGAAGCCTTATCAAACAAATAGCCAATGCGGCGCTTAGCTTAAGGGGAGATTTAAGGAAAGTGAAAAATGCGGATCATTCAGACACATATGAGAGTGTTTCTCTCCAGTTTAATTTTTCCTTTTAAAATAAAAGGAGAAAAGCAATATGGTATTAAAGGAGAAAAAAAATGAGGCGTAAATACAGTCAAGACCCCAAGGTTTTATGGTTTATGGGCCTCTTTATTTTCACTGTGGTCACAGTTTTTGCTTCCATTACCTATATTCCGTCCCATCCTGAGATGGGAGAAGAGGTTGTTTTTACTGTGATCCCTCCTTCAGGGACCATAATGGGCTCTGTGGAATGGGATTTTGGGGATGGCGCAACCCAGAAACTTCCTCCTCCCACTGCCAGGCACAAGTACATGAGTCCGGGAACATACACGGTTAAAGCCACCTACGCGACCTCAACACAGGTTTTTCCCACAGACACCCAAATCGTGGTTGTAAGAGAGGGAAGATTTATTAGCTTTAGTCCTGCTGATCCCAGAGTTAATGAATCGGTTACCTTTAAAGCCCATCATTTTCTATCCAACCAGATCAAGTGGGATTTCGGGGACGGAACCATTATAACCCAGGGGAAACAGACTGCCTATCGCACCTATAAGACTCCAGGGACATATACGGTTAAAGCCTGGGACTATTACGGGCAGCAGGGGATACCTGGTGTGGAAGTGCAGTTGATCGTGACTCCGGACTTAAGGACCCTCTCATACTCACCGACCCCGGCTTTTACGGACCAGGAGATTATCTTTACCGCCACGAATTTTAGGTCCCAATGCATTAAATGGGATTTCGGGGACGGAACCATTAAAGAGAAAGGTTCATCTAAGGAGACTCACATCTATAAAAAAGAAGGCAGTTATCCAGTGAAAGCTTATGACCACTGCGGGCAGGATAAATATCCTAAATCAATAACCTTGAATGTTCTTTCTCGGACAGGGATGGCCGCGCCTTTTCAGATATCATTTGTTCAGCTTCGGTTTGAGGACGGAAAATCATACCAGCAGGTGGCCAAAGGATTTCAGCCATTGCTGGTGTTTGCGGATATGAAGTATGAAGGCACAGGGATATTTAAAGCGCAGTGGATGGTGGATGGGCAGACTTTTCAGCCTGTATCCCTGAGCTTATCTGCAAAGGGTCAGCAGATTCTAAGCTTGGGAAAAGAGACGCCCCTTCCCACCCAGGTACCTGGGATTCATGAAGTGACTTTAAACATCATCCAGCCCCAGGTTCAATACTCAATTCCTAAGCTCCGCTATTTTGTATCCACTGGAGAGATAGAGAAAAGAGTGGATGTCTCCATCTCCCATGTTCAGGACTTAGAGGGAAACAAGGTTTCTTTTCAAGAAAACCGCCTCTCCCTGAGTCCCAGTAAACACTATCTTCTATCAGGGACTATCCAGAACCTCACGGAGAATGAGATTCCCTCCTGTTTTCTTCAGGTTTCTTTGGAAGGGCACGTGGTGGATCAGCAGAAGGTCAAAAAACTAGGACCCGGAGAAAAAAAGAGTTTTGAGACTTCGATTTTGAGTGATATGACCGGAGAACAAAAGCTTATTTTTAGAGTATTTGATATGCCCGCCGGGAAAAAACTGCTGACAGAAAGAGAATGGATGGTGAGCTCCTTACCCCGACCAGAGCTGATGCGTGAGATAACTCCAAGAGAAGGGCTCAGAAAGCTTGAAGGGCCGCCAGTGGCGCTCGAGGTGCTCAGTCCTAATGGAGGCGAACATTATTATAAGGGGGGACTATACCGCATTCGTTGGATCGGAGCTGAAGAAGTAGGCGAATATGTCAGAATTGAGTTATGGAAAGATGAGAATCCGTGCATGACTATTGAGAATTCTACTGAAAATGATGGGATTCTTAGATGGCTTGTTCCTGACCACCTGGAAACAGGCTATCACCTCTATCGAGTCAGAATCGAGAGCATCAGCGGGGATTTCATGGACCAGAGCGATCGAGAGTTTTTCATCTTCCCAGAAGAGAGCGAGATGCGTGTGATTGTGCCAAACGGAGGAGAGACCTGGTACAAAAAACAGAGTTATGAAATCAAATGGTGTGCCAAAGGAGTCGGCGATTTGGTAAACCTTGAATTGATTCGCGGCTCAGGACCCACTGAAGGACTTCTGGTATCTCGAATCGGACAGATGGACAACGATGAAAACTTAACCATAAGTCATGGAAGATATACAGGGACTTATAATTGGATTCCTCCAGAGGATCTCCTTATAGGCGATTTTATGATTAGAGTGAGTGGCATAGCTACGCCTGAAGTGAATCTCACAGATGTGTATGATGAAAGTGACGAATCTTTTCGTATTGAGGAAGAATTTCCTATTGTAAATAGAGTAATAGAACTGCCATTAGATAGCTATCAATCAGGATCTGTGTCATTGGATAGCACTCATACTTATTACAATTGTACCACGACCAATGTTGATGTGGGCGATCATATCGATCAGAGTTCTCGCAGGGGAATAATAGCCTATGATCTTTCTGTCATTCCTGAAGGAGCCTGGGTTTTTGAAGCCTGGATAGAGATGGATATTTCAAAATGTAGTATATGGTATGAGAGCGATCCTTTTAGTGATCTAGGTAATTTCCAAGTGGTTGTTATTCCACTTGCTCAAACCATTATATCCTTTAGCTCGTGTGTAGATAATAATGATGCCTGCCGTTTAGCTTACACTATGGATGGAGATAAGGTCTATAATCTTCATGGACCACCGCGTTTTAGTATACCACTAGAACGTTCTGTTAGCGAAGCTTATCATAGAGGGGATCGATGGTTTTTTATTCGTTTACAGTTTCAGGTAGAAAGCGACAGAGATGAGACAAATGATATGGTCACGTTTTTTAGATCAGGATGCATTCTCTATGTCCGAATTGGGGTGGAATAACCTCTTTTAAACCTAGATTATTTTCGATTATGCTTGAGTTGGGAAGGGAGAAACAGCATGATTTGGGGCTGTCCGTTGTATTCCTCCAAAAGGCCGGAGATGATAAGCCTTTTGCCTATCCAAGTTTGAATCCCAGGAAAAAAGTGAAGATATTTTTTATACAAAGAAACCGCAAAGGCATCCTTTTCGGAGACAAGAAGAATCAGATTTCCTTTATCTTCGATTTTTTCGCACACAAATTCATGGGAGACCAGCTGACCCAGAAATTCGGAGAATTCTTTTTTTTGAATCAAAGGAAAAGGCTCTTTTTTCCATAAGCCCTTTTCTCTGGCTTTAGCGTATTCTTCAGCTTTTAAGAATTTTTCCCTGTATTCTGGTCTGTATTTAAATCGGGTGTAAGCCGCAGCAAAACCTTTTTTTATCACAAACTCATTGAAAAATGTTCCGTTTTCAGTCCAAATGTAAGCCAGGAGCCTTCCGTACTTGTCGCGTTTTTCCCAGTCATATTCGATCTTTACTTGTTTTTTATACAAGAATTTAAAGGCAAATCTTTTAGAGTAAAGCGCTTTAAGCCGCTCCTCTTGATCTTCAGAATTGGTTTCAGGGGCATCCACTCCGATCAGTCTTATTTTTTCTTCTTTTCCTGAAGAGAGCCGGACTTGAATGGTGTCTCCGTCATAAACCACAGTGACAGTGCCGGTGTCTGCCTGGGATGAGCACTGGACCAGCAGGCAGAGAAGGGCAACGATTGCAAAATTCTTTATTTTAAACATGTTCTCTTATATCCAAGAGCAAGATGAAATTCAGGTGTGTCTGAAGCGACATTGAAGATTCAGCTTTCTGAATGTATGGATGTAATATTTTTTAGATTCAAAAGTCTAGGTCTCGTTATGGGAGAAGGGAAAGGGATTCGTCACCCGTTCGATTCCCCAGCGAGGAATCTCTCTTCCGCTCGGGCTTCGCTCTCCTCTAAAGAGGACCCCTGCCCGCTCAGCCCTCACAGGGGATTCCTCATCCCTTTCCCTTCTATTAAAGTTAGCGAGCATAAGCCATACCTTAATTTCATCTCATTTTTCATATCAAATATTCCTCATTATCTATTCTTACTGCATCTTCTCCACAGCTTCACTGATGTGTTTGGCGGATATTCCGTATTTATCCAGAAGCTCCTGAGGTTTTCCTGATCTGGGGAGGGATTTTATGGCGAGGTGGATGATATGGGCTTTTCCTGCTAAAGCCAGGCTCACCGCACATCCCAGCCCTCCGCTGGGATAATGGTCTTCCACCACCACTACTTTTCCCCCTATCTCCTCTGCATTTTTGATTAAGCTGACTCTGTCTATGGGTTTGATGCAGTAGGCGTCTATAATTCGGATTGAGATTCCCTTTGATTTTAATTCCTCAGAAGCTTTCAAGGCCTCAAAAACAGTAATGCCTGCGGCCACCACTAAGGCTTTGTCCTCACCGCTTTTTTTAATGACTTTGGAACCTCCCACAGGAAATTTTTCTCCTTTTTTATAAAGAACTGGAGTGGCGGGACGTGTGGTTCTTATATAGGCCATGCCTTGGTGTTGGGCCATGGTTTCAACACAGGCTTCTGCAGAGGGGGCATCGCAGGGATAAAACACCACACACCCTGGAATGGGAGTGAATATAGCCAAATCTTCCAGTCCCATTTGAGAGGGTCCATCAGCCCCTATGCTGACTCCGGCATGAGACCCCGCCAGTTTGATATTGGATAAAGAATAAGCAGCCATTCGAATCTGATCATGGGCTCTTCCCAGGAAAGCTGAAAAAGTTGCCATAAAAGGAATGTAACCTTTAGCAGCCAGTCCTATGCCCATTCCGAGCATATTCTGTTCGGCTATGTAGGATTGAAAAGACCTTTCAGGAAAAGCCTCAAAAAAGTCTTCAGAATAAGTGGAATTTTTCACATCTCCATCCAGAGCGACCACCGCTTCGTTGACTTTGCCTAAATTTAAAAGGGCATTTCCGTAGCCTCTTCGGGTTGCGGTATCTTTTTTATAGTCCAGCTTTTCAAAGTCAAATCTTTTTTTAAAACGCGGAGCGGGAGTTTTGTCTGGATTCTTGACATACTTTTTGGCATCTATCTCAGGCATCGGCCCGATTTCTTCAAGAGCTTTATTGAGTTCGTCTTCTTTGAGGGGTTTCCCATGCCATCCATTTCTGTCTTCCAGAAAAGAAACACCTTTCCCCTTGATGGTCCGTGCCAAAATCACCACGGGTTTTTCAGAGTTTTTTGCTTTCTTGAATGCCTGAAGGATTTGTTCAATATTATGGCCGTCTATTTCAATAGCTTCCCAGCCGAAAGCTCTGAATTTCTCAGAGTATGCCGTGATATCATGACCGTGCAGAGTGGGACCTGATTGAGAGAGGCGGTTGATATCGACAATAGCACAGAGATTATCAAGCCCTAAATCAGCGGCACTGTTGGCAGCTTCCCACGTTGCTCCTTCCCCGCATTCACCGTCACCGAGAACCACATAAACTTTTCGGTCTGATTTGGCGAGCTTGATGGCCGATGCCAGACCAACTCCTATGGAAAGTCCCTGACCCAGAGAACCGGTGGCTGATTTGACCCATTCCATTCTGGGAGTGGGATGGCCTTCCAGGGGACTTGAAATCTTTCTTAAATCCATGAGGCTCTGGAGAGAAAAAATTCCTGCCTCCGCGTAGCAAGCCCACAATATGGGTGCAGCGTGTCCTTTAGAGAGGACAAATTCATCATTTGACCAGTCAAAAGGATCATGGATATTGTATCTCATCTCATCAAAAAACAAACAAGCCGCGATTTCAGCCATGGATAGACATGTGGTGGGGTGACCTGAACCAGCCGCTGTGGTCATTTTTAAAGAATGGATTCGCAGTCTTTTGGCAATTTTTTTTAAAACCTCTTTTTTTTCCATGAACAAAGCTCCCTTTTTAAATAAAATATAAGTTAGATAAAGAAGGAAACATTATATTATCTTATAAAAAGCTTCACAATGATTAATTATAGAAAATATTTATTTTCCATCTGCGGCTTTGATAAAGCCCTATTTTTTAGCGGCATAAATCCAATCCACATGAGAGACTCACTATGCTTAAGAGTCCAGATTGGATTCATTCCAAACAATCAAAAAATTGGTAAAAAGGTATTGTGTTACTGTTTTTTAGTGTTTACTGTTTGAAGGGATTTTGTTATATTCTTTGGAAAAATGGTTCGTGTCAGATTTGCTCCTAGCCCTACAGGATATCTTCACATAGGTGCTGCCCGGACAGCTTTATACAACTGGCTGTATTCCCGGCATTACGGAGGAAAATTTATCCTGCGCATTGAAGATACAGATCTATCCCGTTCCTCTCAAGAAATGATCCAAGGAATCATCAAAGGACTCCAATGGCTGGGATTGGATTGGGATGAAGGGCCTGTCCTGCAGTCAGAAAGGATCAACCTTTATCAAGAAAAAGCTGAAGAGTTGGTTAAAAGGGGGTCTGCGTATTACTGTTACTGCTCCCCCGATGATAAGGGGACAGCCGAGGAGTGGAAATCAGGATGTCAGTGCTTCAACCTATCTGAGGATGAAATAAAAAGATATGAACAACAAGGCCGACCGAGAGCGATTCGTTTTAAGGTTCCTCAAGGGGAAGTTAAATTCAAAGATATGATTCATGGAGAAATCAACACAAAATTAGATCATGTTGAGAATTTTGTGCTTTTGAGGAGAGATGGTCTTCCGACTTATCATCTATCTGTGGTGGTTGATGACATTGACCAGAGGATCACTCATGTGATAAGAGGAGATGATCATATATCAAATACTCCGAAACAGATTCTTGTTTACAAAGCGTTGGGGGCTCCTATTCCAAGTTTTGCCCATATGTCCCTCATCCTAGGGAAAGATAAAAAGAAACTGAGTAAAAGGCATGGGGTGACATCCGTTCTTGAATTTCGAGATAAAGGATTTCTACCCCTGGCTGTGGTGAACTTTTTGGCTCAGATGAGCTGGTCGCCAGGAAAAGAAAGAATCTATTCTATAAGGGAGATGACAGAAAAATTCTATCTAGACAGAAGAAGCGGAGGGAATCCCGTCTTTGATATTGATAAGCTGGAATGGCTGAATGGACAGGTGATTTCTCAGATGAGCGAAGAACAATTACTGCCTTATGTCAAAAAAGAGCTGAAAAAGGCAGAATTATGGGAAGATCAATTTGATGACCAGCAGAAAAGATGGATTCTTGAGCTGATCAAACTTTTAAAGCCAAGAAACAGACGTATATTGGATTTTGTAGCCAGAGCGAGGCCTTTTCTGTCAGATAATTACCCGATAGAAAAAGAAGCGATTGAAAAATATCTGAATGATGAGCGGCTCAATCTCCTTCTGCCAAAACTCAGACAGGATTTTTTAAGGTGTGATGACTTTTCAGCCAAAGAGATTGAAAATATTTTACGTCAGAGAGCCCAAAAAGAGAAAGTCCCAGCGGCTTTGTTTATTCATGCTCTTAGGGTTATAATGCTGGGGATGAAAGTAAGTCCAGGAATATTCGAAGTGCTGGAGCTTATAGGGAAGAAAAAGACGATCCAGCGGCTTAATGAATATTTAGAAGACAGTGAAAGGTGAATTTTGTATATATTTTAAGGAGTGTTAAATTTTAAACTTTAAACTCAAAGAGGTGTTTTATGAATTATTCAAGTTTTAAAAAAATAATGGTGGCTGTCTTGTGTTTATCTGTCTTGAGTGCTCTTCCTATATTTTCGCAGAGTAACCAAACAGCCAAAGAAGTCAACCGCATTGACCCGAGTGCCTATCAGGCAATGAAATGGCGGTGCATAGGTCCCTATAGAGGGGGAAGAGTGACGGCTGTGACAGGCATTCCTTCTAAGCCCTACACCTATTATTTTGGTGCCTGTGGAGGTGGTGTCTGGAAGACCGAAGATGGAGGATTAACCTGGAGCCCAATCTCAGATGGCTATTTCAAAACCGGATCTGTGGGAGCGGTGGCTGTTTCCGAATGGGACCCCAATGTGGTGTATGTTGGGATGGGAGAGGCTCCTATCAGAGGGAATGTATCTCATGGGGATGGCCTGTATAAATCTTTGGATGGAGGAAAGACATGGACTCATATCGGCCTGGGGGATACTTCTCAGATATCTCGAGTCAGAATTCATCCGCGAAATCCAGAATTGGTTTATGTGGCGGCTTTGGGGCATGTGTATGGCCCCAACCAGCAGAGAGGTGTTTTTCGATCTAAAGATGGAGGGGAAACTTGGGAGAGAGTGCTTTATGTCAGTGATAAAGCTGGAGCTATAGATCTTGTCTTAGATCCCTTTAATCCCAGAGTGATTTATGCGGCGTTTTGGTCAGCTCACCGAACCCCTTATAGTTTAGTGAGCGGGGGGCCGGGAAGCGGAATTTATAAGTCTGCAGACAGTGGTGATACCTGGATCGAGTTGACCCGAAAGCCAGGACTCCCTGAGGGGGTCCTGGGAAAAATTGGATTAACTGCCTCTGGTGCAAAACAGGGGAGAGTCTGGGCTATTGTTGAGGCTGAGCAAGGAGGAGTCTTTCGTTCTGATGATGGAGGTGAAATCTGGATCCGGGTTAACAGTGAACCAAGGCTCCGTCAGAGAGCCTGGTATTATTCCCGGATCTATGCCGATCCTCAAAATCCGGATAAAGTGTATGTTCTCAATACAGGTTTTTATCGTTCCCTGGATGGAGGCCGTACTTTTTCTTCTATAAGGGTGCCTCACGGCGATAATCATGACCTGTGGATTGATCCAAACAATCCAGACCGGATGATTAACAGCAATGACGGAGGAGCCAATGTGACTTATAATGGAGGAATTTCCTGGACGGCTCAGGATAACCAGCCCACAGCCCAGTTTTATCATGTGATCACAGATGACCAGTTTCCCTATTGGGTTTATGGGGCCCAGCAGGATAATTCGACAGTCCGCATTGCATCGAGGACATCAGGTTATGGTATTGATCGTGAGTCCTGGCATTCTGTCGGTGGAGGAGAGAGCGGACATATTGCGGTGAGGCATGATAATCCTGATATTGTGTATGCAGGTAGCTATGGAGGGCTTATAACCCGGTGGGACTATGAAACACGAGAGACCAGAGCTATAAATCCCTGGCCGGAAAATCCTATGGGCTGGGGGGCCAAAGATCTGAAGTACAGATTCCAGTGGACAGCTCCTATTCTTGTTTCGAGATTTAATTCTAATGTCCTTTATCATGCGGCTCAGGTTTTATTTAAATCCACAGATGAGGGACACAGTTGGGAAGCGATCAGTCCTGACCTCACAACAAATGATAAGTCGAAGCAGGAGAAATCAGGAGGACCCATCACTAAAGATGACACCAGCGTCGAATATTACTGCACAATTTTTGCTCTTGCCGAATCCGTATATGATCCAAATATTCTCTGGGTAGGTTCTGATGACGGTCTGGTGCACATTACAAGAAATGGAGGGAAGACCTGGAATAACATCACTCCTAAAAACATGCCGAAATGGAGTTTGATCAGCAGCATAGAAACGTCCACTTTTAAAGCGGGAAGAGCTTTTTTAGCTGTGGATCGCCATGAATTGGATGATTTTTCTCCGTTTATATATAAGACTGAGGATTTTGGAAAGACATGGGAAAAGATTACCGACGGAATTCCAGGTAACACCTTTGTGCGGGTGGTGAGAGAAGATCCTGAGAGAAAAGGACTGCTCTATGCAGGAACAGAGACCGGAGTTTTTGTCTCATTTGATGATGGTGAAAACTGGCGGTCACTCCAACTGAACCTGCCTGTGGTTCCGGTTCATGATATGGTGGTCAAAGGAGATGACCTGGTGGCAGCTACTCATGGTAGATCGTTTTGGATTCTGGATGACCTGACTCCTTTACACCAGCTGACAGAATCAGTGCTGGAGTCAGATTTTTATTTGTTCGAACCCAGAGATGCTTATAGAGTGGGAGGCGCAGGATTTCCTCGAACAGATGCTGGAGAGAACCCTCCTGCCGGAAGTGTGATTTATTATTATTTAAAGGAAGAACCAAATGAAGAGGTCAGCTTAGAATTTTCAGACCGGCAGGGAAACGTCATCAAAGAGTTCAAAGCAAGAAAAAAAGAAGATACTGGATTTGAATCTTTTTCACGATGGGGTTATTCAGGCAGCCAGAGCATCACCGCAAAAAAAGGAATGAACCGATTTGTATGGGATATGAGGTATCCTGAAGCGGAAAGAGTCCCCGGTGCTGTTTACTGGGGTGCTTCTTTGAGAGGTCCATTGGCTGTCCCAGGAGAGTACACGGTGAGGTTAAAAGTAGGCGAGGACCGAATGATCAAAAGCTGGAAGTGGGAAAAAGATCCTCGGCTTGATACCACACAGCGTGATTTTCAAGAACAGTTCGATCTCCTCATAGAGATTAGAAACAAAGTCACAGATGTTAACCGGGGAATTAAAAAACTGAGAAGCATCAAAGAGCAGATCAACAGCCTTTTTGCAAAAATGAGGGATATGGAAAGCCATAAAGATATTAGGGAAGCAGGAGAAGATCTTATTGAGAAATTAACAGCGGTTGAAGATGAACTCACCCAATCCAAATCAAAAAGCGGTCAGGACCCTTTGAATTATCCCATTAAACTTGACAATAAAATAGCTGCACTGGCTTCCTATGTTTCGAGTGCTGATTTCCGTCCTACAGAACAGTCATATAAGGTATTTCATGATCTGTCTTCAAAGGCTGATTCTCAACTGGGACTTCTTAACCTCTATGTAGAGAGAGATCTTAAAAATTTCAACAAATTGGTGAAGAAAGCAGATATTCCTGCTGTGATTGTCAAGTGAGATGAAATGATTTGTGAATCCTAACAAATCATTCGGGGGTTCCAAGGGGGTTTGTCCCTTTGGTCGCAGGGCAAAAGCCCGAGAAGGGGAGGCAGGGAGCTCAAGCGACCGTTGGAAGGGGGAAATCTTAGATTTCTCCCTCCAAGTTATCGATGTGGGAATCGAATAGGTGACGAATCCCTTGCCCTTACCCTCTGTAGGAATCTTGATTTAGGGATATATAAGGATTAAAATCATGGTTATGAAGTCACAATCTTTAAGATCTCTTTGGCCACACCTGAATTTCATAGAGTCTAGGGAAGGGTAAAGATGACTGAATATAAACGAGTGGATAAGAAGGTGATAAAGGATTTGGAAAGAATAGTGGGGGAGAAGAATGTGGATACGGATGAATCCAGGATGATTGAATACAGCCATGATGAGTTTAGTCTTTCTGATATCGCTCACATGCCGGAAGTGGTGGTTAAGCCCCAAAGAACTGAGGAGGTCTCAAAGATCTTAGAATATGCCAATGACCATATCATTCCCATCACTCCGAGAGGAGGAGCTACAGGTCTTTGTGGAGGGTGTGTTCCCTCATTGGGTGGAATTGTTCTTTCTGTTGAGAGAATGAACAAAATAATTGAAGTGGATGTGAATAATCAGATGGCGGTGGTGGAAGCCGGAGTTCATCTGATGGATTTTTATGAGGCAGTAGAATCAGCAGGTCTTTTTTTTCCCCCTCATCCCGGCGATGAAAGCGCTATGATTGGGGGTTTGATTGCCGCAAATGCCGGAGGAGCGAGGGCTGTCAAATATGGTGTGATCAGGAATTACATTCGAGGACTGGAGGTGGTTCTGGCTTCCGGAAAGATAATTCTTCCTGGGGGGAAATTCATGAAAAGCAGTGCCGGTTACAATCTCATGAATCTATTTATCGGTTCTGAAGGAACTCTGGGTGTGATCACTTCAGCCGTGATCCAATTGATGCCTCCTCCTGAAATAATCCGTTCTCTTATTATCCCATATGATGACCTTAAACAGGCCATAGAAACCGTGCCTCTTCTGATAAAAAGGAAAATACTTCCTATGGCCGTGGAATTTATACCTAAGGAAGTGATCCTCAGAACTGAAAAAATATTAAAAAAGAGCTGGCCAAGCAAGATGGGAAGCACCTATCTTCTGGTGATATTGGATGCCTCAAGTGAAGATGAAATCGACAATCTCTCCCAAAAAGTGGCTGAAGTCAGTTTTGAAAAAGGGGCTTTGGATGTTTTTGTGGCAGATAATCCAGGAAAACAAAAGCAGGTTTTGGATATAAGAAGCAAGCTTTATGAATCCATAAAAGAGGATAATATTGAAACTCTGGATATTGCTGTTCCTAGAGCTGAGATAGCTGAACATGTTAAAAAAGTAATGGAAGTCCAAGAAAAATACGGCATGTGGCTTCCCACCTATGGGCATGCGGCTGATGGGAATGTGCACACTCACATCATGAAGGTTCGGTATGATAAGGGAAAGCTCATTCCTTTATCTGAGGAGGAGTGGAAGGAAAAACTGAATAAAGTGCGGAAGGAGCTTTTTCAGGACTGCAGAGAAAGAGGCGGGACTATTTCAGGAGAGCATGGGATCGGCTTGGTGAAAAAGCCCTATCTTTCCTATGCAGTCGATGATGAGGAAATTTCAATGATGAAGGGGATCAAAAAAGTTTTTGATCCCCACAGCATCCTGAATCCTGAAAAGATATTTGATTGAACTTTTTGACCTGCTGTTATATCATCCAAGAGACTTGTATGATTTAGAATCAATTTTTTTATGAATAATCCAGTGAATCGTTGGACATGATTTTGATGTATTCATTTCGCTGTAAATCTTGGAGGAAAACATGAGAATTCGTCGTTTGAGTCCATTCTTTGTTGTTGTATTTTTTATGTGTGCAGGTTTCCTTCATGCCTTTTCTGCAGAAGCATCCAGTAATCTTAAATCTGATAACGACGCAAATCTAAATTCTTCTCTTTTTAAGAATTTATCATGGAGGAATATCGGACCTGCCAACATGGTTGGCCGAGTCAGTGATGTGGAGGGAGTCCCTGGGGATCCCAATGTTGTGTATGTTGGTTCAGCTTCAGGAGGAGTGTGGAAGACATTGAACGGAGGGATTACCTGGAAGCCTATATTTGACGGACAGTCTGTGGCTTCAATTGGGGATATTGCCCTTGAGCCTGGAAATCCTGATGTGGTCTATGTGGGGACAGGAGAATCTAATGTAAGAAACAGCGTCTCATTTGGGAATGGAGTCTATAAATCCACAGACGGAGGTCATACCTGGAGTCATGTTGGCCTCAAGGATACTGAACATATATCCCGTATCGTGATTAATCCCAATAATCCGGATATTGTCTACGTAGGAGCTTTGGGGCGTGCCTTTGGACCCAACTCAAGCCGAGGAGTTTTTGTTTCTAGAGATGGGGGACAAAGCTGGGAAAAGACACTCTATAAGGACCAATGGCATGGGGTCTCAGATATGGATATCAACCCGAAAAACCCTAATATTGTCTTTGCAGGTTTATGGAAATTTATGAGAAAACCCTGGACTTTTGAAAGTGGAGACAAAGAAGGCGGTGTATTCAGGTCTGTGGATGGGGGGAGAACCTGGGGCAAGGTCACAGAGGGACTTCCTGAACTGATAGGCCGGATTGGAATCAAGGTCGCGCCCAGCAATCCAGATGTGGTTTATGCTATGACCGAGTCTCCTGAAGGAACTCTATACCGTTCTGATGATGCAGGGGAAAGTTTTTACCGTGTCTCCAGTGATGTCGAGATTGTTTCTCGAGGTTTTTATTATACAGACTTAAGAGTGGATCCTGCCGATGAAAACCGGGTGTATGCCATCTCTTCAAGGCTTTATGTTTCCATTGATGGAGGGAAAACTTTTGAACAGATATCCCAGTCCACCCATGTTGACTTTCATACGCTTTGGATAGATCCCGAAAATCCCCATCGAATCTGGCAGGGACAGGATGGAGGCATATGCGTTTCTTATGACAGAGGGAAGAACTGGGATTATATTAATAATATCTGTGCTGCCCAGTTCTATCAAATCTGTGCTGATAACAGGGAACCATTTTATTATGTAGGAGGAGGGCTTCAGGATAACGGGACTTGGTATGGCCCCAGCCGAAATAAGGAGAGTTTTGGAATTTTAAAAGATGATTGGAGAATGGTGAGTTTTGGAGACGGCTTCCATGTCGCCTGTCACCCTGATAATCCACAGATTTTTGTCAGTGAAAGGCAGGGAGGGGGGATAGTGAGGACCAACATGGATACTATGGAGCAGCAGGATATAAGTCCTCAACCTAGGAGGGCCGATGGAGCCCCTGCTTCTGAACTGAAGTATCGCTTCAACTGGAACACTCCCATAATTCCTTCTCCTCATGACAAAAAGACAATTTTTGTCGGGGGAAATGTTGTTTTTAAATCTATGGATTTTGGTTCAACATGGGATATTATTAGCCCTGATCTGACAACAGATGATCCTGAGAAACAAAAGACTGCCGGAAGTCCGGCTTGGCCTGAAAATACAACAGCTGAATACTACTGCACCATCATCAGCCTGGCAGAGTCGCCTGTGCAGCCCGGAGTGATTTGGGCAGGCACAGATGACGGCCAGCTTCATGTCACCATGAATGGAGGGAATGATTGGGAAAATGTGATCAACAGCATTCCTGATTTGCCCTCCTATACACCTGTTTCTCATGTAGAACCCTCTATCTTTTCAACTGGCATGGCGTATGCGGCTTTTGATCGACATATGCTGGATAATTTCAGCCCTTTTGTCTACAGGACCTCTGATTTCGGGAGGACGTGGGTGGATGTCACGGGAAATCTTCCGGATAATGCCTATGTTTGGGTCATCAGAGAGGATCCGATCCGGCCTCAAATCATATATGCGGGGACAGAACTGGGTCTTTTTGTTTCCTTTAGCAGAGGGACTCATTGGATAAAGCTTCACATGAAAAACCTTCCTCCTGTAGCCGTTCATGATATTAGTGTCCACCCTAGGGAAAATGATTTGATATTGGGGACTCATGGAAGAGGCATCTGGATTTTTGATGATATTTCTTTTTTGAGAGAAACCCGCCCTGAACTTCTGGAGGAAGATGCTCATCTTTTTAAAATCAGGCCTGCGATGCGGCATGCGGTTAAACCGACCCGTTATGGAATCGGAGATAGAGAATATAGGGGAGAGAATCCGCCTTATGGAGCCCTCATGACTTATTATTTGAAAAGCCGTATGGATGATAACAAAGATTTAAGAATTGACATCTATAATAAGGATAAGAATTTAATAAGGAGAATAAAAGATTTACCTGCAGAAAAGGGAATGAACAGAGTGTCATGGGATTTGAGGGAAACCCCTCCCCGACAGAGGTACGAAACGAAACCAGAGGAAGATTTTTTCTCTTCTGGTCCTCTAGGCCCTCAGGTTCAGCCCGGGATCTATACGGTAAGGTTTGTTAAAGGGGAACAAGCTTATAAACAAGAATTGACAGTCCGTATCGATCCCACAGTCGAGGTCAGTGATAATGACCTTGAAGTTCAGCATCAATATACTTCGGATTTATGCTCGATGCAGTCTTCTGTCAATGACGGACTCAGATCATTAGATACTCTTTTATCACAGCTTGATGATAGAAAAAACACCATCTCTATGCAGCCGGGAACATTTTCTGAGGAAGTGATGGAGACTATCGAAAATCATATCAAAGAAATCAAGCAAATCCAGAGTGTATTAACGAAACCAAAAGGAGCCCCTTTTTGGAGTGAAGGCCCCCGTCTTATCGAACGGTTAAAGGCGTTATTCCAGTCTATAGACGGAGTCAATAAAGCCCCTACTAAAGCACAAAGGATTTATTTTGATGAATTGAAACAGGAATTCGAGGCTGGAATGACAGAAATCAATAAGTATTTAGTTGAAAGTGCGAAACAGATCAACAAAATTTTTTCAGAAAACAACGTTCCAACCCTTCTGATTCCTGAAGTGATCAAATATTAAGGAGAAGTTCAAAGGGATGAGGAATCTCTCTCCCGTTTTTTTTTAATCCATCTCTGGGTAGAGCAGGGCGTTCAGCAAAAATTTGTAGGTTCCATGAGACTGGGCTCTGTGTTGGCATCGAATTCCTATCAAAATAAGATGACCCTTTTTGTACTGAGCATCAACCACAGCGGCTCTTCGGCTGATGGCATCTTCGCCTAACAGCCATCCGCTTAGAAGGATATCTTTTTTAGGATATCTGGCCGCCACAGTCCTTTCCCATTCCATATCAGGTATGCTGGTCCTAAAGGCCAGACTTTGAGCAAAAACAGCGGCTGTTTCTTTATCAAATCCATATCCAATGGGTGATTTTTGCTCGACATTCAGTTTAATTATTGAGGTGGGGCAGAAGAAGTCGTTTCTGGATACATTTTCCAAAATATTGGATACAGGAGGTTTGAATTCATTGATAACCAGCTCGCTGGATTGGTTTAAAGTGACCAAGATTCCACCCTCTGTGACAAAGTTTTTTAAAGCTTCCACACCTTGTTTGCCGATTCCTCCTTCATATTCAGGAGGACCCTCTGTGTAGTATCGAGCATATCTGGATTTCGGGTCGGGCTTTCCCGTTTTTATGATATCCGGACTTTCGCTGGCAAACACAATCACATCGAATTTGGCTTTCAGATCAGCTGGCTTGTCTTTTTTATCTTTAAATTCTTTGTTATGAATCGTGGTGTAAGGAATTTCAAGACTATCTAAAGCACAGCGAGTCCATCCTTCATCCATATTTGATTTCCATGACTGATACAGGGCGATTTTTGGATTTTTCAGAGAGTTCTTTTTGATATCTGATATATCGTTAATAGGATAGGCTTTTACATTCCATTTGTTAAGAAGATCAGGGAGTTCTTTCTGGACTTGAGGGGTATTTTCAATGAGGAAGCTCCCAAAACAGGTTTGGAAACCATCTCCATTGACCGGCTCTTGGGATCGGAAAACAGAGGCATTGGATTTAAGCAAAGCAAATATCACAGAGTAGGAGGTGTTTTGTTTGGAATCAAGGACGATATAGGGGACATCTTCAGCGGGGGCTTGTATTTCCGGGTCAGGAATTTCTTCTATTTGAATGACTTCAGTTTCAAAGGGAACATCAATTTGTTCACAGTCCACTCCCATTTGGAGAGGAAGTGTCCAGCCTGCATTGTCATAGGGAGGCTCTGGGGGGCCGCCTGGATATAACCTTATATCTGGATATTCCTGTTTTTCTAGAAGTGCTTGAGCATAGGGTCTGTAAGGTTGAGACATCAAAATAACGAAGGAGCCCTCCGGAAAAAATTTCCCGTCCGCAACAAAATCTTTTTTAGCCTGATGTATTTCGACTCCTCCAAATTTTAAGATTTCAAGCATACGCAGAGCGGTGGGATAGTCTCTTTGGTTTTTGGATACAACAAAGGCAAAGGGTTCTCCCTCCTCTCTGATTTTGATTTCATCCTTACACATTTTGTAGAAATTAAACAAAAAGTCTTCTTTATGGGAATAGGCGGTTTCCACAAGACTTTTGGATAAAGTGAGCTCATATTCGACAATATCTCTGAGTCTCCACCATCCGCCCGGCCATGGGTCTGGAAATTGAAGCCTTTTTTCAACATAGGAGTCGGGGATTTCATTGGGGTCTATATAGATAGGAGAGGCCACACGAACAGAAGCCATTTCACTTAAAAGCCCTATGGTATTATGAAGCCAGGAAGTATCATCGCAGGCTCCGATCCACCATCCTGTAAAGCTTCTCCCATGAACCACGCCTTGAAATCCATTTTTCTGCAGATCATAGGCCATGTTCATTCCACAGAGAGCGACTCCTCTCCAGAGCAGGGGATGTATAGTTGGAACAGGGGGATCTTTAAAGGGTGGGATAAACAGACGGGCTCCCGTAGATCCCATCTGATGCTCGTCTATATGGACTTGAGGAATCCAATCATGGTAAAGGACTTGGGTTACAGCCTGGGTTTCTTTTAAATTAAACATAAACCAGTCACGGTTGTTATCGTGGCCTGCGTAATGGTGATAGAGCCAGGGCATATTTGAGCCTTCATACTTGGTTCCCACATATTTTCTGTACCATTCGGTGACCATCTGTTCACCGTCAGGATTGGTGGAAGGGGCTAGAAGGACAATCACGTCTTTAAGGACTTTGTCCGCATCAAAAGGAGTGTTTCCTGTCACGAGATCATAGGCAAGCTCCATGGCCATCTGAGAGGAAGCGATTTCAGTGGAGTGGATATTGCAGGTTAAAAGCACAATGACCTTTCCTTCCTCAGCAAGATTTTGGGCCTCTTCATCGGTCAGTCCTCTTGCATTTCTCAATCTCTTGGTGATGCTGGTGTAGGTATCCAGTTTATCCATGTTTTCTTCGGCGGTGATAACAGCCATAATGATGGGCTTTCCAAGTGTGGATTCTCCAATATTAAGAATCTTGATTTTGTCTGATTCTTCATCCAGTTTGTTAAAATATTCCATTATTTGATTGTAATCAGCAAGCTTTCTATCAGCTCCAACCTCATAACCTAAAAATTCTTTAGGATGTGTTTGAGCCGACAGCATAAATGGAATCATGAATAAAGAAATACACAGGGACACTATAAATTTTTTGTTCACGAGATGAAACCTCCTACAATGATTTTTAATATATATTGGATAATAAGGCTTTGATTGATCATTATATGATAAGACTATTTTTCTATCACTTCTCTATCTATATGTCAAGATAAGTGTGAAATTCAGGTATGGCTTCAGAGGAGATGGGAAAGAGGTGATGAATCCCTTGCCCTTCTCCCTCTGCAACCATTTTGAATCATGAATCATCAAGGTTAGTTATTCTAAACATTAAAACCGCACAGCTTTATAAAATTCAGGTGTGGCTGAAGCGACATTGAAGATTTAGCCTTCTTAGGGCTGTGTTTGAGGGAACTCAGCGGAGCTGAGCTGGGAGCATGTTTGACCCACGGACGGGGGGAGTTGCGTAGCAGCCGAAAACACAGTGAGAAGAATGGCGTTAAAAATCTGAAGGAAGCACAAGTCATACCTGAATTTCAACATATTTTATGAATGACCAGGATTGGTTGACAAAAGAGACATTAAGCGTTAGGATTTTTATGCAAGTGATTGCAATATTGGACCGTGCTAGATGGGGAGCTAGCGGTGCCCTGTGACTCACAATCCGCTACAGTGAGATTGAATTCCCTGTTGAGGCATTTAACTTTTTCTGGCCGGTACTTATGTAAGTGGTGTTGAAGGTATGGGTCCTGTGCAAAGCACTCTCTGCAAATCCCGTCAGGACCGGGAGGTAGCAGCGGTAGCAGAGTCGTGACTTGTGCTGCAGGTCAGCCTTGCCTGAGCTAACTGCATGGGATACGCAGGGGAAGTTTTGTCAAGACTGGGTGCACGGTCCATAAATACATTTTTCTTACAGCAGTTGGAGTTTTTTGAGAAGATCTTTGATCTTATTTTTAATCGGAAGGCTGAGGTTAAGAAGAGGAAGTCTGCAGGTTCCCCCATAATAGCCTAGAAGATCCAGTGCATATTTAGCGGCAGCGATTCCATAGTCCTTGGTTACAGCTTGATTTAAAGGGACCAGATCCAGCTGGATCTTTTTTGCTTTTTCCCATTTTTTTTCTTTATATAAATGAAAAAGCTCTGTGCAGAGTTTAGGGGTTATAGAAGCGAGTCTTAAGATCCCTCCGCTTGCCCCCATGATAAGCCCGGGTAGAATCAGACTTCCAGAACCCAAAAGAAAGAAACTTTCGGAGTCAAGATAAGGACAGACCTGTTCAAAAAAGATTAGATCCCCTGAGCTGTCCTTTAAACCGAGGATATTCGGGTGTTTTAAAAGAGTTATTATGAGTCTTTGGTCCACCCAGACTCCGGTATTTTGAGGGATGTTGTAGATAATAATGGGAATCTGAGATTTTTTGGCTACGGAAAGATAAAATTTTTTGAGAGCATCGTGAGTCATCTTGGATTTGAAATAATGAGGGGTGCACACAAGGGCTGCGTCAGCTCCTTTATCAGCCGCTTTGTTTGTAAGGTCCACCGTATTTTTTACGGATTCGCGGGCTGTCCCCGCTATGATTATTTTATTTTTTGACGAGCACTTGACGGCTGTATCTACCAGGGACAGACATTCATCATCAGATAAATAGGCTCCTTCTCCGGTGGACCCGGCTATGACATATCCAGCAAGGTCAGTTTCATTGTATCTTTCAATATTTTGTTTTAATTTTTCAGGGAATAACCGTTCATTTTTAAAAGGAGTTGTTAAGGCAGCGATGATTCCTTGGTATGATTTATCCATATTCATGAACTCCAATCAATCTTGATTGTTTTCTATTTCTTTCAACTCTTTATCACTTTTGCCAAAATAATGTCCCATTTCATGTCTTACCACTTCTCTGACTTTTTTTTTGATTTCCTCCTCAGTGGAACAGACACTTTCTATGGGCTTTTGGTAGATAGATATAACATCCGGGGGAATATTTCCATAATAAGGCCCTCTGTTTTTCAAGGGGACTCCGTGATAAAGGCCCAATATCAGGTTTCTCCGGTCTAATGAAAGCCGTTTATAAACTTCTTGAGGAGGATAATCCTCCACAATGACAGCAATATTTTTAAGGTGTTTCTTAAACTTTTTATGGATTTCTAATAAGGCTTCTTCGACGAGTCTTTCAAATTTTTTTTTCTCCATATGACCTGGATTATTTTTCTATTCCATCTCGAGCTAAAATGTTTTTTGTGTAGTAGTGCTTAATTTCTTTCATTTCTGTCACTAAATCAGCTCTTTTTATAAGAGATTCCGGAGCGTATCGGCCTGTGAGTATCACTTCAATATTGTCTGGTTTTTTATCGAGAAATTCATGAACTTTTTTTTCTTTAATAAGATTAAAATACAAAGCCACATTGATTTCATCTAGGATAATGATATCAAACAATCCAGACAGCATGGCTTTGAAGCATGTGTCGAGTCCGTCTTCAGCTTTTTTTACATCTATTGGATCTGGGTTTTGGGTGACATGAATAAATGTATTTCTGCCGAACTGTTTGACCTGCACAAAAGGTTTTAACTTCTCTATCGCTTTGAGTTCACCGTATTTTTGACCTTTCATAAACTGTCCAATAAAGGTCTTAAATCCGTGTCCAGATGCTCTCAATGCGAGCCCTAAAGCAGCGGTTGTTTTTCCTTTCCCATTGCCGGTATATATTTGGATATATCCCTTGAAGTTTTCCATGATAAAAATCCTTTCATCTCTTCTAATTAATGATATTTTAATATAACTTCATAGTCAACTAAGGGTATTTTGTCATTTCACATTTCCCCTTTTTTATAATATAATCTCTCCTCATGCTGGATAACAAATTTGTTCAAGAAAGCACGGATTTTATCAAAGAAAAAATCTCTAGCAGAGGTATAGACCTTGACTTTTCAGAGTTTGTTGAACTGGATCAAGAGAAAAAGAAATATTTGGTGAAGATTGAAGATTTGCGTCATAAACTCAATAAAAATTCGAAGTTAATCGGAAAGATGAAGCAGGAAGGCAAGGATTGCTCTTACCTGATCGCTGAAATGAAACAGGTATCAGATGAGATAAAGGAAAAAGAAGAGGAATTTAAAGCTGTAGAGGAAAAGATAAGGGATATCTTACTGAATATTCCTAACATTCCTCATGAGTCTGTGCCTGTGGGAAGAGACCCTTCTTGTAATGAAGAATTGAGGAGGTTTGGGGAAAAACCTCAATTCCAGTTTAAACCCAAACCGCATTGGGAGATTGGCGAAAGATTAGGGATTCTTGATTTTAAAAGAGCTTCCAAATTGGCGGGTGCTCGATTCGCTGTTTATAAAGGATTGGGAGCCAGATTGGAAAGAGCTTTAATCAATTTTATGCTTGATATCCATATCAAAGAGAATGGATTTGAGGAAATCCTTCCTCCTTATATTTCAAACAAAGAGAGTCTGCTGGGGACTGGAAATCTTCCGAAGTTTGAAAAAGATTTGTTTAAACTCAGAGGATTTGATTGGTATTTAATACCGACTGCTGAAGTTCCGTTAACAAATTTGTTTCGTGATGAGATTCTAGAGGCAGAGACTCTACCGAAAAGATTTGTGGCCTATACACCGTGTTTTAGAAGTGAAGCGGGCTCCTATGGTAAAGATGTTCGGGGTCTCATTCGTCAGCATCAGTTTAATAAGGTGGAGTTGATGAGCTTCACTCTTCCAGAAAAATCTTATGAAGAGCTGGAAAAAATAACTTTATGTGCTGAGAAGGTCCTGAAAAAGTTGGGACTTCATTATCGGGTTGTCAGCTTGTGTACCGGAGAGCTGGGGTTTGCTGGGGCTAAGACCTATGATTTGGAGCTCTGGATGCCCAACCGAAATGATTATGTGGAGATATCTTCCTGTACAAATTGTGAGGATTTTCAGGCAAGACGCGCTCAAATAAGGTTTAGAAGAGAGAAAGAATCCAAGCCTGAATTTGTTCATACCCTCAATGGTTCTGGAGTTGCAGTGGGAAGAACGGTCAGTTCTATTTTGGAATCGTTTCAGCAGAGAAATGGAAGCGTACTCATTCCAGAAGTCCTTCATTCATATATGGGTGGGGTTACAGAAATATCCTGATTTTTGCAGGTCTGAAGTGAACGTGTTACACTCATATTTGCATTAAGGAGGGATGGCCGAGTGGCTGAAGGCGGCGGTCTTGAAAACCGCTTCACGAGAAATCGTGACGGGGGTTCGAATCCCTCTCCCTCCGTTTATCAATAACAGGTAATGGTGAATGGAAAATGAAGAATGGTTTTTCAATTTACGATTGACCATTTACAATTCACCGTTACAGCCCAAATTTCCTTCAGCTACACCTGAATTTCAATAAGATTATAATTTTGATTCGTGAAATTTAGGGTAGATGAGTTTAACCAAGGATTTTAATGGCTGAAGGGAGGACGGAAACTTTAAATTCTTTAACTCCTAAAATAACGTTTCCGTCATATTGGATGTTTATGGGTTCATCAGAAGTAACCATAAAGCTTTTTTTAGAGAAAAGCTTTGTTTCCCTTTTGTTTGCATGTTTTTTTCTCCATACAGAGTAGGCCATTTTTAATGAATCGTTGAAAGATTTTGTATCGATAACACAGCAGTTTATTTTTCCGTCAAAAGGAGAAGCATGGGGATTAACTCTAAGGCCCCCAGCATAAGAGGGGACATTGGAGAAGACCGCGATGGAGAAATTAAAATTCTGCTCAAAATCCTCAGACGATAAATTTATTTTCATGGGAAGTCTCTTTTGTTTAAAAGACTCTATGGCGCCTAGAAATCCAGCCATAACTTGGAATAACTTTCCTTGTTTGGCTTGTAAAGGATGTTGTTTCCAGTAGTTGGTTATGTATTGATTTACAGTGACCCCTAATCCAAGGCTTAAGGAGCCTGCAAAGAATATTTTTTCAGATTTTCCTTTGATTTCAAGAAGGACCATATCCATCCTTTTTGTTTTGGATTCCTTTAAAGATTTGAGAATAGATTCAAATGAGTTGCTGCATAAGGATATGGCTATATCATTGGCTGAACCTGTGGGCATCATGCAGAGGGCAGGATTATAAGGAGACTGATAGATTTCAGAAGCAGCAATTTGGAAAGATGTATCTCCCCCCACCACCAGAATAGTTTTATATGATTCTGCTTTTTCTTTGGCCAATTGTTTGAGATGATTTTCTGAATCAGATTCGAACCAGTTAAAGGGGATAGAGTTCTTCTTCAGTTTTTTTATGATCTCATCTTTTTTTCTTAAAGACAGGCCTCTCCCTGACGAAGGATTGAAAAGAACAGCTACTTTTTCCATTTGGGTTCATGATTATAGCATATTTTGAAGTTTTTAAAAAAATACTGATGCCTTTTTTTATGAATAGATCAGGTTAATCTATATAACCTAAATCTTTAAGCTTTTTAACAATAATTTCTCTGTCTTTAGGCTCCAGTTTTCGGTTTACAGGAATATCAGACAGTGGGTGCACTTTCTTTCCCCATTTGATTTTGTTCCATACTCTTTCGTGTAGATAGTAAAGTAAAATTTTTGAGATGACCTCAACGAGCCCTACCCCTAGTGAAAGAAATATTTTTTTGGTAAAAAGATAGACTATAGTCATGGTTGTGAGTGTAGCCACCAATCGCCAGCTTACAGATTTAAACACACTTCGAGTGTGATCTATAAAATCAATTTTGTGGGTTGCATTGTGCATTTTTCACTCCTGAAATTCATTATACAAGGAAACAATAAAATTGCAATAAGATTCAGGATTGGATTTATTCTGTTTATTCTATTCATTCTGTTAATTCTGTTTATTTTGTTTGTTGAGTCGAAAAATGTTAAAATAAATAAAAATGGAGAGGTGCTGGAGTGGCTGATCAGGGTCGCCTGCTAAGCGATTGTACCGAAGAATATCGGTACCGTGGGTTCGAATCCCACCCTCTCCGCCATGATTATCTATTGTTTGTTTATTTTTAAAATGAAGATAAGAACAATCACAACAGGTTTTAACCTTGATTTACCACTTTTAGAAAAACAGATAAAGGAAGTGGCTGGTTTTACAAATCGTGTCAAGGAAGAGTTTACTAAAAATGGATATGAAGTTCAGACCGTCCGGCTCACGACTCAACCGTGGGAGGAATTTTTCACATCTCCCCAACAGATTAAAGAGTTAGTTAAAAAATTCGAGAAAATCTCTCTTTCCAATGGAATTGATTATTTCAGCTTCGGGACAACTTATCAATCGAGTCACATTCCTCTTATTTATGACCTGATTAAACGGACCTCCACTGGGTTTTGTACCGTCATGGTGGCGGATGATCAACGAATAGACTATGAAGCAGCCCGAAAATCAGCAGAATTGATAAAAAAAATTGCATTCATTGATAAAGACGGATTCGCTAATTTGAGGTTTGCGGCTTTATTCAATATAAAGCCAGGGGCTCCCTTCTTTCCTGCCGCTTATCACCAGGGACCGGTTTCCTTCGGAATTGGCACAGAAAACAGTGACTTGGTTTTTAAGGCTTTTTCGAAAGCCGGGAAAATACAAAATGAAGAAAAGGTCCTGAAGGAGACCCTTGAAGAGGAGTTTCTAAAGATAGAAGCCATCTCTGAGAAAATAAGTAAGGCAGAAGGAATTCTTTATAACGGCATAGATGTCTCTATTGACAGCTCTGTTAAAAAAGATGAAAGCACAGCCTTTGCGTTTGAAAAGTTGGGGCTGGGTCGGTTTGGAGATGTGGGAACATTGGCGATAGCCAAATGTCTGACGAGTTGTTTGAGTCAACTGAATGTAAAAAAATGCGGCTATTCAGGTCTGATGCTGCCTGTCCTGGAAGATTATGGTTTGGCAGAAAGAAATAAAGAAAAAGCGTTCCGGCTTACTGATATTCTACTTTATTCTTCTGTTTGCGGGACAGGACTTGATACGATTCCTATCTCAGGTGATGTGCCTGTCCAGAAATTGTATGCTCTTTTATTGGACATTGCTTCTCTGGCTATTAAATTGAATAAACCCTTATCAGCAAGATTAATGCCGGTGCCCCATAAAAAAGTTGGGGAGATGACTTCATTCTCATTTGAATATTTTGCCAATACTAAGGTCATGAAGGTATAAATTTAAAAGAAATCCTTTTTAGCCTGGATTATTCATGAGCCGAGGTTGCTGCAGATTCGGGGTGCAGAGGGCATGAAGTCGTGGTTAAGTCCATTTTTTAAGTTTATTCAGAGCCTCCATAACATCTTTGGCATATTCATCAGCTCCGCACTCTTGAGCAAAATTTGATGATACAGCCGCACCTCCGATGATTATTTTTATTCCAGGAGCTTTTTTGTTTTTTATCTGGATAACTTCTTCTATACTGTCTAAGGAGGTGGTGAGCAGAGCCGAGAGTCCTACAATATTGAGTTTTTTGCGGATGGCGGTTGATATGATTTTCTCTGAATCCACATTTTTCCCCAAGTCTAAAACTTCATAGCCTGAATTCCTAAGAACAAGCGCGACGATGTTTTTACCTATATCATGAAGGTCGCCTTTGACTGTTGCTAAGAGAATTCTGGATTTTTGGGGGGCATCTTTTTTTGCTGGAAAAGATTTCTCAATGACATGGGCGGCTTCTTCCATGGCTTCGGCAGATAGGATCAGCTGCGGAAGAAAGTATTTTTTCTTTTCATAAAATTCTCCGACTAATTGAAGAGCGGGTGAAAGAGTTTTTTTGAGAATGTCAAGTTCGTTGTGCCCTTCCTCAATAAGCTGTTGGGTAAGTCTTCCTGCGTCTGATTTTTCTCCTTCTAATATGGCGTAAAAAAGCTGTTCTTGCTTTGTTTTGAATTCCTGTTTGATTTCCGGCTCCTCTTGAGCTTCAGTTTGAGTTCCAAATGTTTGGATATATTGGTGAAGCCCTGGGTCTTTTCCCGTAATGGAGTCACAGGCTCTAATGCTGTTAAGAAGGTCTTTATCAAAAGGATTCAAAATGGCTGAATTCAACCCTCTATGGATAGCCATGGAAAGAAAAGTTCTGTTAAGGAGTCTTCGGTTCGGAAGACCATATGAAAAATTAGACAGCCCCAGAATCGAAGGCAATTTGAGATTTTTTATTCCTTGAATCGTGGATAGAGTTTCACTGGAGCTTTGATGGGATGATGAAAGGGAGAGAACGATGGGGTCGATGAGAATATCACATTCGGAAAACCCATATTCATAGGCCTTTTCTAAGAGCCTTTCAATGATCAATATGCGCTGTTCAGATTTTTCAGGGATTCCTTTTTCGTTCATAGCCAAAAGGATGACGCCTGATCCGTATTTTTTGGCAATAGGAAACAGTTTTTCATAATTATACTTTTCGCCATTGATGCTGTTGATAACGGCTTTCCCTGCATAATATTGGAGAGCTTTTTCAAGGGATTGAGGGTTGTTATTATCTAAAAAAATGGGAAGTTTTGAGACCGACTGGATTTCCATGACTGCTGCTGAAAAAAAGTTTGGATCCTTATCTCCAATTCTCCCAAGATTCATATCGAGTGCATGGGCTCCCGCATTTTCCTGCTTGCGGGCGTAATTTCTTGCTGAATTGAGTTTTCCAGATTTAAATTCTTCATCCAATTCTTTTCTGGAAAAGGGATTGATGTTTTCTCCGATTATTTTAAATGATTGAGAGTTTCCAATAAAAACACTTTCATTTCTGCTGGAGCTTCGGAAATAGGAATTGATCGGGGCCTTGTTTTTTGGTTTTTTCCCTTTAAGATGATCCGCGATAAGTTGGATGTGTTTGGGAGAGGTTCCACAGCATCCGCCTATGATATGAGCTCCGGATTCATAGAATTTTAGGGCATATTTTAAATATTCTGAAGGGCCGAAAGGGAAGTAAGTTTCGTTTTTTCTTTTTTCAGGCTCTCCAGCATTGGCATAGGCTATAATAGGTTTCTCTGTATGAAGTTTGTATTTTAATAGGGCCTGTTCAAAATATTTGGGATGTTTTCCGCAGTTGACCCCCAGGATATCCGCATCAGTGGCGGAGAGAGTTATGGCTGCTGTTTCTGGATCTGTTCCTGTAACCGTGAGGTCTTGATCAAGAGGATAAGTCATTGACACCGCAATAGGGAGTGAGGTGGATTCTCTGGCAGCCAAGAGAGCTGTCTTCGCTTCTAAAATGTCTATCTGGGTTTCGATAAGAAGAAAATCAGCTCCTCCTTCCTCTAAATATCTTGCCTGTTCGGCAAAGGCCTCATAAGCCTGCTCAAAGCTAAGATCTCCAATCGGTTTAATGAGTTTTCCTGTGGGTCCTATGGAACCGGCTATAAAAACAGCATTGTTATCTAAGGATTTCCTAGCTAGTTCTAAGGCCGATAGATTGATATTTTTGCATTCTTTTTCCATCCCGTATTCAAAAAGCTTTATTCGGTTTGCCCCTAATGTATTTGTTTCGATAATGTCAGCTCCAGAGTCAATATAAGCTTTATGTATTTGGGTGATGACTTCTGGACGCTCCCTATTTAAAAGCTCTGGAAAGGCATAGTCCTTTCCTGTTTTTTTCATGATTTCTGTGCCCATCGCTCCATCGAGGATTAAGATTCTCTGTTTAAGTTCTTTGAGGATATTCATTGATTGATTCCTTTCTCAATTCCCTATTCAGGCTGTCTTCACATGCGTTCGAGCTTTGGAATTCCCATCAGATCCAAGGCCTCTTTGAGTGTTTTGTATATAAAATATATGGTGAGAATTCTCGCGTTTTGTATGGACTCATTTTTTTCCTGGATTATGGAATATTTATGGTAATAAGCGTTGAATTTCTGGCATAGATTGAAGGTAAATTTAGCTAAATGAAGAAATTCCAAAGTATGGATTGAATGGAGAACTTCTTCATCCAGCTTAGAGGCATAAAAAACGAGTTCCCAGAAATCATCCAGTTCTTCACCTGTTATCAAATCAAGGGATAGTTGATGAGATAATATCTTTAATTCTATGTCTTCTTTATCAATGTTTCTTATTTTTTTGAGTTTGCTGAATATGCTGTTTATCCTGACCAAAGTGTATTGAAGATACGGTCCTGTTTCTCCCTCAAAATTCAGTACATCTTCGAAATCAAAGACAATTAAAGAATTTCGTGCAAATTTAAGCATGAAATACCTGAGTGCACCGCAGGCAATATCTTTGGAAGTTTTAATTTTTTTTGTCTCTGACCATCCTGGATTTCTTTTTTCGACCTCTTCGAAAGCTTTCTGCTCAAGTCTATCCATAAGGTCATCAGCTTTTATCCCGAGTCCCTTTCTTCCTGAGACTTCAATAAAATCTTTCTTTTTCTCGTCTTCTGAAATTTCGAATCCAAGTTCTTTGAGACTGTTTGGAGAAAGAGCCACCATTTCATATGAAAAATGAGTTGATTTTTCTGCCTGCTGCTTGAATTTTAAAGATTTTAATCCCTGGATGACTACCTGTTGAGGATAGGATTGACGGATATCTATGACATTATAGACACGGCTTGCATTCCCAAAATCGGCCTTATGGGGAGTTTTAATGGAAGAGGTGATCCATATGATCTTATTATTTTGGTTGATAAAAGGTGCATAGGAGAAGTCATTGTCAAGAAGACCGAATTTCCAAAGTTGATAGGCAATATCTTTTCCCACGTAGGTAACGGTGTTGTTGGAGCGGACTAAAATTTTCTCCTGATCTGTTTTGCCGTCAAGCTTCATAACCCAGCAGCCTTTGTGCCTGCCACTATCAACAAAATAAGCCGCTTTTTTTTTCCTAAGAAGATTGAAGGCGCTTTCCCAAAATTTCAGTTTGATAATGTCGCTTTCGCATGCCAGGAGATCATAGGTGACTCCAAGTCTCTGCATGGTTTGGAGATGCTCTTTGAGTATTCGTCTTGAGATATAGAAGGCGGTGTCATTTTCAGGGTTTTCCCCATTTTCTATCTTTTTTAATATTTCTGCTTTTCTTTTTTCAGCTTCGGGATTTTGAGCGAAAAACTGAGTTGTTTTGGCATATAAATCCCAGCAATAGTGATCAAACTTTCCTTCTATTTTCTTGATTTCCTCAAGATTCTTTTTTTCAATTTCTAAGAAACCAAAGACCACATCTGCAACCTGGACACCTGTATCGTCTATATAGTTTTGGACTTCAACTTTTTCTCCTTTGTATTTTTGGCAGCGAACAAGGGTATCTCCAAGACAAGAATTTCTAAGGTGGCCGATGTGGGCTGCTTTATTGGGATTGATTGAAGTGTGTTCAATAATGACTTTTTTTTCTTCTGAGGAAAGGGTTGACTGTTCCAGGGTTTTGAATCTATTTAGGAAAAAGTTTTTTCGATCAATAAAAAGATTGATATAGCCACCTCCTGCGACTTCGGTTTTTTGTATGCTTTCTAAAGAGGAAAGAAAAGGAACTATTTTTTCTGCGATATTTCGGGGGTTTTCTCTGAGCTTCTGAGCCATCTTGAAAGGGAAGGAGAGAGCAAAATCACCTATCTTGATATCTGGAGGATAGGATAAATCTAGATCATCTATCTCAATAGGATATTTTTGTTTCAGAAGCTGGTAAAGTTTCTTTTTTAAGTTTTTTTTGAATAGAATCATTTGACTTCCTGTCCATTATATCAAATAAATTCAGAGTGGCAAGAACAGTTATAAATATTCTTGCATAACCGTCTATTATATGGTAGTAAATTGTTTTATCCGGATTCTTCTGGAGTCCAGGTTTAATAAAGAGAGGATGAGTATGAAAAAAACGAAACTTTATAAATTTCACAAGGATTCTGGAGCTAAAATGGTTGATTTTTTTGGATGGGAAATGCCTGTGGAATATTCAAGTATTGTCGAAGAGCATAATGCTGTACGCAGACAGGCTGGTTTATTTGACGTAAGTCATATGGGAGAGATACTGATTTCTGGCCCTCAAGCACTGGATTATGTCCAATTTTTAACTCCGAATGACGCCTCTTCCTTGACTCCTCAAAAAACTCAATACTCAGCCTTAACAACTCCTCAAGGTACTTTTGTCGATGATATGTTGGTCTATAAGTTCAGTGATGTGGATTACCTTCTGGTTGTCAATGCGGCCAACACAGATAAAGATTTTGATTGGGTGATGAATCATAAGAAAAGCTTCGAAGTTCAGGTCAAAAACATGAGTGATCAGTACGCTCAACTTGCTCTTCAAGGACCTAAGTCTATCGATATCTTACAGCCTTTAACCAATATTGAATTGGAGGACATGAGACCATTTCGAGTCAGACAGGGAAAAGTCGTTGGTGAAGAGGCGGTTGTTTCTCGAACGGGATATACGGGCGAGGACGGATTTGAAATCTATACTCTGTGCTCAAGTCCTTTAAAGACATGGGATTCTCTCCTTGAAAGGGGAGAGAAATACGGAATCAAACCTGTTGGGCTGGGCGCCAGAGATACACTCCGCCTGGAAGCCTGTCTTATGTTATACGGAAATGACATTGATGATACGACAACGGTTCTTGAAGCTGGATTAGGATGGTTGGTAAAATTTGAAAAAGGTGATTTCATGGGAAGAGAAAGTCTGCGGCGCCAAAAAGAAGTTGGAATCAACAAAAGGATTGCTGGATTTGAGCTTTTAGGAAGAGGCATTGCCAGGCACGGATATCCTGTTTTTGTTGAAGGTCGAGAGGTCTCAAAGGTAACTTCAGGAACTTTTTCTCCTTATTTAAGAAAAAGTATAGGATTGACTTATCTTCCTGTTCAGTATGTTGAACAAGGACAGAAGATAGAGATAGGGATTCGAGAGAAGAGGGTGGAGGCAGAAGTCGTGAAAATTCCCTTTTATTCTAGAAAGAAAAAATGACAGCTCACATCGCAAGGTACTACATTTTTTTATGAATAGATCAGGTAAATTATAACTGGAAATAAAAAAGGAGGTTAGGATGTATCCCGACGATTTTTATTATACTAAGGAGCATGAATGGGTGAAGCTTGAAGGAGACAGCGCAACAATTGGTATTACAGATTTTGCCCAGAATCAATTGGGGGATGTTGTGTATGTCGAGCTTCCGGGAGTAGGAGACGAGCTTAAGGCCCGTCAAACTATGGGAGTTGTCGAGTCTGTTAAGGCCGTCTCGGATGTGTATTCTCCGCTATCTGGAGAGGTTACAGAAGTTAATGAAGGATTGAATGATGATCCAGAAATTATCAACAAAGATCCTCATAAAAAGGGATGGATCATTAAATTAAAAGTGAAGGATAAATCAGAAATAGAAGAGCTTATGTCTGCTTCTGAATATGAAAAATATTTAGAAGGGATTGAAGAAGAGAAATGAACACTGAGAAAAGAGAAAAAAGATGAATTTTATTTCTTTAAGCGAGAATGATAAAAAAGAGATGCTCAAGGTTACAGGGGTTTCCTCTCTTAAGGAGTTTTTTAAGTCTATTCCAGACAATATCAAGCTAAACCGGGACCTGAAAATTCCTAAAGCCAGATCTGAACCTGAAATAATTGATTATTTTAGTAAACTGGGAAAAAAGAATAAGAATCGAGAATACCTCTCTTTTCTAGGTGCGGGAGCTTATCAGCATTTTATTCCTTCTGTAATCGACTATTTGAGCAGCAGGGGAGAGTTTATCAGCCCCTATACCCCTTATCAAGCAGAAGCCAGTCAGGGAACACTGCAGTTGATATTTGAATTTCAAACCTTGATATGTCAGCTGACAGGGTTGGATATTTCCAATGCCTCCCTCTATGATGGAGCGTCTGGAGCTGCTGAAGCTGTCTTAATGGCCAATCGGATTAATCGAAAGTCAAAAGTATTGATTCCAAAAACACTGCATCCTCAGTACATGGAAGTCATCAAAACATACACCAAAAATATTGGGGTAACCGTTCATGAGATCGGATATGATGATTCAGGAAGAATTGATTTGAAAGCTCTCAAGAAACATTTGGATAAAGAAACATCGGCTGTGGTTTGTCAGTCTCCTAATTTTTTTGGCGTTATTGAAGATTTAGGTGAAATATCCTCCCTCACTCATGAAAACAATGCTTTATCCATAGCAGTGGTGGCTGAAGCGAGTTCTCTTGGCATACTCAAGGCTCCAGGTGAGCTGGGGGCGGATATCGCTGTAGGGGAGGCTCAGTCGTTTGGAATCCCATTAGGTTTTGGAGGCCCTTATTTAGGGTTTATGGCTTGTCGAAAGGAATTTTTAAGGCAGTTTCCGGGACGAATTTCAGGAGAGACAAAGGATGTAGATGGGAATCGCGGATTTGTTCTGACGTTGTCTACCAGAGAGCAGCACATAAGGAGGGAAAGAGCCACTTCTAATATTTGCACCAACCAAGCTTTATGTGCTTTGAGAGCGACCATATTTTTGGAATTGCTGGGAAAACAGGGATTAAGAGATTTGGGATGGCAGAATATTCAGAAGGCCAATTATACTTTTGATCTTTTAAAAAGCATCAGAGGAGTCGAGGCTGGATTTTCTGGAAGAATTTATAATGAATTTGTCATTAAAACAGAAAAAGAGTGGGATGAGGTCATAAAAGAATCCATGAAGAAAAAAATAGTCCCAGGCATTTCTCTTGAGAAGTATTACCCTGAACTGAAAGGATATGGGCTTGTGTGTGTGACTGAAGTCACGCAGAGACAGGATATAGATCGCTTTGCGGAAGATCTAAAAGACATCTTAAATGCCTGACAGAAAGAAAAGAAAGGAATGGAGTATGATTCGTGAACGTTTGATATTTGAGATAAGCGGGAAGGGTAAAAAGGGTTTTGTTTTGCCTAAACTGGATGTTCCTGAAAAAGAGGATCTAGCCGAGCATATCCCTTTGAGAAATGAGATCAAAGACTTCCCTGAGGTATCTGAAGTTGAAGTTGTGAGGCATTTTACCCGGCTTTCCCAAACAAACTACTGTATTGATAAAGGGATCTATCCGTTGGGTTCCTGTACGATGAAGTACAACCCTAAACTCAATGAACGCATTTCCCAGATGGAAGATTTTCAATCGGTTCATCCCTATTCAGATCCCGAAGTATGCCAAGGTTCATTGGAAGTTCTTAAAACTTCAGAAGAGGTCTTTACAGAGATTACGGGAATGGATGCACTGTCTTTTCAGCCTTCTGCTGGGGCTCAGGGTGAACTGTTGGGGATGATGCTGATCCGAGCTTGTTTAGAAGACCGGGGTGATCCCAGAAAATTTGTTCTTATTCCAGATTCAGCTCACGGCACCAATCCCTCAAGTGCCCATGTGTGCGGTTATAAAGTTAAAGAAATTAAATCTAATGAAGCCGGGACCATTGATCTGGCTGACTTGTCTCAAAACATGAATGAAGATGTAGCGGCCATCATGATCACAAATCCAAACACATTGGGTATTTTTGAAAGTCAGATTAAAGAAGCTTCTGAGATCGTTCACTCGAGAGGGGGACTTGTCTATATGGATGGAGCCAATATGAATGCTCTTATGGGAATCTGTCGCCCGGGAGATATGGGAGTTGATGTCATTCACTTAAATCTGCATAAAACTTTTTCTACCCCTCATGGAGGAGGAGGTCCCGGAGCTGGTCCAGTCGGAGTTAAAAATATTTTAGAGCCCTACCTTCCAATTCCTAGGATTATAAAGAAGCAAAATCAGTATTTTATTGATGAGGATTATCCAAAGAGCATAGGAAGAGTTCGAAGTTTTTATGGGAATTTTTTGGTGGTGATAAAAGCATTGGCTTATATTCTGTCTCTAGGGCCAAATGGATTAAGAGAGGTCGCAGAAACCGCTGTGCTGAATTCTAATTATATAAGGAAGAGCCTTGAAAAAGAGTATTATCTTAAATACAAAGCGCCCACTCTTCATGAATGTGTTTTTTCTGATAAATATCAAAAAGAATATAATATCTCGAATATTGACATTGCCAAGAGGCTTATTGATTTAGGAGTCCATCCTCCCACCATGTCATTTCCACTCATCGTGCATGGAGCCCTGATGACAGAGCCTACAGAAACTGAGAGTAAAGCGGATCTTGATTTGTTTGTTGGGGCAATGAAGCAGATAGCAAGAGAAGCTAAAGAAAATCCGGATGTGTTGAAATCGGCTCCACATGATTCTTATGTCCGGCGTCTGGATGAGACTGCTGCCGCTAGAGATCCAAAATTGAGATGGGAGCCTTAGGAAAGAGAGATTGATGAGTATTCAAAGTCTGATCATGAGGCTTCATGAATTCTGGTCCCATCAGGGATGTTATTTGGCACAGCCTTATGACTTGGAAGTGGGTGCAGGGACCATGACTCCGGATACATTCTTTAGGGTGATAGATAAAAGAAACTGGAAGGTGGCTTATGTTCAGCCCTCCCGGCGTCCTACAGATGGAAGATTTGGAGAGAACCCTCATCGGGTCCAAAAGCATTTTCAGTATCAAGTTATCCTGAAGCCTTCCCCTTCAAATATACAGGAGATGTATTTAGAAAGTTTGAAATTTTTAGGTATAAAAATAAGAGAGCATGATATCCGGTTTGATGAAGACAATTGGGAATCGCCCACTATAGGAGCCTGGGGAGTTGGTTGGCAAATTTTACTGGATGGACTTGAGATCACTCAGTTTACGTACTTTCAACAGGCTGGGGGAATAGAAGTCTTTCCGATTCCCGTAGAAATCACTTATGGGATTGAGAGACTGGAGATGTTTTTGGAAGGAGTGGATAACATTTATGATTTGAAGTGGTCTGATGAGGTGAGTTATAAGGATCTCAGATTTTTAGAAGAAAAAGAGTTTTCTGAATACAATTTCAATCAAGCCGATGTCCATGTGTTGAGTCAATCATTTTCAATGAGTGTTCGAGAAGCAGAAAAACTGATAAGAAAAGGCCTTCTTCTTCCAGCGTATGACCTATGCTTGAAGTGTTCGCATTTATTTAACCTTCTTGATTCTCGAGGGGCGATAAGCGTTACAGAAAGGGTTAAGCTCATATCCCAAATCAGAGCTTTGGCCATTCGAATTGCCAAAGAATACACAGCTCTTAAGGAGACTTGATTCATATGGAACTTTTATTGGAAGTCAATACAGAAGAAATGCCAGCTCTTCATGTCAAAGCTGCATTGGAGCAGCTAGAAAAGGGCCTTTATAACAGACTTAAAGAAGCGGATCTAGTTGATGAGAACAATGAAGTTGGGGAAATAAGAACTCACGGGACCTGCCGGAGGCTGGTTTTGTATGCCAATATGGCTTCTATGCAGAAGCCCAAACAAGAAGTCATTATAGGGCCACCCAGAAAAGCGGCTTTTGATAAGAACGATCACCCCACATCCGCAGCTAAAGGGTTTGCGAGATCCAATAAAATCAAAATTAGTGATTTGGAAATCATCAAAAGTAAAAAAGGCGAGTATGTGGGATTCAAAAAGTCGATCCAAGGCAAGAGAGCTTTTGAATTACTCAAAGAAATTCTTCCGGATCTGATCTCTGGTCTTTCTTTTCCTAAAATGATGAGGTGGGGAGAAAGCTCAATCCGTTTTTCCCGGCCCATAAAAAATATTCTTTGTCTGGGAGATGGAAAAATCATTCCCTTTAAAATCGATGAAGTCTCAACAGCTTCCCATACCTATGGACACAAGCTGTTTTTCCCGGAAAAAATAATGGTCAGCTCTTTTCGAGATTATTTTTCCAAACTCAAATCAAAAAAAGTCATGGTTGATGCTGAATCAAGGAAGCAGAGAATTGAGAAACAGATAAAAAAGAAGCTCTCTCCTTTAAAAGCCAAAGTCTATCCGGATAGAGAGCTCTTAGATAAAATTATTTATGACGTCGAATATCCTTATGTTTTTATAGGAGAATTTCCAGAAGATTATCTCAAGCTGCCCCTTGATGTCATCAGTACGGCCATGAAGGTAGGACAGAATCTATTTTCAGTTGTGGATAGTGATAACAAACAGCTTCCTGTGTTTATAGGTGTGGCGGACGGCAATCCTGATCGAAAGCTTCTTATCAAACAGGGTAACGAGAGAGTTCTGAAGGCGAGACTGGAGGATGCTCGGTTTTTTTGGGAACATGATTTAGAAGAGCCTCTTGAAGAAAAGAGAGCCCTTCTCAGCAGGATTGTCTATCAGGAAAGATTGGGAAATTACCGACAAAAGACTTCAAGGATTCAAAGGATCGCTAAATTTCTCTCTGAACAAATAGGATTTAAAGAAAAGAATGATCTCATTCAATCTGCAGACCTGTGTAAAGTTGATTTAGTAACAGAAATGGTCAGAGAGTTTCCCTCTCTTCAAGGAAAGATAGGAGGGCTTTATGCTAGGAAGCAGGGATATCCCCAGCACGTCTGGAAAGCGATTTATGAGCATTATCAGCCTGTAAGTCAGGATGACAGGCCTCCCTCTACACTCAACGGGGCCGTTCTTTCTATTGCTGATAAGATTGACTCAATTGTGGGAGCCTTTGGGATAGGGATCCAGGTTTCAGGGTCCAAGGATCCTTTTGGATTGAGAAGAAATGCCCAGGGAGTTTGCCGAACGATCCTTGATAAAAAATTGAATTTGTCGCTGTCTCTCTTAATTCAGGAAACGGCTTCTGAATATGGAAATCTTTTAAATAGATCTAAAGAAGAACTCAGTCAACACTGTGAAGCTTTTTTTAAGGATCGTCTCAAGTACCTTTACGAGAAAAAAGGATATCGTTATGATTTAGTCAATGCCGTACTGGGAGCGGGATTTGATAATTTATATTATTCTTTTCTTAGGCTCAAAGCTCTGGATGAAATTAAAGACAGTCCGGAGTTTAATTCATTGATCATTGTTGTCAAGAGGGTTAACAATATACTCAGAGGGCAGCCAAAAACAAAGATGATTCCGGATCTCTTTATTGAGAAAGAAGAAATCAAGCTGTATACAGATTATTCCACCTTAAGAGAGAAAATATTCCCTTTTGTTTCAATCGGAGATTTCAGTAGAGCTCAAAGTTTTATCCTTGAAATCAGGTCCGTTATAGATAATTTTTTTGACCATGTTCTGGTTATGGTGGATGATGCCAAACTGAGAAAAAATAGGCTTGCGCTTCTGCAGGCTGTGAGTCAGCTTTTTTTAATGGTGGCGGATTACTCCAAAGTCGTTGTAGATATGGATAATTTATAAAAAATGCCGATACCTGATTCATTGATGAGCTTGATAAGGGGGATTTTTATTATTTATTTCATGATTCTTAAGATTTAGAGG
>CAZRGM010000008.1:0-5713 GCA_964599635.1 uncultured Eubacteriales bacterium | reverse complement strand
GGGAGAGCTGACTATTGACATTCTTCCATTTTGGTTTTATAATGGTTCCATAAAGGCAGCATCATGGCAACACTAACGATTAAAAATATTCCCGAAGACGTCTATGAGAGATTGAAACGCCGCGCCAAATTCAGGCGAAGAAGCATCAACCAGGAGGTGATTGCTGTAATTGAACGAGCCCTTGAAACGCCTCCTATTGATGTGGATGCCACTCTCAAGCGGACACAAAAGATCCGGGAACTGACAGCACAATACCGCACCCGTGATGATGAGTTGGAACAGTGGAAGAATGAAGGCCGAAAATGATTGTAGTGGACTCAAATCTTATCATTTATATCCACGTTCAAAGTGAATGGACAGCCCAGGCTCTTCAAGCTCTTAAAAAGGACCCTCAATGGATAGCCCCTCCCCTTTGGGAAAGCGAGTTCCGGAATGTTATGGCTGGATATATGCGACGCAAAATTCTGAAGCTCGAGCAGACCAAGAAGATTATGAATTCAGCGCTTAGGACCATGGAGGACCGGGAGATCCTGCCTCCCTCCAATTTGGTACTGGAACTGGCTGCAGCCAGTGATTGTTCAGCTTATGACTGCGAGTATGTGGCTCTGGCCAAACATCTTAAAATTAAGCTCATCACAAACGACCAAAAAATTCTTCGAAATTTCCCTGACACAGCCGTCAATCTTGATGCTTTCTCCAGCTCTTAAAAATAAGCAGATAAGAAGGAGAAAGCCTTTTTGATCACAGCGGACAGCAGACAAAATGCTTCTCAAGGCATGTCAGAAAGATTTTAAATGGATCAGACCATTATGATGGGTAATGGGATGCATACTTGTCTTTTCATCCCAAAGTGACTAAAATCTGTTGTCTGGAGCTCTCTGAATGAAACTCAGACCCGGAGGTTTCCAAACGGGAAAACCCAGGAGTCAAACATGGTGAATCTTAAATTATCATTGAGGAATATTCTCAAGGCCGGCATAAGAACCTGGCTCAATGCCTTTGTGCTTTCTATTGTTTTTGTGGCTATGATCAGCCTTAATGGAATTATCGTGGGCATGAACCATTCCACCACAAATAATATGAAGGAGGCCCTCTACGGGGGCGGGCAGTACTGGCACAAAAATTATGATCCTTTTGATCCTTCAACCATTGAAAAAAGCCATGCTCAACCTGCGGAGCAAATGGAAGCCCTGATAGACGAAGGCAGGGCTTCACCCCTCATGATAACCCAGGGGGCTCTCTATCCTCAGGGAAGAATAAAAAATATTCTGATCAAAGGGATCAACCCGGAGCAGAAGATTTTGAATCTTCCTGCAGAGAGGCTGCGGGTCAAAACAGATGATATTCCCGCTTTGATCGGGACCCGAATGGCTGAGAGCTCTCAATTAAAAAAAGATGATATTGTCACTTTAAGATGGCGGGATAAAGACGGCACCTTTGATGCGGCTGATATAAAGATCGTCCATGTCATGAATACGCTGGTACCTGCTGTGGATAAAGGTCAAATATGGATTCCCTTTCAAAAATTACAGAAAATGATGGGAACAAGTCAGCACGCCACCATGGTGGTGATTCAGCATGATTTGGAGCCGCCGTTTAAGAGCGCCGGGGTTTGGGAGTTTAAGTCTCTGACCTATTTATTGAGGGATATGGAGGCCATGAAGCAGATCCAGACTGTCTCCTATGCTTTTATGTATCTCCTGTTATTGTTTATGGCTCTCCTGGCTGTCTTTGACACTCAGGTCATCTCCATATTTCGGAGGAAGCGCGAGATCGGAATGCTGATGGCTCTAGGGATGGAAAGAACAAACGTGATCAAACTTTTCACTCTGGAAGGGGCTTTGCACGGAGTGCTATCTTTGATCATAGGAGCCCTTTATGCCACACCTTTTCTTATCTGGTCAGCAAAAAGCGGGATAAAATTACCTGAAAGCGCCGGTGATTTCGGCATGGCGATCTCGACCACACTTTATCCCATGTACGGGTGGAAGATCATCCTAGGATCCGCCCTTCTGATGCTGGTTTCTGTGACCGCTGTCAGTTATTTCCCTTCACGCAGAATAACGGATATCGAACCGCAGAAAGTCTTAGCAGGGAGACAGGAATGATTGGATTTCTCATCAAAGGCATCTTGAGAGACAAGCACCGCAGCCTGGTTCCTCTCATTATCGTGGGCGTGGGCGTGGCTATCAGTGTGTTTATGTACACCTATATCTGGGGATTTATTGATGACCTGACCAAAACCAATGCCGTTTATGAAACCGGTCATGTGAAAATCATGACCCAAGCCTATAAAGAGATCTCTGACCAGATTCCCAATGACCTGGCTTTAACCCCTACGGATTCACTCATCCATGAGCTGGAAAAGGAATATCCCGGAGTGGACTGGACTCCCCGTATCAAGTTTGCCGGACTGCTTGATATTCCTGACGAAAAAGGAGAAACCAGAGCTCAAACCACGGTGTTTGGGATAGCCCTGGATCTCCTTGGCAAAGATTCCGGAGAGAGAGAACGCTTTAATCTGGAAAAATCTTTGCAAAAAGGACATCTTCCTGATAAGGAAGGAGACATTCTCATTCCGGCTTCCATGGCAAAAAGTCTGGATGCCAAAATAGGCGATACCGCCACTTTGATCAGTTCTTCGGCAAGGGGAGGAATGGCGCTCCACAACTTCCGGATTGCTGGTACTGTCAAATTCGGAGTTCCAGCTCTGGATCGAAATACCATGATCGCTGATATAAGAGATGTTCGATACGCCCTTGATATGGAATCAGGATCAGGAGAAATCCTGGGTTATTTTGAAAATGAACTTTACCAGTCTGATAAGGCTCATGAGATAAAAAAAGATTTTAATGAAAAATATTCAAATCCTGAGGATGAATTCTCTCCTGTCATGCTCACTCTTGAAGACCAGAATAATCTGGGAGAGTTGCTGCGAATATCGAAAATGGAGCTTTATATCATTGTGGGGGTCTTTTTGTTTGCGATCTCGCTTATTTTGTGGAATTCCGGATTGATGTCAGGGATCAGGCGCTATGGGGAAATTGGGGTCAGGATGGCTCTTGGAGAGTCAAAAGCACAGGTCTATAAAGAAATGCTGATGGAATCCGTGGTCATTGGATTTGTCGGCTCTGTGATCGGAATTGCCATTGGGATTCTCGGATCTTATTATCTTCAGGAGATCGGAATCGATGTTTCCGGAATGATGAAGGAGAGCACCATTCTCATGTCTCCTGTTCTCAGGGCGCAGGTGACCACAGAGGCCTATTTTATCGGGTTTATCCCCGGTCTTCTGGCTAATTTTCTGGGGACAGCGGTGGCCGGAATAGGGATATTTAAAAGAGATACCTCCCAATTGTTCAGAGAGATGGAGATGTGAAAAAAATGGCATGTCAAAAAGATTTTAAATGGATCAGACCATTGTGATGTGTGATGGGAAGGTCAAATATGCCAGCAAAAACGCGGCAAAAACGGGGTCGGACCAAGATAAGCTCTAAAATCTCTTTCATTATCAATAACATAGAAAAATACATCTTCGTTATTTTGCCCTTAGAACACTGATTTTTACCTCAAAATCACCAATCTAAGACATCACGTTGGATCACAGCAAACTATCTCATACAGCAGGGGAGTGGCAAGGTAATGAGAATCATCCCATTTTCCGGGTATTTTAGCTTTATTGACAGAAGGACCTGGATAATATATATTGATAGATGTATAATATATATGTATCTATAAGCATACCCATAATACATCAAGATCAGGGGGGCGCTGTTGGCTAAAACAAAAACAGTGAGAAAAAATATCAATTTCCCAGTTGACCTGATAAAGAAAATCTTTGAAGTCAAAGAAGACACTAATTTCAGCAAATTCATAAGAAATGCTGCAAGGGAAAAAGTCAAAAAAATAGAAATGGAAAAACTCAAAGAACACCTCAAAGAGGGATATAAAGCAAAAGCCGAATTAAACAAAAAAATCTGTAAAGATTTTAAATATGTGGACGGAGAAAATATTTAATGAGTCCTGAGCTCAAGAGGGGAGATGTGGTTGTTGTTGACCTCAAGCCTATCAAGGGATCGGAAACCGGAAAAACAAGTCCTTGTGTGGTTATTCAAAATGACATCGGAAACAAATATTCTCCTGTGACTATAGTGGCTGTCATCACCGGTCAAAAAGAAATTTCAAAACAATATCCCACAGATGTATGGATCAGTAAGGGAGATGGGGGATTGAATAAAGACAGCATTGTCCAATGTGATCAAATCAGAACCATCACCAAAGAGAGAATCCAAGCTAATATAGGACACTTCAATCCAAATATCATGAAAGATGTCAACAAAGCACTCAAAATAAGTCTTAGTTTGTTCTAGATTATTAAAGCATTAGTATTAAGGCGTCCCCCTAACTTGCTAACTTACGAGCTAACTTGATGACAATCGGATAGGGAAACCCTCAGGGGTTATCTATTCATTTTCTTTCGAAAAACGCTTTCCCTATGTCCCAGGCCCATAGTGGCAGCTCTCCACGGTTGCTTAAGGTGATGTAAGCGAGGTCATGATCGGGAAAAAATTTCAAAATGGCTCTGAAACCCTTCAACATACCAATAGCTCCATAGGCTCTCAAGCCTTCCAGTTCAGGAGTTTTTTTCCCGAACGTTTCATTAAACCATCCCATGGTCATATAGCTAATCCTCCCTGAGTCAGTAACAGGAAAATAAAACATAAGCTCAGTGTTTTTTTCTGAAAGGAGTCTGTGATTTCTTAATGAAAAATACCACTTGATCAGATCATTTAAGCTGCTGTAGATACCTCCTCCCCCTACAGTATAAATGTCTGTATAGTCATTGAGACTGACGGACTGAGTCTCATTATCAAGATCGTATCCCCTGGTTCGATTTAATATCAAGATATCAGGATGATCCTTTACCTGAGTGTGATTCATCCCTAGAGGGTAAAAGATGTTTTTCTCCAAAAATTCTGAGTAGGGGAGGCCGCTTGCTTTTTTAATGATCTCAGCCAATAAAACGTACGCTGTGTTGCTGTAGCTGTAATCCACTCCGGGTTCGAAGTCAAGACTATCGATTTGCCGCACGAATCTTAATACGTCCTCATTATAAAAATCCTTCAGGTCTTCTCCCAGATGGTCATAATAATCCGGTAACCCGGATGTGTGCGCCAGGAGATGAAAGACGCGCACATCTTTGGTGCAGTCCGGCAGATTATCCAGATACTGGTTGATGTGATCTTCAAGCCGAATCTCTTTTTGTTCAGCCAGCAAAAGCACTGCAGCGGCCGTGAAAGTCTTGGCTATGGAAGCGATGTAAAACTGAGAATTCTGATCTATCGGTTTTTTCTCCCTCACATCTGCAAGCCCGGCATATTTTTCGAAAATCACTTGATCTCCCTGAATCACAGCAAAGGCAAATCCGGGGAGCCCTTCAACCTTGACCTGATTCAATTTTTCTTCAATTTCATTTTTCCCATCTTTGACTCTGAAGTCACTCTGGGCATAGGACTGCGGGACAAGACATATGACAACAAAAAAAATGAATATTTGCTTTTTCATTCTGTTCTCTCCTTACTCAAACATACCTTTCCCATATATATAAACTCTTTTTAATTTTATAAAGTTTATTTTTTAGAGATAATAATTTATTTTTCGAATTAACGATTTGCCATTTTCTTAAACCAGGCAGCCATTATAGGCACATAAC
>CAZRGM010000007.1:0-113668 GCA_964599635.1 uncultured Eubacteriales bacterium | reverse complement strand
TTCTTAACGCCATTCTTCTTCGTTTTTCTCGGCGGCTCCGTAACTCCCCCCGTCCGTGGGTCAGACATACTCACCGTCCAGCTCCGCTGGATTCCCTCAAAAAACTCATAAGAAGGCTGAATCTTCAAAGTCGCTTCATCCATACCTGAATTTCATTAAGCTTATAATCTTGACTCGTGAATAATTCAGGTGAACCTGAACACTTCATAAAAAAATGGCGACGCATGCATGAAGAAATTCAGGTGCTGTTTTTGTATTGCTATTTATTGAGAGCTTGAGTAAAATAATCAGCAAGATAAAGCATAAAGCAAATTTATTCATAGGGAAAGAAGATGAAAAAGATATTTGTTTTCGGTTGTCTGGTTTTTTTGATAGCTGTTTTAGTCCCAAACATAAGCGCTCAGACAGGAATTTATTTGGGTCCTCACCTTGGAATTTCTGCACCTAAGCCCACACTTGAAGGCGTCGAATTAGACACAGATACCACTTTTCTTTACGGCGTAAGAGCTGGAGTGAAAATTGCCATGGTAGGGCTGGAGATCAATTATTTTCAAGCGGCTCATAATCTTGATTTAAAGCAGATCGCTCCTTTTGGATGGAACGAACGGGAAGTGGATTACAACTATTTGGGGCTTAATTTCAAATGGTTTTTCCCTATAGTCTTTGTTCATCCTTATCTCACAGTGGGTTATGGGTATTACACAGCAGATGTTATGAATATTGATAAGGATACGGTGAGAAAGTTTAATGCAGGTGCCGGTGTGGAAATCCATATAGGCAGCAAATTTTCCATTTTGGCCCAGGGAAAATATCAAAACCTGGACTTTGATTTGGACAATCTGGATTTCAATTTCAAAGATTTTACCTTTAGCGGTGGGTTTAACCTCTATTTCTAGAAAAATAATCACCCTATTTTATGAATAATTGAGGAAAGGTGCGTTTAAATAAATATCTAGCGGGAGCTGGGCTAACTTCTAGAAGGAAAGCGGATAAACTGATCGAACAGGGGAAGGTCAAAGTTAATGGAGAAGTGGTCACCCAATTAGGCACTCAAATCAACCCTAGAGCCGACAAAGTGGAGGTCAATGGAACTGAAGTCAAACCAGAATCGAAGCACTATTTGGTGCTCAACAAACCTCGAGGTTATGTTGTAACTTTGGATGACCCGTTTAAAAGACCCACCATAAAAAAACTTCTCCCGGATTTGGGTGTCCGTTTATTTCCAATAGGAAGGCTGGATTTAAACAGCGAAGGGCTTCTTCTCCTGACCAATGACGGCAAGTTTGCTCATCAGCTCATGCATCCTCGTTATCATATAAAAAAAGTGTATTGGGTTCGAATAAAAGGTCCCATGCAGAATAAAGACTTAAGAATGTTGTTAAAAGGGGTGGTTCTGGATAATCAAAAGATTTCTCCGGACAAGATAAAGCTCATTAAAAAAGACTCAGATTTCTCTCTTCTTCAAGTGGAAATCCATGAGGGGCGCAAAAGAGAGATAAGGAGAATGTTTCAGTTTGTTGGTTATCAGGTTATGAGATTGAAACGGATCCAATTTGCTGATATAAAATTAGGGAATTTGGAAAAAGGCAAATGGCGTTATCTTAAGCCAGAAGAAGTAAAAACAATCAAACAAAATTATAAGTGAATTTAAATAACCTGGGATGATTATTTCTTGTTCTTTTTATTGGGAGCAGAGAATTTCTCCCAGCTTTCAGCCAAACGTTCAAGTTCCCGGTCTACAAGATAGTTGACGCTGTCCTTTTCAAAGCTCCCATCTTTTTTTTGCTTCCCGGCTTTGATGCCGGTCAGTATTTCGATCCCATCATCAATGGTTTTTACAGGATAGATATGAAATTTTCCTTTTCCCACAGCTTCTATGATATCTCTTCTCAGCATCAGGTTTTTTATATTTTCCTTTGGAATGATCACTCCCTGTTTGCCTGTAAGCCTTTTTGATTTACAGACGTCATAAAATCCTTCTATCTTCTCATTGACCGCTCCGATTGGCTGAATTTCTCCTCTTTGGTTAAGAGAGCCTGTCACAGCAATGTCCTGTCTTAGGGCAAGACCTGATAGACTTGACAATAGAGCATAAACTTCAGTTGACGAAGCACTGTCTCCATCTACTCCGGAGTAGGACTGTTCAAAAGCTAGGCTTGCGGAAAGAGCAAAGGGTTTGTTTTTAGCGTATTTATTTCTCAGGTAACCTGCAAGAATAAGCACCCCTTTGTTGTGGGTCCGACCGCTGAGGTCTGCTTCCCGTTCAATATTAATGACTCCAGCTCGTCCTACAGCGGTCGTGGCTGTAATACGGGTGGGCTTGCCAAAATAAAAGTGTCCCAGACGGTAAACTGAGAGTCCATTGACCTGACCTATCTTTGAGCCTGAGGTATCAATCATGAGGGTGCCTTCGTCAATCATTTCCTGGATTTTGCCTTCTATGAGGCTGACTCTTTCAAAGCGTTCTTGTACGGCCTTTTCAATATGTTTTCGGCTTATAATTTTGGCTCTTGATTTTTTAGCCCAGTAATTGGCTTCTATTATGATATCAGATACATGATGGAATCGGGTGGAAACTTTCTTTTGCCTTCCTGACATTCTTATGCACTGCTCGATAAGGGCTGCTATTCCATATTTATCCATGGGCTTTAAGTTATCTTCATCGATGATTTTTTTTGCAAAATTAGAATATTCCCTGATGGTCTTGTTTGTTAGCGGAGTTTCTGAATCAAATTCTGCTTTAATTTTGAATATTTTTTTGAAATCTACGTCCTGGTAATAAAGGAGGTCATAGATATAAGAGTCTCCGATGAAAATGACTTTGACATTGATTTCTATGGGCTCTGGTTTAGGCCCTTTTGTGGAAAAAAATAAAAGAGAGGGATAGTTTTGTATCTCAAGAGTCTGATGTTTAAGAGTTCTTTTTAAAGCTGACCAGACCCCTGGCTCCAGCAAAGCTTCTAAGGCGCTGATAACGATGTAACCCCCGTTTGCTTTTAAAAGGGATCCCGCTCTTATCTTTGTAAAATCCGTTTCCAGTAAACCAAACCGATTCATACTGGATTCAATGGAACCAAACAGATTTACATAATTCGGATTTTTTTCCATAATGATGGGAGCGCCTTCTCTCTCCGCGTTATCCACTAACAGATTAACTCTATATTTGACAAATGGATTAATAGGCAATTTTTCTTTTTGCTGAGTCTTTTGATTTTTAAAAAGATCAATATCTTTGGTGAGGTCTTCTTCCACATTGTTCAGATATTTTTCTATTTTTTCTGAATCATACTTATTTCTCACTTTAGAAACCATCTCACTGATAACGGGTATAATGGACTTTTCATCCCATTTTTTTAGCATTTCATGGGTTTGCTCTTCAATTTCTCTCAGCTCATTAAACACTTTTTCAAGTTTATCAGTCAAAGACTCGTATTTTACCTTAAGTTCATTAAATTTTTTTTTGGGAAATTTGTTTTCATTGACGAGCTGGGCTAGCTTATCAAAGGAGATTGGTTTTTTGTCAATGACGGGAACCAGATCTGGCTTGACAAAAGTGCCTATTTGAACCTGAATGACAGTAAATCCTTCTTTAGAAACTTCATCTTCAAACTGCTTTAAAATTTTCTTTTGCTTCTTTTGTTGATTTTCAACAATGCTGTTTCTTTTTTCTGTATAGAATTTGCTTTTGAAAAGTTCCGGAATGTCTCTCTTGAGCACATTAATCAAATTATTCATATCGTTTCTAAAGTGTTTCCCTTTTCCGGCAGGAAGCATAATGAGAGTCGGTTCATCTGGGGATTTGAAATTATAGACATAGAGAATATCGTTAGGAGTTTCTTTGGTCTTCTCTATTTTATCCAAGAATTTCTTTATGGTTGTTGTTCTTCCCGTTCCAACCATGCCTGTGATAAAAATATTATATCCGCGTCCTTTAATATCAAGGCCTGTTTGTATGGATTTCAAAGCCCTTTTTTGACCGATGATTTCTTTGCTTTTTTTACAGGAGTCTGTGGTTTCAAAGGGAATGGAATCAGGATTGATTTCTTCAAGAAGTTTTTCTTTGGACAACTCTTCAAAATGAGGGGCAGATTTCATATTTCATTCCTTTCATACCAATATAAATGATGTTGGGTGCTGTTGTTAATCTTTTTAACATAAAAACAAGACAACCTCAAATCATTTTGTTGAAAACCCAGAATAGATAAGGACATTTGATTGAGTTTCGTCATTTTCTTTATGAGAAAATGTTCGTGCAAAAAAAATATTTATTTGATAAGATGATTTTCATGGGAGGAAGTTTTAGATGAGTGATATTCAGATAAAAAGGGTTGAATCCAGAAAAGAGAAAAAGGAATTTATTCGCTTTCCTTGGAAAGTATATAAAGATGATCCCAATTGGGTGCCTCCTCTGATCTCTGATGTCAAAGAAAGGCTGAACAAAGAAAAACATCCTTTTTTTGAACACGCAGATATGGACCTTTTTTTGGCCTATGACGGGAATGAGATCAAAGGAAGAGTTGCGGCCTTTTTAGATGAAAACCACAATAACCGCCATAATGAAAAAGTGGTGTTTTTTGGTTTTTATGAGAGTACTAATGATCCGGATGTTGTCAAGGCTTTGCTGGATAAAGTCAGTGAGTGGGGAAAAGAAAGAGGCATGAACATTTTGAGAGGACCCACGAATGCTTCTTTAAACGATGAGTGTGCTTTTTTGCTGGAGGGTTTTGACTCTCCTCCTGTGATCATGATGCCTTATAATCCCCCCTACTATCTTGAACTTATGGAAAAATATGGGATGAGAAGGGTTAGAGACTTGTATGCATTTTTTATGGAGGAAAACGAAAAAGCAGAGAATAAACTGGAAACCGTTGTCAAGAAAGTTCAAAGCCAGACTAAGCTCAAGTTAAGAAGCGTTGATTTAAAAAAGATGGAGAAAGAAGCGGAAAAAATCAAGATCATCTACAACCAGGGATGGGAGAACAACTGGGGGTTTGTACCTTGGACGGAAAAAGAAATGGAGCATATGGCAAAGAATCTAAAGAAGATTGCCGATCCGGATATTATTATCCTGGCGGAAGAAAATGAAAAACCTGTTGGCTTTGGATTCGCTCTTCCCAATTACAATGAAGTTCTTAAAGAGATGAATGGGCGGTTATTCCCATTTGGATTTATAAAGTTTCTACTGAAGCGGAAAAAAATCAAAGGGATCCGGGTCCTGGTGTTTGGGATTGTCAGAGAGTACAGAATGACTGGATTGAGCTATCTTCTTTATTCAAAGCTCTATCAGAATGCTAAAAAGAAAGGATACCAATGGGCCGAGACATCCTGGCAACTTGAGGAAAATGAAGCCGTGAATAATTTTGTGATGTCCGTAGGGGGCCGAATTTATAAGAAATATAGAATATACCAAAAATATATTGGGTAATGGAGTAAGGATAAATAGGAGACGCAAGGCACAAATAGAAAAAAGGAGAATAAAATGGAACAATATAAAAATCTGAAAATTGAGAAAGAGGAGGATATCGGCTGGATCATCATTAACAGGCCTGATAAATTAAATGCGTTGAATCAGGAGACTGTGAGGGAACTGCATCAAGCTTTTTTGTCTTTTCAGAATGATCGTGATTTCAAAGTTGTTCTCTTAACAGGTTCTGGAGAAAAGGCCTTTGTAGCCGGAGCGGATATCCAAGAGCTTTCAAGATTGGATTTTTCTTCGGGCAAAGAATATGTTCTGTCAGGTCAAAAATTAATGAGTCTGATTGAAAGTTTCAATAAACCGGTGATTGCTGTTATCAATGGATTTGCTTTGGGTGGAGGAACGGAGTTGTCTTTGGCCTGCCATATAAGAATTGCATCGGAGAATGCAAAGATGGGTCAGCCGGAAGTGAAGTTGGGCCTTATCCCGGGATTTGGGGGGACTCAGAGGCTTTCCAGATTGGTAGGAAAAGGTGTTGCCATGGAAATGATTTTATCCGGAGATATTATTGATGCACAGGAAGCTTATCGAATTGGGTTGGTCAACAAGGTCGTATCCCAAAAAGAATTGATCCCTACTTGTAAAGCATTGGCTCAGAAGATAGCGGCTAATGGGCCTCAGGCTGTGGAAAAATGCATCAGAGCTATCAATGATGGATTGGAGAAGCCTTTAAATGAAGGTCTTCTTTTGGAGGCTGAACTTTTTGGAGAGATCTGTGCGACCGAAGACAGCAAGGAGGGGACTAAAGCGTTTTTAGAAAAAAGAAAGCCTGAATTTCATGGAAAATAAAGGGAGTATAAAATGGATATATTTCAAGGGAAATTAAAAGCTGAGGGTCTCAAAATAGGCATCGTATTGAGCCGCTACAATCAATTTATCTCAGAAAGACTTTTAGAAGGCGCCTTGGATGCTCTGGATAAGCTGGGAGCAGAAAAGAAAAACATTTCTGTTTATAAAGTGCCTGGTTCTTTTGAGATTCCTGTGGTCACTCAAAAGTTGGCAGAATCAAAAAGAGTTGATGGAATCCTTTGCTTGGGGGCTCTGATCCGAGGAGATACCCCTCACTTCGAGTATTTGAGTGCCGAAGTGACTAAGGGTTTGGCTCAAATTTCTATGGACAAAGGGATTCCTGTTTCTTTTGGTATTCTGACTGTAGATACCATTGAGCAGGGAATAGAAAGAGCTGGTGCCAAAGCAGGTAATAAAGGATATGATTCCGCCTTTTCTCTTGTTGAAACTATAATTTTGATAAGAGATTCCGGTTTGGATTGATTCAGATTATTGGCTGTCAAGAATGGGGAGAAGAGAAGCCAGGGAGGCTGCCCTTCAGATCTTATTTCAGCTTGAGTTTGATGAACTTAAGGAGACTTCTTCCTTGGAACATTTCTGGCCAAACAGAGAGAGCCAGAGCAATAAGTATGTTCGGGAGCTTGTGGAGGGTGTCCTTTCTAATAAGGTTGAGATCGATTCACTAATTCAGTCTTATTCAAAAAACTGGCGGATCTCTAGGATGCTCTTAATAGACAGGAATGTCCTGCGCATGGCTGTTTATGAAATGCTGTTTGAGGAAGGAATGGCCGCAGCTATAGTGATTAATGAGGCTGTTGAGCTGGCAAATAAGTTTAGCAGCAGTGAGTCCGCGAAGTTTATAAATGGTATTCTGGATGCCTTGAGCAAGGATCCGAGGATTCAAAATAAAATTAGAGGAAGTTCAAATGGATAAAGAAAGAGAAAACTCGTCTGAAAGGGTAGCTCAGAGAAAAATTAGGGAAGAAAAAATGAAAAAGCTGGCTCAAGATGGAGTCAAACTTTTTCCTCATAAAATTGATGTCACTCATTCAGTCCATGAAGTTGTGGAGAGATATTCTGATCATAAAGCTGATCAATTGGAAAAGGAAAAACAAAAAGTCAAAGTGGCGGGAAGAATCACGTCTATAAGAGTGATGGGACGGGCCGTATTTTTCAACATTAAAGATATTCAAGCAAAACTTCAGGGTTACATTCGCAAAGATCATGTGGGGGAAAAAGTTTTTGAGCTTTTTTCCCTCTTAGACATAGGGGATATCATTGCAATGGAAGGAATTGTTTTTAAGACCCGGACTGGTGAGCTGACCATCTTCTTAGATTCATTTGATTTTTTAGCAAAATGTCTCTATCCGCTGCCAGAAAAATGGCATGGATTGCGTGATATTGAACTTCGATACAGGAAGAGATATCTTGATTTAATTGTCAATCCTGAAGTCACTGAGGTTTTTCAATTAAGAAGCCGGATGATTGCTAAAATCAGAGATTTTTTCGATAGTAAGGGATATATCGAAGTCGAAACCCCTATGATGCAGCCTATTCCTGGAGGGGCGTTGGCTAAACCTTTTAAAACATTTCATAATGCACTGGGAATGGATTTGTATCTGAGGATTGCCCCAGAATTGTATTTAAAAAGGCTTGTGGTTGGGGGGATGGAAAAGGTTTATGAGATCAACAGGAACTTCAGAAACGAAGGAATCTCCTCAGAGCACAATCCAGAATTCACTATGCTGGAGTTTTATGAAGCTTACTGTGACTATAATGACATGATGGACATCACTGAAGAATTGATCCACCTCTTGAGCGTGGAACTTAAAGGGACAGAAGAAGTGATGTATGGGGATCACAGGATTTCATTTAAGAAGCCATGGGAAAGAATAAAGTTCATGGACGCTTTATCAAGATATAGCGGATTGGCTCCCAGCCGCTTTGGTGATAAGAAATGGATAATAGCGTTTGCATCAGATATAAGTGGTGATGAAACCTCCCTTTCTTATGGGAAAGCTCTGGATGTTATTTTTGATAAATATGTGAAGCCCCACTTAATCCAGCCAACCTTTGTGATCAATCCTCCGAAAGAGATTTCTCCTTTGGCCAAAGCTTCTGAAATTAATCCAGATGAAGCCGAACGGTTTGAATTGGTTATAGCCGGAATGGAAATCGCGAATGCTTTTAGTGAGCTGACAGATCCGAAAGAGCAGAAAAAGAGATTTACCCAGCAGTCCAAAGAAAGGAAAAGGGGAGATGAAGAGTCCCATGTGGTGGATTATGATTATATCCAAGCCTTGGAATATGGGTTGCCCCCTACAGGAGGGGACGGGATTGGGATAGACCGATTGGTTATGATTTTCGCTGACCGGCATTCCATAAGAGAGGTGATCCTTTTTCCTCTTCTCCGCCCCAGAACAAGAAAAAACAGATCTGATTTATCTGGATGAATGGCCCCAAAGGTCTAGAAACATGAAATTCGAGTGGTTTGTGGCCAAAAGATACCTGACAGCCAAGAGAAAACAAGCCTTTATATCGGTCATAACATTAATTTCTGTCGTTGGAATTACTATAGGAGTGATGGCTCTTATCATTGCCATCGCCCTTATCACTGGATTCCAAAAAGACGTTCAGGATAAAATATTAGGAGCCACTTCCCATATCATGATTTCCGATTTATCAGGAGGGGGCATCTCTGATTATGAACCTTTCCTAAAAGAGATCCGGAAAATTGATGAAATCATTGAAGTGAATTCTGTGGCTTATAAAACTGTGCTTATCAGAGGGCCTTATAAAAATTCCGGAGTTATTTTGAGAGGACTTGATTTTAAAAAAAAGGAAAATGTATCTTTCTGGAAAGATAAGCTGGAGAGAGGAACGGTCCTAGACTTTGATATGGATAAGGAAAGCATTTTTCTGGGGTGGGATCTTGCTTTTGAAATAGGGGCTGGAGTGGGAGATCTGGTGACCGTGCTATCCCTCTCAAACAGATTGACTCCGACAGGGCTTTTTCCCAACATTAAAAAATTTCGTGTGACCGGGATATTCCGTACAGGTTTGTATGAATATGATGCTTCAACGGCTCTGGTGAATCTAGAGTCAGCTCAGAATATAATGGGGATTGATGATAGAATTAACCTTATTCAGATAAAAATTGAAAATATTTTCAAAGCTCCTGAAATTAAGGAAGAAATCAGTAGCCTTTTACCCCCAGAGACTTATGCCACAACCTGGATGGAAATGAATGAATCTCTTTTTTCTGCTCTCAAATTAGAGAAGAAGCTTATGTTTTTCACGATTGCTCTGATTATTTTGGTGGCGGCTTTAAATATCATTGCCACACTCATTTTGATGGTCATGGAAAAGACTAAAGATATTGGAATTCTTATGGCCATGGGAGCAACGTCAAGGAGCATACGAAAGATTTTCTTTTTACAGGGAGCGACCATTGGGATTCTAGGAACATTGATCGGTACGGTTTTAGGACTGGTGTGGTGCTGGTTGGCTAATACATTTGAATTGATAAAGGTTCCTGTGGATATATACCAAATTCCTTTTGTCCCCTTTAAAATCAGCATCTTGGATCTATTGATTATCGTGTTTTCTGCGATTCTCATCAGTTTTGTTTCAACGCTGTTTCCTTCTCATAGGGCCTCTAAAATCGATCCTGCAGGAGCATTGAAGTATGAATAACGTGCTTGAGATTATCAATTTGAGAAAAGATTATCCACTCCCTCAGGGAGAATTATGCGTTTTTAGAGATATTAATTTTTCACTCAAAAGGAACGAGCTGGTATCCATCATGGGAGTTTCTGGAGTGGGTAAAACAACTTTTCTCAATTTATGTGGAGCTCTGGATCGGCCCACAAAGGGAGAGATATTGATAGATGGAGAAGATATCAATAAAAAAGACTTAAAACAGAAAGCGGAAATAAGAAATAAGAAAATAGGATTTATTTTTCAGTTTTATCATCTTCTTCCTGAGTTTAATGCTCAGGAAAATGTAAGCTTCCCTCTTCTCATAAAGGGTTACCCTCATGATGAGGCGAATAAGTTGGCTTTAGATATGCTTAAAGAAGTGAACTTGGAAGACAAAGCCTTGATCCGCATTTCTCAGCTTTCTGGGGGGGAACAGCAGAGAGTTGCTATTGCCAGAGCTTTGATCAACGAACCGGTGATTCTTCTTGCAGATGAACCTACCGGAAATATGGATTGGAAGACCGGCAAGAAAATTTTAGCTCTCATTAGAGAGCTTCATGATAGAAAGAAACTTTCTTCTATCATCGTAACTCATAATGAAAAAGTCGCTCAATTTTGTGATAAGATTTATTTGATGGAAAATAAAGACTTGAAACTTTTCCCGAACCATTAAGGTTTAAATAATCAGGACTATTCATAAAAAGCCCAATCATTGGAATGATCTAGATGAAAGAGGCTTGTTTTATTTATTGAAAGGATGGATAGAACTGTCTTTATTTTTAGAGGCAAATATGATATAAGGATAACGAAATGAAAAGGATAATATTGATATGGATCGCCGTATTATTTCCTTTGGTTATCTACGGTCAAGAAGTGATTGAAAAGGTAGAAGTCATAGGGAATGAAACGGTCACTGAAGATACGATTCTTTATTATTTGACTTTTAAAGAAGGGGATTATTACAGCCCTGCTGTAATCAGAGATGATTTCAAGGTTTTATGGGCTACAGGGTATTTTTCAGATATAAGAATTGAGACATCTGATGGAGCCAGAGGGAAAATTATCAAAGTCCATGTCAAAGAAAATCCTGTTATAAAGAAAATTACCTATAAGACAGGGAAAAAGATTAAAGAAAAAGATATTTTGGATAAATTAAAAGAAGAAAATGTGAACGTTCTTCCTTATTCCTATTATAAGCCCTATCAGATTAGTCAAATAGAAAAGACTGTTAAAGATATGATGGAAGAGAAGGGTCTTTCTTCGGGCAAAGTTAAAACTGAGGTCAAAAAGAAGGGATCGAATGAAGTTGAAATTGTTGTTGATATTGATGCGGGGCATAAAATGAAAATTGGTGATGTCGTCTTTGATGGTAATCCCAAACTCAAAGAAAGTACCCTTATGAATGCCCTGAAAGAGAATAAGGAACACTGTTTGGTTTCATGGGCGACCGGGAAGGATACATTCAAGCAGGATCAGCTTGAGTCGGATTTAACAAATCTGACAGAAAAGTTTAAAGAGCATGGTTTTATGGAGGCTCAAATAGGGGAGCCCAAGATAGAGGAAATACAAGAGAGATCCATTTTTTTCAAGAAACAGACTATGAAAAAAATCATTATACCTGTGGATGCCGGGTATTTATATTTTGTGGGAGAAATCAGCATAGAAGGAAATGAATTTTTTAACACAAGGCACTTACGGATGTTGATTCCTTTAGAGGGTGGGGAAGTCTACAGCAAAGAAGATAGGGAAAAAGGAGTTGAGGAGATAAGCGAGCTTTATCAAGATTTTGGATATATGTATGTCAGGGTTATTCCTGTTGAGAGAATTGATCCAAAAAATAAAAGAGTGAATGTCACTTACAATATCGTTGAAGGGCCTGTGGCTTATATTGATCGGATTGAATTCAAAGGGAACACATACACCAGTGACAAAGTCATGCGGCGTGAGATGATGATAAGAGAAGGAAGTCGATTTAGTTATGAAATGTTTAAAAACAGCATTCTTAGGATCAATCAATTGGGTCTCGTTGAAATCAAGCAGGATCCTGATATCCAGCCTAACCCAGAGGATCCCACTCAAGTTGATCTCACTATCAATGTTACGGAACTTCAGAGAAATAATGTTCAGTTTACGGCTGGTTATAGTGGATATCAGGGAGCCTTTGTGTCGCTGAGCTATTCCACAGTTAACTTTTTAGGGGCTGGAGAAAAATTAGAATTAGTGGCCATGTACGGAAAAAGGATCAAAAATTATTCGTTCGGATTTACAGAGCCCTATATATTTGATCTTCCTATAAATGCTGGTTTCAACATTCATAATCAAGAATTGATTTATCCAGGATTGTTTAATAGAAAAGGAAAAGGAATAGATTTTCATGTAGGAGGACGAATAAAAGGTTACTGGAGAGGGACACTTTCTTATGGCTTCGAATATTTAGACATCAGTGAATATGAAGGGGATGAAGATTATTACCCTTATTATGATCCATATTCTTCTTCTCTTTATGGGGGTGGTTATGGGTATGATCCTTACTATTATGGGGGTGGATTTGGATACGGTAAATACAACATAAGCAGTTTTTCTCCCAGGATATATCGAAATACAGTGGACAGCCCCTTAACTCCTTCCAGAGGTACCCTCTATCTGGCCAGCTGTAAATTAGCAGGAGGTATTTTAGGGGGCGATGTCAGCATGATAAAACCCCGTTTCGAGTGGACATTGTATAAACCCATTATCAAAAACACTTCTCTTGGTTTTCATATTGAGTATCAATTCATCAAAGCTACTGGAGATTCAGCGATTCCTTTTTGGGAAAGATTTTATTTAGGTGGAGAGAGATCCATTAGAGGCTATGATATCTACACCATAGGGCCCAGAAATGAGGAAGGATACCCTATGGGTGGAGAAAAATCTCTAGTTTTCAATGCAGAGTACATCATTCCTGTAGGCGGGCCTGTTTATGCCATATTTTTCTATGACATAGGAAATGCCTATGGTCCAGACCAAAAGATTGATATCAGTAATATGTATTCTTCTGCGGGATTAGAAGCAAGGATATTTGTTCCTGCCTTGAGAGTTCCGTTTAGATTGATATTTTCATACAATAATCGAATAGCACGTTCAGGAGATACGAATTTTAAGTTTCGTTTCGCTATTGGAACGACTTTTTAGGATAATAAACACATTTTAAATTTTAAAGGAGGCGTGATATGTTTTTAAAGAACAGAGGCAAAATTATTTTTCTTACATTTGTGTTTTCTATATTATTATTATCTGCAGGTTTTGCTCAGGAAGGTTCAAATTTAGGGGTTGTCGATTCTAATCAGATACTCCAGAATTCTATTGAAGGGGAAAAAGTATTGGCTCAGCTTAGGGAGAAAGAAAAAACGAATCAAGAACAACTGGCTAAAAAAGATGAAGAAATCCGGGAACTGCAGAAAAAGATAAACACACAGAGCTTAACTTTGACCCAGGAAGCAAGGATTAATTTCGATTCAGACTTGGAAAGGTTAAAAACAGAAAGAAAAAGGATGTATGAGGACAGTCAGAGGGAAATGAATGAGATGGCATCCAGACTTTTTCAGAAGATTCAAAATGAAGTTTTGCCGATCATTGAACAGATCGGGAAGGAAAAGGGACTGGATATCATTTTTGATTTGCAGAGAAGCGGGGCCGTTTATATCAGTCCAGCTGTTGATATCACTAATGAAGTGATCCAGAGATATGATGAACAGAAAGCCAAACAGTAAAGATCATTTTATTCATATAAAAGAAATTCAAAAAATCCTGCCTCATCGGTATCCTTTTTTACTGGTAGACAGGGTTTTGAGCCTTGAGAAAGGCAAGTCTATTGTGTCCATTAAAAATGTGACCTATGATGAGCCTTTTTTTAATGGGCATTTTCCAGGAAACAAGATTATGCCGGGAGTTTTGATCATTGAAGCCCTGGCTCAAAGCGGGGGCATTCTGGTCTATCATTCTATCCCTGATCCTGAAGATAAGTTCATGATGTTAAGTAAGATCAATAATGCTAAGTTCAGGAAACCGGTTATTCCCGGGGATCAGATTGAATTCCATGTTGATCTGGTTAAGATGAAGAAAAAATTTTGTGAGATAAAAGGGGAAGCTTTGGTGGATGGAGAGGTGGTGGCCCAATCTGAGATCATTGCCTCACTGATAAGTCGAGAAGAGCTGAATGAGCCGCAGTGAAACTCAGATTCATTCCAGTGCAGAAGTCCATAAAGAAGCCCAGCTGGATGAAGGGGTTTTTGTGGGCCCCTTTTCGGTTATAGGGAAAGAAGTTTCTTTAGGCAAAGGCACAAAAATAGAGGCCCATGTGACTATCACGGGTCACACCACAATCGGGAAGGACTGCCTTTTTTCTCCTTTCACTTCCATTGGAACTGAACCCCAGGATTTTACTTATCAAAAAGAGCCTACACGAGTTATTATAGGAGATCGGAATACATTTAGGGAGTTTATGACTGTAAATCGAGGGACAGTGAAGGGAAGAGAAGAGACGAGGATAGGCAATGATAATTATTTTATGGCCTACTCTCATATTGCTCATGACTGTATCATAGGGGACCATACTCTTTTCATTAATGGGGCCACTCTGGGAGGGCATTGCATGATTGATGATTATGCCCAAGTCGGGGCCTTAAGCGGCCTGCATCCCTTTTGCAGGGTAGGAAAATATGCTTTTATAGGGGGGCATTCTGTCATCACCCAAGATATTCTTCCTTTTTCTAGGATAGCAGGCAGTCGGCCTGCTCTTTTATTAGGAGTCAATGCTATTGGTTTGCGCAGAGCAGGGTTTTCAAGGGATCGGATACATACGATAAAAAAAATATATAAACTGTTATTTTATTCAGAGTTAAATACAAGTCAGGCAGTTGAGAAGATAGAAGCTGAGATTGCTCCATGTGAAGATAGAAAAGAGATTCTTGATTTCATCAGCTCTTCCCAGAGGGGAATTTTAAAGAAACAGCAGTGAGTCAACAAAAGAGATTGGGTGTCATTGCCGGTTCAGGCGAAATCCCATTGTATGTATGCTCCAGAGCTAAACAGGACGGATATACTTGTATTGTCGTGGGGATTCAGGATGAGTTTAATAAAAGGATCAAAAATCAGGCTGATATGTTTGTTAGCCGTAATGTGAAAGATTTTTTAGAAATCATATTGTTTTTTAAAGAAAAAAATGTGAATAAAATCTTACTTGCAGGAAAAATCAGACATCAAAACATGTATCCAAAGGAGGCCTTTCCGCCAAAGTTATCTTCTCTTTTGGAGGGAACAAAGGACAGGAGCCCAGAGGAAATTACAAGAGCTGTTTTTCATTATATTGAAAACCAGGGGATAAAAATCATGGATCCTTCTCTATTCCTTTCAGGTTTTTTTTGTGAAGAAGGGATTCTGACCAGGAAATCTTTATCTCCGGTCTTAAAGGGAGACATAGATTATGGATGGCCTGTGGCCAAGCAGATTGCTGACCTTGATATAGGTCAAACTGTGGTTATAAAAAATAAAGCTGTGGTTGCGGTAGAAGGCATGGAGGGAACAGATAGGACTATTATAAGGGGCGGATCAATAGCAGGAAAAGGTTGTGTGGTGATTAAAGTGGCCCGGTCTCACCAGGACATAAAGATTGATCAACCAGCGGTAGGGCTCAGAACCATCCAAAGCTTGAAAAAAGCACGGTGTTCTGCTTTATGTATTGAAGCCCATAAAGTTCTCTTTATAGATAAAGAAAAGGCTTTAAATCATGCGGAACAAAATGGAATATCCATTATTGCCAGAAGATAGAAGGTCTTTCATTTTAAAAGATTTGAATATTTTTTGTAGAGAGCTTAAACTATCATGAAGAAGGTTAATTTTCTGATAATCAGAATAAAAAGAATCAAGTTTTAAATGGTAAAAAAGAGAGTTGGTATCATTGGAGTTGGTTATCTTGGGACCCAGCATGCCAGAATCCTTTCTTATCTTGAGGAAGCTGATTTAAGGGCCGTTGCCGATTTAGATAAGAATAAAGCGATGGTCATAGGTAACCGACATCGTGTTCCTTATTATGAAAATTTTGAAGATATGCTTGAGGATATTGATGTGGGGATTGTGGCGACAACCACAAATGAGCATTTTTCAATAGCCAAAAAACTTCTCCAGAAAGGGAAATCTGTTCTTGTAGAAAAACCAATTACGGAAACAGTGGAACAGGGCCAAGAGCTGGTAGACCTTGCAAAAAAGAAAGGCCTTATTCTTCAGGTCGGGCATTTAGAGAGATTCAATCCTGCCGTAGAGAAGCTGAAAGATTTAATCACTGAGCCCAAGTTTATAGAAGTCCAAAGGCTTGGTTCTTTTTCAGCCCGTTCTTTAGATACGAATGTGGTATTAGATTTGATGATTCATGATTTAGATATTATTCTTGATTTGATTCATGATAAAGTCGAGGTCATAAGGTCTTCGGGGATTCATGTGCTTTCAGAGAAATTTGATATTGCCAATGCCCGGCTTGAATTTAAGTCGGGATGTGTGGCCACCTTAACAGCCAGTCGAGTTCATCAGGGAAAAGTCAGGAATCTAAGAATATTTGAGACAACTTCCTATTATTCCATAGATTATATAGATCAGGAAGTTAAAGTTTTTCCCTTGAATGGGCGTCAGGCAGATATCAGGTCTTTAGAGATAAAAAAAGAGGAGCCACTTAAAAAGGAATTGATTAATTTATTCCAATGCCTTAATGACGGCAAACAAAGAAAGGTAAGCGGAGAGGAAGGAGTCCGCGCTCTTAAGTTGGCGCACCGCGTTTTGGCAGAGATAGAAACCTAAAAATCAATCCATTTTAAAAAGTGAATCTTTCAATCCAGTATTGTACTTCACCTCTGATAGAGTGGAAACCATAAATTCTTCACCCTCCCTGTAAGTGATAATTGAATGAGCCACCATGGTTCCCTCTATTTCTTTGTAGTCGGATTGATAGGTCTCAATCATAGCTTCCACTCCAGTCTGATCTATTGTCACGGCTTTAGTTTTGGTGGTTAAGTAAGTTTCTCCGTCGACATACAGAGTGGCTTCAAATCCATCTGTGAAATGCTGATTAAGGACATGGTTTTCTTTTCCATCAATTATTTCAGTACCTTCATAGGTGTAATGAATTCCGTATTTTTCTGGATTAAGAAGAGAATCGTTTCCAAGAGCATCTCTCTTGAAATCAGTAGCCATTTGTTCAGGCAACTCTTCGTTTTCTCCTGTTTGGGGATTGAACATCCAGGCGGTATTTCCATCATAGGCCTGAGTGATCATCATCCCCATTATTTCTATGTCCATGCGCATTTTGTCCGGTTCTTTGTGATAGAGAGTGAGAGAACCTTCCATCCCCATCTGGGTTAATTCGATGGTTCCCGTAACAGTCATGTCTTTGATTCCCTGGATGATCTTTTTCCCTCCTTGAGCCTCTATCATTTTCGATAATATTTTAGCAGCTTCTGGGTCTGTTTTGTTTTCTTGGGTCGGATTGCAAAATAAAGGCAAGGCGAATAGACTGAGAGCTACAAACAATACAGTTAATTCTGGAAACCGTTTTTTCATGATTTCCTCCTTTGAGTTTTTATTCTAGAATGAAATTTTTACTGTGTAAAGCAAATTATTCTTCTGAATTAACCTGACCTATTCATAAAAAAACGGCGATTTATCCATTATTATTTCGTTTTCAACGACATGCAAGACTTTTTTAAGAACAACAACTTGAACATTTTCCTTGTGAGCTTTTTTTATTTGAATTGCCATTTTTTTACCTTTCAGGCGAGCCGATCTCACAGCATCTGCTTCGTTGCAGGGCATTCGCGGTGAAGGACCACATCTTCATGCCTTGTGCCTCGCATCTGCAGCCATCTTGACTCGTGAATAATCCGGGTTAGTAAATACGTAAAGGGGATGAAGTGGTTTTAAAGGAAAGAATTTATGGCGTTTTTACAATTTTTTTAGTGATTGAGACCGTATTTTTCGATTCTTTTGCAAAGTCCAGCGATAGAGATATTGAGTATATGAGCTGTTTGCGTTTTATTATTATCCGTGATTTTAAGAAGATAAGAGATGTATTCTTTTTTTAACTTATCTAGTGAAGGCAACTGATTTGGATGAGAACTTAATTTTTTGATGATGACCGAATGATAAAAAAAATTTTTCATATTCTTTGAATTTAGACAAGGAGATTTTTGTTTTTGTATCATTCTTTTTATCGGTTTCTGGCTTCATAGATGTGAGCCGTGTTACTTGACACCACATAAGACAAGGCTAGATTGCTCGCGATGCTAGCTATCCAAGCCAGCGCTTTGTTTCTTTTAAATAGTTTTTTCATCATAAAGTAATTTGTCATTGTTATGCCGATCTTTACAGCCGCAAAGGTCATGTCATTTTTAACAAACGGTTCCATGAGAGGATTCCCTTCCTTCAGGCCTTCGTATTGTAAGGCTTCTCTTGTGGAAAAGTAATCAGCGGCATTGAGGGCTAGATTGGCTATCAAGCTTGCTTCGAATAAAGCTTTTTCGAATGAGTGTGTTTTTTGGTAGATTTGAATTCTTTTGTATGTTTCTGGATATTTTGTTTCAGGTAGGCTACGTTTGATAGAAAAATCATAGGACTTAGGGGGATTTGAGTCCGCATAAATGCTTGAGGCTTCAAGAGAAGGTTTTTCTAACGGAGTAATAAATTGATTTGCAGTGATAGTCAAAATCATTTCTTGTCTTAGATTGAGTGATTCACTGTTGTGATCATTTTCAGCTTTCAAAGGGAAGGAAGATAGCAATAATACAATGCTTCCTATGAAAAATGCTTTTTTTAAATTTTTTAATTTTTTATTCTTGAACATGACATCCTCTATTTCGTAAGTCTGCTTAATTGGGATGCAAGATGAATGCCATGCCTTTTAATTATCGTAAGTCGTTCAAAACAAATAAGTTTCATAGGAATACGGAAAAGAAAGACTGAGGACAAAGTGTTTAATTAATGAACACTTTTTAGGATATAATTTCCTAAATTATTTGGAATAAAAGGGTTACAGGAAATGTCAAAAGTATGTTCAAAATCCGAACATTTTGAGTATTTTTTCTAAATAAACCTGAATTAATGAGGGATTTCGTATTTTTTTAATTTGCTGTAAAGAGTGGTTCTGGATATATTTAATATATCAGCAGTTTTTTTGATATTATGATCTGTTTGATTTAAAAGATAACCGATATAATCCTTTTCTAATTCTTCCAGAGAGGAATACTTCTCTTTATCGATAAGGGATTCGCTCTTTTTTAAAAGAGTGATGTCTTGAAGATATTCCGGAAGATCTTTTCTATCGATAAACTCCTTTTTGGTAACCAAAGCTGCTCTTTCCAGGACATTTTCAAGCTCCCTGACATTCCCTGGCCAGTTGTATTTTGTAAATATTTTCTGGACTTTCATAGAAATTCCTCTTAAGTTTTTATCCAGTCTCCTTCTCAAATTTCTCAAGAAATACCGGACTAAAAGCGGGATGTCCTCTTTTCTTTCTCTTAGGGGAGGAAGATGGACTTCCACTTTATTGATCCTGTGAAAAAGGTCCTCTCGGAACGTATTGTTTTCAATACAATTGGATAGATTTTTGTTGGTGGCCGCAATTATCTTAACGTCCACTTCTTTAGTTTCATTGGATCCTAGAGGTCTGAATTGATGGCTTTCCAGAACTCTAAGAAGTTTCGATTGAATGGATAAAGGGATTTCTCCAATTTCGTCTAAGAAGATAATGCTCTTATGGGCAGTCTCAAAAAGGCCCTTTTTATCGGTATGGGCTCCTGTAAAGGCTCCTTTTTTATAGCCAAATAGTTCCGACTCAAATAAATTTTCGGGTATGGACACACAGTCGCAGATCACTAACTTTTTATCACACCGAGTGCTCAGGTCATGGATGGCATAAGCTGCTAGTTCTTTTCCTGTGCCGGTCTCTCCTGTTATCAAAATGCTGGAAAAAAATTTTGAAATCTTTTCAATCAGAGAAAATATTTCCAGCATATAAGGACTTTTCCCTATGATTCCTCTGAAGGAATATTTTTCTTCCAGTTTTTTCTCAAGAATATAGGTTTCTTTTCTAAGATTTCTTTTTTCATTTATAGAGCGGAGGGTTTTTTCTATGACTTTTTGAGTGACTGGTTTTTCGAGAAAATCAGTAGCTCCTTTTTTGATGACTTCCATGACATTTTCAGGGGTCCCGGTTTTTCCAATGAGAATGATATCGATCAAGGAATCAAAGCGATGGAGTTTATTGATGAGGGGGAGAGCTTTATTCTGGTACTTATCAAGGTCTGTGATCACCACATCAATTTGATGGTCTTTGATGTACTTTAAAATAGAATCCGTGCTTTCAGAGAAATACACATCACACTTTTCCATGAGAGAGAAATTTTTGACCAGATCGTATAAAGATAAGTCTTCGTCTATCAAAAGAAGGTTCATGCTAATTCCAATTTTGAAATGAATTCACTTAATTTGATTTTTATATTAACAGTTTCCAAATGGTTTGACAACAATATCATATCAACCACCAGGCTTTCCAGATTAGTTTGGGCTGCCTAATCAGAAACAGAAATGATTTCATAAGCGGATGCTTTTTCAGGAATGATGATAGAAAGATGGATGTGATCTTGTTTTTATGAATAATTTTTTTATTTCTATTTTGCTCTTGACAGAAATATTGATTTCCGCTAGGGTATAAAAACATTGAAGAAACATGTACGACACAATATATAGTATGGTATAGAGGTAATATTGAATATGTTGTAATTTTTATTGACAAGATAAACAAGAAATAGCTATAATATAAAAAAGCAAACTAAAAAGTCAGCAAAATGAGAAACTTAATTTCAAAAAATAAAAAGTATTTTATCGTCATATCGCTCTGTTTTTTTCTTATGGGTGGTCTTCCTTTGGAGTACGGAAGTGAAAAAGATTTTTTTCATGGATATTCCATCCAGACTCCGGTTATAAGGATTGGATTAGGGACTAATCTCAAAAATATCGAAATCACCTCTTCTTCAGGAATGAAGATATATGAAGTGGGAAACAATTATGAATTGATAGCTGAAAATGCAGTTGAGGCTTTTATTAAAGGGAAGAAAGACAAGCTGAATGAAAAGTATGTGGTTCAAGTCGCTTATTCTGATGAAAGAGAAGAAGCTGAACTCCTGGCCCAGGAATTGAGGAACAAAGTTTATCATAAAGTATTTATATCCGAAAGTTCTGGAATTGATGTAGCCGGACAATATCGAGTCAATGTAGGGGATTTTCCTACTCGAAGCGATGCGCTTGGATTTATTGCCAGACTCAAGGAAATAGGGAAATATGCCCCCTGGATTATAAGAGAAGAAATTGCAGATAAGGATTCAAGACCCTTGTGGATCATGGTCGGGGATAAAATAAAGAGTCTGGATGAGGATGCGGTTCTGTATTTTATTCCTTCCAGCTATCAAAGCTACTTATCTTATGAAGGAAGGGATTATCGAGGAATTTTCATCCTAAAAAAAGGCAGTCAGGGGATTATTTTGATCAATACTCTTTATATCGAAGATTACTTAAAATCAGTGGTTCCCAGTGAGCTTTCACCTTATGAATTCAGAGAGATGGAAGCTCAAAAAGCACAGGCTGTTGCAGCCAGGACGTATGCTCTTAAGAATATGAAATTGAATCAAGGCCATCATTTTGATTTGGATGATACACCCAACTCTCAGTTTTATAAAGGCATGAATGCAGAACATGTTCTGTCAAATGAAGCAGTGGAGCAAACAAAAGGAGAAGTTGCTGTGTATCATGGAGAGCTGATCGAAGCACTTTATACCAGTACCTGTGGGGGGAGAACTGAGAATGTGGAGGATGTTTTTATGGGACCCGCTCTCCCTTATCTTCGGAGCACAGAATGTACTTATGAATTACAAAAAGAATGGACCTTCAAGACATCTAAGAAAGTCCTGCCACATTATTCAAATTCAAGAAATATAAGTTATGAAATGGCTGTGTTGAGCGGTCTCGGGATTCTCTCTGAGGATAAAAATCCTGATTCTTACAAACAGCGAGCTTCTTATTCTGAAGTTAAAAATTGGGTCCAGAAAGCTGCCCAATGTCTGGGATTAAGAAAAAAATCAGAGCTTCCAGAAAAGGATTCTTTAACCTATCAAAATTTCACAGAGGCGGCTGTTTTTCTCTTTGACTGGCAGAAAAGAGTGGGTAACCTTTTATTGGAGTCTGAGGAGAATTTTCTCACAAAAGAACTGAATACATGGGCAGGGGAAAGCAAGTCTTATGCAGCCTATTTTGTTCAATCAGGTGTTTTTTCATCTCTAGAGGAAGTCAAGGATGCAGAAAAAGAAATGACAAGAGGAGAAGCCGCTTACTATTTATGGAAAATAATTATGATTCAAGGAAATCCCTATAAAGAAGGTTTGTTCAAAGAATTTGATGATCATAAAGTGGTGTTTGAAAATGATGGACAAGAAATCAAATTCACTCTAGCTGAAGATGCCTGTTTTATTAAAAATTATGAGGGTGAACGAACTTTTGTATCCCATTTAATGATGTTGGGAGATGAAGAGATTAAATGGATAGAAAGCGGAGGACAAATTGTTTTTCTTGAAGTTTTCTATCCTCATCAAACCAATGTTTTAGACCGGGGATCCAGTCATCATAGATGGAGGGTTGAAAAATCAGCTGAGGAGATAAGTCGAAGGATCAATCGGTTTTATCCAGTGGGGGAAGTCCTGGATATTCTTCCTACAGCTCGAGGTGATTCCAAGAGAATTTCAAGAATCATGGTCAAAGGAACTGAGTCAGAAGCAGAAGTGAGTGGTCTCAGGATCCGAAGAGTTTTGGGGTTAAGAGAGACTTATTTTGTCATAGATAGAGAATATGATGAGACTGGACAGGTCAAAAATTTTATCTTCAATGGGAAAGGATGGGGCCATGGGGTAGGTCTTTGTCAGGTCGGAGCTTTTGGGATGGCCCGTGCAGGTGCGGATTATAAAGAGATATTGAAAAAGTATTATCACGGGATTCATCTCAAGAACCTCTACTAATCTTACTCATTCATAAAATAATTAGCCTGACCTATTCATAAAAAAATGGGGATGTCTTCATTATTACTTTATTTTCTGCGAACTATAAGATTTTTTCAAGAATATTAACTTGAACATTTTTCCTGTTTGAATTTTTTATTTTAATCGCCATTTTTTCCCTTAAGGCGAGCCGATCTCACCGCATCTGCTTCGTACCGAGGCATTTGAAGTGAAGGACCACGTCTTCATGCCTCGTGCCTTGCATCTGCAGCAACCTCGACTTGTTCATCATTCAGGTTAGGCATTTTGTTATAAATTTTTCATGATCGACTCTTTTTTTATATTTTATTCATCTTTAAAATTTAAAATTTAATTTTATATTGATTGTGTGCATCTTTCTGTTTATCATAATCTTTAAAAAACCGTATCAAGAGAATCTTGCCTTTAAATATCGCCGTGAGGAGAATTATGAATATAAAATTAATCAAGCCGGATGATCAGATAGCGAGGAGTGATTCAAGCGCCATGACATTTAAAATCCAGCAGCTCAATCTTCCGCTTCTGGCTGCTTATACTCCTCCAAAGTACAATGTGAAAATAGTGGATGAATCTTTCGAGAAAGACTGTTATGAAGATGATGTGGATTTAGTGGGGATCACGGTTATGACCCAACTAGCCCTGAGAGCCTATAAAATTGCTGATATTTACAGAAAGCGCGGAGTCAAGGTGGTGATGGGCGGCATTCATCCATCCGCTGTACCTGAAGAAGCCCTAAAGCATGCGGATTCAGTGGTATTGGGTGAAGGGGAAGGAGTATGGCCGAAGGTTCTTTATGATGCTGAAAAAGGAGACCTAAAGAAGCGCTATCAAGCCGATAAAAAAATTGAATTAAAGGGTCGACCTTTGCCTCGGTATGATCTTTATCCAAAGACGACTCTGAAGAGCTACGCTCCTTTTGCTTATGGAGTCGAGACTTCTCGGGGATGTCCTTTTGATTGTGATTTTTGTTCTGTGGGATTGATCATGGGGCATAGATATAGAGTCCGGCCTGTGGATGATGTGATCCAGGAAATAGAATCTAATGATATCCCAAATATATTTTTTGTGGATGACAATCTTTCTCTCAATAAAAGAAAAGGAAAGGAACTTTTTTCTCGAATGATACCTCTTAAGCGGAGATGGGTGGGAGAGGGAGCCGTTTCCTTGGCAGAAGATATCGAACTCTTGAAATTGATGAGACGCTCTGGCTGCGAGGCTCTTCTTATTGGATTCGAATCTGTTCTAAAACAGACTCAGCAGACTTTTAGCAAAATCAAAAAATTAAAAATTGATTATGAAGAAGCTGTGAAGCGTTTTCATGGAGAAGGGATATCCATATTGGGTGCCTTTGTGTTTGGCTTTGATCATGAAGATAAAAACGTATTTGAGCAAACATATGAGTTTGCCCTAAAAAATCACATAGAATTGGCTCAGTTAAGGCCCCTGGTTCCTTTTCCAGGGACTCAGTTGTACCAGAGGCTTTTCAAAGAGAACAGATTGTTTTCAGCCCAATGGTGGCTTGAGAGTGGCCTGCCAAGAGTCCTTCTTTTCCGGCCCAAGAATATGACTGTGGGTGAATTTACTGAGGGGATGAGGGAATTAAGCAAGCATTTTTATTCCAAGATAGCTATTATGCAGAGATTTTTTGGGATCAAACCATGGAAGAGAAATGTAGCCAACTGGCAGTTGTATTTCGGAGCTAATCTAGCATTCCGAAAGCGTTATTATGACCATTTTGTGAAAGGAGATGGATTTTGAAAGAGGAGATATATAAATCAAGACTCATCCAAATAATCAAAGAAAAGTCTCTTCAAAAAGACGTAGACAGAGTTCTGACTTCAGGAAGAAAAAGCCGTTATTACATTGATGCCAAAATGACCACTCTGGATCCTGAAGGTGCTGATTGTGTGGCGCGATTTATTTTAGAAAAAATCAAACCCTTTCGAGTTGATGCCATAGGAGGATACACAATGGGCGCTGATCCCATAGTGAGCGCTGTAGCGGTGGTGAGCTTCCAGACCGGAAAGCCCGTTCCCGCTTTTATTGTGAGAAAGGAACCCAAAAAGCATGGTGAGATGAAGATGATCGAAGGACCTTTTAAACCGGGATGGAAAGTGGTGGTGGTGGATGATGTTGTGACCACAGGAGGTTCCACTCTAAAGGCATGCCGGGCTGTAGAGCAAGCTGGCGGAAAAGTGGAGCTGGCCCTAGCCATTGTGGACCGGCTGGAAGGAGGGAGGGAGAACTTGGAAAAGGCTGGATACATTTTTATTTCGCTTTTAACTAGAGACGACCTCCTTTCTTGAATTATTCATAAAATATGTATGCACTTGCATATAAATTTATCATGATAGATTTTTTGTCATGTTTTGTTCATCAAGAACATGATTTTGACTTTAATTAACGTTATGACTTTAAATTTTATGCATACATATTTTACCTTTCAGGCGAGTCGATCTCACTGCATCTGCTTCGTACCAGGGCATTTGTAGTGAAGGACCACGACATCATGCCCTGTGCCTTGCATCTACAGCAACCTCGGCTCGTGAATAATTCGCGGGGAGTTTTTGTGATGATTTGATTTTTATAGGGCTTTAACATAAAATTGCCTTTCTTTATTTAAGCTAAAAACATGAGCGAAAAGCATAAGATGCCGGGTTTAGGGCTAGCTGTTATTCCCGTTTTGTTTTTAGTGTTTGCCTTATTCATAACAATTGTACTGCTGGGCCAGCCAGCTCACATTCCATTGATCCTGGCTGCGGCTGTGGCAGCTGGTGTGGCCGCTTACTTAAAATTTTCCTGGAAAGAAATCGAAGATGGGATGATTCATGGAATCAATCTGGCCATGGGGGCCATCTTGATTCTCATGGTGGTGGGCATTATGATTGGAACCTGGATTTCTGGGGGCATTGTCCCCACGATGATTTATTATGGATTGAAGGTTCTTTCTCCAGGCATTTTTCTGGTGGCGACCATGATTATCTGTTCCATCATTTCTTTGGGAACTGGTTCTTCATGGTCAACAGCCGGTACTGTGGGAGTGGCTCTTATCGGAGTGGGGCAAGGATTAGGAATTCCTGTTCCCATGGTGGCAGGGGCTATTATTTCTGGTGCCTATTTTGGAGACAAGATGTCTCCTCTGTCCGATACGACTAATTTGGCTCCAGCTGTGGCAGGAACAGATCTTTTTTCTCATATAAGACATATGGTCTACACAGCAGCGGTCGCCTATATCATTGCACTGGGATTGTATGCTTTCCTAGGGATTCGATCTTCAGGGGGTGTGCTCGAGTCTCAAAATATTGAAACCATGCTCAGCACCATAGATTCTCAATTTTATATACATCCTCTGCTTCTTCTTCCGCCCGTCTTAGTGATTGTTATGGTGGTACTTAAAATACCTCCTCTTCCTTCTCTTCTGGGAGGTGTTTTGTTAGGAGCTTTGTTTGCCGTTTTCACTCAGTCCCAGTCATTGGCTGAAATTGTCCAGGCTGCCCATTCTGGTTATGTTTCAAATTCCGGAGTCGCCATGGTGGACGACCTTCTCACAAGAGGGGGATTGATGAGCATGATGGAAACCGTGGCTCTCATTATCTGCGCTCTTTCTTTTGGGGGGATTATGGAAAAGACTCATATGCTGGAGGCCCTGGCTTCGGCTCTTTTAAAAAGAGTTCGGAGAACCGGATCCTTGGTTGCTACCACCATTTTCAGCTGTATAGGAATGAATGTGATTGCTGCGGACCAGTATATCGCTATCGTGGTCCCTGGGAGGATGTTCAAGAATGCTTTTGATGCCAAAGGTCTTCACCCCAAAAACCTTTCCCGTGTCCTGGAAGATTCTGGGACTGTAACGTCTCCTTTAATACCCTGGAACAGCTGCGGAGCGTTTATGGGAGCTACTCTTGGCGTGAGTCCTCTTCTCTATCTTCCTTATGCCTTTCTCAACCTCAGTCAGCCTTTGGTCTCCCTATTTTATGGTTATACGGGGATAACCATGGAAAAAGTCAAGCAAGATCAAACAAAATGAAGGCGATTAGAATAAAAAATAGAATCAAGAAAGAAATTCAGGTCATTGTCCTTGAAAAGATTTTAGTTATCGCAGAAAATAAAATAATAATGAAGGCATTGCCATTTTTTTATGAATAGGTCAGGTAAAATGATTTTTGGAGTAGGTACAGATATCATAGAAGTGGGGAGAATAGAAAAACTTATTGAAAAAAACACGCGGTTCAGAGACCGGGTGTTTACCCAAGGAGAAATTGAATACTGCGAGAAAAAGAAAAGCAGAGCCCACAGTTATGCAGCCCGATTTGCAGCCAAAGAGGCCTTTTTCAAAGCGCTAGGTACCGGATGGAGACAAGGAGTGACATTTAAGGATGTGGAAGTCATAAAAAAGCCATCTGGGAAGCCAGAGCTTGTTTTAACTGGAAAATCAAAAGAAATGATAAAAAAACACCACATCAAAAATATACAGATTTCTTTATCTCATGTGGGCGAATCAGCCCATTCTGTGGTCATACTGGAAAAATAGTCAAAGATTATTTGATAACTCCGTGTTTTTTTCAGATGCAGCTACTTGTCATCGAATTTATCATCTTCTCTGTATCAAACGTATCGTTCTGCTGCTCCAGCATCCCCAGAGATTCAATCCCCCATTGAATTTGTATGGAAAGGTGTCACTGTTTCTCTTATTTCTACTAAATCCTGACTCAATAATACTTTCTTTCCCAAAAAAAGAATTATTTAACTCAAAAATATGTTTCTTTTTTGAACGAAAATTAAAATCATTGAAAAGTAGACTCAAATTTACTTAAGAATTACTTATCCGATTGTTTGTTGACTTGACTTATTTTTTTATGTATATTATCTCTAATTATATGGCGTAGAGAGTGGAAATTTGATGAAATCAAATAGAAATCATCATCAATAGAAAAACGAAATTCCTATGTTTACAAACAAATTAGATTTGGGAGGTTGCTTATGAAGAGAATTTTGGTAACAGGTTCCGTAGGGCAGATAGGTTCCGAATTAACCATGTATCTGCGGGACCGCTATGGCGCTGATAATGTTGTCGCGGGAGGACGTAAGACAAAGCCAAGTGAAGAGCTAAAGAACTCGGGTCCTTTTGAGATTGTCGATTGTACCGATATTGAAGCAATACGCAAAGTGGCGGATAAGTATGATATAGATACAATATATCACCTTGCCGCGCTGCTATCAGCGGTAGCCGAGAGTAATCCGCAGTTGGCCTGGAGTGTTAATGTAAACGGACTGATAAATGTTCTTGAGGTAGCACGGGAGCATAATTGCTCGGTATTTACTCCAAGCTCCATAGGCGCCTTTGGGCATAGTACACCACTGGATAATACGCCGCAGGATACGATTCAGCGGCCAGGTACTATGTATGGTATAACAAAGGTGTCGGGTGAGCTGCTGTGTGATTATTATTACCAGAAATATGGTGTTGATACACGCGGCGTGCGCTATCCCGGAATTATATCTTATGTGACTCCGCCCGGAGGCGGTACGACTGATTATGCAGTGGAGATCTTCTACGAAGCGATAAAAAGGAAAAAATACACCTGTTACATCAAGGAGGGTACTAAACTGGATATGATGTATATGCCTGATGCCCTCAAGGCGGCCGTTGATTTGATGGAGGCTGATGCAAAAAACCTTAAGCACCGAAATGCCTTTAACGTATCAGCGATGAGTTTTGCTCCGGAGGAGATTGCGGCGGAGGTTAAAAAGATTATACCTGAATTTACGATGGATTATGATGTTGATCCGCTGCGGCAGGGGATTGCCGAGTCGTGGCCAAACTATATGGACGACAGTGCCGCTAGAGAGGAATGGGGCTGGAAGCCGGAATATAATCTTTCGGAAATGTCTAAGGATATGGTTGAAAAACTAAGAGTTAAACTAGGTAACTGATTAAACAGGAGGAAATTATGGGATTGGATAGGTTGAATAATGTATTGGCTAATGAAGTAAATGAACTGGCTTCTAAGGGGACGGCCAAGGGTAAAGAGGATATTATTGTTGGTGTTAAAAAGCCAGAAGGTAAAAAAGGCCCCAGATACTTTTTGAAGGGTGAGGGGGATAAGGAGTTTCTCCGGATGAACTCAAATTCATATCTGGGTCTTTCGCTTCAAGAGGATATCATCAAGGCAGAGGAAGAGGCCTCAAAGGAATTCGGTGTCGGCCCGGGTGCTGTTCGTTTTATAAATGGTACTTTCAAGGCGCACAGGGATCTCGAGAAGAAACTGGCGGAATTTCATAATCGTGAAGATGCTATGATTTACAGTGCTGCCTATACCACTATGATAGGTGTCTTTGCTGCCCTTACTTCAAAGGAAACAATAATTATAAGTGATGAATTAAACCACAACTGTATTATTAACGCGATTCGGCTCTCAAGGCCAAAAGACAAGAAGATCTATAGGCACAATAATATGGAGGAGCTTGAGGAAAAAATAAAAGAATCCGTTGGCCAATGTAAAAGGGTGCTTATTGTGACAGACGGAATATTTAGCATGAGGGGGGATAACGCGCCTCTTGATGTTGTCTCAAAGCTCTCCAAGAAATATGATGCCGAATTCCCTGAGAATATTATGGTAATGGTGGATGATTCCCACGGTATCGGTGCTATCGGCAAAACAGGACGTGGAGTCGAAGAGTATACCAACGCGGACAGCGTTGATGTTCTAATCGGTACATTGGGGAAGGCATTTGGAGTAAACGGAGGATATATAGTATCAAGTGAAGCCGTTACACGTTTCTTAAGGGAGAAGGCCGTAACCTATATCTATTCAAATCCGATAACAGTCGGAGAAGCAGCCGCCTGTTTAAAATCGATTGAGTTTCTGGATAGTGAAAAGGGACTTGAACGGCTGGGATACGTGAGAAGGTTGACCAAGAGGTTTGAGCACGGGTTAGAGGACCTTGGGTTTGAACTTATCAAGAGCGATCATCCCATTGTTCCACTGATGGTAAGAGATACGGAAAAGACAACCGAAATAGTGAATTACCTTAAAGATAATGGTGTATTGTCAACTGGGCTGAACTTCCCGGTTGTGCCGCGCGGTGATCAGGAGATACGTTTTCAGATAAACGGAAATCACACCGAGTATGATATTGACAGTGTCCTCGAATTGCTAAAGAAGTACAAAGACAGTCATTAAAAGGGATAAGAGATGCTTTTGAGCATCGAAATCTCGGCTGGTCATCAACGATAGGGTCTATCTAGTACAAATGACCAATTACCATTCACGATATTTTCTTCATAGCCGCTTCAGCCACACCTGATTTTCAATTTAATTTTTTTCTTGACAAATATTTTGTTCAGGCCTATATTGATATAGGTGAACAAATTGGTGAACAAAATAAAGCCGGAATTGACCAAAAGACAAAAAAAGGTTTGGGAAGCGGTGGGATTTTTCATCCAAAAGCATGGGTACTCCCCCACCATACGGCAGTTAGCCAAAATGCTCGATATCGCCAGTCCCTCAGCTGTGTTCAAGCATCTTTCCAGCATAGAGAAGAAAGGTTATTTGCAAAAGGAAAAAGGAGAGATCAAACTGGCGGGGAGGCCTTCTTTAGGAACCCACGTTCAAGTGCCTTTGGCCGGACTCGTTCCTGCTGGATACCCCAAAGAAGTTTTTGACACCAGCGAGGATACGGTGGATATCCCAGAGTGGATGCTGGGGCGCAAGAAGGGAAATGTTTTCTGTGTTCAGGTCGAGGGCAAGAGCATGGTGGATGCTTTTATAGACGACGGCGACCGGGTGCTTTTGGAGCGGACCCATACAGCCAATTCAGGAGAGATGGTGGTAGCGATTTTGGATGACGGCTCCATGACTCTAAAGAGGTTAAAGCTGGGGAACGGGAATGTTTTTTTGGTCCCTGAGAACCCTGAATTCAAGCCTATACAGGTCTCAGAGTTGAGAATCCTCGGACGGGTGATCGGAGTCCTGCGCAAGTACTGAACCCACTCAACCCCGCTTTCCGAATTTAAAAATAAGGAGTCATAAAATTGGGAAGGAGATGTATTGTCCATGTTGATATGGATGCTTTTTTTGCGTCCGTGGAAAAGCTTCTGGATCCCTCCCTGGAGGGAAAACCTGTCATTGTGGGCGGACTCCCTCATGAAAGAGGAGTGGCCTCCACAGCTTGTTATGAAGCCAGGAAGTACGGGGTGCATTCGGGAATGCCGCTGCAGAAGGCCTATCAGTTGTGTCCTCACGGCGTATTCATCAGAGGGGATCACCGCATTTACACAGCCTTTTCCAAGAGTTTTCATGGGATCCTTTCCCGCTATACCCCGGATATAGAGAGGGCTTCCCTGGATGAGGCTTATCTGGACCTCAGCCGATGCAGATCTCTTTATCCTTCCTTTTCAGAAGCCAGCCGCCGGATAAAGCAGACTGTGGAAAAAGAATTGAAACTTTCTGTATCTGTAGGTGTGGGTCCTAATAAAATCATAGCTAGACTGGCAACAAAGAGGGCCAAACCTGGAGGATTAGTGGAGGTAAAACCAGGCTGTGAAGAATCTTTCCTGAACGAGCTTTCGATAGAAGATCTTCCCGGGATCGGTCCTAAAGCCCAGTCTATCCTTCATATGCTGAATATACGTAAAATCAAGGACCTTTGGGGGCTGCCTCGGGCTACTCTAAAAGCACTTTTTGGTCTAAAGGGAGAAGAGATTCGGCTTCAATCTCATGGTATTGACACCCGTCCTCTGGAATCATCCGGTAGACAGAAATCCATTTCCCGTGAGACTACTTTTCTTAAAGATATCTGGGAGAAACGGCTTCTTCTGGCTCACCTGGCTTATCTCTGTGACCGATTGAGTTTAGCCCTGAGAAAAGACGGGCTTTTCAGCCATATCATAGAGGTCAAAGTCAGGTGGGCTGACTTCCAGACCGAAGCCCGCAGGAGGCTTCTGGCGAATCCAGCCCAGAGGATGGATGATATTTATAGGATCGCCCGGGAGCTGTTCTTAGAACTCTTCCAGGGGACCCGTTTATCCCTACGTTTGGTGGGGGTCAACGCCTCTGATCTGGTCAGAGGCCGGACTCTTTCTCTATTTGAATCTTGTTCTTCCCAGAAAGAACGTCTGATCTCAGCTGTTTCTGAGATCAGAGAGAAATATGGATTTGGTGCAGTGCTTACGGCCAGGGAAGGAATGTTGGAAGGCATTTACCGCTTCACAAAGGAGCATGGCTTTGTATTGAAGACGGCTTCGCTTACTAAGTAGCCCTTAATTTTTGGCTTTTTTTATGGGGTCCATCATATTTTTTGGAGGTTGACAGGAGCGAAATGTTTGTTCCTCTGCGGGTTCATTCGGTCTACAGTAAGGGGAAAGGAGGAGTGCTTCTGAGTGAGCTGGCCTCCTGGGCAAAGAGTAGAGGCCTTCCTGCGGCGTGTCTTTCAGACATAGAAGTTTTCTACGGTTGGGGGCGCTGGAAGCAAGCCGCGGGCAGGAAAGGGGTCATTCCTTTGTTTGGCTGTGAGTTGACTATTCAGAAGAGAAAGCTGCTGTTTGTGATCAAAAACCGGGTTGGATACTGGAGTCTGATGGAAATTTTTAACAACAGGAAAATAAAGCAGGCCCAGGGCCTTGTGTTGGTCTATATTCCACGGGTTGGGGAAAGCAATTTTCCAGAGGGACTTAAAGCTGTGGCGGGTTCGGATTTCTATCTGGGGGCGAATTTTAGAAATTTGAAGAGGGTGATGCAATGGGCTGGAAAATATTCTCTGCCTGTGGTATGGGCGAATCCTCTGAAGTTTATTAAAAGCGCAAAGCGGCTTATTTTAATTCATTCTATCCATAAAAAATTGCCTTTTCCTCTGGAATGGGCGAAATGGAAGGAAGCCATAAAATTTTTTGGGCCCTATCAGCAGGAGCTGGCTCAGGAAAAATTTGGAAGAGAAATCGGGGGCGTCTTCAGGAGAACGTTTGAGGTTGCGGAAAAGTGCCGTTTCTATCTGGAAGATATGATTCCCGGGCTTCCCAACGGCCTCTTTTCTGAGCCTTTCAGGGATCTTATTATGAGAAAAATGCAGCAGATGAAGTCTTTAAGCTGGAAGGAAAGACAGCGGGCACGGATGGAACTAGAAGTGGTCGAGAAATCGGGATTTGGCCCTTATTTCCAGGTGGTTCATGATGTCGTGAGATTTGCCCGCCAAAAGGAGATCCTTTATAATCTCAAAGGTTCGGGGGCTTCTTCTTTTTTGGCCTATCTTCTGGGCATCTCCCATGTCAATCCGGTTGATTTTGACCTTTATTTCGCTCGATTTTTAAACCAAGGCCGAAAAAATCCTCCAGATTTTGATCTGGATTTCGACTCAAGGTATAGAGACCAGGTTCTGGAGTATGTTATTGGAAATTATGGAAAAGGAAAAACAGGGGCAGCTTTTGTGTGCAGCCTTAAAAACTACCGGGCCCGGTCTGCGGTTTATGAGACCGCCCGGGCTTTTGGGTTCCCTCCAGGAGAGTCGAGGGAGCTGAGTAAGAGAGTCCCTCACTTCACGGAGCCTGATTATCTGAACCAGCGCCAGCCTCCGCCTGGCTGTCAGGAGATTTGGAGATCTGCCTCGGAGTTGGCTTCGGTCTATGCTGATAATTCTCTGCATGTGGGAGGTGTTATTTTGACGCCCGCACCGGTCCAAAGATATCTTCCCCTGGAGAAATCAGCAAAGGGGTTTACGATGTGTCACCTGGACCGCGACGCCGTGGAAGATTTAAAGCTCATTAAACTAGATCTTCTTTCTGTCCGCGGATTGGCTGCTATTTCAGAAGCGAAGAAAAGGCTGAACATAAAAAGTATACCCTGGAATGATAAAAAGAGCTTTTTTCTTCTCTCCCGAGCAGGGACCATAGGGTGTTTCCAGGTAGAAAGTCCGGCTATGATGCATCTGCTTTCCCGCATGAAACCAGATAATATTCATGATCTGACCCAGGCTCTGGCTTTGATCCGGCCGGGGCCCACTCAGAGTGGAGCCAAGCAGGCGGTGTTAAAAGCCCGCCAGGGCAGGCGGTTCAGCAGTGAGCTGTTTCTGGCCCGCATTATTCCTGAGACTCAGGGCCTGCTTCTTTACGAGGAGCAGGTTATGCAGATTGCAGAGAGAGTGTCTGGCATGAATTCTGAACAGGGGGATACGATACGCAGGGGACTAAAGAAGGGGACTGTGGATCCTTCCTTAAAAGCCAAATTTTTCCATGGAGCCCGAAGAAGGGGATATACAGTCGCTGAAATAGAAAAGATATGGAGCCACATGGAAAAATTTTCTTTGTATTCTTTTAATAAAGCTCACAGTGCTTCTTATGCCTGTATGGCTTATCAATCTGTTTACTTAAAGGCACATCATCCTCTGCTGTACCTCACGGCTGTATTAAATGCTGGTGGGGGTTACTACAGCCTCCCTGTTTATATTGAAGAGGCCGTAAGGATGGGAATAGAGGTTCTGCCTCCGGATGTAGCCCAAAGCGATTTTCGTTTCACAGTGGAGGATTCATGTATTAGAGTGGGGCTGCTGTCAGTGAAACGTCTTAAGACCAAAACAGCTAAGAAAATAATAGAGGAGCGCAGCCAAGGTCCTTATTGTTCTCTTGAAGATTTTCTTACCAGAGTTGCTGTGACCAAGGCAGAGCTTTTCTCTTTGATTCAGGCAGGAGCTTTGAATTCTTTAGAGCCTCGAAGGACAGAGCAGATTCTGAACTATTATCAAGGAGCCAAAGGAATAGACAAAATCGGCGACATGGAAGAGGCTCAAAAGCAGAGGATGATGGTCAATTGTTTAAGCTTTGATCCAAAAGGGGAATCTTTGAATCTTTTTAATGGACAAAGGCCTGGGTTGCGGATCAAAGACCTCGATAAAAGGATTGGCCACATTGTGGAACTTTTAGTCCGGGTGATGGATGTCCGAAGTAAAAGGGTCAAGGAGGGGCCCAAGTACTTTTTTCTTTTTTCAGACGAAACAGGAGTGATTGAAGGCGTGGGAGAAGAGAAATGTCTGTGTTTTGGTTTGCCTCCAGCATGCCGGCTTCAGGGGAGCGTCCGAAGGGATGAAAATGGACGGGCTAAGATTTTCAGCTGCGTTTTCCTCTCGTTGAATCATTAATTTTTTTATGGTGACAGATTATTCTGCCGTGATCTTGATTCGTGAATAATCCAGGCTCCTTCTATTTCTCAGCGAATACAATGGCTACTGTTTTCCAGACTTTGACTCTTACTCCGTCCTTGACAGCCGGCTTGTATTTCCACCTCTTTACGCTTTTTTCTGCCTCTTCGTTAAGACCATATGAATTTTTGATTCCATGTAGTATTTTAGTCTCTATTACATCCCCCGATTCAGAAATCAAAATGATTAAAACCACTTTTCCACTCACCTTGAAGTTTTTAGCTACAGGTGTATAATTGGGTTTAAATCTTTTAATCAACGCTGGCGGACTATCCACTTCGTTCAGAGGAATGGTGTCCCCTGTTTTTATCTTTTTTTTAGGTATCGATTCTGTCATTGACTCGGATTCCGGGTTTGTTGTTTTTAGCTCGTCTTTTTTAAGAGGGGATTCTGATAAAATCTTATTTGTGGATTCTTCGTTCGCAGGCTGGGGATTTTGTTTAAATTTTGGAAGGGGCAAAGGAATGATGCTCTCTTCTAGATTTTCCTGAATTTCATTTGAAAAATCGGGAGGAGCTTCAGCCAACCTTTGATTTTCTTCCCTTGATGAAGAGGATTCCGGGGAAGAAGAGGACTCTTCCTGTTCAGTCAATTGAGCTTTATTTTTGATTTCTTGTGTTGAATTATGGGGGTCATCGGAAAGCTCTTCCGATATTGTTTTGGATGAAATAACAGGGGGAGTTTGCTCAAAACTTGAGCTAACTTTTTCTGCCGAAACAGGCTGATGATCGAATTGTTGAGAAACCTTTTGTTTTTTCTGGCTATTTTTAGAGACGGAAAAAATTAAAAAGGAAACCAATAATAAAACAGCTAAGCCAGAAGAAAACATGATCCATTTAGGAATCCTTTTTTTATTTTCTTTAACAGAGTATCCCTTAAACAAATGAGCCTTCTCATCTTCACTTTGTTTATGGATATCTTTGGGAGGAGCAGGCTCATTCTCAATCAGAATATCTTCTCCATTCGGCTTTTCTTTTGGTTCTTTATCCTTTTGATCCCACTCTTCTCTTTCAGAATCTTTGTTTTTTTCTACTCTTTCTTGGATTTCCTGGACCTTTTCTTCTTTCTCAGAAGACGGCGTAACCGCAGTTTCTTGTTTTTTTACTGGGTGAGAGAATTCAGCCAGTTTGTTTTTGAGCATTTCATCTATTTCCTGTTCCTGGTTTTTCTCATCTATGAAGTGAGCCTGCTTAATTTTTTCTCTCTTTTTAGCTAAATATTCCTCATATAAACTGTCAATTTCTTCCTCTCTATTTATCTTCATTTGGGTTCCTTGATAGGGGAGACTTGCTCTTTTTTTCTCACTTTCTTTCTTCTCCGAAAGACTGTTTTGGACCTGGTTGTCCTTAAGTGAGGGTTTAGAACTCTGATTCAATAATTCTGATACTTTTGATTTCAACTGTTCTTCTCTATAGGGTTTAGTCTCGAAGGCTGAATTTTTGAAATATTTAAGAATATAATTTTGGCAGGCAGCCTCTGAGTAAAAATCAGTCATAATAAGAAGATTCATCTGTTTTTTAAATGACTGGGAGATTTCTTCAATAAGATCGAATCCATGGAGTTTGGGAAGGAAAGGCTCAATAATGACAAGATCGGGATTCTCCTCATAAAACTTGGACTTTCCTTCTTGGCCGTCTTTGGCTGTTATCACTTGGTATCCTTGCTCTTCAAGAAGGTTCTGCAGGGAAGATAAAGATAACTGGTTATAATCAATGATTAAAATTTTTTTCTGCATCCCATTAACCAACACTTTATTGATCAGTGTTTATAAATTAAATCCTATAAGGGAAACGGTCAATCACCCTTTGGGGTGATTTAGGAGGTGATTTAATTGATTCTCGGCTATTTTTCATCAAACAGATTGATCTGATCCTTGGATATGCTTTGGATGATTTCTTTGAGTTCTGGAAAGTTTTCGATCAGTTGTTTGGGGACATCCAGTTTTTTATTGGTCAGCTTGTTTTTTATCTGTAAGGCATTGGTGAGAGCTTGCCCTCGATAATGATTGTTGGTCACGACAAATGTTTTTTTGGATTTACCCGCTAGATTTTTTATGCGGGTTACCCATTCTGAAAGCTCTTCATGAGAATATAGATAATCGTAGCGCTCGTCCCTACCTGCATTTTTTTTAAACCAGTTTTTATAGTTTCTGCCGTGGAGTCTAACATAGCTGAAATCAGGATTTGTGCTGTAAATTGTGGGTTTGATAGATGATCGAAACACAGGTTGGTCGATATTGCAGAAAGCCACTTTATATTCAGATAGAAATTTCAAAAATTCAGGGTGATCCCATGAGCTGTGCCTTACTTCTAGAGCAAGCGGCAGACCAGGAAACATCTTGAAGAGTTGTTCCAAATAATGAATAGTTTTTGTCGAACGGTAAAAAGACCAGGGGAATTGGATGAGGACAGCACCCAGACGATTGCTGGCTGTAATTGCCTCAATGCCAAATTTGAACTCATCGGCCTGTTTTTGGGATGGATTTTTTCCTTGATGGGTGAAGTCCTGGTGGAGCTTGATGGAAAACAAAAAGTTTGGATTCTGCTGCACTTTTTTAACCCACGATAAAGAAAAGTTGAATACCGGCATTCGATAAAAAGTGCTGTTGATTTCCATAAAATCAATATACTGAGAAAGATATCTCAATTCATGAAAACCAGGGGGCTTTTTTATAGGATAGACGGTCTTCTCCCAGTCTTTATAACTCCATCCGGCCGTACCAACATGATATTGAGCCATCCCTCTCCATAATACCAGAAAAACCGGTCATGATTCTATTTTTTTTGTTTTGCTCTTTTCAGTTTTTCAAATTGAAAATAGGGCTGGTTTATGGTATAAATAATTTCTATGATTTTTATAGAGAGGGGGAGTTAGATAAAATCTATAATGAAATTTGGGTAAGGCAAGTAAAGATAGCAAGGTTGTTAGATTTAATTTTGAGGAGATGTTGAAATGGCAGACAGTCTGTATGTGACTTCAACAGAAAGGAAGAGTGGAAAATCGATTATTTCGCTTGGATTGACAGAGATGCTCATAAGGAATGTGGACAAAGTTGCCTTTTTCAGGCCTCTTATTTATGTGGATTCAGACAAGAAAGCTAAGGATAAGGATATCCATTTGATTTCAGGTTATTATAATCTTGATATTCCTTATGAGAAGATGTATGGCTTTTCCACCGATGAAGCCAATGAGATGCTTTCTCGAGGGAAATATGATGAGTTGATTGAAAAGATTGTTGAAAAATACAAATATTTAGAAGACAACTATGATTTTGTTTTATGCGAGGGGACTGATTTCGAGGGATCTACATCAGCCTTTGAATTTGACATTAATGCAGATATTGCGAACAATCTGGGATGCCCTGTAGTCTTATCAGCCAATGCCTATAATCGAACCGAAGATGATGTGATCAGGTCTGTGGAGACGTCTTTAGAATCCCTTAATGAAAAGCATTGCAAAATCTTGGCTATTATAGTTAACAGAGCTGAAAGAGGTGAAGAGATTGTGGCGAGATTGAGGGATGACCCTCTTGTGAAAGACCACCTAGTATTCAGCATACCTAATGTCAAGTCTCTCCAGTTCCCCACGGTTGGGGAAGTGGCCCAAGCATTAAAAGCAAGAGTTGTTTCCGGACAGGTGGAGCTGAACCGTCATGTGGAAGGATTTGGAGTAGGGGCCATGCAGTTGTGGAATGTTTTAACCAGAATTTCTAATGGACAAATGGTTATCACTCCTGGAGATAGGGCTGATGTCATTGTGGGATGCCTCTCGGCTCTTTCCTCTTTATATATGCCCAGCATAGCCGGCATTATTCTGACCGGAGGAATGATTCCGCAGGAACCCATTTTAAAATTGATTGAAGGGTATGAAGAAAAAATCCCCATTTTGAGTGTCAAAGAAAATACTTTTGAGGCTGCCCGTAAGGCTGATAGTATCCATGCCGTCATTGATCCGGAGGATACCATAAAAGTTGCGCAGGCGCTTGAAGCCTTTGAGAAAAACGTGAACCTTTCGGACTTAAGGGAAAAAGTCATTAAGACCAAGGTGTCTTTAGTAACTCCTAAGATGTTTGAATACGGGCTTATCAGGAGAGCCCAGAGTCAAAAAATGCATATTGTTTTACCTGAAGGAGAGGATGAAAGGATTTTACAGGCGGCAGAGATTTTAACTCGAAGAGATGTTGTTGATCTGACTTTGCTGGGAAATGAGAAATTGATGCGTGATAAGGTAGCCAAGTTAGGGCTGCATCTTGATAAAGTCCATATCCTGAATGTTCCAGATAATAAAAAATTAGAAGACTATACGAAAACGTACTATGAACTGAGGAAGCATAAAGGCATTGGAATGGATAATGCACGGGATAACATGAGTGAACTCAGTTATTTTGGAACTATGATGGTTTACAAAGGAGATGCGGACGGTATGGTCAGTGGGGCAGCCCATACAACCAGAAACACTCTTCGCCCCGCTTTTGAATTTATTAAAACAAAAGAGGGTTTTTCTATAATATCTAGCGTATTCTTTATGTGCCTACCTGATAGAGTATTGGTCTACGGAGATTGTGCGGTGAATCCTGAACCGAATGCAGATCAACTCGCTGAGATTGCAGTCGCCTCTGCTCAAACAGCCATGATTTTTGATATTCAGCCTATTGTGGCTATGCTTTCTTATTCCACGGGGGATTCAGGAGTTGGAGAAGAGGTAGAAAAAGTCAAAGAGGCCACCAAAAAAGCCAGGGAGCTGGCAAGAAAGAATTCGATGGAGTTTAAAATAGAGGGTCCGATACAATATGATGCGGCGATTGACCCTGAAGTCGCACAAAAAAAGCTTCCAGAAAGTGAAGTAGCCGGAAAAGCCACTGTGTTTATTTTCCCGGATCTCAATACAGGAAATAACACTTATAAGGCTGTACAAAGATCAGCTGGAGCTGTGGCCATAGGTCCCGTCATTCAAGGACTCAATAAGCCTGTTAATGACTTGAGTCGAGGTTGCACGGTGACTGATATTGTCAATACTGTAGCCATAACAGCTATCCAGGCACAGGCTGAAGAGAAAAAACTCTAAAAACATATCTCAAGAAAGGATAAAAATGAAAATACTCGTGATCAATACGGGGAGTTCTTCTATTAAATATCAATTGTTTGACATGGATCAGAAAAAAGCACTTGTCACCGGTTTAGCTGAAAAAATAGGGGAAGAGATCAGCATTCTGACTCACGAATTGTTGGATAAAGATGGAGATAGACAAGAAAAGGTTGAAAAGGAGAGGATCCTCAGTCATGAACAAGGGATGGAAAGAATCGTTAGCCTTCTTATCCATCCTGAATGGGGAGTCATTAAAGATAAATCTGAGATTGATGCGGTGGGGCACCGGGTTGTTCATGGAGGAGAATTTTTTAAATCATCAACAGTTATCACGAGTGATGTGATTTCTGCCATAGAAGAAAACATACCTCTGGCACCACTACACAATCCTCCGAATCTTATAGGAATCAAAGTGGCTCGTTCTTTATTTCCAAATGCCCCGCAGGTAGCTGTGTTTGATACAGCATTCCATCAGTCCATACCCCAAAAGGCTTATCTTTATGCCGTTCCTTATGAGCTATATGAAAGGCATAAAGTTCGACGATACGGTTTTCACGGCACCTCTCATGATTATGTAGCCCAAGAGGGTTCGGTTTATTTAAACCGGGCCCTGAGTGAATTAAATTTGATTACTCTCCATTTAGGGAATGGAGCCAGTATGGCAGCGATTCAAAAAGGAAAATGTGTGGATACCACCATGGGGATGACACCTCTGGAGGGACTCGTCATGGGCACTCGATCTGGAGATATTGACCCGGCTCTCCCTTTTTTTCTGTCCAGAAATCTGGGTATGTCCATTGATGATATTGATAATCTATTAAATAAAAAAAGTGGTTTAAAAGGGCTCTGTGGCATCAATGATATGAGAGAGATTGAACAGAGAGCCTTTTCTGGTGATGAAAGAGCGGAGACAGCTTTGGATGTTTATTGTCACCGGATAAGGAAATACATTGGAGCCTATTATGCGGAGTTAGGCCGTTTGGACGCTCTGATATTTACAGCGGGAATCGGTGAGAATTCACCTAAAGTACGTCATATGTGCTGTGGAGGTTTGGAAGAATTGGAGATTAAGCTTGACTCGGAAAGGAATAATAAAAGATCAGATAAGATAAGGGAGATCAACAAGGAAGATTCAAAAATAAAAATTCTGGTTGTTCCCACCAATGAGGAGAAAAAGATAGCTCTAGAGACTGAAAAAGTGATCAGAACATAGGTGAAAAAATCATGCCTATCGTTGAAAATGAAACAATAATAAAAACATCTCCATTTTTTATGAAAAGGTCGAGTGGAAGTTACGGATGATTGAATATTTATTTTATCATGAGAGAAAAACTTTTTTTTAAAAATAGAAGGCAGATTAAACTCTGTGGAATTTTGTCTGATTCCAGTGAAGATAAAAAGAGACCTGTGATCATCCTCGCTCACGGTTTTTCTACAGGTAAAGGCGGGAAGACCTATGTGAGTCTGGAAGAGATTCTGAATAAAAAAGAAATCTCTACTTTTCGGTTTGATTTTTACGGTCATGGAGAAAGTGAAGGTTTTTTTGAAAATATCACCACTTCCAGAGCGGTGGATGATGTCCTAGCCGCTTTTAAATTTCTTAAGGGGTTGGGCTACAGAAAGATCGGTCTCATGGGTTCAAGTTTTGGGGGTATGGTCAGCATCCTTGCCGCCGCTCAATCTAATCCCTATATTCTAGCCCTCAAGTCCCCGGTATCCGATTATAAAAAGGTTCCTCTCACTAAAAAAGGTGAGGATGAGATTCAGGATTGGAAGAAAAAAGGAGTTATAGAAATTGAAAGTGTGAATCATGAAAGGCGTCTATTGAGTTATGCTTTTTTTGAGGATGCCGTGAAGATCAATGCTTATGAATCAGCCCGAGGCATCACAGTTCCCACCTTGATTGTGCATGGGCGAGCGGATAAAATTGTACCTGTGGAGCAGAGTCAGAGGCTTGCAGGTCTTATCCAGAATTGCCGACTGGAAATCATTGAGGGATGTGACCATACCTATTCCAACCCGGCTCACTTTAAACAGCTTCTGGTTTTTATATCCCGATTTATTGGTGAGAATTCATGAGGTCAGGATTGAGAGTGTTCCAGGCCTTGATCTCCTGTTGGTTGAGCTGTTTTTTGAGTGTCTAACCTATTTATTTTTGTTGACGGGATGAGTTTCATTCAGTACTATCGTTAGTGTTGCCGATCGATATGAAAAAAGCTCACTATTTACTTTTCATGATGTCCTTCATTCTCTTTGGATGTGGGAATAATCATAATAATGAAAGTCTTTATACCATAGGAATTTTTCAGGTAAATAGCGCTCCTCATTTGAACGATGCTGTGGAGGGCTTTATTAAAGCTCTCCAAGATAATGGAATGGTTCATGGGGAAAATATCATTCTTATAAAAGAGAATGCGAAGGGGGATATTTCTGAGGCGCAAAAAATTGCTGAAGGTTTTGTCAAATCAAGGGTTGATTTGATTGCGGCTGTCTCCACGGCCTGCCTTCAGGCTGCCCTCAATGCCACCCATGATATCCCTATTGTTTTTATATCCGTTGCGAATCCCTATAGGGCGGGAGCAGGTTATTCTTCTGATGAACATCTCAGCCATGTTACAGGTGTTTCTTCCAGAGGACCAATAAGAGAAGGATTGTATTTTTTAAAAGAGGTTCTGCCCGAGATATCAAAGATAGGGACACTTTGGACCCCTTCAGAGTTAAATTCTGAATATTATCTTGAGATAATGCGGGAGGTTGCTGCTGAGTTAGGTCTGGAAATGGAGTCTGTTCCTATCGTCAATTCAAGTGAAGTTCTGCTTTCCTCTCAACTTTTAATCAGTAAGGGAGTGAAGGCCATTTATCAGATATCTGATAATACGATTAATGATTCTTTTGAGGCTGTTGCTCAGATTGCTCTCGACAATGAGATTCCATTGTTTGGAGGTTTCCCACTTTCCGCTAGGCTGGGAGCCTGTGCTGCTGTGGGATGGGATTTTATTGATATGGGCTATAAATCCGGTAAGATAGTGGTAGAGATAAAAAATGGGAAAAGTCCCGGTGAGATTCCTTTCCAGTATATGGAAAAGGCCAAGCTTTACATAAATCTGGAAGCGGCATCTAAACAAAGAGTTGAATTTTCAGAAGAGATTGTCAGAAAAGCTGATAAAGTGTTTGTTTCTATAGGAAATGACAATTCTGAATAAACACACTCGTTCATTCTTGAAATATATCCTGATCTTTTTTTAATGAAAAAGAATTCATTAGGGAAGGATTCGCTTTACCGTTGAGAATTATTTTTGTATAATTCAAACAAAGATGATGGAAAGAGCAAAGATATTCGTTTCTGGACAGGTGCAAGGGGTCCTTTTCCGTGATTTTACCCAAAGATGGGCGTCCTCTTTGGGATTGACAGGATGGGTTAAGAATTTGTTTGATGGGCGAGTTGAAGTTTTAGTGGAAGGGGAAAAGGACAAAATAAATCAATTGATTGGAAAACTCAGGGAGGGTCCTCAAAGGGCACAGGTCGATGATTTAGTTTTAAATTGGGAAGAATATAAAGGAGAATATAGTGGTTTTCATATCACTTGGTAGTTTTATATTATTCAAAAGCAGTGTAAGCAATAAGAAAAGGGGAATAAGACATGTTTAAACACGCAAAAAAGGATCATCCCTCAGTTGAGGTTTTTGAAGGAGTGGTGCGTACGACCCTGGGTTGCGGGAAAGATGTTCTTATGGCAAGATTCGATTATAAAAAAGGCTCTCAAGTTCCACCTCATAAGCATTCCTATGAACAAATTACAGTCATTATCAAAGGAAAGCAGAGAGTCACTATAGATAACAGAGGAAAGAAAGAGGAAATCATACTGGAGGAAGGGGATTCCTATATTGTTCCGGCTTCCTATGAGCATCAGCAGTTCAATCTAGAAGATACAATGACCATAGATTCTTGGAGTTTAGCCCCCTAACGGCTTTGTTTTTTCTTTTTAGAATCGAGAAATTTTTGACGGCATTCATTGGAACAAAAGTAGTATTCTTTTCCTTTATATATTTCTTTAATGGCCTCTTCTTTAGGAAGATAGGTGTTGCAGACTTCATCTTTGACCATAATCCCTGGTTTTGAATTCGGCTTCTGAGAAGCCTTCTTTGATTTTTTCAATGATTGATAGGATTTAATGACAAGATAAATGACATAGGCAATCAAAGCATAAATAATGATTCTGAATAATCCGGACATGATGACTTAAAATTTAGATGATTTCAGCAGACATGTCAAATAAATCGTTGATTAATGATTTTTTGTCACTCTTTACTTTTGGCTGTTTACCTGGACACTTCATAAAAAAATGGCGAACTATCCATGATTATTTCATTTTCAGCGATCTGCATAATTTTTTCAAGAACAATGAACGGAATATCTTTCTTGTGAGCCTTTTTTATTTGAATCGCCATTTTTTTATGAATTGTCCAGGTTTATTGGTTTTGTTATAATGAAAAATTAATAGAAAAATGGATATTGTAAAAGGAATTTTAAAGGGAAACCCAAAAGCTATGGCTAGAGCTATTTCTATGATCGAAGATAGAGATGATTATGCTCAGAAGATTCTCAAGAGAATTTTTCATTATTCTGGGAGATCTCTCGTCATTGGGATCACAGGAGCACCTGGTTCTGGGAAAAGCACTTTGGTCGATCAGCTCGTGAATATTTTCAAGCATAAACAAAAAAAAGTTGGCATCATTGCTGTTGATCCCACGAGTCCATTTAGTGGTGGAGCCATACTCGGTGACAGAATTCGTATGATGCGTCACAGTATGGACAAAGATGTTTTTATAAGAAGCATGGCAACCCGAGGGCATCTGGGAGGGCTTTCCAAAGCCTCAAGCGAGGCGATTACGGTTCTTGAGGCTGGGGGAAAGGATCTTATCCTTGTCGAAACAGTCGGAGTAGGGCAGGATGAAGTGGAAGTGGTTAAACTTGCTGATATGATACTGGTTATTCTAACACCTGGGACAGGGGATGAAATCCAGGCTTTTAAAGCAGGGATCATGGAGATCGCAGATATATTTGTTTTAAATAAGGCAGATTCTCCAGAAACAGAGAAAGTTGAGCGTCAGTTAAAAGCTATGCTTGATTTGGGATTAAATAAGGAGGGAATTCCTCCTATAATTAAGACTGTGGCCACAACGGGTCAGAATGTTGATTCATTGGTCAAGCAAATAGAGAGTTTTGCTGTTAATCAGAAAGAGGAGTTGAAGATAGCAAGAAAAAAGAGGTTGATCTTATGGATGCTCAGAGATATTATCCGTGAAAAGATTGATCAGTTGATCAACCAAAATATAAAGGAATCTGAATTCAATGATTATGTCAATCAGATTTATAAAAGGGAAATGGATCCCTATACTTTATCAGAAGATTTGATCCGAAATCTTAAGGATTCTTCAATGACAGAGAAAATACATCATATTGGCATTGCCGTCAATGACCTTAAAAAAAGCCTTAACCAATGGAAAAAGTATTTCAGTCTGAAAAATGAAGAGATTGAAGAGATCAAAGAGAGAGGAGTCAGAGTGGCAACTTTGGGATTCGATAAGGAGCCTTTGATTGAACTTCTGGAAGCTGTGGGAGAGAATTCCACTATTAAAAAGTTTATAGAAAATAATGGAGAAGGAATTCATCATATTTGTTTCAAAACAGATAATTTAGACCAAAAAGTTAAGGAACTTAAGAAAAAAGGGATTCGATTTGTTCAGGCAGATGCGGTGTCTGGGGCTGGAGGAAGCCGCATCATTTTCATTCACCCAAGTCATTTAAATGGTGTGCTCATTGAATTGAAAGAAGATAAAGAATAGCGGCTTTGTTTACTTATTTAATCTGAATGATCCATCATAAAATGATGAGGATCATTTTATGATTTTACTTTTTCCAGAGTCATGGATATAATCAATCCCTTTGGTTTATTCAAAGTAGCGCTGATAGTTCCTCCATGATCTTCAAGTATTTTTTTCGCTATAGGCAATCCTAATCCTGTTCCTCCTTTTTTGGTTGAAAAATAGGATTCAAAAATCGTATTCAACATTTGTTTTTCAACTCCCATTCCTGTATCTTTTATTTCAACTTTTATTTCACTATTTGTCGAAGAGGCTTTAATCTCGATGACTCCACTATCCTTTATTGATTCTATGGCGTTGGTCAGGATATTTCTAAAAACCGTTTTTATTTTTGCTTTGTCTCCAGAAAAGAACAGGTCCTGTTTATCAAAGATCTCTTCGAATTTAATTCTTTCTGATAAGATACTTTTATAAGGTTTTGTGGTCTCTTTAATGATTTCTTTGAGATTTAAGGTTTCTTTTTGTAGGGAAGCTTTTTTGGGTGTTTCTAAAAAGTCCTGGGCTATTCTTCTTAAGTTCTCCACTTCATTGACTATATAGGATGTGGATTCTTTCAGCACTTTTTCAAAATCTTCTCTCCTGTCTTCATAGACTCTCATAAGATGTTCCGCGGAGAGCTGTATGGGAGTGAGAGGATTTTTAATTTCATGAGCCACTTTTCGAGCCATTTCAGCCCAGGCAATTTTTTTACTGATGTCCGCAAGTTCTTGCTGGTGTTTTCTGAGACTTATGACCATTGTATTGAAGCCTTCGATCAGTGTTTTCATTTCATCTTGTTTTTTATAAGGAATGGACACTTCAAGATTTCCCAAACTGACTTCTTTAGTTCCGGAGAGGAGCTTTTGAATCGGATTTAAAATCATGCCTCCTATTCCCCTGGCCAGCACCAGTACAGAAGCTGTAAAGAAGAATGAGATGAAAACCAGAAATTCGAACAGCTCATAAGAAAATGCTGAGATTTCTTCTTGTTCAAGGGGGAAAGGAAGAGAAATCAGGAAAAAAGAGTTTTGATGTCCATAGGGAATAGTCAAAGTATGGAAAGAATATTCACCTATTTTTTGAGTTTGGGTGTAAAATGGATTATTTTGATATTGGGCCTTGTAATAGATATCTCCATTAATGAGTTCAGGAAGGATCCCATAATCAAAAAATTCCCTGTGACTTGAAGAAACTAACTTCCCGTTGACATAGAGATTTACATCATTGGAAATAGTAGAGCTTATCCATATCACCATTTCATCGGGGGGTATAGACAGGTTAAGTTCTTCTTCTTGCTGAAAGAATATAAAATCTTCCATAATGCTGTGGGCAAATTGAGCCTGGACTTCTGCTTCCTCAGTCAATTGTTGAGTAAAAATTTGCGAGAAAAAGCTTCGGGTTAAAACTGAAAACAGGAGAAGAGGGAGGAGAGAAACAACAATGAATGAAATGTAAACCCGATTCGAGAAAGACCAAAGAGGATTTTTCAACCTCTTTTTATGAGAAACAGAAAAAAAGATAAAAGTGATCAATGAGGTAAAGAAAAAGTAGAGAAAAAATGTAATTAAAAATTCGGCCGTATGAGTCATGAAGGTCTTTTGAGGAATAAAAAAGGAATAGATAGAATTTTCTTTGATGAAAGAAAGGCTTTTAAATTTTTTTCCTTTATCAGAAAAGATAGACCAGACGGGTTGGTTTGAGGAGTGAATTTTCTTGAGAGATTTTGAGGATATTCCCTTTGAGATATTATTGGGATTGAATATGAGCTTTCCTTGAAGATCAAAAACAGCAAATCCTAGATTGAGATGTTTTAAGGAAGGAATAGAGGTAGCTCTTGTGAGTTCAAAATAAGGATTTGCCGAATAGAGAAAAGGAAGCATTTCATAACCTACAGAGAGAGAAATAATGGTTCTCCCTCTGTATTGGTCATTTTCTATCCAGTCCTTATATCCAGAAAGAAACTGCTTTTCTTGTCCCAAAAAAGGTATAGACTGGCGTGTTATAGCCCAATTTTTGCTGAAAGGGACATCAGCCCCAGTTTGAAGATTAGGAATATTTAAAGAAAATCGGGAGATAATGTTTCCTTCGGGGCTTATAAATTCTAAGCTTGAGTACCAGTTAAATTTTGCTATGAGACTTCTTTTCCAAAGGGATGAGGCTATGTCTAGAGGCTTGTGGCTTTGGAAAAAAGCAAGGACTTGATTTTGGTTTTCTTGTATCTCTTGGATAGATTCTTGAATAAGGAATACAGCCCATTCTTCTTGTGAAGTGACCGTATTTTTTAAGGAATGTTCTAAAATTGCTTTCTTTTTATCAGCGCTTACGAAATGAAGTGATGAGTGTATAAAAAGCACTGATATCACAAATATGGAAAAGAGGAGTTCTTTTTTTTTACTGAGATGGGGGTAATAGATCAAGGCAAGGAGGAGAAACAGGACTGATGCCTGAAGAAAAAAAATAAGAACAGGATTTTTCCCATCAAACATGAAAATATAAGCACAAATTGCTGCTGCGAGTGCTGTAAAAGGGATGGCTTTAGGGGTAAAATGAGAATAAGTTGTTTTAAAAATGATATAAGCCGTGAAGAAGAAGCTCAGAACAAAAAACAGAATACTGATATGCAAGAGAAAAAAGCTAGGTTTTGACGAGAGATTCAATAGAGTTTGTTTTGTATTGAAGCCTAAATGATAGATCAGTTTATACAGAATATGGATGAGAAAAACAGATAGGATAGAAGACACAGTACATAGGATGATACTTCGAGTGTAAGAATATTTTTGAGGCCATGTTTTTATGGATTTTTTAAACAGAGACAAAAAGAACCAAAGTATGGAGGCAAGCCAAAGAGATGTCAGAAATATGTCAGCAGGTGATTTTGTGAGATTGTCTAGAGAAATGAAACTCGCGGTAGACGGAGAAAAAATTGAAAGAGACTGAACTCGTTCCAGTCTGCTCATAGGGAGGAAAATAAGACGAATGCCGATCATGATCAAAATGATCAAAAATTTTTGAATAAAGTTAAGGTTTTTGGAAAATGGAGCAGTTTTCATTATATAGATAAGCAGCAGAATAAGAGACAAAATGAGAAAAAGATAAAATACCAGCAGTATATTCTGTTTTTGAGTTGATATGATTGAAGTTAAGGGAGGGGAGCTCAAAGTCACGGTCGCCATGATGTGGTTTTGCTCATTTCTTAGTGGAAAAAAGATAGTTTGTATTTTATTCTGAAGTCTGGGTTGTCCAATATACTCATCATTGTGTTTGGCGAATATTCTTTCAAAACCGGATATGTCCTCTCTGAAATCCCAGTAATCGATTTTGCAGTTGGACATCAATTCATCTTTAAGAAAGTGATATTCCTGAAGATACTGAGCTCTAAATTGAGGTAAAAACGCTAATAAATAGTAGAAAGCAAAATATGTCTCTCTGTTGGTTTTATTTATGGAGATTAGGTATACAGAAGCTTTATCTTTTATTAAAAAGGTTTTCGGGATGGGTAATTTATTATTTTTTGGGGAAAGAAGAATTTGCTGGATGTCTATAACTTTACCGGACCATAGCTTAATCTGTTTTAATTCATCATAATAAGCAATCCCTTCCTGGCTTTTATTGAGTTGAAATTTTTCGAAAATAGAGAATATTTCTTTTTCATCTTCGGGGATCTTAAGATTTTTTAGAATATTATGGTTATCAAGAAGTTGTTTAACAGATGAAGAAAATTCCTTTTTTATGGCATTGGATTTATTTCTCAGTTGATGAAGGCTATTTTGATAGTAGTTTGAAGAAATCAAGAGAGGGTAAAGTAACCAGATAATGAGAATAACGGCAGAAATGCCTGAGCTGATGAGAAAGCTGAGCTTCAGAAACTTGATTTTTTGGTTGCCTTGATTTTTATTCAAATTCGCTCTGCTTTTATTTCTATGATTTTCCATATTCCAGGTCTATTTTTAGCGGTATTCTCTGATTTTTTTATCAAGAAAAACACGTGAAATACATACTGGTTGTTGTTTTTTTTATCTTTAAAAGACCATCTTGTTTTAAATATGAAATCGTTATTTTTAAATTCTTGGGTTTCTGATAATGAATAAAATTCAAAAGTTAAATAGTCTGAGAAAATTTTCTGAAAAAGGAAATAGGCCTGTTGTTTCGTGAGCTGGTCTGAAAAAGAAATCGGTTCAGGGAATGACAAGTTGATAGGATAACCGGAAGGAAAAAGTGAATAAAGCATATGAGGATTGTTTTGAAGAAAGGCTCTTTCTATTTTACTGGGAAGTGTTGTCGATTGAGGGGCCAGAGAATTTAAAGCGAGGATTAATATCACTATAAACTGACTCATAGGGATAGTCTAGCATAATATGTTTTATGTAGGAAGAGCTGTGTTTTCTGTAAATCAGTAACAAGAAAAGAGTGACATTTGTCATTTTTGAAATAACCTTGCATATCGCTGAAGATAAATTGATAATGAAGATAGGGTCATTTTTCATGAATCGTTTAGGTAAAATGGATTAGAATGAATAAGTGAACGGAGACTCTATGTTCGGAAAGCTTTCCTTTGGAGTGAAAAAATCAAAAGAGAGAGAACTGCGAAGGCGAATGAAAAAATTAGGAATTTACGAGAAGGATTTAAAGGAGAATTTTATCCGTTCAAGCGGCAAGGGGGGACAGAGGACTAACAAAACAGCCACCTGTGTCTATTTGAAACATATTCCAACAGGTGTTGAAGTCAAATGCCAAAGAGAGAGATTTCAGTCCATTAACAGGTTCCTCGCAAGGAGGCTTCTTACGGATAAGATCGAGGCCCTGATTTTGGGAGAAAAGAGTAAGGAGCAGCAGAGGATAGAGAAGATAAGGCGAAAAAAACGAAAGCGATCCAAAAAGGCTCAAGAAAAAATGTTGGAAGAGAAAAAGAAAAGGTCAGAAAAAAAGGAAATGCGCCGTTATAAACCAAAACCTGAGGATCTTGAGTAAAACATAAACGGTATCTGGTAGAATGGAATAAGACGGTCTTTATAATTGTCTAAATTGTAAGAAGGTCAAATTTTACGAGATTGAAGTGTGGATAAATTTTTAAGGGTGTTTCAACCGGATCACAATTTCAAGACGAAGTCAAAAAAGGAAGTCATGGAAACTAGATTTCAAGAATAAAGTGAGGTGGGATTGATTGAGAAGGATGAGAAAGGTCTCATAGCTCAAGCCCGGAACGGAAACAAAAATGCGTTTAAGGAATTAGTCTTAAAATATGAGCCTCAAGTCGCAGGAACGGTCATGGGAATATTGGGAGCTGGACCAGAAGCAGAGGATGTGGGACAAGAGACATTTATTAAATTTTACAAATCTCTTTCTAAATTCAGAGGGGATTCTACTGTGGGCACATATCTAACAAAAATCGCTATTAATTTAAGCCTTAATGTGATCAGGAAGCGAAAAGTCAGAAATCTAATGTTTTCCCGGAAAGCAAATATGACAGATGATAGGTTTAGAAATCAAACCAATGCCGGCAATTCTTTAGAAACGAATGATCTGATAAATAGAGGACTTCAGAGGCTTGTTCCCAAATTCCGGACGGTTATTATCTTAAGATATATCAATGGATATACGTCAGAAGAAACTGCTGAAATATTGAATATTCCTAAAGGGACCGTGATGTCTCGGCTAGCCAGAGGAATGGAAAAATTAAAAATTATTCTTAAGCCTTTATATGAAGGAATAAATTATGGGGAGAATGAAAAATGGGAGAGGAAATAAAAGACAGAATCAAAGACCAAATCAAAATATTTTCTAAAAAGGCTGAGTCATTTTTCGGACCTTATTTTGCCGAACGGGTGATGGACCGGATAGAAGAAATCGAAAAGAGTAGGAAGAAGGGTCTTGTTTTTTATGAATCTGTCAAATCAGTATTCAGGAAGATTGCTGTCGTAAGCGTCATTTTGCTTTTAGTATTGATCTCCTATAATGTTAGGATTGGGGATTTTTTTTCTGAAGAGGAGGCCATTTTTGCTTCAGAAGCCGTTTATAACGATTTGGAGAATCTTCCTCTATTTTAATATGGGGAGCATGGACCATGAACGTAAAAACAAAGATCACTTTTTGGGCCATTATAGTCCTTGTTATTGGCATTTTTATTGGATTCATGTTGAACAGGATTGTTGTCCAGAACCGAATAAAGGAAGCTTTCTCTAGGATCAATCCAAATCGGCTTCCCGCATTCTATGAAAGAGTCCTGGATCCAAATAAAGACAGTTCTTCTCAAGTCCGGAGCATTCTTTCTAAGCATGCCAAAAGGGTCAGAAACATAAGAAATGATTATCAAAAGCAGATACAGAAAGCAAGTCAATCTCTCTATTATGAGCTGGCTCCTTTTTTAACCCCTGTTCAAAGAAAAAGGCTTAGTCAGATGTTGTTCAGGCCGAAACCCCCTGTTCAATGGTTTCCTCCGGTCGCTGAGAACTTTCCTATAATGGCAGCTTTAGAAAAAGATGTGGAATTTTTAAAAGAAGAGCTTTCTTTAACTGAAGAGCAGACCGTTAAAATTCGAGATATTTTAATAAAATACAGAGTTCCTTTATGGATCCCGAGGCTGAAAGATGACAGTATTAAAAATAAAAGATATCTAGATATACTTCGCCGTGCTGAAGAAAGGGATCAAGCTGTCAAAAGTGAACTGACTCAAAAGCAGAGAAGATTTTATGATAAAATAAGAAAGCAAATCAATTGATATATTTTTCAACAGCTGATTTCCAAATCAGGTAACCGTTTCCTTTCAAATGAAGTCCATCGTTTGTATACTCTGGATTGAGGAGGTGGTCTTTAGTTGCGAATAAAGAATAGAGGGCTATGTATGTGATTTCATTGGATTGAGAAAAGTTTTTTAAAGCTCTGTTTATTCGGATGATGTGCTCGGTTTTATTGGTATAGTCCCCATACAGTCCGAAATTTTTATTGACTGGGAGTAAGCTTTGAAGAATTATTTTTGTCTCCGGTGATTCCTTATGAATCATTTTCACAATCTGCTTGATGTTATAGACAACTTCTTCTTCAATTTTCCCTTCTGCAAGGTCATTGATGCCTATCATTAAAAACACCATTAAAGGCTTTGATTCAACCAATTCATCCAGTCTAGAAATCACTCCAGCAGTGACATCCCCGCTGATGCCTCTGTTGAGGATCCTTTTGTCCTGAAGTATCTCACTCCAATTGCATCCGTCTGTGAGGCTGTCTCCTAAAAAAACAATCTCGTTTTCTAAGTCAGGAAGGGTTTCAAATAAAGAAACCCGCTGATGCCAATAAGGATAAAATGTGCTTTCATTTTCACAAGGTTCTTGACATGAAAGACTGATAAAAATCACAAGAGCGGTTCCCAGCAATAATGGTTGTTTATGGTGCCGCATAGTTTCCTCCCGAAATATATTATTTAAACAGAGTTACATTTTGGGCTTAAGAAGAGAGCTCTATCAGGAGTTTTAACAGTAAGTTGGCTGCTTTTCCCAAATCTTCCCAGTCGATTTTTTCTTGGGGGGAGTGGCTGATTCCGTCTTCACAAGGAATGAATATCATACCGATATCAGTAATCAGATTTAAGATTTGGGCGTCATGTCCTGCTCCGCTGTTGAGAAACATGTACGGATAATCAAGTTCCTCACAAAATTTTGCCATAAGGTCTTTAATATAGGGAATAGTTTTGACCGGTTCTGTTTTGTCCATGGTTTTATAATGGAACTGAAGTCCGCGAGAGTTGGAGATATCTTCAGCAAATTCCAAAAGTTTTACTTCAATTTCTCTAAGAGTCTGACTGGATTGACTTCTAAAATCTAGGGAAAATTCAACTCTGCCGGGAATAATACTGAAAGCTCCTGGATAAAGCCGTGCGTTTCCTACGGTCAGCATGCTCCCATAGTGCTCTTTGGCTACATAATGAGTTGCTTTGAGCGCAAAATCAGCAAGGCCTAAAAAAGCATCATGACGAAGTTCAAAGGGAGTGGTGCCGGCATGAGTTGCTAATCCTTGAAACAAGCAGGTCCATAAGTTTTTTCCCGCAATGCTTTTGACGATTCCAATGGATTTATCCTCAGTTTCCAGCTGAGAACCTTGTTCAATATGGATTTCAATAAAGGCTTTGATCTGAGGCCGCTGTTTACTGGCACTCATTATGGAATCTAGTGTAAATTCTGTATTTTTAAGAATGTTTGCTAAGGGCTGACCGAATTGAGTTAGCCCTTTTTCCAAAGTATCTCTTTTTAGGGCTCCTGTGAATGCTCTGGATCCCAAAAAATCACCGACTAGATTCCCTTCTTCGTCAGTAAAAGAAGCCACAGATAAAGGATTGATGTGTTTGATCCCATTTTCTTTAATAATTTGTAAACATTCAAGAGCTGAAAGCACTCCTACAGTTCCGTCAAACATTCCGCCATTGATGACCGTATCAATATGAGAACCGGCCATGACGGTTTCCCCTTTTCCTTCCAGGGTCCCGAATATATTGCCTGCTCCATCATGGCTGACTTCCAGGCCGGCACAGGATATTTTATCTTTAAGCCATTCTCTTGCTTCCAAGTCAGCTTTGCTGAATGAAGGCCGGCTTAAGCCTCCGGCGGGATCTTTTCCTATTTGAGAGAGTTCTATCAGATTATTTTTCAGTCTATCCAAATTTATTTCTTCATTCATAAGCTCACCTCTCACCTTATCCTATAAGCCTGAGCATATCTCTCACAGCTTTATCTATACCCACGATTGAGCTTCTTGCAATTATAGAAAATCCTATGCTGAATTCTTGGATTTCTTTAATGGCGGCTATAGGAGGAATGTTCCAGTAATCAAGACCGTGGCCTGCATGCACTTCAAGTCCCAGATTGTGGGCTGTTTCAGCTGAATTTTTAATTTCCTGTTCGGCTTTATCCCTCTCAGCCCCTGGTTTAAGTTCAGAGTATTTGCCTGTATTGATTTCAATCGAATCAGCGTTTAATTCGTGGCAGATTTTGATTTGTTCTTCAGAAGGGTCGATAAAAATGCTGACTCTGATCCTGTTTTGCTGCAGAATTTTAATATAAGGGGCCAATTTTTCTTTATTTTTGATGACATTCAACCCTCCTTGAGTGGTGAGCTCATGTTCTTTTTCAGGAACCAGAGAAACGATATCGGGCTTAATCTCAATGGCAACATTTTTCATGTCTTCAGTGGCTGCCATTTCTAAAATGAGTTTTGTCTTTATAGTCTGTCTTAGAAGGTGAAGGTCTCTCTCTGTGATGTGTCTTTGATCACCTCTAATGTGGCAGACAACCCCAGAAGCACCTGCCTGTTCTGCTAGAAGTGCAGCCAATACCGGTTCTGGAACATTGCTTTTTCGTGCTTCTCTTAAAGTTGCGAAATGATCTATATTCACGGCTAGTCTCATCGCATCACTCCTTTAAATTAAAATTTTTTTTGTTTTCAATCATTATTTAATTCTTTAGAGATTGATTCTGAAATCATTTGAGCCAGATTTTCAATTTGTTTTCTATTTTCTCCTTCGACCATCACCCTTGCTAATGGTTCTGTTCCTGAGTAACGGACTTTGACTCGGCCTTTTTCTCTGAGTTCACCTTCAGCTTCTTGGATAGCTTTTATGATTTCAGGAAAATTATCAAAGTCTTTTTTAGTTGACACTCTAACATTTCTTTGAACCTGGGGATATTCATGGAAGCCTGAATATAAGGAAGATAGAGGGGAATCTTTATGGAGCATTGTCTGTATGATTTTCAAGCTGGTGAGGATTCCGTCTCCAGTAGGACATTCGTTGAGAATAATGGTATGGCCTGATTGTTCTCCCCCTAGATTGCTCCCTTGTTTAATCATTTCTTGATAAACATATTTATCGCCGACAGGAGTTCGTTTGAGTTTAAGGTTGAGCTCTTCTAAAGCCTTTTCTAGGCCAAAGTTACTCATGATCGTTCCAATTATTTTGTCTGATTTCAGTAACCCTTTTTCTTTCATATTTTTAGATAAAATAAAAAGGGAATAATCTCCGTTTAAAATTTTTCCTTTCTCATCGACAAATACAGCCCGGTCTGAGTCTCCATCGAAAGCAACTCCCAGATCAGCTTTTGTCTCCAGGACTTTTTCTGCAAGACAGTTTGGGAATAGAGATCCACAGTTTGAGTTAATATTTTCCCCATCAGGATTGGAATTTATAGGCAGGATATGAAAACCCAGATCTGAAAATAGGGAGGGAGCTATATTTGAGCTGGCCCCATTGGCACAGTCCACAACAACTTTTATGCCTTTAGAAAGATTTTTAAATGAAAACTTGCTCTTTAAAAATTCCATGTATTCTGTTTTTAAATTTTTATTTATTGGGGGTTCTGAATCATCCGGATTTATTTTCTCTCTTGAACTGATGATTTTTTTTTCCAGCTCTTCTTCGAAAGAATTTTCTATTTTTATTCCTTTTGAAGAAAATATTTTGATACCATTGTATTCATAGGGATTGTGAGATGCTGAGATCACTATTCCTGCAGAAAAGGTTCTTTTTTGATTCAAGACTGCAACAGCCGAGGTGGGGATTACTCCAGCTGAGACAGCTTTACCTCTGGAATCTTTGATACCCTGAAAAAGCGCCCTTTGAATCCATTTTCCTGAAGTGCGAGTGTCCTGTCCGATCAAAATATAAGGGGGGAGGCCTTTTTGTCTGAGTAAATCCGCAAGATTTTTTCCTATTTGATAGATAGTGGGATAATCAAGAGGGTATTCACCGGCGACAGCTCTTATCCCATCAGTACCAAAAAGTCTGTTCATATGGATTTTAATTTATCTTGCTTTTCGTTCTTCTCTACTTCAATAAGCAGTTTCACAAGAACGGTTGTTTTGGGTCCGACAATTGTTAGTTCAGGTGCGGGAGTGATGAGGTCTGCTTCCACAGCGGTTGAGTGTTTGAAATTAGAGATATCAATAGGATTGGTTTTGACGATATCTTTTTCATTGAGTTTGCTTTCCGGACCCTTGACTAATATTTCAGTCGGTTCGACTTCAGTTTTTTTAAGATTGAATCCAGGAGGAAGTTTTCCAATGATATTGGGTTTTATCGTCAGCATCAATTGTTTGCTTTTTTCAAATTTAAGATTGACTAAGCTGGGGGAGATCTCTTTGACTTCGACTCCATCTGGAATACTCACCATGCTGCGGCTCAGGGTGTAATCTTGCTGTGCCGTAGAGGCTTTTTTTAGGTCCAGGACGGCATGGACATTGGCGGAGGTTATTTGGTTGATAAGCCGCTCCGGAGCGCGAATCGTTACATGGACTGTTTGGAGGGGTCTTCCCACAAGTTCTATATTTGAGGGTATGTTGTGAAGTTCAAGGGGAACATTTAAACTCTTTTCTGAAAATCTTTTTTCTTCAGGAATCAGTGTGAACCATAATATCAGCGCCAATAAAAAAGAGAAGATCTTAAGCCCAAGGTTTTTTAGAAATATTTTTTTTAGATTAACTTTCATTTTTCTATGTAAAATAATTTTCTATTCTTTCGTTGAGCTGCACTTTTTCAAGGCCCCTTTCCAAATACCCATCTTTAGCAAGAGAGATTGTGCCTGTCTCTTCTGAGACGACGATGATTAAGGAATCGGTTTCTTGAGCAAGGCCGAGAGCTGCGAGGTGACGAGTTCTCGTTTTGAATTGCTTGCCGAGTTTATGTGTCGCAGGCAGAGGGAGCAGACAACCCGCTGCAAGGATCTTGTCTTCTCTTATGATCACGGCTCCATCATGAAGAGGATTATGAGGATAAAATATACTCACTAAAAGGTCTTTAGAAAGCTGTGCATTTATCTTAACGCCTCTGGATGCATAACTTTCTAAAGAGATTTCTTTTTCCAAAGCAATGATAGCTCCGATTTTTTTTGAAGCCAGATAGTCAATGGCCTGTAGCAGGTCTTCGAAGGTGCATTCGGATTCTTTTTTTAGAATTGATCTTGAGCCAATAGACGTCAGAAATCTTCTTATTTCGCCTTGGAATAAGATAATGATAGCGATGATCAAATAAGAGATAAAGCTTTTAATCAGCCGATGGGACACAAGGAGATTCCCCCACTGAGTGATGAGATATAGTAGGATCACGATGCCCAGGCCTATGGCCATCTGATAGGCTCTCGTATCTTTGATAAGCCTGAAAAAGGAATATAATATGAATGCCAGGAGCAAAATATCGAGAAAATCAGCAAGTGTGAAACCTTTGATAGCTGTAATGATTTCCAAAAATATTTCAGCCAGCATGAAGCATCCTGTCCTTTTTTTGTCCCTCAGGGGATAGATCTAAATTTTCTTTTCCCATAATGGCCTCGGCTACAGTAACCGCCTTTTTTAGTGCGGCTACATCATGGACTCTAATGATATGGGCTCCTTGCAGTATACAGATCAAGGAAGATACGATCGTCCCTTCGATTCTTTTTTCAGGAGAAACGTTTAATAGATTTCCTATAAAAGATTTTCTGGAGAGCCCTATGAGTATAGGAAGATTCAGTTCATTTAAAGAACCAAGCTCTCTTATGATCCTGAGATTATCTTCCAGTCTTTTTCCAAATCCTATGCCTGGGTCAATGATGATTCTATTCCTTTTTATCCCCGCTTTTAATGCGGTGTTTATCCGTTGTTTTAGGAAAAACTTTATTTCCTGTATCACATTTTTATATATTGGGTCTTTCTGCATATTCTTGGGATTTCCCTTCATATGCATAATGATGACAGGGATATCTTTTTCAGAAGCCAGTTCAGGCATTTTGGCATCGAAACGCATTCCACTTATATCATTGAGGATATCGGCTCCCTCGTCCAAGGCTGACTTAAGAACTTCGGATTTCGTGGTATCCACAGAGATGAAAGCATCTGTGTGTTTTCTTATTTCAGAAATAACCGGTAGAATTCTTCTTTTTTCTTCTTCTAGAGAAATAGGATCAGCTCCAGGTCTGGAGCTTTCTCCTCCAATATCAAGAATATCAGCTCCTTCTTCGATGAGTTGAAGACCTTTTTCCACTGCGTTTTTTTTGCTGTAATAGAGTCCTCCATCTGAAAAGGAATCTGGAGTGACATTAAGGACTCCCATCAGCCAGGTTCTTAAACCTAAGGTATAATCTTTGCCTCTAATCTGGACTGAATATTCTCTTCTCACTTTTAATTCAAGTTATAGTTTTGCTTTTGTTTTTTGCTGATGATTTTTTTATTTTTTTGTGATGACGGCTTTTTTGCTTTTATGAGTCCTTTCCCATCTAATAGGGCTTCAATTTCTTTAGAACTCAGGACTTCCTTTTCAAGAAGCGCTTTGGCTATCTTTTTTAATTCTTTTTTATGCTTTTGTAAGAGGGTTTTGGTTCTGTCTAAATTTCTTTCAACTATTTTTTTAACTTCTATATCAATAAGTTGGGCTGTTTTTTCACTGAAGTTTCTGTCTGTAGACAGTTCTCTTCCAAGGAAAATCATTTCGTCCTTCTCGCCAAAGGTCAAGGGGCCAAGATCAGACATCCCATATTCGCAGACCATTTTTCGGGCTATTTCTGTTGATTTTTCAAAGTCATTAGAAGCCCCAGTTGTCGTTTTATTGAGAAATAAATTTTCTGCAACTCTGCCTGCCATCAACACAGAAATTTGAGCCTCAAGGTATTCTTGCGAATAGGTATATCTGTCATCAAGTGGGAGTTGTTGAGTGATCCCCAGGGCCATTCCTCTAGGAATAATAGTGACTTTATGCAGAGGATCAGCCTCTGGAATCAAAAGAGCAATCAGTGCATGTCCCCCTTCATGATAGGCTGTTGTTTCTTTTTCTTCATCGCTTATGATCATGCTCTTTCTTTCGACTCCCATCAGAACTTTGTCTTTTGACATTTCAAGGTCTTTCATAGAGACTTTTTTCTTATTGTAACGGGCGGCGAGAAGGGCAGCTTCGTTGACTAAATTAGCGAGATCAGCTCCTGAAAAGCCCGGAGTCGAACGAGCCAGAACAGAAAGATTGACATCATCACTTAGAGGAATATTACGGACATGAACTCTCAAAATATTCTCTCTTCCTTTAAGATCAGGCATGGTGACGACAATTCTTCGGTCGAATCTTCCGGGCCTTAATAAGGCACTGTCCAGGATGTCGGGCCGATTGGTTGCAGCAATGAGAATGATCCCTTCATTGGCATTGAATCCGTCCATTTCAACAAGCAATTGATTGAGAGTTTGCTCTCTTTCATCATGGCCTCCTCCTAGGCCTGCTCCTCTGTGACGCCCGACAGCATCAAGTTCATCAATAAAAATGAGACAAGGAGCCTGTTTTTTACCCTGTTCAAAAAGGTCCCGCACTCGAGAAGCTCCGACTCCTACAAACATTTCAACAAAATCTGATCCGCTTATGGAGAAAAAAGAGACATTCGCTTCACCGGCTACGGCTCTTGCTAAAAGAGTTTTTCCTGTTCCTGGAGGGCCTACCAGGATAACTCCTTTGGGGATCCGTCCCCCAAGTTTTTGGAACTTTTTAGGATCCTTGAGAAAGTCTATGATTTCCCTGAGTTCTTCTTTGGCTTCCTTGACTCCGGCGACATCGTTGAACGTCACTTTTTTCTTTGGGCCTGTGAAGAGTTTTGCTTTGCTTTTCCCAAAGGAAAGAGCCTTGTTTCCCCCGGCCTGCATCTGGCGCATGAAAAATACCCAGAAAAGAATGATCAGGATTATCGGGAACCATGTAAAAAGGTAGGAATACCATGGATTTCTAGAGTCATCTTTAACATTGATATTAACATTATTTTCTCTCAAAATGGGGATAAGTCCATCAAATTGATCGGGTGCGATTGTTTTAAACTCTGTTTGATCTAGGTATTTTCCTTTGACTTGGTTGCCTGAGATCGTCACCTCTCCAACTCTTTTATTTTCAACGTCATCAAGAAATTGGGTGAAGGAAACTTCATTTTTTGCTGCCCCTGGGGATTGAAGTAAACTCCAGAGGATTATGATGATAATACCGGTCACAATCCAGAAAACTAAATTTCTATATGATTTGGGTTTTTGCCTCTTTTTGTCCATTAATTTTTCCTGTAGAAACCTGCCGCTCTATTCTAGCATTTTTTATAAGAATTGTTAACCTAAATTATTCGTTAAAAACGCCGATAACCTCAATTTTCATAGATAGGTTAGGATCTTCCTCATAAAGTTAAAGATAAACCTGACCTGATATTTTTGTCTGTTTAATTAAGGGCGGCTGCTTTTGCTATTTAAGATTACCAATTCACTATTTTGGATTCATCACTATCCAAGGCTCCATTTTTCCTATGACTTGACTGATCCACTTTGTTTTATTATGATTGATGAGCCCAATGAATTTTGTGTGGGGCTGTAGTTCAGTTGGGAGAACGCTTGACTGGCAGTCAAGAGGTCGTGGGTTCAAATCCCATCAGCTCCACCAATCTTCCCCCTGGTTTAGTTGACTCTCTCCAATTTAATTGATATCCTTGAAAAGAAAGAATTTAGGAGATAAAGGGATGCCTGTCCATAACAGCGATGTGGCTGATATTTTTAGCCAGGTGGCAGTACTCTTGGAAATCAAAGGGGACAATCCATTCAGAGTCAGAGCCTACCAGAATGCTGCGCGGACTGTGACCAGTCAGTCTCGTGATTTGGCTGGAATGATCCAAAATAGAGAAGACTTAACTCAATTGCCTGGGATTGGGAAAGATCTTGCTGAAAAAATAAAAGAAATCATAGAATCAGGCAAACTTTCCATGCTGCAGGAGCTCAGAAAGGAGATCCCTGCAGATCTAAGTAAGTTGATGAAAATTCAAGGAATGGGCCCTAAAAAGATAAAAGTTCTGTTTCATGAATTAGGGGTTCAATCGGTAGAAGATCTTAAAAAAGCGGCTCAGGCCCATAAGTTACGGAAACTTGATGGTTTTGGAGATAAAACAGAAAGGAATATTCTGGAAGAAATCGAGCGCATAGAGGAAGAAAGAAAGAAGCATGGCGGAAAAGAAAGAATTAGGCTGATGCAGGCTGAACAAATTGCTGAGACATACAGGGAGTATTTAGAAAAGATAAAAGGAATTAAAAAGATTCAAATTGCGGGAAGTTATCGAAGAAGAAGAGAGACTGTCGGAGATTTGGATATTTTAGCCATATGTGAGAAGGGAACCCACATCATGGATCGTTTTGTCGGATATGATGACGTGGGAAAAGTCATCTCAAAAGGGGAAACCAAGTCATCAGTCCTGCTGAGAACCGGGTTCCAGGTAGATCTTAGGGTCATAAAGCCGGAAAGCTATGGAGCGGCGCTCCTTTATTTCACGGGCTCCAAAGATCATAACATCGCTGTCCGTAAGACTGGAGTGAGCAAGAATTTAAAAATCAATGAGTACGGAGTTTTTAAAGGTGATCAAAGGATAGCTGGAAAAACAGAGAAAGAGGTCTACGAAAAAGTAGATCTTCCTTTTATTGAGCCGGAGCTCAGAGAAGATCGGGGTGAAATCAAAGCGGCCCAAAAAGGGAATCTGCCGAATCTTTTAGAGTTAGATGATATTGAGGGGGACCTTCATATGCACACTACTTATAGTGATGGACATAACACTATTAAGGAAATGGCTGAAGCGGGAAAAGAAAGGGGATATAGTTATATGGCTATATCTGACCATTCCAAGCATTTAACCGTGGCCCATGGTTTGGATGAAAAGAGATTAGCTGAACAGATGGAAGAAATTGATAAAATCAATCAGGAATTGAAGGGCATCCGAATTCTCAAAGCCATAGAAATGGATATCTTAGAGGACGGTTCTCTAGATCTTCCAGATGTGATACTCAAAGATTTGGATTTAGTTCTATGCTCTGTTCATTATAAATTCAAACTGAGCCAGGAAAAACAGACCAGCAGAATTCTCAAAGCCATGGATAATCCTTATGTCAATATCCTATGTCATCCCAGTGGAAGATTGATCAATGAACGGCCTCCTTATGAGGTCGACCTGGAGAAACTGATTAGATCAGCCAAAGAAAGGAACTGTTTTATGGAGCTCAATGCCCATCCATATCGTTTGGATTTAAATGATATTTACTGCAAAATAGCTAAAGAAGAGGGAGTTAAAATCGCCATATCAACAGATGCGCACAGCCTAAGTGATCTGAATTTTATGCGGTTTGGTGTGGGACAGGCAAGAAGGGGTTGGTTGGAAGCCAGGGATGTTCTTAACACCCGGAAATGGAGTGATTTAAAAAAGATGCTTAAGCGTTCCTAGAGTAAGGTTGAGAATTTAATGAATTTCAAAAAAAATTTCAACACAGAATTCAAGGATATGGCCAAGATATCAAAGGATGAAGCTGAGAAAGAAGCGGAAGCTCTGAGAGAAGGAATCAATTATCATAATTATTTGTATTATGTCAAAAATCAGCCTGAGATATCTGATGCTCTGTATGATAAGCTTTTCCACAGACTTCAGGAGATTGAACGGGCCTTTCCGGAGCTCAGAACAAATTCTTCTCCCACCCAAAAAGTTGGGGCTCCTCCTGTGGACGAGCACAAAAAAGTCAAACATATTGTCCCTATACTCAGTCTGAATGCTGCTCTGGACGAGGAGGAAGCCAGAGATTTTGACGAATTCATCAAAAAAAACATTGACGAAGAAAAGGGATCTCTTTATGTGGTGGAACCAAAATTTGATGGGCTCTCTGTAGAGGTGGTCTATAGAGAAGGAGTGTTCAATTATGGGGCCACAAGAGGAGACGGCAGCGTCGGCCAGGATATTTCTGAGAATTTAAAGACGATTCGATCTTTGAACCTGCAGCTTCTCAAGGAAGAAGGGAAAAAGATTCCCCATTTTCTTGCACTCAGGGGAGAAGTTTTTATGCCTAAGAAGGGTTTTTATAAAATCAATAAGGAAAGGATAGAGAGGGCGGAGCAGCCCTTTGCCAATCCCCGGAATGCAGCCTCGGGTATTATGATGCAGCTTGACTCTAAAAAGGTAGCTGAAAAGCCACTGGATATTATGTTTTACGAAATACTTAAAATAGAAGGGACTGAGTTTAATTCTCATTGGGAGGAGCTTGAGCAGTTTCCTAAATGGGGACTCAGGACAGATAAAAACAATAAGAAATGTGATTCTTTTGAGCAAGTCAGGAGTTATCGTCAGGAACTTTCCCAAAGAAGGGATGATTTGCCGTATGAGATAGATGGGATTGTCATTAAAGTCAACCAGAAAAAAATTTGGGATAGACTCGGGACAAGACAGCGGAGCCCCCGTTGGGCGATTGCGTGGAAATTCCCACCGAAACAAGAGGAAACTCGACTTGTGGATATAGTGATTCAGGTGGGTCGGACAGGAATGCTGACTCCGGTAGCGCTTCTTCAGCCTGTGGATGTCGGAGGGGTGACAGTCAGCCGTGCCACTCTTCATAATGAAGATGAGGTGAGGAGAAAAGATTTACGGCCGGGAGATAAAGTCAGAATTGCCAGGGCTGGGGATGTTATCCCTGAGGTTGTCGAGCGTGTGGAGGAACCTGGTAAAAAGAGAGGAAAGAAATTTTCCATGCCCAAAAAATGTCCTGTTTGTGGGGCTGAAGTTTTTAGAGAAGGAGCTTATTATTTTTGTCCGGGTGGATTATTCTGCCGAGCTCAACTCAGAGAACACATACTGCATTATGGCTCACGGGATGCTATGGATATTCATGGGCTCGGAAAGAAGATTGTTCAGCATCTGGGAGAGAGAGATATGGTCAAAGATATCGCTGATCTTTACAGGCTTACTGAGAAAGATTTAAAGAATCTACCAGGATTTGCTGAAAAATCAGCTTCTAATCTGTTTAACGACATTCAAAAAGCCAAACAGCCCCGGCTGGATAAGTTTCTGTATGCGTTGGGTATTCGTCATGTGGGTCAGCATGTGGCCCGGGTTTTGGCTCAGGAGTTTCAGAGTTTAGAAGCGCTTGAAAAAGCAGATCAAAAAGAGCTGGAGGAAATTCATGAAATAGGTTCTGAGATTGCCCAAAGTGTGGTCAAATTTTTCAAGAGAAGAGAAAACCTTAGAGTGATCCAGGAACTTCAGGAAGCTGGGATTGAAATAAAGAAATTGCCGACGAAGCAGAAAAAAATTTTTGAGAACCAAACTTTTGTATTTACGGGTGAGTTGGAAAAATTCACTCGTGATGAGGCCAAAAGTGTGGTTGAAGAACTGGGAGGGAGGGCCACTTCCAGTGTCAGTAAAGAGACGGACTATTTAGTGGTCGGAAGGAATCCGGGAAGCAAACTCCAGAAGGCTCAGAAGCTCAACGTCAAGATCATTTCACAGGATGAATTCATGAGGATCATCAAAGCAGGTGGGATCAACGAAAGATAGAATGGAATTTAATTTATCCCTGGGATGAGTTGAAATGTTTTTCTTGATTTATAAAAAATTCAACATTAAAATCAACTGAGAAAAATCTATGAAAAGGGAGAATAAATATGAAAAAGCTTGTCAAGTTGGGAGGAGTTATTGTTTTGGCTTTCTGTTTTTCAGGAGTGCTTGTGGCTCAAATCCGAAGGCCTGACAGGCCTTTTAAAATAGAAGTCGGACTCAATTTTGGTTCCACATTGGGATACGGGTTGACAGATAGCTTTTATGACTATGGTTCTTGGGAAGCCTATTATTTTACTATTGATTCAGAATATGGTGAAATTCTCCCTGAGTTAAGCATTCCATTATCCATTGGAGGGGATATCAGTTTTCTCATCAATAGGGGCATCGGAGTGCAGTTGGCTCTGGATTACAACTTCAATTCAGATATGACTGGAATCAGTACTTATAATGCCTCTGGATATGATTATTATTATGAGGAAAATATTAATGAAGGCTGTTCCTGGAACATTGCAGGGACTGCAAAGCTGATGGTTCTCAGTCTTAATCTTTTTTATCAGTATCAGAAAAGTATGTTCAGTCCGTGGATTAGCGCCGGTGTTTCTTATTACAGTGGAGAGATAGAGGGGAGCTCTATTATTGGATTTGGATTTGAAGATGACTGGGGGGATTTTGATTATATTGGCCCCTATGCTGATGTGATAGAGGATTTAAGCGGAGTTGGATTCAATGTGGGTGGGGGTTTGGACATTCATTTATCCCCTAATACGGCATTTACAGTGGAAGCCAGATATTTTATATTGAAGAAATATTTAATGGCCTGGTATACAGATGTCAGCGGTGAATTTGAATCATACATATGGGATATCACTTATACGGTCGATCGAGAATTGGGAGATTATATGGATGAATTGATTGATCCCTTTGAATTTAACCCCTCTTTTCTGAAACTGGCCGTTGGAGTTAAAGTATTGTTCTGATTTTAGATAAAATTTCTTTTTACAGGGTCCAGGCATAACCGACCTTGATAAAAAAGGTCCGGTCAGTTTGGGTTAAATTGATATCATGGAATCCTAGATAATTATCGCTGTAGCCGAGAAAAAGGACTGTGCGGGGATTCAATTTATAAGAAAACAGAAGCTGCGAGAAAAGAGTTCTGGTTTGAGGATCCACATCGTCTTCATAGAGGTTGAGATTTCTGTCAATGTCCTGGTACTGAAGGATAGCGCGGAAAAAAGCTCTGTTATTGAAGTGATAAACAAGGCGTATTTGAGGAAGCTGTACGAGGAAAAGCCTTTCTCTTTCTATTTTTAACCATTTGTAATGATAGCTGAAACTGACATTAAAGTGGTTCCCTAATTTCCAATTCATCTCTGGACTCAACTGAAGGTATTTCCCTGCCCGGATGTGGGTATAGTCGATCTCATCCCCATAGCTTATATAGATATCCCCGTAAAAAGTTCCTGTGGGATGGATGGAAAAGAATATGTGGTTAAAAAATTGGGAGAAAGGTTCTTGTTGGTAGACTTTTTTTCTGATTCCTGCTGTCACTGAAAGGCTTGACTGCATAGGGCCGCTGAAATAAACGTTAGCCTCCAGCTCTCTTTCCAGAAGACTGCCTCGGTGGTCGTTGGTCTGGTCATAGTTTGCTGTCGCATCAATTTCAGAGAAAAAGCTCGTTTCAGTTCCTACATATATATATCCTCCCCCCAACTCAAAGTTACGGTAGTCCACTTGAGGGACAAATCCCAGGTCTGCACGGAATTCAGGATTGAAATCTTCATAAGAGCCAAAAAGCACATAATTTTTTTTCTGACGCGAGATTCCAATATTGGCTGCGTATCCATAAAGTTCTCCCGTATCTTGGCTGTAATCTTTAACGAAGGAGTCTGGATAGGCAGTCTGAGAACCCAAGAACTGGAAAGTCACAAGATCCGATTTATTGAGCCTCAGCAAGCCATCCAATCCAGCCAGGCGGTTGTGGTATTGTTCGCCTTCTCTGTCCGTCATGAGAATCCCAAGAGTTGATCCTCCTCCAATATCCCGACGGTAGCGAAGGACATTGGAAAAGGAGCGCTGGTTCAAAGAGCCTGAGCTAGATCCCTGAGAACCTGGGAAAAGCAGATTTGTCAGCTGATCCTGAGCGGAGAAAAAACCAATGGTATTCTTTCCCTCTTTTCCTGAAATTTTCATTCCCCAGGCAGGATCTGCAATGGATCGGGTGTAGAGAGCCTGAACCGGTGTTTCAAAAAAGTCCTGACCTTCCAGAAAAAAAGGCCTCTTTTCTGGATAATAGAGAGCAAACTGTTTATTGATATCCAATTGAGCCACATCCGCTTCTACCTGCGAAAAGTCTGGATTAAAAGCGGCACTCAGAGTCATGTTATTGGTCAGTCCCCATCTTCCTGAGATTCCCAAATTTCCAAGAGAATCTTGTTTTTTTAAGTCCCCTTCAGGGTAGTCCTCTTTTCCCTCTGAGTAGAGTCCCACCACGGTGGGATCCAGTTCGATATTGCGCCCAGGTTCGGCTCCGGAGAATCCCCTGATTTTAGGAAGCTGACAGAGAATACATTGTATTTCATTCCGGTCTAAAGGGAAAGAACTGATTTGATGCCGCCGGCTTCTGGGATAATTGCGAACCGGTGCAAAGCCCCAGATCTGATCTTCTTTTGAAGGCTGGAACTGTAAGGCTCTGAAGGGAATCGCGATTTCCACCACATAACCAAAATCAGTGATCTGGCCTGCAGAGTTCCAAATGGCATCCCAAGACATATCCTCTTGTGAGCCGCCGTTGCTCATAATTTCATCTCCTTGAATGCCCAAGGGATTTACAAAAAAGGCAAAAGCTCTATTTTGGTCATTAAAGGTATCGATGATTAATCCGATGGAGTCATCCTGCCAGGCTTCATCGCGGTCAGAAAGATAAGCCCTTATTTTTTTAGGTTCTGGATCAAAGGCCCGGCATCCCACATACAGGGAGTTGGTGTCGTAGATCAAATAAAGCTCTGTATCCACAGGGGCCGGCACATTTTCTGCTGGCGAGACTTCTATATCCAGATTTAATTTCAAAGCGTCTGACCATGCTTTTTCGTCCAGAACTCCGTTAATATTGATTTTTGAATCTGTTCTGGGTATATCAAAAATTTTTGCTTTGACTTTTATATCCTCCTCTGAAAAGACAAAACTGGCTAAGATGAGTCCGCTGAAAAGCAACCCTAAACATTTCCGTAACATTATATCTCTCCTTCTTATGGTCAACCTGATTTATTCAACTAGTTTTCTAAAGGACTTGAAGGGCCCTTCTTCAATAAGAACGTTATTTCGAAGCAAAAAGTTCACATCTTTTTATTTTTTTTTCATTAAGTTTAAAGATCGTTCCTGTTTCTCGTGGGCCTTTTTCCCTCTGAAGCCACTTCGACTTGTGAATTATTCAGATTTGATATAATCTGGATTAAAATAATACACGAGGAGAGAAGAATGACAGATTATTTCATTATAGGAGCAGACGCAGCCGGACTTTCTGCTGCGGTTCAGATAAGACGGGAAAAGCCTGCTGCTTCTTTGAAAGTGATCAATAAAGGCGAAATCATATCTTATGCAGCCTGTGGGACTCCTTATGTTATATCAGGAGACGTAGAATCTACGGAGAAGCTTATCCATTTTACCCCCGAGACTTTTAAGAAAAAAAGAGGGGTTTCTGTTGAAATACAGAAAGAAGCGGTTAATATTTCCCCAAAGGAAAAGTTTGTTGAAGTGAAAGACCTTAAATCCGGGGAAATTTATAAGGAAAGATACAATAGATTACTCATTGCGACGGGAGCCGTTCCCAATAGACTTCCTTTTATAGATTATGAGGAAGAAGGCGTTTTCAGTTTAAATGATTTAGAAGATTTAAAAGATATCCTTAGGTTTATAGAAAAAAACAATCCCAAGCGAGCTGCCGTTATTGGAGCTGGGAATATTGGGCTGGAATTGGCGGAGGGGCTCAATTTAAGAGGGATTGAAGTTCATTTTTTTGAGATGTTTCCGGAGCCTGCCATGACATGGCCTCCTTTAATAAGAAATTCGATTAAAGAAAAAATTGATGAAAAGGGGATTAAATTTTTTGGGAACACTTCTGTGAAAGAGGTGAATAAAACAAAATATGGATTTATCGTAAGCACAAAGGAAAAATCAGTTGAATTTGATGTGGTATTTTCAGTTGTGGGAACCAAACCAGCCACTGGCTTCTGCGGCAATAAAATCAAAACGTTTGATAACGGAGCCTTGATTATAGACAGAAAAGGGAAAACTTCGGAAGAAGATATTTATTCAGCAGGAGATTGTGCTTCTGTATACCATAAGGTACTTGATAGAGATGTTTATTTCCCTTTGGGATCCACAGCTAATCGGATGGGCCGGGTGGCTGGTCTGAATATGACGGGAAAAGACATTCTTTTTCCAGGTATTGTGGGGACACAAATTTTTAAATTTTTTGAATTGTCTTTGGCAAAAACTGGGTTGAGTTTGGAGGAGGCAGAGAGGGAAGGTCTTCAGGCAGATGTCAGCGTTGCTGAGAGATGGGACAGGTCTGGTTATTATCCAGATGCCAAAAAGTCCAAGGTTAAGATTGTTTATGATAAGTCGTCAGGAAGGATATGGGGTGCCTCAGCCGTAAGTGAGGGAAATGCCGCTCAGATCATAGACCCGGTGGCCGTGGCTGTGTTCGCAGGATTAAATGTTAGGGACCTGGGGTGGTTTGATTCGGCTTATGCTCCCCCATTTGCACCTATATGGAATGCATGGGTTTCTGCATCCTTAAAACACAAATTGGATTGAACCGTTCGTCCTTTTTAATCAGGCAGGCTCAAATTCCTCCTTGGAAGCACCGCATACAGGACAGACCCAGTCGTCAGGGATGTCTTCAAAAGCGGTTCCCGGTTCAATCCCTCCATCAGGGTCACCTTTTTCTGGGTCATAAATATAGCCACATATTGTGCATCGATAAGATTCCATTTTTGTTTTCTCCTTATTTTTTGTCATTTGGCCTATTTTTTTCATTAACCTGGATTATTCATAAAAAAATGGCGATTCAAATTGATAATAAAAACAGGGAAAATATTCAGATAACGGTTCTTGAAAAAATCTTGTAGTTCGCAGAAACAAAATTCATCATAAAACATCGCCATTTTTTTATGAATGGGTCAGGTTAACATAAGTGGGAGCATTTTTAGGAGTTTTCCCTTTTTTGATTTCGTGGTACTGGGCATAGGTGAGGGGTTCCCCCTGTTTTAATTTCTTTGCTTCAATCAGCTTTCCCACAAACAGAGTATGAGTTCCAACATCTAATGTCTCAGTCAATTCACATTCTAAATAGCCCAGAGTATTTTCAGTTACATAAGGGGTGCCTCGTTCACTTATTTGATAGCTCACTTCTTTAAATTTATTGAAGTCTCGTCCAGACCTAAAACCGAATATGCCGATAAATTTTAGCGGGGTTTCTTTTTCTAAGATTGAAATTGAGAAGATTTTACTTTTCTTTATGTATTGATGGGTTAAGTTATTCTTATTGAGACACACCAGAATTTTTGGGGGGTCAGAGGTGACTTGGATGGCTGCATTAGCTATTTGGCCGTTATATTTCCCCTGATTTTTTGAGCTCACTACATAAACTCCGTAGCTGAGATCAAACAAGGCTTTTATATCCATCTGCAATCTCCCTTTATACTAGGATTTATACTATCTTACCTGACTTATTCATAAAAAATGGCGAACTATCCATGATTATTTCATTTCGAGCGATCTGCAAGTTTTTCTTTCTATTTACCATTCACTCTTCACAATTAACCCTTCCTTGGTGAAAGACCGCACCTTTAGGCCTTGTTCCTTGCATCTGCAGCAATCTTAACTCGTGAATAATCAAGTCTTAATGTTTGTCAAATTATGCAACATTTTTAAACAAAAAGAAACTTTTTTATAGAAAGATGGATTGACGATTTATTTTTATGGCAGTGGGTGCGGTGATTCTTGATGGAGAGATTCCAAGCCCAAGGTTCCTGAGGACAAATGTTGAAGGGGCAGTGATTATTTTCACATTTTATGTTTGACAGTTTTATTCCATGAGATAATTTTTTTTATGAGCATCTTAGTTAAATAGAAGATAACAGGAAGAGCCACCAATAAAAAAGTCATATAAGTCGTTAATTGAGGGCCTATTCTTTCAATTATTCGGTATAGATCATCAAACCATAGGGTCCAGCAAATCACCCCAACCCACATGGATGGAATGGTCATCATTATTGAAGTCAGGGATTTGTATCCCTCAGCTCGAGCGATAAAAAAACCCATGATAGCGCCTGTCATAGGAAAAGGCATCCATACGAAAATAACAATACCTATCCAACTCCATTTTTTCATGACTTTAGCTCTTTTTTTTGCTTTTTCCATTCGAGTCTCGATAAATTTATTAAAAGCCTTGATATTTTTTGCTTTAACCCATAAAAAGCCGATGACAGAAAGCCAAATGAGAAGGAATGTTGTTAGATATGTGAGTATGACGGCGATGATGGCGGGGGCGGAGAAATTGAGTTCAAGTCCTGTCCCTATAATAGCCAGCCTTCCGCCGAGATGAAAAGCTGTGGCCATAGAAATAATTTTTAGAAAGAGAGAAGGTCTGGTTATAAAGATCACAATCATGATGATGATTTCTATAAAAAAAAGAATCATCCCAAAGAGAAAAGTAAGCTTTTCATTTTTAATGCCGAGAATATTTTTATCTTTGAGTTGGTTCATATATTAATTTTATTCAATACATTTTTAACGGAAAAATATCAAGGTCTTTCAAGAAAAATAGTCAATCCGAGTTACTTAGGTTAAGAGAGTTGTTGAATAAATCTTTATAAAATATTATCTTATTAAAATAAAATTAAGGTTATATCATAAAACCTGAATTATTCACGAGTTAAGACTGCTGCAGATGCGAGGCACAAGGAATGAAGGTGTGGTCTTTCACTAAGGAAGGGTTAATTGTGAAGAGTGAATGATAAATAGAAAGAAAAATGAAGATAAAAATATACAATTCACCGTTTACCATTTTTAATTTACTTCTTTCTAAGAAAGTCTTGCAGATCGCTGAAAATGAAAAAATAATGGTTAGTTCGTCATTTTTTTATGAAGTGTTCAGGTGAAGCCCTTCGTCTATAAAGGAATACAATGAGAAAGTATTCTCTTGGATTAGATTTTGGAACAAATTCATGCCGGTCTTTGATTGTGGATATTTTCAATGGAAAAGAAGTAGCGACAAGTGTCTTTCCTTATCCATCCGGAGTGGATGGAGTCTTTATTGATGATAAAGAACCGAATATAGCGAGACAGAACCCGGAAGATTATTTTATTGGGATGGAGAGATCTGTAAGATCCGCTGTTAAGAAGGCCAAAGAGAATGATCCTGATTTTGATGCTAAGCAGATTATAGGCATTGGGATCGACACCACAGGCAGCAGCCCCATGCCTGTGAACGCCCAGGGAGTACCTCTCTCAATAGTTAAAGAATTTAAAAATAATAGGAATGCTATGGTGTGGCTGTGGAAAGATCATTCCAGTCATAATGAGGCTGGGCTGATTACGGAAACAGCCCGACATATGAGGCCTCACTATTTAGAGAAAATAGGGGGGATTTATTCATCGGAATGGTTTTGGTCTAAGATTCTGCACTGTAAAAATGTGGCTCCGGATGTTTTTCAATCCGCTTATAGTTTTATCGAAATATGTGATTACCTGCCTGCGATTTTAGTGGGGGATACAAGACCGGAACATAGTAAGCGCAGTGTTTGTGCGGCAGGTCATAAAGCCATGTATAGTGAGGAGTGGGGGGGGCTTCCTGATGAGGACTTCCTTGAAGCGTTGGGCTCAGGGCTTTCTAAACTGAGAGAGAGACTGTATGTTCATGCTTACCCATCGGATCAACTTGCAGGATATCTGTGCCCTGAATGGGCACAAAGGCTTGGGTTGAAAGAAGGAATCGCTGTGGCTGTGGGGGCCTTTGATGCTCATATGGGAGGTGTGGGAGCTGGAGTTAAAGAAGGGACGCTGGTGAAAATACTGGGTACCAGCACATGTGATATTCTTGTCAGCTCAAAAAAGAAGGGTCCTGTCAATATCCCCGGAGTCTGCGGGGTTGTAGACAGCTCGGTTATCCCTGGATATTATGGCATTGAGGCGGGACAGTCTGCGGTAGGGGATATTTTTTTGTGGTTTGTTGAAAAGTTGGTTTCAGATAGATATGGAAAGACCGTTGATGAGAGATTTAAAAATCTTGATAAAAAAGCTTCCCTGCAGAAACCTGGGGAACATGGGCTGGTTGCTTTAGACTGGAACAATGGGAACCGTACGATTCTGGTCGATGTCAGACTGAGCGGGCTTCTTGTGGGCCAGACCCTTCACACGCAGCCCCATGAAATATACAGAGCTCTGATTGAATCCACTGCTTTTGGGGCCCTTACAATAATCAACCGTATTCAGGAATATGACATAACTATTAAAGATATCATAAATTGTGGAGGGCTTGCGGCAAAAAGTCCATTTTTGATGCAGATATATGCGGATATTTTAGGACGCCCCATGAAGGTATCGAGGAGCGATCAAACCCCTGCGTTAGGGGCAGCTATTTTTGGTGCGGTGGCAGCAGGGGAAGAGAAAAGCGGTTATAAAAATGTGGAAGAAGCTCAGGAGAAGATGACAGGAATCAAAGAAATTTTCTACCCAGACCCTGACCATTATAAGGTTTACCAAAGATTGCATGCCCTTTATAAGAAACTTCATGATGCTTTTGGGACTGAAGAGTGGACAGGGAGTCTCTATAACATTATGAAGGATCTTATTGATCTGCGCGAAAGTCAGAGGAGAGGGGAAGATGTTAGATGAATTAAAGGGAAAGGTTTATCGAGCGAATCTTAAAATTATTGACTATCAACTCGTCACATTAACCTGGGGGAATGTCAGCGCTTTAGATCCTCAAGAGAATCTGATCGTCATCAAACCCAGCGGTGTTTCCTATGAAGAGATGAATCCGGAAAGTATGGTGGTGGTGGATTTAAAAGGAACTGTCATTGAAGGCCATCTCAAGCCATCTTCAGATACTCCCACTCATATAGAGCTTTATAAAGCCTTTAATGGGGTCTGTTCCATTGTCCACACCCACAGTGACTATGCCTCAATGTTTGCTCAGGCGAATAAAGAGATACCTTGTCTGGGCACTACACACGCTGATTATTTCAATGGAAATATTCCTGTCACAAGGTTTTTAAATCAGGAGGAAGTTGAAAAAGATTATGAGAAAAACACCGGTAAAGTCATTGTGGAGACTTTCAGGGATTTGGATCCCTTAGAACTTCCAGCCGTGCTGGTTGCTGGGCATGGTCCTTTTGTTTGGGGAAGAACTCCGGATAAAGCCGTTGAGGTGAGTTTAGCTCTGGAAAAAGCAGCCAAAATGGCATGGGGAACATTGGGGCTCAAAACAAGGAATAAACTTCTTCCCGATTATATATTAAGAAAGCATTTCTCAAGGAAGCACGGACCTGATGCCTATTATGGTCAAGAAGGAGGCCAGAAGGATGATTAATATACCTAAAATTAAACTAGGGATTAGTGCTGTCAGCAGAGACTGTTTTCCTGTCGAATTATCGAAAAAGAGACAGGAAAGAGTTGTTAAAAAGTGCAGAGAAAAGGGAATGAATATTGTAAAAATAAATACACTTATTGAAAATGAAGATGATGTGATCCAAGCACTCAAAGAGATCCAAGAAAAAGATATCAATGCACTTGTTATTTACTTAGGAAATTTTGGGCCAGAAGGTCCTAGCACACTCCTTGCCCAAAAATTTGAAGGGCCTTGTATGTTTACAGCGGCCGCAGAAGAATCAAAAAATAACTTAATTCAGGACAGGGGGGATGCCTACTGTGGACTTCTCAGTGCCTCTTATAGTCTGGGATTAAGAGACTTAAATCCTTATATTCCCGACTATCCTGTCGGTACAGATGAGCAGATTGCAGATATGATCAAAGATTTTATTTCTATTGCAAGGGTTGTCATTGGGATAAAGGGACTTAAAATATTTTCATTCGGCCCTCGCCCTCAAGATTTTTTGGCCTGCAATGCTCCTATCAAAGGTTTATATGATTTAGGAGTGGAGGTTATGGAGAATAGTGAACTGGATCTCTATGATATCTATTGCAAGGCTGAAGGAAGCCCTCAGATCAGTCAAGTTAGGGAAGAGATGGAAAGAGAGCTGGGTGAAGGAAATCAGTATCCTGATCTTCTGAAAAAATTGGCTCAGTATGAAGTGGCTCTCATGAAGTTTTACAAAGACAATCTTGGAGCCAGTCAGTATGGGGTGTTTGCCAATAAATGCTGGCCGGCCTTTGAGAGCTATTTTGGTTTTGTCCCCTGTTATGTGAATTCCAGACTTGCTTCGAATGGAATCCCCGTGGCTTGTGAAACTGATATTTATGGAGCCTTAAGTGAGTTTATGATCGTCTGTGCTACAGAGTTTCCTGCGGCTCTGTTGGACATAAATAATACCGTACCGGAGGATTTGTATCATCAGTATAGTCAAGAAACAAAAAATTATAAAACAAATGACCTTTTTATGGGTTTTCATTGTGGGAACACGGCTTCCTGTTGTTTAATGGATCCTCGGATGAAATACCAGCTTATCATGAAGCGCCTTCTCGAAAATGATAGAGAGCCGGACATAACCAGAGGGACGTTGGAGGGAAGAATAAAACCAGGAGATGTTACCCTGTTTAGGCTTCAGGCCACACCTGATTCGGTTCTAAAGAGTTATATTGCTGAAGGAGAAATTCTGGATATAGATCCTAAGTCCTTCGGATGCATTGGGGTTTTCGCAGTCAAAGAAATGGCCAGATTTTACAGATATGCGCTTATCGAAAAAAGGTTTCCTCACCATACAGCTGTGGCCTTTAAGCATACAGGTAAAATTTTGTATGAAGCCGTTAAAATGCTTGGAGTCAGCGATATAGGATTCAATCAGCCTGAAGGCATGCTGTATAAAAACGAGAATCCATTCTTATGATTGAATTTTCTAGAAAGGCAAAATGAGAAACTTGGAACGAAAAGAAGCAGAGAATAAGATAAAAAGAATTTAGTCAAATGGAGAGACATCCTATTTTAAACTTAGCTTCGTTAAAAGATCAGGTATACGAATATCTCCGACGTCAAATGAAAGTGGGTGATCTGCGGCCAGGTTCAATTATTGACATGAATGCTTGCTGCCAAAAATTAGGGATCAGCAAGACACCGCTTAGAGATGCATTGATCAGGCTTGAAATGGAAGGTTTTGTTCATATTCTACCTCGGCGAAGAGTGGTCGTGAACACACTTACAGTCCAGGACATCAAAGACTTTTATCAGATTCTCGGCGCCCTTGAAAGTACAGCCATTCTTTCGGCTTCTTCTTTTTTCAGCAAAAGAGAAATTAATAAGATGAAGAAGTTGAATGACCAAATGGAACAATCGATAAAAAGAGATGATTTTGATACATATTATGAAAAAAATGTCCTATTTCATGATATTTACCTTGAGCTTTCAGGAAATAAAATGTTAAGAAGAACAGCGGATACTTTAAAAAAAAGGCTTTATGATTTTCCGAGAAGAGAAGGTTACATTAAGGAGTGGGAACAGAATTCGATCAAAGAGCATAAAAGGTTTATAGAACTGATGGAAAAGGAAAGGTATCAAGAAGCAGCTGGTTTTATCCGTGATGTCCATTGGTCTTTTGAAGTCCAGGAAAAGTATATCCGCCAGTATTATTCAGAAAGCCCCAAACGAGATGATGAGAAGAGAGATGTTCGTGTTATTTCTATAAAAAAGGAGTGAGTGAATGAAAGGAACAAGGTTTTTTATTTTGGTTTGGATCTCTTTAGTTTTCTTATGGAGCTGTCAGGGTAGGAAGGATGAACACCCTATCACTCCAGAGGAAATAGAGGGGCATATCAGGTTCCTTTCAGATGATCTTCTTGAGGGGAGAGCTGTTGATTCAAAAGGCCTGGCTATTGCGGCGTTGTACCAGGAGAATCATTTCAGAAGGTTAGGGTTAGAACCTGCTTTTGGTGACAGCTACCGTCAAAAGTTCGATCTTGTAGGTAGTCTCCCTGACTCTCATGCCAGTATTGAAATATTTTCTGACAGAGGTTCTATAGTTCCTGAGATTCATCAAGAATTTGTGGTGGTTTCTGAAAGAAGAGATTGTCCTGAGGGTGTTGAAGGAGAGCTTGTTTATGGAGGTTATCTTATTCAGGCCACTGAAAGAGAGTGGGATGATATAAAGGGATTTGATCTTAAAGGAAAAGTATTGTTAGTAGAAATAAATGAGCCTGAAAATTATCCTAATGGAATTTTTGATGGGGAAAACATGACTTATTATGGACGATGGACATACAAATTTGAAAAGGCATCAGAATTGGGGGCTACAGGTGTTCTCATCATCCATAATGAAAAAGGAGCCGCTTATGGATGGGAAGTGGTGAAAAATTCTTGGTCTGGAGAGTCATTCTTTCTTCCAGATGTTAAAAACAATCTTTTTTTCCAGGGTTGGATCAATGAGGAAACCGCAGAAAAAATCATCAAAGAGGCTGGATATGAGAGAGAGAAGCTGGTCAAAAATGCCTCCCAAAAGGATTTCGAACCGATTTTTATGGGGCTCAATGTTAGAGTAAGGCAGAAACCTGCCTTTCATTCTGTCAAGAGTGAAAATATCGTTGGTATTCTCAGAGGAAAAGATAGGAAAGAGGGGAGACGTTATGTTATTCTTTCCGCTCATTATGATCATTTGGGGAAGAAGGAAAGTGAGGAGGATGATATCATATTTAATGGGGCTGTGGATAATTGCTCTGCCTCCGCATCCATGCTTTCTTTGGCTCGTTACTATGCGCAGGCCCAAAAAAAGTTGAATGTGGATTTAGTTTTTGCTGCGGTTACTGCCGAGGAGGAGGGGCTTCTGGGGTCTGATTATTTTGCTCGCCATCTTCCGTTTCCTTCCTCTTTTGTATTAGCCAATCTTAATTTTGAGATGACCAATGTATGGGGAAGAACCAGGGATGTCTATACCATTGGAGGCATACACAGCGACATGAATGAGATTTGTGCCCAGGCTGCTAAGAATTTAGGTCTTGATTATATTCCAGAGAGGGATAGAGAATTGGGATATTTTTTCCGCTCAGACCAATTGAGCTTTGCAAGGGCAGGCATTCCTGCTGTCTGGCTTCATGAAGGGATCACTTCTGTAGGGAAAGACAAAGATTATGTTCAGAAGAAAGGAAAAGAGTACCGCGAGTTCAAGTATCATAAAGTGACTGATGAATTTGAGGAAGATTGGGATCTGAGAGGGACTGTTCAGATTACGGAATGGGCTAGAGAAATCATAAAAATACTTTCTCATTTGGATGAAACGCCCCAATTTAAAGAAACCAGTTCTTTCAGAAGGAAATGATTGATTAAAGGAGAGAATGGGTCTCTTTGTTTTTTTTTGCTTTTTCTGGTGAGAGATTTTATGTTAAAATAAATCAAAATGGAAATAATGAAGTCGAAACGTTCACATTTTTCAGATTATTTCAAACCTTCTCAAATCCTATTAGACCTGGAAGTACAAGACAAGATAGAAGCTCTTGAAGAATTGCTGGAGGTTCTTAAAAAGCAGAAGCTTATTAAGAACAAGAAGCCTATCCTGACCAGGATAGTTGATCGAGAGCGCCTTGAGTCCACGGGAATCGGACACCAGATTGCCCTGCCTCACGCAAGATTTAATACCGGGATTGAAGATATTGCGGTTGTGGTGGCACGGTTAAAAGATGGGATTGATTTTGATGCTATTGACAAGAAAAAAGTACGGTTTGTCATTCTTATCATATGGAATCCTACTATTCCAGGCCTTTTCAATCATCTGTTTGCAGGATTGGCCAAATTTTTATCCAGTGATAAATTCAGGAAAAGGCTCTTTACTGCTGAATCAGCTGAAGAGCTATACAAAATTCTTTCTGAGATAGAGCTCCGACTTCCGCCCACGGAAGATAAAATCATGAATAGAGGAAGGCTTTTGTGGAAGCTTCAGGAGATAGAACTTAGAAAGAAGAAAGCAAAAAACCAGGAATTAAAAGAACTGCAGCATCAGGCAGAACTGATAAGAGCTGAGTTGGATAAAGATCTGCTGGATCGATTTGACAAACTGATGAAAAGATACGGCTTCGCTGTGGCCGAAGTTAAGGATGGGACCTGTATGGGTTGTTATATAAATATTGCTACAGGGATTAGTTCCGCTATTGAAGGAAGCAATGATATTTATGTATGTGAGAACTGCGGGAAATTTTTGGTCTCAGCAAAAGATGAAGAGAAATAAGAGGCGCGTTTAAAATCCTTCATATATTTATCCCATCTCTATAATCCAAGTAATTTACATTGTCTTATATTCTCTCTCCCTAAATACGGTTGTTTCTCATTCTTATGAGCTTGACCTCGACTCCTGAAAAATTCAGGTTGGTTAGGTTACCCATTGACATGTAATTCTGAAAAATGTATTATGTAATTAAAATACATAAAGGAGAGATCATGACAGAAAAAGAAAACAAAGAAAATAAAAAGGATGAGAAGAAGAAAAAAAGAGGGACTTTTGAAGATTTTGGGGACCATGTTGAAAAGTTCGCTAATAGAACGGCTGAATCCATAAAAAAAGCGATTGATAAGGCTCTTTCTTCCAGAAATACAGTTCTTACTATCAGGGTTAATGATGATTCGAACAAAAAAATAAACAGATTAGTTGATTCAGGTCTTTTTAAGACCAGGTCAGAAAGCGCTGCTTTTTTGATTAATCAGGGGATTAAAGCCCAACAGGATTTGTTTGATAAAATAGAGGGAAAACTCAAAAAAATGGAAGAGTTAAGAGAGGAATTAAAATATATTGTGAATAAAGAGATTGGAAAGGAATTCCCTACAAATTAAATGAGAAAGCAAAAAATCTCATTTAAAATAGTAAGATCTCAATACTAAGTTAAAGGCTTATTTCTCTTCTGGTTTTTCTTCCTCCTCCACTTCTTCTTCAAGTTTTTTTGTTCTGGCTGCGTCTTTAATACTGCTTATTCCTGCGACTAAAGCGATGAGTCCTCCAAAGAATAAAATCGGAGGAATGCAGCCGAATAAGAGGTTTAGAAATTCTTGTGGCCATACTAAAATGACAAGGACAACACCTCCTGCCATGGCAATGAGTCCTAGAAGAATTGCAAAAAACTTACCCATGAGTAAGCCTCCCTTTTTATATCTAAATTTTTCTGGTTGATTATATCAGAAAGTTTTTAAAAACTCAAAAACATTTCTCTTCTTTTTTTTTGAAATATTTTATAATTGGGAAAAAGGATGTAATGAATGTGAAATGAGAGAAGAATCAAGAATTGAATGTATTATTTTTGATATGGACGGAACCGTCGTGGATGTTCCTTATGATTGGCCCCAAATCAAAAGAGAGCTGGACACACAAGGGAAGCCCATCCTTAATTATCTCGAAGAACTCAATGAGCCAGAAAGGTCAAAAAAGTGGAACATACTGAAAAAACATGAAAAATACGCCACCCAAAAAGCTGTTCTTAAGAACGGAATTGTTAATTTTATTCAGTTTATTAAAAAAAATGAGATACTTACAGCTCTTGTTACAAACAATTCAAAAGAAAATGTTGCCTATTTATTGAAAAAGTTTAACCTCGAGTTTGATTTAGTGATGACTCGTGAGAGCGGTTTGTGGAAGCCCTCTGCGGATCCTTTTTTTAAGGTATTTGATCACTTTTCTATCTCACATAAAAAATGTTGTGTGATAGGTGATTCCCAATTTGATATCACAGCTGCCAGAAAGGCAGGAATTGAAAAAATATTTATTATTAATAAAGATATCAAAGCATTTAAAGAAAAAGGTGTCGAAGTTTATCCTTCAGTCAAAGAACTCAGGTCCAGAATGACTCAAGTGATACCCTAGACATTTATATTCTGATTTGACAATTCACTGAATTCATCCATAATAAGTGTTTAGATGAGAGTCTTTAGTCAAAAAACTAAAATCGGTGATCTTCTGTTAGGATGGTATTTTTCAATCTTAACATAGTTCAGGTTAAATAAAGGTTTATTATGGTGCGAAAAATCAAGGTGAATAAAATTGTTCATTTCAGGATCATCTTTTTGCTCTTTTTGCTTTTTGTGTTTCTAACAGGCTGTCAAAGAAAAAATAGACAGGAGAATTATATACTTTTCACTTTAGACACTCAAAGAGCCGATCATTTGAGCTGTTATAATCCGGATAATGCGCAGACACCCAATTTAGATTTTTTAGCGCACGAAGGCCTATTGTATGAAAATTGTTATACTCTCACTCCGATCACTCTGCCTTCGCATGCTTCTATTTTTTTCTCCCAGCATCCTCATCAATTAAGATCATATAACAACGGACATACCATCAGAGAGAAGAGAAACAGACCTTCTTTTGTGAATGTATTCAGGAAAAAGGGGTATTCCACGGCTGCCTTTATTTCATTGGGCACTCTCAAGGCAGAGTATGGATTGGATGAAGGTTTTGGTCTCTATGATGATGAATTTCCAGAAGGGGATTGGTATTTGACTGCTGAGGATGTTAATCAGAAAGTTTTCCCGTGGCTGGAAGAAAACAAGAACAGAAAATTTTTTCTGTGGGTGCATTACTCTGATCCTCATGAACCCTATTATCCTCCGGATTCTCCTCCAGATTTAGAAATTTATCTAAACGGGCATCTTCTTGGAAAATATAATTTGGACAAGAGAACAAATAAAGTTGAACTTGATTTAAAACGAGGACTAAATAAATTAAAATTTGAACTCGTCAACAATTTCATACCTCCCTCTTCTGTTTTAAGGGCCAAATTTGAGAAACTGTCACTGGAAGAATTAGAAGATGAGCAAGGAGTTGAGGTTGAATTCAGGGATGGGTGGATATTTAGAAAAGAAGATAAGGCTATTTTTTTAAATCCAGAGGCATTTGTCGATATTATCAATCATTCTGAACCCAGAAAGCTTATGTTTTCTCTGAATGGGAATATACTTCTCCCCTTTGAAATGATGAGAGAAAATTATAAGAAAGATGTGGAATATATGGACAGACAATTTGGGGAGTTTTTAGAAAAACTCAGACATCTTGGACTTATGGAAAATACACATATAATGATTGTGGGGGATCATGGTGAGAGTCTTGGGGATTATATGAACTATGATAGGGAACCTCATTTTGGGCATATATTTTTTCTTTATGATGTTTATATGAAGGTTCCTCTGATTGTTTATGATCCTTCTTCGGATAAAAGAGGGATTCGGATTAAAGAGCCCGTGTCTCTTTTAGATATTGCACCCACTATTATGGATAAATTGGGTTTTAATAGATTTACCCATTTTGAGGGAAAAGGGATAAATGACTTGAATAAAAAACAAGGTTCCTTTATTTTTCAAGAGACATACAAACCTCAGGCGATAAGAGATAAGTTTGCTGTGCTCAATTATCCTCTGCATCTGATTTATACTCCCGACTCTGGAAAATATGAACTGTATGACTTGGCAAATGATCCATGGGAGAGAAATAATATATATGAGGAAAGAAGAAAACTCGACAAAATCGTCAACATGGAAAGGATTCTAGAGGAAAGAGTGCGTCAGATTATAAAAGATAAGATAGAAATTCAGATCGATAAAGATACCGAAGAAATGTTGAAAACGCTTGGTTATATTAAATAGCCTGAACACTTCATGAAAAAATAGTGAAACCTATAATATAAACTCGTGAATAATCCAGGATAGTCAATGACAAATTTTAAAAATAGGTGAAAGGAGATGAGATGGAAGAGGAAAAATTATTATTGATTCCAGGTCCGACCCCTGTTCATCCCCGTATCCTCAATAGTCTTTCTCTCCCGACTCTATCCCATGTGAGTCCTGTATTTGTTAAAGAGTTTAGAGAAGCCCTTGCAAATTTAAAAAAAATCGTTTTTTGTCAATCAGGTGAATCTTTTATTGTACCAGGAGCCGGAACTCTTTCTATGGAAATGACCTTGGTGAATCTATTGAAAAAAGGAGAAAGATTGCTGGTTGTATCCCAGGGATATTTTGGGCAGCGGATGAAGGACATAGCTGAAACATTTGGTTTGGAATGCGATATTATGCAGAGTCCCTGGGGGAAGGCTGTGCCACCGGAGGCGCTAAAGGAACAGCTCGCTAAAAAAGACTATTCTCTGGTTGTTTCCACTCATGTTGACACAGCGACTGGGGCCTGTGCCCCGATAGAGGGCTATGCTCAGATGCTTAGAGAAAAGGATTCTTTATTTGCGTTAGATGGAGTTTGTGCGACTGGAGGCATAGAGGAAAGAATGACGGATTGGGGAGTGGATGTGATCTTGACTGCGGCTCAGAAATGTTTTGGTGTCCCTCCTGGATTAGCAATCCTTGTTTTTTCTGAGAAGGCTTTGAATAAAAGAAAAGCTCTCCCATCCATTCAGGCTTATTATGGAGATATTCTAAACTGGCTTCCCGTTATGAAGGATCCGTCTCAATATTTTTCAACTCCTTGTGTCAATGAGATCAGAGCTTTTTATGAGGGGACAAGGGTTATGCTTGAAGAAGGGATGGAAAGACGATTTAAACGCCATAAAAAAATAGCCCAGGCGATAAGGGCAGGGTTGAAAAATATTGGATTTTCTTTTTTTACGGCAGATGATTTTTTGGCGGACACTCTTTCGGTTCCTGTCTATCCGGATGGAGTTGAAGACGGTGCTTTTCGGATGAAACTTGCAGAGAAAAGGGTCATTGTAGCTGGGGGATTGGGCGAGTTAAAAGGTAAAGTTTTTAGAATGGGACATATGGGAAATATTTCTTATTCTCAGGTTGAATTTGCCATGGATGCTGTTGAGAAGACACTCTCAGAGATTGGATATAAATTAAGGCATGGATCCGGTGTTCAAGCGGTCAAAGAAGTTCTTCAATAAAAAAGTCTAGATTGTTTGGGAAAAGGTTCCTTATATAAGTTATCGGGACGGTGGGATTCGAACCCACGGCCCCAGCGTCCCGAACGCTGTGCGCTACCAGACTGCGCTACGTCCCGAATTCTTATCGGCCAATTTTTCCTGAACACTTCATAAAAAAATAGCGATATCTTCATTATCATTTTATTTTAAGCGATATGCAAGGTTATTTCAAAAAAGACAGATGTCGCTATTTTCTTGTTGCTGTTTTTAATTTTTATCGCCATTTTTTTCTTTCACCATTCTCCAAATTTTTAAAGTCTCTTCAGCTAAAACTGAATACAACATTGGCTCGTGAATAAGTCAGGTTTTATTAGGATTGGAGTTAATTATATCGGCAAAAAGATTTTGAGTAAAGGGAACGTGGGCTTTTATCAGGTTATGAAAAATAATGAAATAATATGTAATAATACGACAAATTATGACATTTACTCTCTATTTCTTGACAATAAGAGAGATCAACTTTATTTTAAAAATTGACTGAAAAGATGGTGAGATGGAGTTGTCAGAAAAGAGGGGCTGATGTCCTTCATTCGTCATTTAAATAAATTTTTCACATATGGAGTTCAATGACATCTCCCTCTTCTAATTTATAATTTTTGTTTACTTTTTGTCCTTTATACTTTTTCTTTCCCCAAATTCTTGCATATTTGAAATTTTTGGCAAAATCTTTATGAACAGCCTTAGCCATATCCATCACAGAACTTCCGTATTCAAATATAAACGGGTCATCATAAGAAGGTTTTTTACCAGGCATCTTGCTGTACACTCTCAGGACATTCAGGCTTTCAAATATTCTTTTTTTAAGATTGTCTAAATTTTTGCTCTGTAGTGCTGAACAGAAAGCAGGATTGAATTCCGGATCTATGGTTTCCTTGATGAGTTTTTCAACATCTGAGGAAAGATTGTTTTCGTCTTTGTTGAGTACAATGATACATTTTTTGATAAATTGTTCTCTTGGAGGATGATTTTTAATATCATCAGGAACAAGAGTTATGTTTTTTTTAACTAAAATCTCCTGGATTGTTAAAATATCTTCAGCAGGGTCCGGGCTTGTGATGTCGATAACTAAAAGAACTGTATCGGCTTTTTTTATGAGTTCGGCATGCCAAGTTTCCATGTAATCTCTCGTGATGGGAGGAGTATCCAAAAGCTGAATTTGAATATTTTCATATTTCATCATGGCAGGGTAGGGTTTATGTGTGGTAAAAGGATAGTCGGCGACTTCTGGTTCTGCGTTGGTAAGACTTTTTATGAGTCTTGATTTCCCTGAGTTTGGAGGCCCTATGAGGATAACCTGGCCAGCCCCAGATTTGTCTATATGATAGGAAAGGTCATGCTTTGCCGTGGAGGTTTTCTTCTGAGATAAGGATTTGAGTTTAGAGATTTTTCTTTTGTAAAGAGCTTGGAGTTTTTCAGTCCCTTTATGCTTTGGAATTATAGAAAGAAGCTCTTCCATTATTTTAATCTTTTCCATGGGATTATTGGTCGTTTTTAACTTCTTTTCAACTTCAAAATATTGGGGTGGTAAGTTGGCCGGCATTTTGTCGTCATTATAACCGATTTTTTTTAGTTTTTCAATGTTACTACCTCTGATAGACAAACAATTTTTATTAAAAAAAATCCTTATTTTATTCCAAGTTTTTTATTGAAAAAAAGCCTCAAATAATATAAAATTTATATGAGTAATATGCCTGTTAGGTTATGTGAAATTCCTTCCTCCATAACCCTTGAATTTTCTTTGAAAGCAAGCAAATGAAAAAAAGAGACTATAGTGCCGAAAGTATAAAAGTATTAAAAGGTTTAGAAGCTGTCCGGAGGCGTCCTGCCATGTACATTGGCAGCACAGGTCCGGAGGGCCTACACCATTTAGTTTATGAGGTCGTAGACAATAGTATCGACGAAGCCTTAGCAGGTTACTGTAATCGAATTTCCGTTATCATTCACGATGATTGCAGCATAACAGTCGAAGACAACGGCCGTGGTATTCCGGTTGAAACACACAAAAAAATAAGAAAGCCTGCCGTAGAAGTTGTCATGACAATGCTCCATGCAGGGGGTAAATTTGATACCAAAACATACCAGGTAGCCGGAGGTTTACATGGTGTGGGCGTATCGGTTGTTAATGCTCTTTCTGAACATCTGGAGGTAGAAGTCAAAAGAAACGGGGGAGTTTATACTCAGGAATACAAAAGAGGGAAAGCTGTCACGAAAGTTCAGAAGATAGGAAAGACCAAGCGGACTGGGACGAAGATTCGATTTAAGCCTGATAAGGAAGTCTTTAAGGATATCGATTTTAATTTTGATATTTTAAGCCGAAGGCTGAGGGAGCTTTCTTACTTAAATATGGGTTTAAATATATCGATTTTGGATGAAAGGACTGAAGAAGAACATGAATTTCAATATAAGGGTGGAATAAAGGAATTCGTACAGTATCTAAACCAGAATAAAACAGTGATCAATCCAAAACCTATTTATTTTGAGAGCAGTAAGGATGATATTATTGTTGAAATGGCTCTTCAATACAATACAGGGTACACGGAGACGATATTTTCGTTTGTCAACAACATCAACACAAGAGAAGGGGGGACTCATTTAAGTGGTTTTAAATCAGCGCTGACAAGAACCATTAACAATTATGCAAATGAAAATAAAATAAAGAAAGGATTTAGCGAGAATCTCAGTGGAGATGATACCAGAGAAGGTCTCTGTGCTGTGATCAGCCTGAAGCTGAAGGAACCGCAGTTCGAAGGTCAGACAAAAACAAAACTTGGGAACAGCGAAGTCAAAGGAATTGTTGAGTCGATAGTCAATGAGCAGCTTTCCATTTATTTTGAGGAAAACCCTTCCGTTACAAGAAAGATTATAGACAAAATGATGGAAGCGGCCAGAGCAAGAGAAGCAGCCCATAAAGCAAGGGAATTAGCACGCCGCAAGGGAGTCCTGGAGTCCGGTGCTCTCCCTGGAAAATTGTCAGACTGTCAGGAAAAGGATCCATCTCGAGCTGAAATATTTTTTGTGGAGGGAGATTCAGCAGGAGGCTCAGCAAAACAGGGACGTGATCGACGTTTTCAAGCTGTTCTGCCTTTAAAGGGAAAGATATTAAATGTTGAAAAAGCAAGGTTTGACAAAATTATTAAGAACGACGAGATAGGATATATTATTTCTGCTCTTGGTTCTGGAATTGAGGGATCAGACTTTGACATAAGCAAATTACGATATCATAAAGTCATCATCATGACAGATGCTGATGTGGATGGTTCTCATATACGGACACTTCTCATGACTTTTTTTTACAGACAAATGCCTCAATTGATTGAATTAGGCCACCTTTATGTAGCTCAGCCTCCTTTATATAAGATAAAAAAAGGGAAATCATCTATGTATGTTGATAATGAAAAAAAATTTCAAAAATATCTTTTGGATGGAATTTGTAAAGAATTTAGTTTAAGAGTGAAAAACAAGACAAAAGTTTATAAAGGGATTGAGCTTAAAAATATCTTGAAAAAGATAATCGAAAAAAAGAGTGTTATGAATGGCTTGGAAAGAAAAGAATATCCTTATTTTCTTATTTCCACTCTCCTGAACCATAATGTTGGCGGAATAGAATATTTAAGACAAAAAGAGAAAATGGCTGAAATTCACCATGAACTAACTCAAAAGGATATAGAGTCGATTCTGTCCAGAGATGAGGAACACGGCTTGTATGAACTTTTAGTGACTTATCGGGTTAATGGGATGAAATTGACGGCTAATGTAGGGATGGATTTAGTTTCTTCTCCTAGGTACCAGAGGCTTTATGAAGTCTATAAAGAGTTAGAGGAGATCAAACCTCCGTTTGAAGTTATTAATAAAGATGAGACTGTGGAGATTGAGAATGAGGTGAGGCTCATTGAGTATTTAAAAGAAAAAGTAAAGAAAGGCATTTCTATTCAAAGATATAAAGGACTGGGAGAAATGACGCCGGATCAGCTTTGGAAAACAACAATGGATCCTGAAAATAGAAACTTGCTTAAAGTTTCTATCCAGGATGCCGTTAAGGCTGATCAGATGTTTAATATTCTTATGGGAAGCGATGTGGAATTGCGGAGAAATTTTATTGATGAAAACGCGCTTGAAGCAGAGAACCTGGATATATAGTCAATATTCCTCCCTGTTATAGAAAGGAGATCAAATGGCTGCCAAACTATCAGAAATCAGTATTGAAAAAGAGATGAGCCGTTCTTATCTGGATTATGCAATGAGTGTTATCATCGGACGTGCTATTCCTGATATAAAAGATGGATTGAAACCTGTGCAAAGAAGAGCTTTGTATGCCATGCATGACCTGGGACTACGATGGAATAGGCCATTTAAAAAATCAGCTAGAGTCGTCGGAGATATTATAGGAAAGTATCACCCGCATGGGGATACCGCGGCTTACGATACAGTCGTTAGGATGGCTCAGAGCTTTGCCCTTCGTTATCCTCTGGTCGATGGACAGGGAAACTTCGGTTCTGTGGATGGAGATCCCGCTGCAGCTATGCGGTATACGGAAGTACGCATGGAAAAAATCGCTGAAGAGCTTTTGTGTGATCTTGATAAGGATACCGTTAATTTTGTTCCCAACTATGATGGAAGCCTCACTATGCCAGAGGTTCTTCCCGCCAAGTTTCCTAATTTGCTTATCAATGGAGGATCGGGGATTGCTGTGGGCATGGCTACGAATATTCCTCCCCATAATATAGGAGAAGTTATAGATGGAATTGTTTATCTTATCCGGAATCCGAAGGCAAGCCTCAGTGATATTATGAAATTTATACCTGGGCCTGATTTTCCAACAGGTGGATTTCTTTTTGGTAAAGAAGGCATCAGAAGTGCCTATGAAAGCGGCAAAGGTGTGGTTTATATAAGGGCGAAAGCTGTTATTGAAGTAGGGGCAAAAGGTGAAAGGTCTCGGATAGTCATCACAGAAATACCTTTTCAAGTCAATAAATCGAATCTTTTGGAAAAGATGGCTCAACTTGTTAATGCTAAGAAGATTGAAGGCGTTGCGGACATAAGAGATGAGTCGAACAGGGAAGGAATAAGGGTTGTGATTGAAATAAAGAGAGGAGAAAGCCCCGAAATTGTTTTAAATAATCTTTATAAGCACACATCTCTTCAAACTTTCTATGGAATCATCCTGTTAGCCATAGTTGATAGGCAGCCCAAACAGTTGGGCCTGCTTGACATGATGAGGTATTTTATTTCACATCGACGCGATGTCGTGAGACGGCGCACAAGATATGAGTTGAAAAAGGCGAAATTAAGGGCTCATATTCTGGAAGGATTGACCATAGCTCTTGACAATTTAGATGATGTTATTCATTTGATCAGGAGTTCCAGTAATGTGGATGAGGCAAGAAAAGGGTTGATCACAAAATATCATATGACAAAAACGCAGGCTCAGGCTATTCTCGACTTACAGCTGCAGAAATTGACCCAACTGGAGAGAGAAAAGATACAGATAGAGTATAAAGATTTGCTTAAGTTAATAAAAAAGCTTAGACGCATTCTGGGGAGCGATGAACTTATTTTGGATATCATAGTGGAGGAGTTAGAAAAAATAAAGCAAGAATATGATGATCACAGAAGGACTGAGATTATTGACGATAAAATAGTTGATTTGAAGCCTGAAGATCTCATAAAAGAAGAAGATGTCGCCGTCGCTTATACAGCTTCAGGGTATATAAAGAGAACCCCTCTCAGCAATTATCGTTTTCAATGTCGAGGAGGAAAAGGGAAGAGAGGGATCAGTATGAAAGCAGAAGATATCGTTGAAAATCTTTTTATCTGCTCCACTTATGATTATTTACTTGTTTTCACTAATAGAGGACGTATGTACTGGCTAAAAGCCTTGAATATCCCTGATCTTCCTGCGTCTTCCAGGGGGAAATCGATTAATAATTTGATTGATTTTGCCCCTGGGGAACGAGTGAGTTCGCTAGTGGCTGTTGATCATTTTTCTGAGGACCAGTTTATAATCATGCTGACATCGGGAGGGGTTGTCAAAAAGACCCGATTGAGTCTATTCAGTCATATTCGGAAAGGCAGCATTAAAGCCATTTCATTAAAAGGAAAATCTGAACTGTTGATGGCAAGACTGACAGATGGCAAGAGGGATATCATTATCGGCACGAGTTCAGGGAAGGCGATTAAGTTCAATGAGAGGGAGATCAGAGCTATGGGTCGTCAGGCAGCGGGGGTTAAAGGGATCAGTCTTTCGCCTAAAGATCGGATTATAGGGATGGTGGTGGTCACGGAAGATGATCAATATATATTTACAGCGAGTGAAAAAGGTTATGGAAAAAAGACTGAAGTCTCTCTTTATCCATCCAGACACAGGGGCGGCAAAGGCGTCATCAATCTAAAGACCAATCAAAAAATAGGCAGAGCTGTTGGTATTATTGGAGTTTCTGATGAAGAGGCTCTTTTAATCACCAAACTTGGGAAGACTATAAGGGTGAAAACGGAAGATTTTAGATCCATAGGCAGAGCCACTCAAGGAGTGAAGCTGATTGATCTGGGGAAAGATGATCGGGCGGTTTCTGTGGCTAAAGTCTGTGAATCCTGATTATTCATAAAATACGTATGCATTCCCATACAGATTTATCATGATTAGCACTCTTTACAATGTTTTTTTTCATCAAAAATATGATGATGACTTAAATTCCTAAACGGGAGTGTACCTGTTTCCTCTTTTGATTTTATTTCTTGATTTTTTATGCAATAGAAAATAGAATTGAGCCATTGTATGAAGGAGGGAAATATGTCTGATACATTGGCTCAATTATTTCTTGATACAGTCGAGTCATTCCCAAAACCTGATTTAATGCTTTATAAGGAAGCTGGTGAATATAAACCCATATCAACAGAAGAGTTTGGAACGAGGGTTATTCACTTTTCATTAGGGCTCAGGGAGCTGGGTTTAGACAAAGGGGACAAACTTGTGCTCCTCGCTGAAAATAGTCCGGAGTGGATTATCACGGATTTTGCTAATTTGAGTTTTGGGGGGATTACTGTTCCCATATACACATCCCTTGTCCCTGAACAGATCAAGTTTATCATTAATGATTCGGATGCCAAGGCGGTTGTCTGCTCGGATCTTTCACTTTGGGAAAAAGTGAATTCTGTTAAAGATAAGCTCAATAAAGTTCAGCATTTTATAGTCATGGGAGATAAAACTCCAGAAGGGACTCTATCTCTTTCTGAGGTGATGGAAAGAGGAGAGAAGGCATATAAAAAGAATCCTGAGGTTTTTAAGGAACTAGCTTCTAGAATTAAACCTGAAGATATAGCATCTATTATTTATACTTCAGGCACAACAGGAGACCCCAAAGGGGTTATGCTTTCTCATCATAATTTTATCAGCAACAGTCAAGCGACTGCGGAGATTATTAAATTTACTTCAGAAGATGTTGTTCTTTCCTTTCTTCCTTTATCTCATGTTCTTGAGCGGATGGTTACTTTTACTTATTTATATAAAGGATGTTCTGTTGCTTTTGCAGAGAGTATTGAAACAGTGGCTGAAAATCTTTTAGAAGTAAAGCCTCAAATCATGGTGAGTGTCCCTAGAGTTTTTGAAAAAATTTATGCTAAGGTCATGGATACTGTTTTGGAAGGATCTGCTTTAAAAAGAAAAATATTTTTTTGGAGTGTTAAAATAGGAAGAGAATATGCACAAAAAACATTAAATAAAGAAAAGATTTCAAAATGGCTGAGTTTTAAAAGAAGCATAGCTGCGAAGCTTGTTTTTTCGAAAATAATCGAAAAGACAGGCGGGAGAGTGAGATTTTTTGTTTCAGGGGGAGCTCCTCTATCCAAAGATATTGCTGAACTTTTCTATGGAATGGGACTTGTGGTTCTAGAGGGGTATGGATTGACTGAGAGTTCTCCTGTCATTTCTGTCAATACTTTTGAGAATTTAAGATTTGGGTCTGTGGGAAAGCTTATCCCTGGAGTCGAGGTAAAAATAGCCGACGATGGAGAGATCTTAGCCAAAGGGCCCAATATCATGAAGGGATATTATAAAAATGAGGAAGAGACCAAAGAAGCTATCAAGCAGGGATGGCTTTATACAGGAGATATCGGGTATCTGGATGATGACAATTTTCTACATATCACAGATAGGAAAAAAGACATCATTGTTACATCGGGAGGGAAGAATGTAGCCCCTCAATTGATAGAGAATCGATTGAAAACAAATCCTTTTATATCAAATGTGGTTGTTATTGGAGACAGAAGGAAATTCGTTTCTGCTTTAATTGTTCCTAATTTTGAAAAATTGGAGCAGTATGCAGAGGCCAGCGGTATTAATTACACATCCATGAAAGACTTAGTTGAAAATGAAAAGATCATAAATTTTTTAATGGCAGAGATTGATAGATATTCATCTAATTTTGCTTCCTACGAAAGAGTCAAAAAGATAATTTTACTTGATAGAGACTTTGAAATAGAGAAGGGAGAGTTGACTCCATCGTTAAAAGTAAAAAGAGATATTGTCAAGGATAAATATAGAGAAAAGATAGATAAAATTTATCAGGATTAATCTTTCCAGTATAATATACGACCGCAGTTTTCACATAAGATGATTTTTTTGCCCTCTTTGAGTTCATTGATAACTTGAGGACGGATTCTTATTTGACACACTGAGCAGAAATCATCGGTTACAGGGGAGAGCGCTACACCACTGTTGTTTTCGTAGATCTTTTTGTATAAACTTAACAGATCACTTGGAATATTTGGTTCAACTTCAGCTTTTTCTTTAATAAGAGATTGTTTTTCTTGTTCCATTTCTTTTCTTTTTTGGAGGAGAGCTTCCTTTTCTTTTGAAAACTCCTGTTCATTTTGTTTTGCTTTTGATTCCGCTGATTTGATCTCTGATTCAATATCATCTGAGATCAGCATTTCACTTATGATTTCATCTTCTAAATTTTCTACTTTATTTTTGGCTTCCTCAATCTCTTTAAGGAGAGACTGATATTCTTTATTGGTTTTGACATCATTAAGCTGAAGTTGAAATTTGGCTATCTTTGTTTTTAGGTCTTCGACTACAGCATCAAGGTCTCTTCGATTTTTTTGGTTTTGAGCAAGCTTTTCTTTATATTTTTCTACCTCAAGGAAACTTTGTTCAATTTTTTTGTCGAGTTCATTGATCTGGGTAGGAATATTTTTGAGGAAAAGAGAGATTTCTTTTATTTTTGCATCTAAGTCCTGAAGTTCAATTAAGTATTTAAAATGGTCAGCCACATGTTTTCCTCTTAAGGAAATGGGCCTACCAGGATTCGAACCTGGGACCGACCGGTTATGAGCCGGTGGCTCTGGCCGCTGAGCTATAGGCCCTTCGGATATTTATAACAAATCTCTTCAGTCAAGTCAATGAAACTGGATCATCATAAATCTGTTTGGAAATGCATACATAAAAGAATGTTTTAGAGAGGGTATTATTGTTGCTCTGTTTTTTCAACAAAAGACTGAAGTTTTTTACTTCGGGTAGGATGTTTGAGTTTCCTTAAGGCTTTAGCTTCTATTTGCCTGATTCTTTCTCGGGTGACCTTAAACTGCTGACCTACTTCTTCAAGGGTATGTTCATTTCCATCACCTAAGCCAAATCTCATTTTCAAAACTTTGGCTTCTCGCTGGGTGAGAGTTTTTAAAGCTTCGTCTATTTGTTCTCTTAAATTGATGCTTATCACTTTGTCAGGAGGAGACTGCATTATTTTATCTTCAATGAAATCACTGAGATGACTGTCTTCTTCTTCTCCGATTGGAGTTTCCAAAGAGATAGGTTCTTGGGCTATTTTTATTATTTTTCTGACTTTATGAATCGGCATATCCATTCTTTCTGCGATTTCTTGAGAGGTGGGTTCTCTTCCTATTTCCTGCACAAGATCTCGAGAAATTCTGATAAGTTTATTGATGGTTTCAATCATATGGACAGGGATCCTTATGGTTCTAGCCTGGTCAGCGATAGCTCTGGTAATGGCCTGTCTTATCCACCAGGTGGCATAGGTGGAAAATTTGTATCCGCGTCTGTATTCAAATTTATCGACTGCCTTCATCAATCCCATATTTCCTTCCTGTATAAGGTCTAGGAATTGGAGACCCCGGTTGCTGTATTTTTTTGCAATGGATACCACAAGCCTCAGATTCGCAGCAACCAATTCCTTTTTTGCTTGTTCACTTATTTTTTCTCCTGTGGTGATAGAACGGAGTGTTTTTCGGAGCTCTTGAGAGTCAAGGCCGACTTCTTGATGAGCTGTTTTTAGCTGATGGTTGATTTCCTTAATTTTTTCATCAATATCTTTTCGCTTCTTTTTACTTCTCATCCTTTTGTATGATACTTTTAACTCTTCTCTATCTTCCTCAAGTTTATTGATATCTTTTAGTTTGTTCCTCAGTAGGTTTATGATTCTATCTTCAAATTCAGAATTTATAAGGTCTTTTATAATCTGGCCAATCTCTACGATAAGGCGTCCTCTAGGAAGATTGTACTTTTTTGTTTTTGGGAGTTTGTTAAGTTCGTCATCCAGAAGTTTAATCTCTTTAATTCTTTCTCTGATTAGTTTTTTCTGCTCTTCAATCTTTACCGCGTCCGGATATTCTTCATTGTAATCAAACATGTCCTGAGCAAGTTCAGTATTTTTTTGCAAGTGATCTTCCAGCTCATATATTTTATTCAGGACCAGTCGAGTTTTTGTGAGAGCTTTAAATACAATCTTTTCTCCTCTTTCTATTTGTTTCGCTATGGTCACTTCTCCTTCTCTCGTTAGAAGTGAGATGTTTCCCATTTCTCTTAAGTAGAGTTTGACAGGGTCCGTGGTGATTTCAAGATCTTCTATGGATAAAATCTCGCCTTTTTTCCTTGTGGGTGCTTTTTTTCTCCGCTTTTCTAAAATTTTAATGCCCACTTGATCCAGGGAATTTAGAAAGTCATTGAATTCTTTATTAGCGCTTGATTTTACTTTGAAAATGTCATCAATTTCTTCGAAAAGAAGGAAACCTTTTTTTCTCCCTTTCGTTATCAGTTCAGTAATTTCATCTTTTTGGGTTTTTTTGTCAGTAATCAATTTACTCTCCCGTCGCTGGTTATATTTTTGTTTATCATTTATTTATTATTTTGTTGTGAAATTTCGTACAACCTTTTATGTATGTCCATGATCTCATTGAGAATAAAGGAAATTTGTGTTTTTTTATCACTTTTATCTTCTTCTTTTATTTGGTTTAGTTTATATTTAAGTTCTTTTAACCGTAGAGGAAGAACCACTTGTCTCAAAGCCGAAAGGCAGTCTTCAGCCTCTTCAAGACTTGGAGTCTGGGATTCCTCCATCAAAATTTCTGTAAGTGCCCTGAAGAGAGAAGGATCAATTTTTTCTTTTAATTCATGAATTTTGGAACTTCTGGGAGATTGATTCTTTTTTAGGAATTCTGAGAATATCTGGAATATGGGTTCACTCTTCAGGCCTTTATAGTCTCCCTTTTCTATATTTTCAAATAATTTAAGTGCGATATCTCCATTATTAAAAATGATTTGCAGGAGTCTTTTCTCTGCATTTAAAAAAATATTGATTCGATTTTTACTGGGCAAGGCCTCTTTTTTCTTGATCAGCTTTCTCAATTCCTGTTCATCTAGGGTTAAGTCTTCACTCGTTTTTTTTATGTATTCACTGAGCACAATCGGATCAGGTATGTTTTTTATGTTTTCCATTATTTCTCTGGCCACTTCTGCTTTTTCTTCGGGGTTATCAAGATTTTTATCTTTGCAGGTCTCTTTGATGAGGAATTTAAGGCCGGAGGGGCTTTTTGTAATGAGCCCTTTGAATTTTTCCCGGCCCTGCTTTGTTATAAAATCATCAGGGTCTTGACCCTTGGGAAAAGAAAGGACCTGGGTTCTTATTCCGTGCGCGAAGCACAGTGAAACAGCTCTACACGCTGCCTTTCTCCCCGCATCATCAGAATCGTAAGCGATGGCTATATTTTTTGTAAATAGGGATGCCAATGCTGATTGATTTTCGGTCAGACTTGTCCCCAAAGAGGCTGCCACATTTGTTATTCCTCTCTGATAGAGAGAAAGAAAGTCAGTATAACCTTCGACCAGAATCATCTGTTTATTCTCTCTTATGGATTCCTTTGAAAAATTAAGGCCGTAGAGCACCTGCCCTTTTGTATAGAGAGGAGTATCAGGGGAATTCATATACTTTGATTTGTCATTGAAAAGAGTTCTTCCTCCAAAAGCCACTACCTGACCTGAGACATTAAATATAGGGAACATAACTCTTCCTCTGAATCTATCATAAAATCCTTGTTCATGATTCCTGCGCAGAATCAATCCTGCTTTTTCAACTAGTTTTAGATCTACTTTTTGGTATTCAAAATATTTGGAAATAGATTCCCAGGAATTTAGAGAGTATCCGATTTTTAACTGATCCATAGTGTTTTCAGAAATACCTCTTTTTTTTAAATATTCAACAGCTTTTTTCCCCTCCGAGGTGTTCAATAAGTTCTTTTTATAGAAAGCCAACGCGTTTTTTGTGATTTTTAAAAGCTTTTCCTTTAAACTTTGATATTGGGGTGACAATTTCTTTTGTTTTGGAATTTCTATATTGTATTTTTCAGCAAGATATCGAACGGCTTCCGAAAAACTCAAGCCTTCTTTTTCCATAACAAAAGTAAATAGATCTCCTCCTGCCCCGCAGCCAAAGCAATGATAGAGCTGTCTTTCATCATCCACTGTAAAAGACGGAGTTTTTTCCGAATGGAATGGGCAGAGTCCAACAAATCGATTCCCTCTTTTTTTCAAACTTGTATATTGGGAAGCTATTTCAACTAAACTAGCAACCTGTTTTATTTGTTCAACGATATCCATGAGTCATTCAATTTTTTTACCTCTCAGGCGAGCCAAACTAAAATTTAAGTATGGCTGACATTTATAAAATCCTTTAGGAGGAGAGAGCCAAAGGATTCGTCGCCCGTTCGATTCCCCAGCGAGGAATCTCACTCCCGCTCGGGCTTCACTCTCCTCTAAAGAGGAACCCTGCCCGCTCAGCCCTCACAGGGGATTCCTCATCCTTTACCCTTCTCCTCTGTAACCATACTCAAATTCATGAGGCTTGGTCTTGCCTTTCTCGCTTTAAACAGAGAAATTATTCTCTGTGCCTCGCATCTTCAGCAGTCTCAAATCGCGAATAATCTAAGTCTAATAAAATATAGGTTTGGACCTTTGTAATGTCAAGATTCTTGAATTAGATTGATTTATTTATCATAAGTATTTTTCACATGATTTCGCAGTAGTCTTTATTTTCTAAAAGAAAATGGACCATTTTGAGATGGAGTTGATGCCCTGCTTTTTGTGCCTTAAAGTGCCCCAATAATTTCCCATCCATAAGAGAAAGGTCACCGATGAGATCCAGTATTTTGTGTCTTACAAATTCGTCTTTAAACCTTAGCGGCGGGTTTATGACCCCTGTGTCATCGAGCACAATGGTGTTTTTCAAGGAACTCCCGAGAGCCAGTTTGTTCTTATGGAGGAATTCCGCATCCTTGAGAAACCCAAAAGTCCGAGCTGGAGCGATTTCTTTTTGAAATGTGTCACGGTTTATGTCTAGGCTCAGTTCCTGTCTGCCTATCAAGGGATGTTGATATTCTATGATATAGGTTATTTTAAAGTTATCATGAGGCTCGCCATAAATACTGGCCTCATTTTCTTTAATTTGGAAGGGTTGTTTAATGCGTATGATTTTGTTTTTCATGCTGAGGTTTTTAGTTCCTGATTTCTTTATCACTTCTAAAAATGGGACAGCGCTTCCGTCGAAAATCGGAACTTCCTCTCCATCTAATTCTATAAGAGCGCTGTTGATTCCAAGTATAAATAAGACTGACATCAGATGCTCTATAGTTCTTACTTTTGTATCTTCATATATCAAGGAGGTGCTGTGCATGGATTGGATTTTTTGAAGGTCAAGGCTGAGGAGAGAGTTCTTATCTATTCTTTTAAAAATGATTTTCCCTGAATCTGAAGGGCAGATCCATAAGCTGGCATGCTTTCCGGAATGCACTCCTATTCCCTTGAGGTGGACCTTCTTGGAAATTGTTTTTTTAAATAGCATAACCTCTTATTCTAATACACTCATGATTGATAGTCTATCCTGGATTATTCATATTAATAAATCTATTTTTGTGATAAAATCAATCTGAATAGTTCAGGTAAAAATGAGATCCTATTTAAAAAAAGTGCTGGAAAAAGTTAAACAAGGAAGCCTGACTGTAGACGAAGCACTGGATAGCCTGAGAGATTATCCTTATCAGGACCTTAATTTTGCCAAACTCGATCACCACAGAGAGATAAGGAAGGGAGCTCCGGAGATGGTTTTAGGTATAGGCAAGAGTGAGGGCCAGATTAAAGAAATTTCAAAGCAGATCGTTGAAAAGGGGAGCAGCCTTTTGGTGACCAAGGTCAATGAAAAGATCTATGAGAATATAAAAAAGGATATCCCCGGATTAAAGTATGATTCATCTGCCCGTCTTATATATCTTAAAGCAAAGGATTCTCCTCCTGGGAAAGGGAAGATCGCTGTTGTTACAGCCGGGACTTCGGATATCCCGGTTGCTGAGGAGGCTGCTGTGACTTGTGAGGTCCTTGGCAATAAAATAGAAAGAATTTATGATGTGGGGGTTGCGGGGATTCATCGCTTACTTGGCGAGTATCATAAAATAAAAGAGGCTCAAGTGATTATTGTTGTTGCCGGGATGGAAGGAGCCTTGCCGAGTGTGCTGGCTGGTATGACCAACAAACCAATTATAGCTGTTCCGACAAGTATAGGTTATGGAGCTAGCCTAAAGGGAATAGCTGCCCTTTTGGCGATGTTAAATTCCTGCCCTGGGGGGGTGGCGGTGGTCAATATAGACAATGGGTTTGGGGCTGCCTATATAGCGAGCCTGATAAACCATCTGCCTTAGGTCTATTCGCTTGTAAAAAAAGAAATCGTAAGATAAAATAATGAAATTGGATTATACCTGAATTTCAGATTGGAGTCTAAAATTGGATACAGAGAAAAAGAAAATATCAACGGGTGATTATCAGAAAGCTTTGTCGTCTTTCAGTAAGGCCATGGAATATTTTCACAAAGGGAACTTTGATAAGGCCAAGCAGCACCTTGAAGACTTTATTAAAACTCATGGGGAGGAAAAAGAAATTTTAGATAGGGCAAAACTTTATTTAGATATCGTTAAGGCCAGAGAGCAAAAGGAAGACATTCCTCCTAAAACTTTTGAAGATTGTTATCAATACGGAATTTTCCGTTTGAATCAGGGGCGATATGAAGAAGCCATAGAGCTTTTTCAAAAAGCGAATAAGAAAAAGCCTAAGCAGGGCAAAATTCACTACGCCTTGGCTGATGCCTATTGTTTGATGGGCCAAAAAGACAAATGTCTCTTAAATTTGAAGGAGGCTATTAAGCTGGATGAATTTTATGGAATATTAGCCCAGAATGAAACTGATTTTGACCCATTTAAGGAAGATGAAGAATTTAAAAGCATTATTGAGCCTGAATAGTTCAGGTGAATAAAAACTATGAATTCTTTATATGCAATGGTCCTGGCAGCGGGAAAAGGAACTCGGTTTAAATCAAATCAAATTAAATTGCTCCACCGACTGATGGGGAAGCCTATGCTGAGCTGGGTTTTAGAATCCATTTCAGGTCTAAATCCAGAGAAGATCTATTTGGTGGTGGGCTTTCAGGAAGAAGAAGTAAGAAGTCAGATAAATTATAGAGATGTGGAGTTTGTCCATCAAAATGAACAGTTGGGAACCGCCCATGCTGTGATGTCAGCCAAGGATTTTATGAAGGCTGATTTAAGTAAGGACATCCTTGTCATGAATGGAGACCTTCCTCTTATCAGTTCAGAGACTCTTAAGCTGTTAGTGAAAAAACATAGAAGAGAGAAGAATAGCTTGACTTTTGTATCAGCTGAAATGGATGATCCCAAAGGATTCGGGAGGATTGTTTATGAGAAAGGTGGGAAGATAAAAATTATTGAGGAGAAAGAAGCCACCAGGGAACAGAAAAGAATTAAAGAAGCAAATGTGGGTATTTATGTTTTTAATATAAAGACATTGTTCAGTATCTTGCCCAAGATTTCAAATAAAAATAAAAAGGGAGAGTATTATCTCACAGATGCGGTAGAGATTATTTCACAAGAGGGGGAAAAAGTAGGGATCTACAGAACCGAAAACACAGAGGAGATATTGGGAGTCAATGATAGATTTGAAATGGCCTTGGCGATGAGAGAACTTCGTTTGAGAAAAATGAAGACTCTCGCTGAGGAGGGAGTCACCTTTTATGATCCTGACTCAACATGGATAGATGGAGACGTGAAGATTGGCAGAGATACAGTGATTTATCCATCTGTGGTGATTGAAGGAGAAACGTCTATTGGGAAAGAATGTTCTATATTCCCTTCAGCTCACATCATCAATTCAAGAATAGGGGATAGGGTTAAAATTTTAAATTCCACTTTAATTGAAGAGAGTGTGATTGAAGAAAATGTCAAAATTGGGCCGATGGCTCATCTAAGACCTGAAACAGTGCTGAAAAAAGGGGCCAAAGTGGGTAATTTTGTAGAGATGAAAAAGACAGTTTTTGGAGAAGGTTCCAAAGCAGGGCACCTTTCTTATTTGGGAGACTCGATTGTGGGGAAAGAAGTGAATGTTGGGGCGGGAACCATCACCTGTAATTATGACGGCAGAAAAAAGAATATGACGATCATAGAGGACGGGGCCTTTATAGGATCTGGTGTAGAGCTGGTTGCTCCTGTTAGGGTTGGGGAAAAGGCTTATGTTGGGGCCGGCTCCACCATCACCAAAGATGTTTCACCTTATTCTCTGGCTGTTGAAAGAAGCTCTCAAAGAGAAAGAGAGGGGTGGGTTAAAAAGAGAAGAAAAAAATAATGTGTGGAATTATCGGATATATTGGGGGAAAAGAGACAGTTTCTGTGCTTTTAGATGGACTTAAAAAGCTGGAATACAGAGGTTATGATTCAGCTGGGATTGCGATTGTGCAAAAGGATCGTATTGTAAGAAGGCGTGTTAAGGGTAAAATCAGCATCTTAGAAAAGGATCTCAGGAGGAACCCAGTCCAAGGAGATTATGGAATCGGTCACACCCGCTGGGCCACTCATGGAAGGCCCTCAGAAGAAAATGCTCATCCTCATCAGGACTGCAGTGGAGATATTGTGGTGGTCCATAATGGCATTATTGAAAATTATCTCAGTCTCAAAGAAAAGCTGATCCATGAAGGCCATAAATTTAAGACAGAAACAGATACAGAGATTATCCCGCATGTGATAGAGAGTCATTTTAGAGGAAATTTGGAAGAAGCAGTCAGGCAGGCGGTCAGAGAGCTGGAAGGAGCTTTTGCTATCGCTGTTGTATGCTCCAGAGACAGGGATAAAATTGTGGTCGCCAAAAAAGGCCCTCCTGCTGTTATTGGAATCGGGCAGGGCGAATATTTCGTTTCTTCAGATATAAATCCTCTTCTGAGTTACACCAAAGACGTTATTTTTCTCCAAGATAGGGAGATAGCTGTGGTTGGGTCAAAAGGAATCAGATTTGAGACATTTTCAGGAAGGTCTATAGAGAAGGAAGTGGAACAAGTCTCTTGGAATCCAGTTATGATTGAAAAAGGTGGTTATAAACATTTCATGCTTAAGGAAATCTTCGAGCAGCCTCAGGTTATAAGGGATACTTTTAAGGGGAGAATGTCTTTTCATAAAGGAAATATCTATTTAGATGAGATTGGAATTCCCCAAAATGACCTGAAGAGAATAACTCGGATCATTATAGTTGCCTGCGGCACATCTTTCAATTCAGGACTGGTGAGTAAATATTTTATTGAAACTTTGGCTAAAATACCCGTCGAGGTTGAATACGCCTCTGAATATAGGTACAGGGATTTTGTTTCAGATCAAAAAGCACTTTTTATTTTTATATCTCAATCTGGGGAGACAGCAGATACTCTGGAGGCCTTAAGAGCCGTCAAAAAGAACAATTTAATGACAGTGGCTGTCTGTAATGTGGAGAATTCATCCATAGCCAGAGAATCTCAAGGAGTTTTATTGACCCATGCCGGTCCTGAGATCGGAGTGGCTGCGACAAAAACATTTTCCGCACAGATGTCTGCCTTGGCCTTGTTCGCGCTTTATATCTCTCAAATAAAGGGAAAGCTCAGCAAAGACCAGAGCCTAGCTTACATACAGGAACTTCAGCGGATTCCTCACAAAGTAGAAGATATTTTGAACAGAGCCCACTCCATTGAACTCCTTGCGCTGAATTTTATCTCCTTTTCTCACTTTCTCTATTTAGGGAGGTGGGTGAGCTATCCAGTGGCTCTGGAAGGAGCCCTGAAGTTAAAGGAAATCTCATATATTCACGCGGAAGGATATCCTGGGGGAGAGATGAAGCACGGTCCCATAGCCCTTATTGACGAGAAAATGCCCACGATGGTCATTGCCCCTAAAGACAGAGTTATTGAGAAAGTATTGAGCAATGTTTCTGAAGTCAAAGCCAGATTGGGAACTGTGGTTGCAATTTCATCGAGAAGTGACAGAAAGATTTCAGAAAAGGTGGATAAAGTCATTTCGATTCCTGATGTTCATGAACTTTTTTCTCCATTTCTTACCACTGTTCCTGCACAGCTTTTTGCCTATTACATTGCCGCGGCAAGAGGAGCTGATGTGGATCAGCCTAGAAACTTGGCAAAAAGTGTTACCGTTGAATAAAAAAACTGCTCTATTCCCCAGTTAAGATATTTATCTAGGCTCTGTTTTCTCTTATTTCTATATTGCCTTTTGCCCAAAAAGCCCCTTTTCTTGTTGAGAGTTTGGGGTTGTGATATAATCAATAATCTTGAACTGCCGGGGTGGCGGAATTGGTAGACGCAAGGGACTTAAAATCCCTCGGAGGTTTTCCTCTGTGCGGGTTCGAGTCCCGCCCCCGGCATTCTTTTTTGAGCTAATTCCTTTGTAATGAATTAATTACCATAACCAGAACAAACCAGGCCAAACTAGGCCAAAACAAACAAATTTGGTCTATTTTTGCATGTTTACGTCCCTGAAACGTCCCTGGAAGTATTGAGGATGGGGATTACAAGAAGGAATATAATTGACTATCAGAATGTGAAATATAGAAGACCTAAAAGCCAAAAATGTAAAGGCGAGTAACCAGAGAGTCAGATAAAAGACAGATACATATGAGGTCAGCTGTAAGATTCTTGAAATAGAGGCAAAAAAGAATAATAATTAATATTTCGGTTCTATAGTCTTAATGAAAATTTCTGTTTTGGGGGCGTCTTATGGATTCTTTCAAAGATATGAAGATCATCTATGATCATCTTGAAAAAAACGCACTGGATTATAAATATCCTCATCAGATAGCAGAATTATTCAAAAAGTTGAGAGACCTTAAGCATCAGGAAGATAAAAAAGACGAAGCAGAAAAAGCACAATGGGAAGTAGACTTTTTCAGTTTTGGATTGAATGATAACAAGCTTTCGCCAAAATTCACTTGGACTGATGAAAGGGGAGAAATTATTGAATATCCCTCTTTGAATAGATTCAACGAGAGAACATACAGTTACTTGATAGAAAGATTGGATTTCACACACAATCCTTTAATCAAGGCTCGGTATTCTCATCTTCTTTGGCTAAGCCCGAAGAAGCATTCTAAATATGCTGAAATGGCCATAGATTCTTACCTTGAACTCATAAGAATATACGAGAAAAAAGACAAAGACAAGCCAGAAGAGCATTATGGATTAGACATAATAAATTCACTAAGGAATGCTTTCTTTATCGGGTACCAGATAAAATCTAGTAAACTTGCCGATATTAAGTCCGAAATAATCAGGTTAGTTAAAGATTTCAATCTAAAAAGCAGATCAACATTTGTATTGAGATTCAATCTGATTGAATTAATGCTAAAAGAAAAAAAGACGTTCTCCAGAAGTGATTTTATTGGTATTGAAAAAGTATGCTGGGAGATCGCAGAATTAGCTGTAGAGAAGGGGAACACAGACGGAGCAATAAAGCAGCTTGAATTGGGTGAAAAAATTGACTCTCGGCTCAACCAGAAATCTAAAGAATGGCGAAAAAGGATTGCAGAATTATATGAAACTTTGGTAAAGCAAACTGAAGAAGGTAATAATCTGGCTGCTTTATCTTTCTGTCAGCAGGCGCTTGAAAACTACAAAATAATCAAAGACACAAAGAAAATAAGCGAAATTGAGAAGAAATATGATGATCTCAGAGAATCAATGAAGCTTAAGGAATTCAAACAAAAGATTGATCTTTCTGAACATATAAAAAGATGCAGAGAAATTGCCACGAAGCTGGCGAAAGAAGAACCAGAGAAGATCGTTAAGAAACTCATTGTTTGGAAACAGCTTCTTCCTAAGTATAAAGACATGCAGAAAATTGCCGAGGATATTGGAGAAAAACACCCCGTCCATAAAATATTTTCAAAGGTGGTCATGGACCAAAGGGGGCATACAGCCCAGCATTTCACAGAGGAAGATGAAGAGAAGTACTATGGCATACTCGAACAGTATAATATGGATCTCCAAATAAACAAAATACCCCTTATAAGGGAAATATTCTTTAGTGTGCTTAGAAACAAGAAACTAACCACAAAAGTACTATTAGAATTTATGGTAAAGAATTCTTGGTACGGGAAAAATATAACAAAAAAATTAGGTGAAGGAAGAGAAATTACATACAGTTGGATAAATCTTTTAGCACCATCAATTCATGAATATTTTAAAGAAATGGAACGATTTTTTCTTGAATTAAATAATCGACCTAATTTAGTGCTCGCTATTGATTCGCTCACCTTAAAGATAGAAGGACTACTAAGGGATATGTGCGAATTTTCTGGTGTATCTACTTTTTACCAGACAAAAGACAAAAAAGGAAGAAATATCACAAGGGAGAAAGATCTCCATGCTCTTCTCCACAATGAAAAAATAAAGGAATTGTTTGACGAGGATGATTTGTTATTCTTCAGGTTTCTGCTGGTGGAACAGGCTGGTTTAAATTTAAGACATCGAGTGGCACATTCACTTCTATATTTTCAGGAATACAGCGTAGATCTTATGAATTTGTTAATTTTAGCTCTGCTGAGAATAGGGAAATATGATTTTGTAAAAAAGGGTCAAAACAAACAAAAGAAAAGATCAAGTAATTGATGGAATAAATCCTTTTTCTTAAAAAATCACTTAATCCGCCTCCGACGAAATAATGTGATTTTCTCCCTCCGGGAGCATTCATCCCTTCCAGAATCCTGAAACTCCAAGAGCTCCCGCTTCTTCGTTTCACTTCCTTCAGCCAAAAAGGGGATTATGGAAACGGAGGATTGGACACCGAGGCTTAAGGAGGTGGTTGGAGTGTTCGTCTTGCCGAGCAATAAGGAGATGGAGTGCATAAGGAAAAAGGTGGAAGTCGGCCTTGAACTGGACGACTGGGAAATCTGGGTATACAAGGAGTTTATGTGAGGTGGTGAGTATGGAAAATCGGGAGAAGCCGGATTTGAAAAAACTGAAAAAAATATTTGTAAGCCTTGACGACAACGAGAAGTTCGGCCTTTCTTTCGGGCTGTTCCCGTTAAGGCTGGAGAAGTACGAACTGACCAAGGAGGAGGCAGCCGCCCTGATTGAGATTGCACAGAAGAAATCAGGAGTGGAATTTTAAGAAGAGGAGGTGATAGCCATGGAGAAGTTGAAGAAAGAGATAGAGGAATGGAAAGAGTTCCTGATAGAGGATTTGCAGAAAATCCTTAAGGAGGAGATAGAAAAGGACGTGGAGGTTCTTTTTGATTGCCTCTGGAGAGAGAGGCTTCTGAAAGAACGGTAGAAGTGCCGGCTGTTGTCAGCAAAAGGGGGGTTGATGATGGGTACTACATAGGCGAGAGCTCTCCTTGGTTGGACAAAGAGAAATGTATTATCATAGCATATTTTAAAGAATGAATAGGCCAATACAGGAATTGACAATAGCCAACAACGTAATTAAATCCTCAAACAAATAGATATAGGCAGCAACTTTAAAATTACTTTTTCTCTAATTTATTAATCTTTTTTTGGAGTTCTTGAATTTTCAAATCAAGTATTTCTCCATCCTTTTCATTTTTTACTTTCAAAATCTCAACATTTTTATCAATTGTAATTATTTTATCCTTCATGAATTGGATATCTTTGGTTCTTTCTTTTAATGTAGCAATACTATTGCTTGTGCTGATAAAATAGTTAAGAAACCATATAGAAAGAGGAACTAAAAAAACCAAGTACCAATAGCTTTTTGCTTTTTCTAGAACAATCCTTTTTGGGCTCCGCCATCGATGTTCTTTTTTTGTTACTTCTCTATCTTCATCAACTGGAGAAGTATCTGTACCATCATAGCTTCCTTCTTCATATGTTTCTTTTTCGCCATGAGGAGTTTTAATCATTTTTTGGAAATAATGATACCTATCATTATGAGATTTAATTCCACCTGAAGTCTTTTTCATTTTGATTCCTAATCTGTATCCCCAGACGCAAAATTATTAGCAAACCAAGGATAAAAAACCTCGTTTAATTGAACCATGCTTTTATCAAAAAAATCCTTAAAATCAAAGTCCTTTATATTATCTGTAGATGGTTTGAAGTAATATTGAAAATCTATTCCTGATTCATATGTTTCTTCGTCTTTACTTCGCATGAAAAAAATTGTGTTTCTATAATCATTTATTTTTTTTGCTAATAATGCCTTCTCTACTCCAATTTTTTTATGAAAATCAAGATTGAATTTTGTTGTTTCTCCCTTTATTTTTCCTGATAGTTTATTAATTATATCAAGAGAAATATTTGTCTTTGGAATATAGTGATAGAAAATGATACCTACTCTTATAATTTGTTCAAAATTGTTCATGACAATAATTTCTGGTACGATAAAATCGGTTATAGAACTAAAAAACCAATCGATATCTTTGTCTTTAACTACTTCATTATCTCCAAAAACATGTTTGAAAATTAAATCATCTATATTAATTATCAAAGAGCAGTCTGTATCAGGATTAATCAACCCTTTTCCTAATTGTTTTTCTCCAACTCTTGTAAAATATTTTTCGTCAAAAGGACTTTTTTTACTTCTTAAAAGACTATCCATAATTTCCCCAGTGATATCTAAAACATGCCACTTTCGCTGATATCTAATCCCGAATAGGAGAGCGTTCAATTCTATTTTGTTGTTTTCAGTCATTTTCCACCCCTTTTTAGATTATACTCAATCTCAAAGGAAAATCAAAGTGAAAGAGATAATATAAGAATGCCGGCTGTTGTCAGCAAAAGGGGGGTTGATGATGGGAACCAAAAAGGTAGGAACTTCAGCTTTTTCACTTCCTCCTCTATAAGCATTTCTTCCTGATTCTTGGTGTGCCTTATCTTCTTGTAAACCTTCATCCATACTACTTCTGGAGGATAATCTTTGGTCCCCCTCAGCCAGGTGTAGAACTTGCGGAGGGCCACCTTGAAGTCCCTTTTGGACCAAGGGGAATATTTTTCATTTCCATCAAAAATAGAGAAGATCTTCCTTATGTCCTGCTCGTTGGCATCAGGGAATCTTTTTGCCTTCAGCAGTTCTCCGGTTTTTTTCAGGTCGGAGAGGTATTTCCCCACTCTTCCGTACGTTATGCCCTCTGAAACCAGGTAATCCTTATATCTTTTAAGTAGCTTTACATCTTTTTGGCAGATGAGCCTGTTCTCTTCAAGCCGGGCAAAAATCTGCTCAATCCTTCTTTTATAATTATGGGCATCAAGGCGCTTCATAGGTATCAAACCCACTTGGTTTTTTATAAACCTTAGCGCCACACAATGCCTATTACGCTGGGTGCAGGCCAGCATCACAAAATGTAGCGCTGCAAGGTTGTTTATATATTACTTTTTATGCTTATAAAGGTTTTCCATAAGCTTGATCCTTTTCAGAAACAACGATTCTCTTTACAGTCGACCTCTCATCCTCAAGCGTCTTCTCCCCTCTGATAATCCTGTTCACCGGCTTCACCCATTCAGGCAGTTCGTAAGCTCTTTTTCTTGGTTCATATAATGGGATTGGGAAGTACTATAAAATGCCTTCTGAGAAAAGGATGCGGTTAATGCTGATAAGTGGGGAAGTCGTATTCTTCTTAGAATCTAAATTGGCGTTTTTTGTATATCTGAAGTTCCAAGCTGAGAACGAGAAATTTGAGTGAAATGCCGAGGGCGTGAATTTTTCATGCTGCGCTTGTATGCCGTGCTTTATTCGTTATCCTCTCGAAGAAAATATCAATATGTAGATACATCGTAGCCAAAAAACCTCAAGCCTGCACTTGAATTTGTATTTCGTAAAGGATATTCATACGGGTTAAAATATCCCAGAAGCTCATGTATACTTGATCTACCAAAATACTTAAGAGTATTTTTGCAATAACTCATTCTCGATTGCAAAGGACCGCCTCCATAAAGGAGATTTCTCCAAGAAGTTCGGATTTTATTGATCTCATTATTCTTAGGGTTGAGAAACATTGACTTGTTGAGTGCCATGGACTTCATGCAATTAAGTTGATCAGCAACTTGTTTTATATTATCTCTGTCTATTTTTAAGATGTTTTCTTTACTGAGTAATTTTTTAATTATTTTGGAACTTTCTTCTCTCCACCGTGTACTTTCAATGCCATCGGAGCCATCAGAAATCCACTTTCTGAATTGAGATGCATACTTTTTTGCTTCTTTTTTTCTTTCGTCTTTACTAAGACATCTTGGATTTTTCTTTTTGTATTCCAATGTTGGCTTTCCTGGTGCATGATGAAATAGGTAGTTCAAAAAGCTATCCGTTTCAAAATAGAGAGGAGCTCTGGGCCAAATACGCTGTATTTTCTTATATGTCTCTGCAAAATCACGATATGATCGTAAAAATGAATTATAATCAAGAAATCTTGATGCTAATTTATAATTGGGATCCGGCGGTAGTTTCCAAAGAACGGGTAGTCCTTCCCATGTAATTTCCTCCTTTTCTTTTGTAGTACTGTGACTAGAAATTTTAGATGTCCAATCTGGAGGAACTTCTTCGGCTATGTTTTCCCACCATTCATTGTATAAATCTATTACAGGTTTCGCCTCTACTTTGGTTAAGAAAATTCCAATTTCATATCTTTTGGAAAAAGCTGTTTTCGTTAAATTTGCCGAAGTTAAAATAGCACAATCATCAATAATATAGATTTTTGCATGTAGTCCTCTTATATGTTTAATTTCTCCTCTATCATGAAAACGTTTAACCGTTTCATAATTAAGGTTATTGCTATCAGAGGTGTCAGTAATAAGACGTACCATAACATTGCCATTATCTACCCACTTTCTTCCTAATATTCTTCTGGCTGTTCTCCAATTTCCAATAAAAGGAGAAGCTATCCATAATCTTTTTTTCACATGATTACATAACTGCCTCAATCTATTAACTAACTGTGTGCCCATTTCGACTTTCATTTACCTAATATCCTTATAGTTATAAAGTATAGCATATGACCTGTTTATCCAAATAAGCTAGGATATGCTTATTTGAGGAGTTACCTTTCATTTTTATTCTTTTTTTATTATTTCACCAAGGCTATATAAAATTCAAGATTAATATAATAATTGTGCTGGTATCTTTTATTGAAACAAATAAGGCCAAAATCCCACATGAGGGATTCCTGTCAAGGGATCCCATCCCATGTCCAGTGCTATAATAACAAGCATGATAACCCAGAGAGCGAAGTAAAGGATAATTGATTTCATTTTTACACTCAAATCTCAGCAGGCGTCCCGGCCTTGCGAATGAACGGCTTAATAAAACCGGTTGAGGTATTACAGTCTGGGGGCCGGTGTTCTCACGCCCTTTGCTGTCCTCATTTCTTCTCAAACCAATTTGAAAGTATTTTGCCTTTATCTACTATGACTTTGCCTGCTTCTTTTTCGAATCTTTTTGTGTATTGTAATTATGAAATTTCAGACGGATTTACTGTAAAAACATAATGCCATTCATCGTCAACATACTCATGTGAATTAGACATAGCACATATTATTCTTACGGGGTAATTAATATTGCTGATAGAATTATCTGAATAGACAGTCATACTCTATTCTTTTGTTAGGTGTTCACATCCAGATAAAGGTTTTTTGTTGTGATATGATTTCTTTGTTTTTTCGTCATACACAACTCCTTCAGGTACACCATAACAATCTCCAAAATCCGCAGGTAGAATTGGTGATGTCTCGCCAATCTTTTTTGCGTGGCATGTTACTTCGAAATATGTTTCTACCTTTTCAGCATATTGTCCATATTTTTCAAAAAGAAGTCGTTCAGCTTCCTTATCCCCACCAATAGTAGCATCAGAAAAGAGGGAATTATATTCTTTACAATCTCCGCCCTTTTCCAATTCATAATTTTCATTTGTACACAAAAAATTGGATTTCCAAAAAATTTCACATAAGTTATAGTTAGCTGGTTTTACAGACTCTAATGTTATGGAATAACCATTTTTCGTTATAGTATCGCCAATACCATGTTCCTTTGGTATTTCATAATTGCATGTTTCTGTAATTATTTTAATATTTTTTTGACAATATTCTTTTGAGGGAAACCGATCGCATAGTTCATGGATTATATTTTTTGCACTTCCCTCGACGATATAACCATTTCCACACTTATTTTCATCAGTGCAAAATTTAAGTTTAAGACCGGGTTCTATACATTCAGACCATTCATCGTCACAATTATAATCAGGGAGGCAAGATGTGGATTGTGTTCCACTAGATTTTAATGTTTCATTGGTGGTTGATAAATAATATTTTGTAGTGGTACACCCAGAACTCACCAAGACAGCGATCATCAATACTAGAATGAGGATTTGTATAATGGTTTATCAGATTCAGACCAAAAAGGGTCGTAATTTAAGGTGTATCTCCTTAGAATATAATAAGGAGGACGCTTTTGAGAAAAAGAAAGGCTTACGACAACCAATTTAAAGCGAGAGTAGCCTTGGAAGCCATCAAAGGAGAAAGGACGATTTCGGAGATAGCCGGTCAGTTTGAGGTTCACCCCAATCAGATAACAAAGTGGGAAAAACAGCTTTTGGAAAATGTCTCTGGTGTTTTTTCCAGGAAGAAAGATCCTGAGATTGATGAGCTGAGAAAATTAAATGAAGAGCTGTACAAGAAGATCGGAAAGCAGAACATTGAGCTTGAGTTTCTAAAAAAAAAGTACAAGCAAATCCAGAACCTGTAAAGAGAGAGCTTGTGGAAAAGGAACACAAAGGATTGAGTATTCGGCAGCAGTGCGAGATTCTCTCTTTGAGCCGGTCTTCTCTCTACTATGAACGAATCGGGTTGAGCGAGGAGGATCAAAGGATTCTTGATGAGATAGGAGATCTTCCTCTCTTCCTTCAGGCAAAATTATTGTCAGTAATAGAAGAGAAGAAAATAAGAAGATTGGGGGAGAACAAATATAAAAAAATAAATGTAAGATTCATTTTTGCCACAAATAGGAACCTTTGGGCTTTAATTGATAAAAAGAAATTTAGAAAAGATCTGTATTATAGAATCCGCATATTACCATTTTATATTCCCCCTTTAAAAGAAAGAACAGAAGATATTCCCTTATTAGTTAAATCAATTTTAAAGAGAAATAAGAGCTGTCCCTGGAGGATTAATCGGGAGATAACCGGCGAGGCTAAGCTCCCGGCCGGTCGGTTCGGGGCAGGATAATCCCCATCAGCTGACCGAAGAGGAGGGGGACGAGGCTGGAGCCGAGGATCAGGATCCAGCCCCGGAGGCCGGGATTGGAGACTTTCAGGGCCCGGGAGAGTCCGGGAAGGTAGACGGCCGCCGCCAGCAGCCCGGAGCAGAGCGTCAGGAAGCCGAGTCCGGCGTTGATCACGATCGCCGCCAGGATGGCGATCCCCTCGACCAGTTCGCCGAAGGCAAAGGATAAAACCGCGGCGGCCGCCAGCAGCGCCATAATCACGCTTTTGAACTGGTCGAGGAGGATCTCCCATCTCCCCCGAGTTTTCCCCTTCCGGATCCGGTTGGGACCGTATTTCTCCCGCCGCTTGCCCGCCTCCGGCCCGGAAAGCCCAGAGTCGGGATCGACCTGGAAGGAACCGAGCAGATCCTCGATTTCGCGGCTCCAGGGCTTCCGCGTCATTTCTTCCGTTTGACTGGGCATATCTTCTCCCGGTTTTTGACTTTTCTTTACGGCGCCGTCCCGGTCCGGTCAGGACAGCGAATAGACAATAAAGCCGAAGGCCCCGACTGTGAAAACCAGGGCCAGCAGCGCCCAGACCCCGTCCTTGGAGATCAGGGCCAGCCCGAACGCGGTCAGGGTAAGCCCGGCGCCGTTGGCGGAGAAGGGGATAAATTCCATAACCGGCATCGCCAGGGCGACAACTGTACAGACGGCGGCGATCAGGTAGGTGCCGGCCTTCCCGACCATCACCCCCCAGCGGGGACGGAGGAAATGATCGACAAACCGGGCGGCGGGGGAGAGTTTCCTGACGGCCCAGCAGAACCGGTCACGGGAAATCGACCGCTCCCGGATCCGCCGGGGAAGCCAGAAATATTCCCGGCGGAAGAGCAGCTGACCGGTGGTGAGCAGTACCATGGTCCCCATCAGGGTCGGTACCCCGGGGATATCACCCACGATCGGGGCCAGGGTGATCAGGCCGGCCAGCAAAAGAACGGGGGCGAAGGAACGTCGTCCGACCGCGTCCAGGATCTCCCCCAAGGTGATTGTTTCTTTTTCGGCGGCTGTCCTTTCGAGCAATCCAAGCAATTCTTCCAGGTTTCTAGGTCCGCCGGTTGCGTTCATCCTTCGTTCTCGCGGCTCCAGGGTATTCGGCTTATTCCCGCCGATAGGCTGGGGATAATCTTTCGGGGCTGACAGATTTTCACTATAGGAATTTGGTTTTTTGGTTGCTGCTGATTTTTCCTCCAATTCATCAAATTCCCATCCTCTAAGCGACTTCATCACCTATCGTAAGTATA
>CAZRGM010000006.1:0-143293 GCA_964599635.1 uncultured Eubacteriales bacterium | reverse complement strand
GGAGTTACGGAGCCGCCGAGAAAAACGAAGAAGAATGGCGTTAAGAATCTGAACGGAGCACAAGCCATATCTGAATTTCATATCGGCTCGCCTGAAAGGTAAAAAAATGACGATTAAAATAAAAATTGCAAACAAGAAAAATGTTCAAGTCATTGTTCTTGAAAAAATTCCTGCCTATCGTTAAAAACAAAATAATAATGGATACATCGCCATTTTTTTATGAAGTGTTCAGGTTATTCATAGTGAAGAGAAACAATGGGATCCACCTTGGCTGCTTTTTGAGCTGGAAATATCCCGAAGAAAATTCCCACAGAGATGGATACAAAAAGTCCAAGACCAATAGACCAGGGAGTCACAGATGCCGGTAAAGGGGTCGCAAGTCTCACAACAAACGCAATGGCAAATCCGATTAAAAGCCCAGCTGCCCCTCCAACCCCCGTTAATATAATCGCTTCAATAAGAAATTGGTTCTGGATATCCGAAGATCGAGCTCCAATGGCTTTGCGTATTCCTATCTCCCGGGTTCTTTCCTTGACCGTAACCAGCATAATATTCATAACTCCGATCCCTCCTACCAGCAATCCAATAGACGATATAACGATCATGACAAGATAAGCCGCTCCAGTCAATTGATTGTACAAATCAAGCATGGTTTCCTGTCCAAAAATGGCAAAGTCATTGGGCTTGCCCACCGGAATCTTTCGTCTTCCGCGAAGAACATTGATGATCTGTTCTTTAGCTTCTTCATAATATTCATGTTCTATGGGAACCGCCACAATCTCAATATTGCTTAAGTCATAAGAAAAATGCTTCAGGGCTGTGGTTAAGGGAATCACCACAATATTATCCTGGCTTTGTCCAAAAATAGAACCTCTTTTCTCCATCTCCCCTATGACTGTAAACCGATGGGGTCCAATTCTTATTTCTTTTCCTAAAGAATCGGTATGAGGAAACAGAGTCTCTCTTAAATCAGCTCCCAAAACACATACCTTAGTGCGGTGAAGCATATCCGCCTCTGATATAAAATGTCCTCTTTCCGGAAGATAGACAGAGAGAACTTGAGGAAAATCGTCATTCGCTCCGAGAATGATGGCGTCCGCAGACTCTGTGCCTCGATATTTAATGGAAGTGCTTTCAAATAAAGAAACCGCCATATCAACTGATACAGCTTTAACTAAAGGGCATCCATTCTCTATAGCTAACGCATCTTCAAACGTCAAATTCTCTCTTTGCCTTTCTTCTTCTGACATATTTCCCACTGTGATTCCCGGCTCATATTTGCTTACCATGATGACATCGGGGCCTATGGATTCCAGCTCACTAAGAAATGATTGATTCAGTCCCTGAACCACTGAGACCATGGCAATAACTGTCATCACTCCGATCATGATTCCTAACAGTGTAAGAAAAGATCGGAGTTTGTGCGACTTTATAGAGTCCAGAGACATGTTAAAGACATCTTTCAAGATTCCTGTTCTCATAGACTTGTCCTTAATGCTTCTATGGGGTCGAGCCTGGATGCTTTATTGGCGGGATAAATACCAAAAAAGATTCCTATGGATGCAGAGACTAAAACAGCAACAATAATGGATGCGGGATCTACTGTGGAAGGAATTGATGTCGCAGAAGATACGATTTTTGCGAGGATAAATCCAAGAATAATCCCTATACTGCCTCCGATGGTCGATAATGTAGCTGCCTCTATAAGAAATTGAAAAAGGATGTCCGTTCTTCTCGCTCCCAGTGCCATTCGGATTCCTATCTCATTGATCCTTTCTGTCACTGAAACTAACATGATATTCATGACCACAATTCCACCCACAAGAAGTGCTAAAGAAGAGATAGCGATCATAGCAAAATAAATTCCCGTAGTGGCACTTTTATATATCTGAATAAATTGATCTGAGGTCTGAAAAGAAAAGTCATCCGGCTCATTAAAGGGTATGTGCCTCTTGGTCCTTAAAACAGTCCTCACCTCTTCCTGAGCCAGCTGCATTTTTTCCTGAGATTCTGTGTGGATGTTTATGTTAATGGTCCCTCTTGACCCATATATTTTCTGGAATGTGGTGATTGGGATACGGACAAAACTATCCTGACTCATTCCGAGTATTTTCCCTTTGGATTGTGCCACTCCTATGACTCTAAAATGATGGTTTCCTATTTTGATCCATTTCCCCAGAGGGTTCAGATGAGGAAACAACCTGTCAGCGATATCCGCTCCGATCACACAAACCCGGCGTGAGTGGTCTTCCATCTCTTTTAAAATGTGGTGCCCATACTCAAGTTCTTCCACGCTTCCAATCATATGGTCGATATGGGTAGCCCCCCTTATGGAAACATCTCTTAAAAATTGGCTTGTAAATTTTACCGTTCGGCTGGTGTTCATAGATCCTCCAACCAGTTCACAGGTCTCACATCGATCTCGGATAAGCCTCATGTCATCGAGAGTTAAATCTTTCCTTTTGAGCTGTTTTCTATACTCCTGAAGAGAGGTCCCCACGAATGAATACTTTGAAACCGAAAAGTCATTTGCCCCATAAAAAGACATCTTCTCATAAACATAGTCATTGAGTCCCTGAATAATCGAAACCACCGCAATAATTGTGAGAACCCCAATGATGACTCCCAGGAGAGTCAGAAACGTCCTTAATTTATTGGCCCAAAGAGAACCAAGGGACATGGATATGGATTCACCAATATTCACTCGTGCCATTTTATAATCTACATTCTCAATCTCTTAGAGGAATGATATTAAATTCTACAATATTTCTACGTAATGAGAAAGAAAAGGTTTAAATGCCCAGGACTTTCTTGACCCAAGAATCATTGAGTTCTTAGCCAAACTCCGATTGGTCTAACTTCATTCACTTATGCTTGGCATTTAATTTGGAACAAGCTTTACTGAGAACTGACTCCAGTTTATCTGGCTCCGGCCCCACCAGCTCTACAAAAGAGGGCCGACCTCCTCCTCTAACTTTCATCACAGAGTCTATTTCAGAGATGAGATCCCGCATATCGAAATCAATATCTCCTGAACAAGCCAGCACCATATAAACCCTGTTCTCCTGAATCAAACCAAAAAGGATGTAAAGTCCTGGCTTTTTTATGATATCAAGAGCAAGGCAGCGGATCTGATCCTGATTCCTCTCTCTAAATATTCTCTTTATCACAGGGCCGGCAGCCTCCTGGATGATTTTTTCAGCCTCGAATTGATTGAGCCTATTTGATATTTTCCGATTCCTTTTTTTCTGTTCTTTTAAATCCAAGAAAAGTTTATGAACGACACTCGGAACATCCTCTTCATAGGATGACAGCATGACGGCAGTCTCTGTCAGAACCCTGTGTTTCTTGGTGTAATCCTGTAAAGCTCTTTCCCCGCATACAAATTTGAAGCGCAGATCCTGTCTTATCCTTTCTTGCCCGATTATTTTAATCATTCCGATCTCCCCGGTATGTTGAGGGTGGGTCCCCCCACAAGCGGAATAATCAAAATTCTCTATCTCTACAATCCTTATCAATCCCCTTTTTTGGGGAGGTTTCCTCAAAGGGATCTTTGATATTTCTTCTTCAGATACAAAATAGGTTTTAATCTCCCGATTCTCAAAAACGATTTCATTCGCCATCTCTTCTACTTTACAAAGCTCGTGCTCTGAAATCTGCTCAATCCGAATATCCACAGTAGATACATTTTTCCCTAAATGAAAAGAAACCGTTTTCCCGTCCATCAACTCATGAAAGCACTGAGATAAAATGTGCTGTCCGGCATGCTGCTGCATATGGTCAAATCTTCTCTTCCAATCGATCTTCCCTCTGACTTTTTTGGAAGCTATCTCTTCGTTTAATAAATGGATGACTTCTCCTCCTTGCTCAAAAACATCAATGACCTCAAGATCATTGATCTCTCCTCTATCAGCAGGCTGCCCACCGGATTCAGGGTAAAAACAGCTCTCTTCAAGGACAACCAAATACTTCCTGTCTTTGTAAATCACATCTCTGATTACAGACTCGAATTCTGTTTGGTACGGATTTTCAAAATAAAGTCTTTTTGTTTTGCTTTCCATTTCATCACTCACGAAATATTAGCCGTTCACCACTTCTAAAATTCGATTGGTTAGCTTAAAATGTCTTTTGGCCACTTTATTTAAAATCTCAATCCCATAAAGCCTAACCAATTCCACTCCAGTTTCCTCAGCCCTGGGAGATGATCCTTTGGGAAGCTGGGTCTTCATTTCTTTAGATAAAAAATAAAGCCTCTTCAAAAATTCACCCCTTGCTAGAACGGACGCGGCAGCCACAGCCATATCTTCCTCAGCTTTTGTTTTCTGAATCAGCTCAATATTTCTTCCTTTCTTCATTAAAGCATTCAGAACAAACCTCTGATCTCCAAACTGGTCTGTAACAGCAAGGGTACAGGGCACTTCTTCCAAGATATTCTCTATGACTCGAGAATGAGCCCAAGCAAGGATTCGATTCAGATTTCTTAGCTTCAAATAAAGATCATTATACCGTTCCGGCCCAATAGTCACGATAGAATGAATGTATCCCTCTTTAATCTGGCCGGATAGTTCCTTTGCCCGATTATCTGAGATCCTTTTGCTGTCTTTGACTCCCAACTCTGTGAGAACTATTTCCTGACCATCCGGTAAAAAGATTCCTGCGGTAACCAGGGGACCGAAATAGTCGCCTTTACCGGATTCATCCGTTCCAATATGTCCTTGTTCTGATTTAAACAGACTTGACTGCCTCATGGTAACTAACCTCGGTCCTTAAATAATCCAGGCTGCGAATTTCTATCTTAATAAATTCCGTATTTTCGCCTCTTTGATCAAATCATCCCTGAATTTAGGGTGAGCAATTTCAATCAAGGCTCGTGTCCTTTCCTGTAAATTCTTGCCATGTAAATAAGCAACCCCATATTCTGTAACCACATATTCCACATCTGCCCGGGTCGTTACAACCCCAGCACCCTTTTTGAGGTAAGGAACAATGCGGGACATCTCTTCCTTTTTGGCCGTTGAAGGCAGAGCTATGATGGGCTTCCCATTTTTAGAATGGGCAGCACCCCGAATAAAATCCACCTGACCTCCGAAACCACTGTAGATGTATTTTCCTATAGAATCTGAGCATATCTGTCCTGTGATATCGACCTCAATAGCTGAATTGACGGCCACCATCTGATCATTTCTAGCTATGATAAATGGATCATTGGTGTAATCTGTAGGGTGAGCCTCAAAAATAGGATTGTTATTGGCGAATTCATACAGTTTTTGTGAACCCAATAAAAAAGTTAAAATGACTTTGTTGGGGTGGTATGTCTTTTTGGCTCCTGTTATGACCCCAGCCTCTATGGCTTCCATCACTCCATCAGAGACCATTTCGGTGTGACTTCCCAGATCTCTGCGGTCCTTCAAAGCAGAAAGAACAGCATCGGGTATCCCCCCGATTCCCAGCTGCAAAGTGGACCCATCCTCTATCAAATGGGCAATATGAGAGCCAATCTTTTTTTCAACTTCACTGAAAGGCTTTTTTTTGAGCTCTGGAAGAGGTTCAGAAACTTCGACAATCTTATCCACTTTAGAGACATGAATGAAAGAATCACCCAAAACTCTGGGCATTTGGTCATTTATCTGAGCGATCACCACATCTGCGGTCTCAGCCGCAGCTTTGGAACAGAGGACCTCTACTCCATAGCTCATGAACCCATGCTCATCAGGAGGAGAGAGATGAAGGACGGCCACATCAATGGCCATCTGTTTGGAATAAAACAATTCTGGTATCTGGTGGAGAAAAATGGGAATATAATCTGCTCTTCCCTCATTGATAGCCTTTCTGTCTGCCGGTCCTACAAATAAAGAATTATGCCTAAAATGTCCTTCCATTTCCGGTTTAGAAAAAGCGTCATCACCTAATAAAAGAACATGAACCAATTCAACGGATTCTAAGTCATCCTTTCTTTCAGCTAAAGCATTAACCAGAATATAAGGAGTGGCTGCATTTCCGCTGATATAGACTCTCTGCCGACTTTTTATTTCTGAGACAGCCTCTTCGACACTCACCAGCTTTCTTCTATAGTCATCGACCCAACTCATTGATTTCCTCCACAGTTAAAAGAATCATAACCAAACAATAGGATTTTGGCAAGAATATAAAGTAAACTCAAGTGGTGAGATATTTATGTATTTCTCCCGCAGCCACCCGAGCATCTCCCATGGCTAAAATAACGCTTGCTCCACCCCGGACTATATCTCCTCCAGCATAGACTCCTTCTAAAGAAGTGGCCATAGTATCCCAATTGACTTCCATATTTCCCCATTTTCCTATTTTAAGTCCAGGAGTAACTTTTCCTATTAAGGGATTAGGACTGTTCCCTATAGAGACAATAACTAAATCGACCTCCATCATAAATTCAGACCCCTTGATAGGAATCGGCCTCCGTCTTCCAGATGAATCCGCTTCCCCTAACTCCATTCTTATACATTCCATGGCTTTGACTCTATTCTTATCATCCCCTATATAACGGATAGGATTGGTGAGAAAATGAAATTCAATCCCTTCTTCTTCTGCGTGATGCCTTTCTTCAGCTCTTGCCGGCATCTCCTTTTTGGAACGCCGGTAAACGATAGCGGCGTGCTCGGCTCCCATACGCTTGGCTGTTCTCACAGAGTCCATGGCAACATCCCCACCCCCTAGAACAACCGCCCTTTTCCCCAAAAAAACAGGGGTATCATATTCAGGAAAACGATTGGCCCGCATCAAGTTGACTCTTGTCAAATACTCATTTGCTGAATAAATCCCTATGAGATTCTCCCCGGGTATCCCCATAAAATTGGGAAGACCAGCCCCAGTCCCGATAAAAAAAGCTTCGTATCCCTCCTCTTTTAAATCTTCGAGGGTCATGGTCATCCCGACGACAAAATTCATCCGAAACTCGACTCCCAAATTCCTGAGATAACGAAATTCTGCCTCTAATACATAATTAGGCAATCTGTACTCCGGAATTCCATAAGTCAATACTCCACCAGGTTCATGAAGAGCCTCAAAAATAGTAACTTGATGTCCTTTTCTTGCCAGCTCCCCAGCCACTGTGAGCCCCCCTGGACCCGAACCAATGACCGCTACCTTATGACCCGTAGAAACAGATATTTCCGACACGCGGATTTTTCCTCTTTCTCTCTCATAATCTGAGATAAATCTTTCCAAATTTCCTATAGCCACAGGAATCCCGATGGCTTTGCCCAGAACGCATGATTCTTCACACTGGCTTTCCTGAGGGCAAACCCTTCCGCATACCGCAGGGAGACTGTTTGTTTCCTTTATTTTTCGAACACTTTCAATAAACTTTCTTTTCTCTATCAGCTTAATAAAAGAAGGAATATCAATTCCCACAGGGCATCCTGCCACACATAAAGGATTAGCGCAGTCAAGGCACCTCATGGCTTCTGTGACAGCTGCTTCCTCACTCAATCCCTGATTGACTTCTTTAAAATCTTTATTGCGCTCCTCTGGGTCTCGGGTCGGCATAACCTGTCTGGGAATCTTCATGCGTTCTTTGACCGCAATAGATTTACGCAAATCTTTGCGCCATTTCTCACTAAAACTTTCCCTAAGCTCTTTTTGAAGCTCAGAAGAAAGCTTTTTCTTGTCTTCACGCATATTTATCGATTCCCCTTAATCATCCCTCTATATTTCTTATTCCTTTCCCAATAGCACAGAGAATGAATCTCATCATCAAAATATGATTTTCTTCGATAAAAAAGTTCATTCCAATCCACTAGATGTCCATCAAATTCAGGACCATCCACGCAGGCAAATTGAGTCCTTCCCCCAACATTGACACGGCAGGCTCCGCACATGCCTGTTCCATCGACCATAATAGAATTCAAACTCACAGTGGTATCTATATTAAAAGGTTTAGTCGCCTCTGAACAAGTGTACATAAGATAGGTACACCCTATGGAAATCACCCTGTCAATTTTATTTTCTTTCAAAACCTCTTTAAGAACTTTAGGGATATAATCTTTACAGTCAAAAAATCCATCCCGAGCAGAGACGAAATACTGATCACTGATTTTTTTAAATTTATCTTCCCAGTAAATCAGATACTTCGCTTTGGCGTCAATAAGAGTCAAAACAGTATTTCCTGCTTCTTTGAGAGCTCTGGCTATAGGGTAAATGGCTCCGATTCCATAACAGCCTCCTGCACAGAGAACAGTCCCGAATTTATGGATTTCTGAAGGTTTCCCCAAAGGCCCTACACAGACAGGAATATCATCGCCGCTGTTGAGCCGAGAAAGTTTTTGGGTAGAAGTACCCACAACCATGAACACACAGGTTATGGATCCCTCATCTTTATCCCAATCTGCCAAAGATAATGGGATCCTCTCCCCTTTTGCATCAGGCATGAGAATAACAAACTGACCAGGCCTGCATTTCTTCGCAATTTCAGGAGCTGATATTTTGATCGTATGGATGTTAGGCACCAGCCTCTTTCTCTCTATAATTTTAGTCATCACTTTCCTCTCGCGATTTCGACAGGCATCAGATCCCAGGAAGCGATATCTTCACTAATATCAGGTAGATAATAGGAAGTCAGAATCCCATCCGGGACAAATTCTGAAAGGTGAACATATCCCTTGAATTGACCTTCTGCAGACTCTAAAACCACTAAATCTCCTTCTTCCAAATCATAGCTCCCAGCCTCAGTCCTATTCATTTTTATCCATTGACTATCCCGGAATATCTTAAACTCTACAATCTTTTCACTCAATACACAGCTTCTGTAATAATCGAGATTGTATTCCAGTATCAGCCTCAGAGGATATTTTGGGGTTGTCTTTTTTAAATGATTTATTGACCTTATCGGAATAAACTTTTTTCTGTATTCAAAACTTTCTTTAAGAAAAATCTCCTTTTTTCTCTCAGAGACGATTTGAGTCAAATCTTTAAAAGCAGGCACTTCTCGAGACATCTTCTCCCTGATCTCCTGGGCTGTGTTGTAGCAGATATCTTTTAAGCCCATTCTTTCAGCAAGCTCAACCAAAATTTTCCAATCAGGTTTGGTTTCCACCTGCATATCCAAGGGGCTTCCTAAGCTCTGAATTCTTCCTTCGGTATTCACAATGGTTCCGTCTGTTTCAGACAAAACAGCCGCTGGAAGCACGACATCAGCCTTATCCATATGAGGGCTCATAAAACTATCCTGAACAATGAGAAAATCAAGACTCATATCCTCCCTTAAATGAACAGGAGCTGCTGCGTAAAGAGCTTTACAGGAGCCTTTTTCGACTTCATGGATCAAATCTCTGGTGCTCTTCGGTTTATCTGAGAATTCCTGATTTATGGAATACCAGCCGCGTTCATTACATTCGGCGCTCAAAGGAAAAATCCGGGCATTGATAAGAAAAGCTAAATCCAGGAGAGCTTCTGTTGCTGCCTCTGCTCTTTGTTTAAAAATAAATTGAGATCCAAAGATAAAACCCAATTTTTGTTTCCCTTTAATAAGTTCGATCAATTGCCTGACTTCACTCAGACTAACCCCGATTCTTTGTTTCAAAGCATCCAAAGAGATAGAATCAAGTGAATTTTTAAGCTCTTTGAATCCTTTGATTAAAGGAAATTCCTTATTTCCTCTCTCTTCAATAAGGCACTTCAAAACGCAGGCTATGAAGTAAGCCTCCATTCCAGGAATTATTCTCAGTTTCTTTGAAGCATATCTGTGCATAGGACTTTCTAAAGACCCAACTGTAATGAAATTCGCTCCATGGGTTACGGCTTCATAAATTTTCAACCAAACAATAGGATTGGATTCCAGAACATTCCCACCAAACATAAATAGGGTATCCAGCTCAGATATTTCATCAAGCTTAAAATGAATGGGAATTGAGATTCCGTACTTCCGTCCTGCATCCGAAATGAGGGAAAGCGGAGTCCTTGCTGTTTTTCTATTGATGTGTTCTGTCTTCAGGACTTTTCGGGCAAATTCATTAAATACATAAATATCTTCGCAGGACATCTGAGGTGAAGTGACCACAGCAACCTGATTCGGTTTATATGTTTTTAATTTTTGGGAAGCATAATCCAGGGCCTTATCCCAAGTCGTTTCCTCTAAATGGCCACCCTTTCTGATCAAAGGCTTTCGAATCCTGCCCCCATTGTGAAACAGATCTCTTAACGCAAACCGGCCTCTGACGCAAGCCTGTCCTTGATTAACAGGGCTTGAATCAACCACATCAACGCCTAATAATTTATCTTTATGGAAATTGAACTTGATATTACAGCCAATACTGCATAACGGGCAAACAGTATCTCTTTTCCTATCCGGGAGACTATCATATTTAATGGCTTTCTCTGTGAGAGCCCCTGTAGGACAGGCATCCACACAAGCCCCACAGAACTGACATCCAGAATCAAAGAGAGATTTGTCTAGACTTGTCCCTATGATAGTCTTGGTTCCCCGTCGTATAAAAGAAAGGATTGAAAATCCTCTGATCTCCTGACAAACTCTCACACACCGCCCGCAGAGGATGCAGAGATTATAATTTCGATCAAAAAATGGATCGTCTTTTTTTATATCAAAATTCCTGTATACGGATGGGAATCTTATGCTGTCTAGCCCTATCTCCTGGGTAACTCTCTGAAGCTCACACCGGCCATTATTGGGACAGAGTACACATCCCGTGACCTCATCCACTTTTCTTATGGTTGCTTTATTCTCATCACAGTTATTTTTCTCTTCACAGATCAGACAGGCATTAGGATGCTCAGTTAAAATTAATTCCAATATGTTTTTTCTAAGCTTTATGATATCTGGAGTTTTTGTCTGAACTCTCATGCCCTCCTCAATATAGGTACTGCAGGAAGGGACATAATCCTTTATGCCCTCAACTTTGACAAGACACAACCTGCATCCAGAGAAAGGTTCAAGACCCTTGAAATCACATAAAGAAGGAATAGTGATATTATTTTCTCTGGCCAGCTCCAGTATGGTTTTTCTTTCCTGAGTCTCTATCTGCTTCCCGTCTATATTGATTCTCATTGATCTGCCTTTCCCCTGCTGTGATCTTCCAAAATCTTTTCTTTGTTTTTGCCTGTATATTTAAACACAGCACTGACTTTAGGGGGACAAACATCCATACAGACTCCACATTTTATGCATAAATCCTGATCAATGACATGAACTTCTCTTCTCTCTCCGCTAATGGCTTTGACAGGGCAGCTCTTCTTGCACAGCAGACAGCCCACACATTTTTCAGGTTCGATATGATAGACAATTAAATCATTACAGGCTAATGCAGGACAGCTTTTTTGTTCAATATGAGCCTTATATTCATCCATAAAATAGCGGAGAGTCGTCAACACAGGATTGGGAGCTGTCTGTCCTAAGCCACAGAGTGAAGCCTTTTTTACGGTCTCAGCTAAATCCTGAAGTCTTTTGATATCTTCTTTTTCGCCTTCACCTTCGGTTATACGGGTCAAAATATTGACCATTTTTCCTGTGCCAATCCGACAGGGAACACATTTCCCGCAGGACTCCTCTTGAGTAAACTTTAAAAAATAATTTGCCACATCAACCATACAGGTACCCTCATCCATAACAATCATACCTCCAGAGCCCATTATGGAACCTGCTCGGGCTAAAGTATCAAAATCTATAGGGAGGTCCAGCATTTCTGCAGGAATACATCCACCGGAAGGTCCTCCGGTTTGAACCGCTTTGAATTTCTTCCCGTCTTTGATTCCTCCGCCTATCTCATAAATAATCTCTCTTAAAGTTATCCCCATGGGGACTTCAACCAAACCTGTATTGTTAATCTTTCCAACCAGGGAAAAAATCTTTGTCCCTTTACTTGTTTTGGTGCCAATTCGGGAGTACCAATCAGCTCCTTTCTCAATGATTAAGGGAACATTGGCCCAAGTTTCAACATTATTGATGTTTGTGGGCTTCCCCCATAATCCCTTTTCAGCTGGATAAGGAGGTCTCTGCATTGGAAAAGCACGGCGTCCCTCAATAGAAGCCATTAAAGATGTTTCTTCACCGGAAACAAAAGCCCCAGCCCCTTTAAATACATGGATGTCAAAATCAAAATCGGAGTTTAATATAGACTTACCCAAAAATCCATATTCCCTAGCTTTTTCAAGGGCCAGGGTGATGTTTTTAACCGCCAGAGGATATTCTAAGCGAACATAAATATATCCTTCACTCGCGCCAATAGCATAGGCTCCAATGATCATACCCTCAATAATGCTGTGAGGATTTCCCTCCAACAAACTCCGGTCCATATAAGCTCCAGGGTCACCTTCATCGGCATTGCATATAACATATTTTTTAGAAGAATTTGAGCGCTGGCAGATCTCCCACTTTTTCCCTGTGGGAAAACCTCCCCCTCCTCTCCCTCTCAGCCCGGATTTTTTGATTTCAGAAATGATCTCTTCAGGTTTCATCTCAAACAACGCTTTAGAAGCGGCTTTGTATCCATTCAGAGCAATATAATCTTCTATATGAGTCGGGTCTATCAATCCATTCTTTCCGAAGATAATCCTTTTTTGTTTTTTATAAAAAGGGACATCTTTCTCTTTCACTATTTTTTCATTTGTTTGAGGGTCCTCATAAAGAAGTCTGGGAATGATTTCCTTATTTAACGCTGTCTTAGAGATAATTTCTTTGATGTCTTTGGCTTGGACTCTCTGATAAAAAATGCCTTCTGGCTGAATGACCACGATAGGACCCCGTTCACAAAAGCCGTGACATCCCGTCACTTTAATATCAATTTTAGCCTCAAGCTTCTGTCTTTTTATTTCATCTTTAAATGACCTGGCGATCTCTTCACATCCATAAGCATGACATCCTGTTCCTCCACAAACCGTAATGCAGGTTTTTCCTCTGCTTCTATTTTCGATAAGACGAGCTCTGAGCTCCTCCAATTTTTCTGGATTGAATTTCTCCATTATTCTCTTTTCTTTCCTCTTTCCTGTCCAACTTCTTTGATTATTTTTTCCACATCCTTTGTACTGACGTGCCCATTGTAGCGACCATCCGTAATCACGATAGGTCCCAAGGCGCAGGCCCCAACACAATTAACTGTCTCCAATGTATAATTCTTATCCTCAGTGGTTTGGCCAGGGGATATCTTTAACCTCCGTGAAAATTCATCCAATACTGAGGGCGCCCCCCGGACATGACAGGCTGTTCCCATGCATATGGTAATGGTGTGCTTCCCTTTAGGCTCCAAGGTGAAGGCATTATAAAAAGTCAAAACCCCATAAACCTCTCCTTCTGAAATATTTAAATATTTTGAGATCTCAGAAATGGCTTCAGGAGAGATATATCCACTTTCTTCTTGAACACTATGAAGAATATGAATGAGTTCTTTCTTTTCTGGACAGAATTTCTTTAAAATTTCCCGCATCCCTACTCGTGATTTCTGCTTATTCTTGACTAAAATTTAATTCCTTAAAAGGAAGGTTAAATCTTTCAGCAATATTCTTTTTAACAAGCTTCTTTTTATACATGTAAACGCCGCAACCTAAAGCCTGATTCCTTTTTAAGGTTTCATCAATTCCAAACTCTCCTATCTGCAGTAAATAAGGGACCACGAGATTAGAAAGCACTTTGGTCGAAGTTCGGCTGACCGCTGAAGTAATATTTGGCACACAATAATGGATAACTCCCTCCTCCATAAATATGGGCTGTTCCAGACTTGTGGGACGGCTGGTCTCAATACAACCACCTTGATCAATGGATAAATCTATAATGATGGATCCTTTCTTCATCTTTTTGACCATTTCTTTCGTGATCATAATAGGAGCTCTCTCTCCGGGACGGAGTACCGCTCCAATAAGAATATCAGCTATTTTAGTTATTCTCTGCAAATTATAATGGCTTGCCATCAATGTCACCAATTTTCCCTGAGTCATCTCTTCTAATTCTTTCAATTTATCCATATAACGGCCTAAAGCAATGGTGTGTGCTCCTGCTCCGATCATGGCTTTAATCGCACTCCTGGCTAGAATGGTGCTCCCCACAACCACAGCAGTCGCTGGAGGAACACTGACCACACCCCCTATGATCAAACCTCTTCCTCCATAGGAAGATTGGAGATAATGTCCTGAAATAACATGACACATCTGACCAGCTATCTCACTGAGGCCCCCTATGAAAGGGAGGTCACCTTGGGCATCTTTTACAATCTCATACCCTATCATAGTGACATTTTTGCTTATCATTTCTTTGATAATATTTTTTTTGGCTACAGCAAGATGATGAAATCCAAAGAGAATCTGATTCTCTCTCACTAAAGCACATTCTTCCTGATTTAAGGGAGATATATTCAGGACAACATCAGATCGTCCAAACACTTCTTCTTTAGTGAAAACGATCTGAGCCCCCAAGGAAATAAAATCTTCATTAGAATATCCTGCTTTGAACCCAGCTCCAGCCTGCATAAATACTTGGTGTCCTTTTTCTACCAGTGAAGAGACCCCGCTGGGAGAGAGCCCTGCCCTATTTTCTATTTTAGAACTTTCATTTATGACTCCAATATTCATGAAGTCCTCCTCCATCAACAAAAAATCATATTACCAGATAAATACTTTAAGTCAACGATTTTATCAAATAAAATCATGTCTGCCTGAGAATTTAGGCTGAGGCCTCTGTCAAATAAAAAACCTTATATTCCAAAATAAATAAATCAAATAAAAAAGAAGAAGAACAGCCCCTTTTATTCTTCCAAATCTGCACCCGATCCTCATGGAAACCAGCATAACCGTCACAATCAATATCATGTAAGGAAAGGTGAAACGAATCACTTCTAACTCCACGGTTATAGGCCTAGCGAGTGCAGACATCCCAATAATCCACAATACATTCAGCACATCAGCTCCTAATATATTGCCAATAGCAATATCACCCTCCCCCTTGAGGGCTGCTGTTACTGCCGTGCTTATTTCAGGGAGAGAGGTTCCTATAGCAATGACAGTAAGCCCAATGACAGTCTCTGAAATCGAAAAATAAATCGATATTTCTAACGCAGACCAGATAATGGCTCGACTAGTTAGGACGACTCCTATAATCCCACCTAAAAAGTAAAATATATATTTTCTGATCTCTCTGTCTCTGTTCCCTTTCTTAGTCTTTGTCTCATTGATGGACTGATCTTCAGGGATCAGAAGGAATTCTTTTTCTTTTTTCCCTAAACTGATCAGAACGAAAAAATAAGGAATCAAAAGCCCTAACAATATTATTCCTTCAATACGGTTGATCACACCATTACTGACTAATAGATAAGCAAAAAAATCGATAGCCAGGAGAAAGGAGCCTACAATCCTCAACATTCGGCAATTGACAGCCAAAGCAGAAGAAGCAATGATCCCTGCTAAAGCCATCGCAAGGGCATCATCAGCGATCACAGAACCCACTGCATTCCCTAAAGATATTTCCGGATGACCTAAAAATGCAGCCTGCACTGAGACCGCAAGCTCAGGAGCTGTTGTGGCAAGGCTTACAAAAATAATGCCCATGAGTAATTTAGGAATGCTGAAAATTCTGGCTAAACCAATAGATCCTTCAATAAAAAAATCAGCACACTTAAAAAGGATTCCAAAAGATATCACAAGAACCCCAAAGTAAAGGAAAATCATCTTCTATATACGATCCTCCCGTTCACTATAGTCATTAAAATCTGGATATTCTGGATATCAACTGGATCTATATTAAAAATATCTTTGTCAAGCACCACCATATCGGCAAGTCTACCTCTTTGGATGGATCCTTTGATTTTTTCAGAAAATTCTGCAAAAGAAGCATTGATCGTGTATCCCTTAACAGCCTCCTCAACAGGTATCTTTTCTTCCGGCACCCATCCATCGGGATTCTTCCCATCCAAAGTCCTTCTTGTGACAGCCGAAAAAATTCCTGAAATGGGATCTAGGGGTGCAACCGTCCAGTCAGAACCCAAAGCCAACCGGACGTTATTCTCTAATAAAGATCTATACGGATAGGAATAACGAACCCTAGATGATCCGATTCTTTTCTCTGCCCACTGGCCGTCATCAACTAAATGATATGGTTGAACCGAAGCAATAACTCCCAACCGACCAACCCGAATTAGGTCCTCTGGAATCAAATGCTGAGCGTGCTCAATCCGCCACCTGCGGTCTCTTTTTTGTCTGGACTTCATGACATCTTCAAATATATCTAAAATCATGTGATTCGCTTTATCTCCAATGGCATGAACAGCCACCTGGAAGCCAAATTCATCTGCTTTTTTGATTCTCTGTTCCATTCTCCCAGGCGGCAGCATATCAGGAGCCATTATCCCTTTTTTGTGCACATCATCACTATAACTCTCAAAAAACAAAGCCGTCGATGAACCCAGTGAACCGTCAACGAATCCCTTCAATCCTCCCATTTTATAAAATTCCTTATTTGTCTTGATGCTTATTTTCTTATCCGGCCAATCGTCTATGATGGATAGAGGCGGATACACAGTGATGCGCAGATTCAACTTATTTTTCCTGTAAAGCTCTTCATAAATAGTAAGATTATCCAGAGGGCCCATTTCATGCACGGATGTCACTCCCTTTTCGTGGGCCAACTCTATAGCTCTTTCCGCTGCCTTAAGCTTTTCTTTGTGATCAGGTTTGGGAATATAAGGTAATATCAAGTCGATGGCTCCATCAGTCAAGAGACCCGTAGGTTCTCCTGATTCTGAATTCCGCACAATCTCCCCTCCTTCAGGATTAGAGGAATCTTTGTTTATTCCGGCTATTTTTAAGGCCAGACTATTCGTAAAAACCATATGCATATCTTTCCTATAAATGCAGACAGGATTTTCTGGAGTCACTCCATCAATCCATTCTTTTCTTGGAAGCTGCTCTGAATCAAACTGATGGTTGTCCCACTCTCCATTTGTTATCCATCTCCCGTTTTCTGTTTTTTCAGCTTCCTTTTTTATCATTTCCACAAATTCCTGCTGACTCCTTGCATTCCTCAAATTAAGAGAAGAAAGGCTGAGACCACCCTTTAAAAAATGTGTATGGCTGTCTATAAATCCAGGAACGACAAAAGCTCCCTCCAAATCAATCCATCGCGTTGATTTGCCGGCTAAATTTTTGACCTGATCCAAAGAGTCAACCCTTAAAATCCTTCCTTTTTGGACCGCTACAGCTTCCACATTTGGACAGGCTGGATTTGCGGTCCAGAATCGACCGTTTTTAAGAATAAGCTCTGCTATTTTATCTTCTGTTTTTTCCGTCATTTTTTATCCTATGTCCTGATTTAAAAAACACATCTCAGATCAAACCATCCTGTTGCAGTAAAGACTTGGCGATCTGTATTTTATCCAGATCATTAGGAATGATTAATCTGTTTCTATAATTCTTCCTTATTTCTTTTTCAATCTCATCCATAGAATAATCCAGCCCTCCAAAAAAATGTATGGGAATCAAACATCTGACTCCGGCCCGATGAGCCATTTTCCCCATATCCAAAGAGCTTGTGTGCATTTTCGATAGAGAGGGATACTGCTTAAAGAAACGTGAAGGAGCGCTGCAGTCATGGATAAGAATGTCTGGAATTCCGGTATTTTTAAAAAGAGGCTCAAATACGGGCGTATCTCCTGAGTAAAGAAGTCTCACAGCACCATTCTCAAAATCAAAATGAATTCCAAGTGACGATGAGGCATGAGGCGTCTTAACTGTCAAAGAATGGACAGAAGGATGAAGACAAAAAGACATATCTGGTTCTAACTTTCTAAATTTGATCCGGCATTTGACCTTTCTACTGCGAAGGTCAAAAAGATCTAGAAGTTTTTTACAAAACTGAACGGTTTCATCAGAGCCGTAAAGAGAGAGCGACATTTCATCTAACATCAGACTATGAATCAAGGAAGGAAGACCATAGATATGATCTGGATGAGTGTGAGTGATAAATATGGATCGGATTTTTCTGGGGTCAAAACCCAGCATTTTTATCTTGTTAAATGCATCTCCAGGACAGTCCACCAAAACCAGATCATTTTTAATGTTAAAGACCAAAGAGGCGTTATTTCTCTTTTTTCGAGGAATCGAACCTCCCGTACCTAAAAAACAAAGTTCACTCATTTCATTTATCCATTCAAGTTATATATGATAGACTCAAACACAAAGCTGTGCAAGAAAAGGTTGTCATTTGAAGGAAGGCTCCATCTCGATATCGCTTCAGCAATGCCTTCAGATTTTTAGAATAAAAAAAATAAGATGATTTGACAGAATTTTTATACTTTAGATAACCTGGATGATGAACAAGCCGAGGTTGCTGCAGATGCAAGGCACAGGGCATGAAGTCGTGGTCCTTCACTCCGAATGCCCTGGTACGAAGCAGATGCCGTGAGATCGGCTTGCCTTTAAGGTAAAAAAATGGCGATTAAAATTGAAATACAAACAGAAAAAATGTTCAAGATATTGTTCTTGAAAAAATCCTGCATATCGTTGAAAATAAACTAATAATGGAAATATCGCCATTTTTTTATGAATAGGTCAGGTTAATAAGAAATCATGAGTGAAGATGAAATCATCGTCTCTGCCCCAGGAAGATTATGCTTGCTGGGAGAACATCAGGACTATTTTGGACTCCCCATTATCGCTGCAGCCATAAACCTTAGAATATCTGTCATAGGAAAGAGTATTTTTGAAAAGCGGATCCAGCTTGACCTACCTGATATCAAACAAAAAGATGAATTCCACCTAGGAAAAGAACACCCTTACCAAAAAAAAAGAGATTATTTGAAAAGTGCCATGAATGTATTGTTGCGAAAGAATATTATTCCCAGTTCTGGATGGAAAGTCCGAGTCAGAGGTGCCATCCCAATCAATTCAGGCACAGCCAGTTCCTCTGCCTTGGTGGTAGCCTGGATCGGATTCCTTCTGGAAGCTGCCCAGAACAAAAGAGCATTCCTTCCTGAAGAGATCGCCGAACTCGCTTTCCAATCAGAAGTGGCAGAATTTAATGAGCCGGGCGGAAAAATGGATCACTATTCTTCAGCTTTAGGCGGAGTCATTTCCATTCACTTTGGAGAAAACCTAACCATAAACAAACTCAAAAATCCTTTAAAAAAATTCGTCCTCGCTGATTCTCTCATCAGAAAAAATACAACCGGAACATTGGACTTTATTAAAACTCATGTAACTAGAGCCGTATCCAAAATAAAAAATAAAATCAGTCATTTTGATCTGAATCATCCTATAACCCCTTCCGTAAAAGAAGAAATCAATAAACTCCCCAAAATTGAAAGGAGACTTTTACAAGGAACTCTCATGACAAGAGACATCACAATCCAAGGTGAAGCCCTATTTAGGGAAAAAACCTTTGATCATAAAAAGTTCGGTCTCCTCCTTTCGCAACAGCAGGACATCATCAAAAACTATCTTCAGATTTCATCACCAAAAATCAACAGCTTGATCGATGCTTCGCTGGATTCGGGAGCCTTAGGAGCTAAAATAAACGGATCTGGACAAGGCGGCTGTATTTTTGCTTATTCCCCAAATAAAGCAGAACAAGTAGCCCAAAAATTGGGAAAGTTAGGAGCAAGAACATATATTGTCCATGTGGATAAAGGGATTAAAATTCAACAAACTAAAAAATATAAATGATATAATACAATCAATGGAGGACCCATGATAAACGCAACTCAAATCAGGAAAGGGATGATCATAGAAATTGAAGGAGAACTCTATTTAGTCTTAGAAACATCTCATGTCACCCCTGGAAAAGGACAAGCCCTCATGCAGACAAAACTCAGAAAGCTCAAGGATCAAACACTCTATGACTATAGATTTCGATCAAAAGATAAAGTCGAACAAGCGTATCTGGAAGAGCTGGAAATGGAATATCTCTATAAAGAGGCCCACCATTTTATCTTCATGAATACTGAAACTTATGAGCAAATAAGGCTTTCTGAAGACGTCTTAGGAAATACGGTCAACTACCTTATTCCCAATGTGGTGTTTTCTATTGAAATGTATGAAGATAAGCCGGTCGGAGTTGTGCCTCCCATGACAATTGACCTTGAAGTCATCAAAACAGAACCTTATCTTAAGGGAGCAACTCAGACCGCAAGCAGTAAACCGGCCACTCTAGAAACAGGGATAACCATCAATGTTCCTCAGTTTATTAAAAAAGGAGATATCATAAGAATCGACACTAGAGAAGATAAGTACATCACTCGGGTCAAAAAATAGAATGAACGAATTAAAATTAGGGGGAAGTCACAAAAAACTTCTTGAAATAGATTTAACCCATTCCAAGGTCACTATCCGAAGATTGGCTCATTCTATTCTCAAAGACTATATTGGAGGAAGAGCTCTGGCCACCCGAATTTTTTTCGATTCTGTGGATCCCTCATGCGATCCACTCGGCCCTGAGAATATCATCGTCATAACGGCTTCTCCTCTAATAGGAACACCAGCTCCCACCGCCGCCCGAGGCCATATGGTTTTCAAATCCCCTCTCACTGGATTGATAGGAAGTTCAAATTGTGGGGGCACATGGATTTATTATTTGAAATCCGCAGGGTATGATGCTGTTGTTATAAAAGGCCGATCCAAAAAACCTGGTTTCATTACAATCGAACCTGAATCGGTCAAACTGGAATCTGCTGAGAGTATTTGGGGACTGGATGTCCCTAAAACTACAGACTTCTTTAAAAAAAAACAAAAAAAGGCCCATGTTTTATGTATCGGACCTGCAGGGGAGAATTTGGTAAAATTCTCATCGGTCATGAATGATAAAAACCGAGCCTACGCTAGGGGAGGATCAGGAGCTGTTTTCGGAAGCAAGAGGCTGAAAGCAATTTGTGTCAAAGGGAATAAAAAAACAATCATAGAAAAAAATGAACTGTTCAGAGCTGGAAAAGAGCAGGCTGAATACATTATGAAAGCGGCTCCGATCACAAAGCGCCTCTTAAAGGAGTTAGGAACATCTGGGCTCTTAAAACTGATTCATCTCATGGAGATGCTTCCCCATAAAAACTTTCAGGATAACCTCCATCTCAATGGCCAAATCAATAAAATTTCGGGTGAAAAAATAAAAAAGGAATTGCTTAAGAGGCCCGGAGCCTGTTTCGGCTGTCCCATCGCATGCCAGCGGCATACCTCTGTAGACGGAAAAATCGGAGAAGGGCCAGAATATGAAACCCTTGTTATGCTGGGTCCTCAATGCGGAATCTATAAGTTAGAATCCATAACCAAAGCCAACTATTTGTGCAATGAATGGGGACTGGATACCATAAGCACAGGAGGAACCATAGCCTGTGCCATGGAGCTTTTTGAAAAAGGCATTATCAATAAAAACGATACTGACGGGATTAAGTTTTCTTTTGGCCGTTCAGAAATTCTCGAAGAAATAATCAAAAAAATAGCCTTCAGAGAAGGAATCGGAAATCAAATCTCAGAGGGCTCTTACAGGCTCGCTGACTCCCTTAATCATCTTCCTTATTCTATGAGTATCAAAAAATTAGAAATCCCTGCCTATGACCCCCGTGCCTCCTTCACTCAAGCTCTGGGCTACATGACATCTCCGACCGGAGCATGTCATCTGAGAGGCGGATATGCTGTTTCTTTAGCTTTTTTTGGTGGAGCCAAAGAAATCCCGAGATTTAGTCTTCTTCAATCCCCAATCACTGTAAGAAATATGCAGAATCTGGGAATCATCCAGGATTCCTTAGGGGTATGCCGATTCACAGGATTTGCTTTCTCCACAGAACCCTGGTCCCGGATGATAAGCGGAATTACTGGTTATGATTATTCTTCAGCCGAGTTTGAAAAAATGGCGAATCGAGTCGCTGCACTGGAAAGAGTTTTTAACCTCAGAGCCGGCTTGAAATATACAGATGACCATCTGCCCGAACGGTTCAGCTTAGAACCCATCACAGTTCAAGGGAAAAAAATGTCACTTTCAGAGAGATCTCAAGCCAGGATGAGAGAAGATTATTACAAAGCTCGAGGATGGAATATCCCCGAAGGAATCCCTTCCAAAAAAGTATTAGAATCTATAGGATTAAAAGAAATATAAAGATGTCTGCTGATCAATGGAAAGCCGATAAAAAATTAATTCACCTTTTTCAACTGATAGGGCACATCCTTCTAGAAAAAGATCTCGAAGACAGTCACAGTGGAAATATATCTACACTCTGGAGAGATGCCCAGGGTCATAAAAAAATTGTCATCACGGCAGCTGGCTCTCAAAAAGGGGATCTGCAACCAAATCAAATTTGCTTTCTCTCTCCCTCAGAAACAGATTTCGGTTATTATAAAGCTTCTTCAGAAACAGACATCCACGCAAAAATTCTTTCCATACCAGGAGTTAATTCTGTCATTCATGCCCATACTAAAGAACTCACCATCATGACCTTTGATGAAGAAAAAAAACCCAATCAACCACTCCCTTTTATTCCCATTGATTCACTTGGCTTTTATCATCTCAACGGCAGCATCCCGGTAGATTGGGTCAAAGTTCCTTGCGGATCCCCTGAGATGACAAAAATCATTCCAGAAAGACTGGTTCATCATAAAATTACAGTTCTGCAGAGCCATGGAATTTTTGCCATAGGGCGCACACTAAAGGAAGCACTCTTTCATGTATGCCTCGCAGATAACTCAGGATACATCGCAAGGACAGCTGAAAAACTGGATATTGATATCCATAAATTAAGAAAAGAGATTGTCAAATCTCCTCAAAAATATTTTCCCTATCGCCCCAAAAAATATGAAGAAAAAAAAGTAAAGGAAGAAAAGATTCAAGGGGAAGAAGAGATTCTTGAAGAAATAAAGAAGACTGCCAACAGAATATTCAAATCTAATCTCTCCCCTTTTTCTACAGGCTCCCTATCAATCCGAGGAGTCGATAAAATGATCTATGTCCCTAATGCTTCCATGCCCAGAGAGATGGAAGGTCTTATCGAAAAAATCCCTCTTGCCTCGAAAAAAAAAGAAACAGACAGGGAAATGATGATCCACCAACAAATATATAAACAAACGGATTTTCAAACCATTATCCACTGCTACGTGCCAGAAGCAGAAGCCTGCTCTTACTTTGTGCCCCCTGGAATGAAAAAATCCATAGACCGGATTATTCCCATTGATGCAGAAGGGAGTTTTTTCTATCTGGTGATCCCTGTTTTACATTCCCATTTCCAAATCGAAGATTTGACTCGCCTCCTCCACGACTACAAAATCGTTGCTGTCAGAGGAGGAGGTGTCTGGAGTGTGGGTGAGCAGTCCCTCTCAGAAGCCCTCCATCATCCCTCTTCGCTGAGGGAGATCTGTCTTTATCTTATCGGAGCCTATGAAAGAGGACTGGATATCTCGAAACTCCAACCAGAAAAAGCCAAACAGTGGTAAGTAAATAATCAATCAGAAAGAAGTTCTGGCTACCCCTACATTTCCCTGTTCATCCACGGCTTTAACCGTAATCATATCATTAAAATTCCCAGGAAGATCTAGTGATAAATTAAATATCTCCTGTGTGGAATCGCATATTCCATCTTCAGGAAAAACAATCTTCCACCCTAACCCCCTTATAAAATAGCTGACCTCACTTATCCTGGAATATTCATCCCGAACACTAAACTCGACCTTTAATTTGCTCCCCGAACGGACAGCCTTTAAATCCTGAATAACTGGAATAGAATTATCTATAATCAGAGACTTGCTGACCCTTTCATGCCCTAAACATTTATCCTGAGGATTTGAAGGAATGTCAGAAGCCTTTATTTTTATAAAATACTCTCCATCTGGAAACGATAATGTGTCAAAAGTAAAAATCTTTTCTGTCCAATTCTCCTCCAAAAGACGCCATTTCTTTTGTTCAGCATTTCTTATATAAATCGAATAAAGCAACTCATCATTATTTTTGTCTTCTGCCTGCCAGATTATAGTCTGATATCCTTTTCTCTGAGCCTTTTTGGAAGCTGCCGTCGATTTCTCACCTTTTTTTCTTTCCGCAGAATAAGAATCCAATCCCCATATTTTTTCTTCCCCGGTAGGAGGCTCTATAAAAACCGTATTAGGGGGGAATATGCTTATTTTCTCTATTTTTGGCGCACTATTATGCTGAAGAAAAAATATAAGAACTTTCTGAACCATAGGAGAAACATTTCCTGAGTTGGTCTTAAATAGAATCTTAAACTGAAGGTATCTGGCATCAGGATTCAAGACCTGCTCTCCATTTTCTTTTTTATAAGGCGGAGACCAGTTACTCCATGTGGCAGAAGGCTGACTTGAATTCCCGGTTCGTGTCTGAAGCTGAATGACCGTACCTGAGGGAACTCCTCCTCTCCACTCTATATCTCCCCAGGAAGATAAAGACCCCGCATCATAAACTTTGCTCGTATACTCTCCATTATATCTCTGTTCCGGGTGAATCATACTCGCCTCTGCAGGATTATTTGAGAGTGTGTAAAGTTCATTCTCAAACGGAGTCAGGAGATAAACCTGCTCGGAATCTTTCTGAAACAAAAGGGAGATGTCTTCATCTTTATCTAACAGATAAATCCTTCCCCTTCTCCCTGTTCCAAAAACAACTCTTTTTTTTGATTCATCCCAGCACACAGAATAAATCATATCCCTATCTGAACTCCAAATCTGCTGCGCTTTTCCATCCTTTTTTATTTTATAAAGCGCAGAGGGCTGATCTTCATCAGATAATGAAATTCTTTGGTCTCCAGCCCTACTTGGACTCACTGTTATAGAGACATCTGTCTCCTCAGCAGATATAGTTGAGGGAAAATCATCATTTTCAGGTTTTTTCACTTTCCCTCCAGCACCAGCAAAAATTTGCCCCTCATCATCTACAGCAAGTGATCTGATCTCTTCATAAGGGGACTCAAACACCACTGAAGCTTTTTTTTCTTTAGAAATTCTGTATAATAATCCAGCTCCTCCGCTTCCAGCAATAAAACTTTCATCCGAAATCTCTTCCATGCAAAGGATATGATTTTCTTGAGCATCAAAAACCTTGATCCCTTCTCCATTGGGGGTAATTTCATAAATTCCACCATCTTCACCCACTGCAGCCAGAAGTGAACCCTCACGGGTAAACATTAAATCCCAGATGTACTTCTCATGAGGATTAAAAAATTCTTCTCCATTTCCTTTTTCAGTTATTTTATAAACCTTCCCATTTGGAGAAGTCCCCGCATATAAATTTCCATCCGGTCCAAGAGCTAGGCAGGTCACATCCATCTCCGGAGATTTGAAATACAGTTCTGGTTCTCCTCCAGGAACAATGCGGTAGACAGCGCCTTTGTGACCTGTTCCTATATAAACAATTTTTTCGGGGTTTACAAGCAGGGAAAGATAGAATTCCTCAGGAGGAGCATTCAGTTTCTCTTCCACAGGTGAAAGAGTCAAAATTCCATCCTTGGATACAGATATACCTTCAAATTTTCCCATAATAAAGTCATCAAATGACTCTAAAATCCATTTCTGAGGAGTCACAGAATAAACTCCCTGGGCTATAAATATTAAACCAAAAAACATCATACATAGTGATTTTCTCATGCTTATTCTCTCTCTCAATTTTATAAAAAACTCATTTGATTTGAATGGGAACGACGGCCGCTCCCTTAAAGACGAATGGGACTGGAATCTGAAAATTACTTAAAGTGGATTTTTTGATCTCTGTGGGGATAGAAGTTGCCACACGAGGGGAAGAAAACATAACCTTCATACTGGGAGGAAGATTCGGAAGCTCTTCCCCCTTTAAAAAAAGACCCGGTTTATCTGCAAGTATCTTCAAATAGATGCGGTTATTTTTTCTCTGATTGCTTAAAATTCTGATCAACTGATAAAGACTGCGGGGCATAAAAGCCTGCGTCTGATAAAGGCTCCTTTCCAGCTGACCCATATAAGATGTATCCCCAACAAAAAGATAAAACTTAGAACCTGAGGGAAGGTTTGGAGCTATGATCCCTCCTTCTCTCAAAACACTATCTCCCCTGAAATTACGCGAGTATATTTTAACCTGGATTCTCTCTCCAGGAGAAACATCATATTTATCAAGCCAAACTTTTTCAAGATAAGAAATCTTTATTTCTTCAGAAGAATTCAGCTTCAAATCAATTCGATGGATTCCTAGTTCTGTAAACTCATTATTAGTCAAAAAATAGGTTAAAGCCGCTACTAATGTTGAAGCATCATTAATAGAAGAGTCAAAATTTCCTGAAAAAAAGTCCTCTATATTGATACTCATCCCGTTTTCAAGAAAAATATTTCCATTTAATTCTAGGGTAAGATCTCCTACAGACCTCTCTTCAGCAGACAAGACACTGATGACTGCGACATTCAGCAAAGAAGCAGTCAATATTTTATTCTCAACCACCTTTAACTGAACATCCTTGACTTTTTCACCAGAATGGAAAAGTTCTACATTAACAGGGATGAGATCCGGTATCTCCCCCAGCTCTCCAAACACGCCAGAAGACCGATCTTGAGTGAAATTCCCGATAATGGCACCCGTTGAAGTCAGCTTCATCGAAGTTTGAAGACTTGGCACAACAGTGATGACATTGGCTTCAGTCATAGCATAACTCACCGGCCCTAAATTATACATGGGATGTCCAAAGGCTAATACATTCTTACCTTCTATATAAGTGGCGGTACCTGTAGCAGCCAGACTTAAATCTCCAGATATCAGCTGGACTCCTATGGGATCACCTTCGCGCAAAGCAGGATTTGAAAAAGTTGTTTTATTTTTCTTCTGTTCTAAATACCCGACCTGCATGGGAATAAAACCCAGATCTTCAAAAAAATGCTTTGATTTTTCAAAAGACATGGTTGAAAAGCCACTGAATATAAGCGGAATCTTCATGACTTCAAGATTTTTACCCTTGTAAAAGGCCTGAGGATTTAATACTGTCCATTCCTTATTTATATCAGAAAGCTCTTCCAGAGTGAGATGCTTTTTTATGGGGGCAGGAGGAGAAAAAGTGGATGGAATATCCTTAAATTCCCTTATCTCCATCATTTCTCCAATAGGAGTTATCCCTGCAATAGCCTCTGTAGAAAATGGAAAGCTGTAGGCCACAGCTCCAGCCAATTTTCCCTGCAGATAAATTGGACTCCCACTCATACCCTGAATAACTCCAGTTTTTTCCAAATTGATTCCAGTCAATTTGGCTAAAATAATATTTCTCTTTGGCCCTACACTGGGATCATTCTCCAAAATACCTAAAACCTCGACATCAAACTCCTTTATATCATTTCCTTTTAATACAGTTTTCCCTGTCCCTTTCATTCCTTCCTTTATTTGATTGACAGGGAAAAAAGAAGACTGACCATTGACACTGGATAAGGCAAGAAAGTTTAATATGAAAATAACCAAAACAACTCTTCTGCATCTCTCTCTCATTCTCTCTCCTCACTCATTGAATTCCGTTAACTAAAGTTATTAAACAAAAAATAATCTCCTTTCGTTACAAATGTTGAATCATTTTATATGATTCCCAACTTTTTCCCACATTCTTTAAACAATCTAAGGACTGTATCAAGTTCCTCCTCAGTATGAGTCGCCGAATAACTTGTTCTGATGAGAGCATGGCCTCTGGGAACTGCCGGGAAAATAACTGGATTTGTAAATATTCCCTCGTTCCGCAGCATCTTCCAAAGCATAAAAGCTCCTTCATCACTCCCGATAGAGACAGGAATCACAGCACTTTGAGTGAGGCCTATTTCATATCCCATCTCTTGAAAACCGTCTCTCATTTTTCTCGTTATTTCCCAAAGCCGCTCTCTTCTTTCGGGTTCATTTTCAATGATATCAAGAGCTGCAAGTACAGTAGCCACAGAGGCGGGGGTGATGCTTGCACTAAATATAAGTGAACGAGCGAAATGTTTGATATAAGAAATAACCTTCTTTTCGGCCACCACAAATCCTCCCAGGGATGCAAAGGATTTGCTGAAAGTTCCCATAATAATATCGATATCTTCTTCAACGCCAAAATGCTCACAGGTCCCTCTCCCATGATCACCCATGACACCAATTCCATGAGCGTCATCAACCATGACTTTGGCATTATATTTTTTGGCGCATTTAATAATTCCTGGAAGATCAGCTAAATCTCCCTCCATGCTGAAGACACCATCCACAATAATTAATTTACCCATCTCTCTGCCCAAAGAAGAAAGAATCCTTTCCAGGTCATCCATATCATTGTGCTTGAATTTGTAAACTTTCCCATAAGATAGGCGACAGGCATCTATGATACTGGCGTGAACCATTTCATCCGATAAAATCGCCTCATCCTTCTGCACTAAAGTTGATATTATACCCTGGTTAGTCTGGAATCCGGTGCTGAAAGCCAGCGCAGATTCTCTGTGCATGAATTTAGCCAGTCTCTCTTCTAACGCAACATGAATATCAAGAGTCCCATTTAAAAACCTTGACCCACAGGTGGCTACTCCGTATTGATCAACAGCTTCCTTGGCAGCCTCCATGACTTTGGGATGATCAATGAGACCTAAATAGTTGTTGGAACCAACCATAATCACATCTTTTCCATCAATCTTCACTTTATTACCCATCACTTTCTGAATAGGTGTGAAATAAGGGTACAGCCCCATTTTCTGAGTTTCTTCAGCTCTTGTGAATTGATAACATTTATCAAATAAATTCACCGCAGCCTCCTACTAAATGATGATAAAATTTGAATACAATCGCATTATTTAGATAAGTTGACCTGCTGGATATATTTTCTTACAATCTTTATCATGAAAATTTTTATAACGGGTGGAACTGGGTTTATCGGAAGTCACCTTGTTGATTTCCTTTTAAAATTCGAAAATATCAAAATATATGCTTTAACCCGCAGCCTCAAAAACCTAAAATGGTTAAAAGGGCGCCACCTCAACCTTATCGAAGGAACTTTGTTTTCTCTGCCTTCTCTTCCTTCAGACTTAGACTATGTCTTTCATATCGCCGGCGTCAGCAAATCTATTAAAACTGAAAAGTATTATACCGTAAATCAAGAAGGAACAGCAAGCCTTTTTCATAAGCTGTCTTCTGAAAATAAATCCCTTAAAAAAGCGATCTATCTAAGCAGTCTTGCCGCAGTAGGCCCCTGTACAGGCGAAAAAATGGTTACAGAAAACAAAGATCCCTTTTGTGTGACACCCTATGGAAAAAGCAAATATTTGGGAGAGAAGGAAGCTCTTAAATACAAAGATAAATTTCCAATCATCATTGTTAGAGTGGGTCCCGTATTTGGCCCCAGAGATAAAGATTTCCTCTCTTACTTTAAATTAATCAATAAAGGAATATTCCCCTCTTTAGATTCAAAATCAGGTCTGATGAGCATGTGTTATGTGAAAGATTTAGTCCGGGCTTTAGTTTTGTGCATGGAAACAGACCTAAAAAGCGGAGAAATATTCCATATCGCTGATCCACATCCTTTTAGCTGGGATGAGTTTGGAAGAATCATTGCCAAAGCATTGGGGAAAAAAATGATAAAATTCAATCCCCCTTATTTATTTCTCCGCATTTTAACAGCGCTTTCTGAATTTTACGCAAAACTGACTCAAAACCCCAGTATCCTCACTCAAGATAAATTGATAGAGATGAGTCAAGGAGCCTGGGTCACAGATACTTCTAAGGCAAAAAGAGAATTGGGATTTGAAACCAAATACTCTATGGAACAAGCCGTCCAAGAAACCATCAACTGGTACAAGGAAAAAAACTGGCTGTGATTATTCTGGATTATTCATCAGCAGATCTTCTGGATGTGTAAAAGGTCGCAGAAAATCCTTTTTCGTCCTTGAGGCACCACTCTTCTTCCATAGAACAGGCAAAATATATCACTTTTCCCTTAATAACATGGTTCCCTCTTTCTGCTTCAGGCTTGACCGTAAAGGGTACCTTTACAGGGTCTGAAAGGTCCAGATATTCTTTTCCATCCTGTTCTTTGACTTTTATTCCTAGATCTGAAGCCGTAAAAAAGTCCTTAGAAAAGGCCAATATCGCCGATGGTTCGATTTCAATGATAAAAGAAGGCTGAGAGCTGATAGATATTTTTTCCTCCACAGTAAATTTCAATTCAACATTCCCTTCCTGCCCTCTGGAAAGTCTTTTGGGTATGATATCTGCCTCAATTTTCAGTAGATCATATTTATCAGCAGCCAGATAAAAAGAGACAACGTAAAATAACAAAACAATGATAACGACTTTCCTCATTTCAATCTCATATTTACATATCTATCATAGAAAACAGAAGAATTAAATTCAAATCATAACAAAAAAAAATGCTTTTCAGAGAAAAATTTGTCTTTATTTTTTTACTTTTATTTATTATAATCCTCAAAAATAAAATGAGCTTGATGTCCAGAATCACAGCAACAGGTCAGTTCATCCCTCCTCTGACTGTTACAAACTTCGATCTTGAGAAAAAAATGAATACTTCTGATGAATGGATCCGCAAAAGAACCGGAATCAGAGAAAGACACTATGTTGAACATGGAATAGGATCCTCAGACCTGGCTTACCAGGCAGCCAAAATAGCCATCCATGAGGCAGGTATCGACAAACATGAAATTGAATTCATTATTGCAGCCACTCTTTCTCCTGACCATTATTTCCCCGGTATTGGTGTGATCGTCCAATCAAAATTAGGCCTCGAAAATATCGGAGCCTTGGACATCAGGAACCAATGCAGTGGATTTATTTATGCTCTCTCTGTAGCCGACCAGTATATAAAAACTGGAATGTATAAGAAAATACTCTTAGTTGCTTCCGAAGTCCAATCAACAAATCTTGATTATTCGGATGAAGGGAGGCACCTATCCGTTCTGTTCGGAGACGGAGGGGCTGCTGTGATCATTGAGGCGGTAGAAAAGGAAGAAGGCAGAGGTATCCTCTCGACTCACCTATTCTCAGATGGAAAATATGCGTCAAAATTATGGATGGAAACCCCAAGCCCCAAAGAAAAACCCACTTTTACCTATGATATGATAGATCAAAAAAGATGCTATCCTAAAATGGACGGAAAACATGTGTTTGTCAATGCTGTTGAAAACATGCCCAAAGCGGTATGGGCAGCTCTGGAATACAATCATATGACCATTGACGACGTAGATCATCTCATCCCTCATCAGGCCAATGATAGAATAAGCTTAATGGTCGCTCAAAAATTAGGGATCCCGGTTCCTAAAGTCATCAGAAATATCGACCGTTTCGGAAACACAACTGCAGCTTCTATCCCTATAGCACTTGACGAATCTGTAAAAAATGGCCGCATAAAAGAAGATGACATCATCGCTTTGACTTCTTTTGGTTCAGGCTATACATGGGCATCTGCTCTTATAAGATGGTAGTTAGAGAGCATGTTTAAATCATTGTCTTTATTTAGATATATTTTTATGATACATTTAAATCTAAAGAGGATATTTTTCGAAAAAATATAAAGCTTAAATAAACAGAGGAGGCACAAATGAGAAAGATTTTAACAGTTCTTTTTATCCTTACCTTTTCATTAGCCAGCGCTGGAGTTCTTATCTCTCAAGAAACCAAAGAAGATGAAAACTTCAATAAAACCTTGGAAGAATATCTCGACTCATTATGGAAATTCTATCCCACACAGGCAACACTCGCTGGCTTCCATGGATACGATGACAAACTGGAAGATTTCTCCAGCCGTAACGTAACAAAGCGATACGAAAAACTGGACAAGCTGAATAAGGCTTTTATCGTTGAAATCGATCAAGAAAAATTAAGTCCTGAAGTAAAGATCGATCATTCCATGATTGTGGATGGCCTTGCATTAGAGCTGCTCCAACATGAAAGCCTTCTTCCCTGGGAATATGATCCGCTATTTTATAACAAAATACTTTATAACTGTGTGAGACCTTTGATGACAGGAGATTTTGGCAGTCCTGAAGAAAGGGCTGAAAATGCAGTGAAGCGTCTCAATGGAATACCTAACTTCCTTAAAGAAGCCATGAAAAGCTTGAAAACTCCTCCCGAACTTTCCACAAAAACAGCTATTAAGCAATTCCCTGCGATAATGAATTTCTACCAAAATGAAATGCCCCAATTTATTCAGGAGGCTCCTGACTCTAAAAAATCAGAACTTCAGAAAAAACTGGGGGATGTCATCCCTGCTTTAAATGAATATCAATCTTATTTGAGTAATGACCTACTTCCCAAATCCACAGGCAATTTCCGCCTTCTCGAAGCCCATGTCAAAATGACAAGAATGAGTTTTCAGAACCTTGCTCCTCTTCAGCAGATAGCAGAAAGAGCCAAGGTCGATATAAACAATACACGAAGAGAAATGGCTTTAATCTGCATTTCATTCTACAAGATCATGGATCCAAAATTTAATGTGGAAAATCCTCCTTCCAATTTGACAGAAGACCAACTTCGGAATGTCATCATTTCTCATGTTTTAGATAAATTAAAAGTTTCTCATCCAACCAAAGAAAACTTTATGGAAGCTCTGAAAAATTCTAAACAAGATGTCAAAAAATTTATCCAAGAAAATGAACTCCTCAATAACCTACCAGAAGTTGAATTGAATATAGAAGAAATGCCTGAAATCTATCAAACAGGAAACTGGTTTAGGCTTATAGGACCTGCTTTATACGATGATTCCAATCAATATACACTCCAGATTGCTCCTTTTGAGAAAGTTCTAAGTGAAGAAGAAATTCAGCCTATTCTGGAAGAATACAATAACTTCATCCTCCCCTTTTACACCGCAAGAAATATATATCCAGGAGCTTTTGTCCCTTCTTATTTATCTCTACAGGACGCTTCCCTAATCCAAAAATTATACCCAAACAAAGCGCTTCTCCAGGGATGGCCTATCTTCGTCGAAGAAATGATGGCCATGAATGGAATCGAGAACTATGATCTCAGATTAAGGCTCTTTCAGTTGAAGATGAAACTAAAAGCTGCTATTGATTTTATACTTGACGTTCAAATCCATGAGGGAAGTATGACTCAAGAACAGGCTGTGAACTATATGACGAGAATGGGATTTCAATCTCAAGTAGAAGCTGAGAAAAACTGGGAAAAAATTATTCTCATGCCTTTAGAAGCCGCTTATCCTTATGTAGGATATCAAGCCATTCTTGATATGGAAGAAAAATATAAAGAGATAAAGGGAGAATCTTTCAGCAGGAAAGAATTTCTGGAAAAGATACTCAGCTATGGCCCAATACCGCTCAGACTTCTGATAGAAAAAATTAAATAGATCCAAGAATCCATATCAAAAGGCCTGTCTCTTAATATCAGTCTATCTATGAAATGCATAAAAAATGATCTACATAATTGATTCGCATGCTCACTTAAATGCAGAAGATTTTGATAAAGATAGGGACCAGGTTATTAAGCGTGCTTTTGATTCGGGTATAAAGTCAATACTCTGCCCAACTGAGGTTTCAGATAATAAAAACCTCAGTATCACGTACCAACTCATAAAAAAATACCCTCATATTTTAGCCGCAGGGGGTGTTCATCCTCATCATGCTAAAATTTACCACCAAAAGCATGAAGATATAATCAAAGATATGGCTGAAAAAGATGAAATCATTGCCCTAGGAGAAATAGGACTTGACTTCTATTACAGCTATTCTCCCCCTTCCAACCAAAAATATGCATTCCAACGACAGCTTTCCTTGGCCCAGGAGCTCCATCTCCCAGTGATACTGCACAGCAGAGCCGCTGCATCTGATATTCTCACTTCTATAAAAGAAGAAAATTTTTCTTGTGGGGGCATATTGCACTGCTTTACGGAAAATCTTGAATTTGCGAAAGAGATGCTGGATAAGGGTTTTTATATTTCATTTTCTGGAATCCTCACTTATCCTAAAGCCCATGAACTCAGAGAAATTGCCAAAAAAATTCCGATCAATAAACTTCTTGTTGAAACAGACGCCCCCTTTCTGACTCCGGTACCTTACAGAAGAAAAATCAAGAGAAATGAACCTGCTTTCGTTATAGAGACTGCAAAAATTCTTTCAGAACTCAAAAAGATTCCTTTTGAATCCTTCGCAGAAAAGATGTGTCAAAACTTTAATTCCTTTTTGAAAAACTCCCATCAGGTTTGATTTGAAATATAAATTTTTTGATGTTAATATACAATTTAGATAGAAAAGGAAGGAATTCTTTCTGGAACATGAAATGTTAAAAGCAGACCCTAAACAAATCAAAAATCAAATCAAAAAAAACATTGCCTTAAAAGATCTTTATTCGATCATAAAAAGAGATCTGGATGAAGTTGAAAAGAGAATAAAAGAGCTTATCTCGTCCCCAAATCCTCTCATTCGTGAAATCAGCAGTTATCTTTTTAAAAAGCCAGGAAAGAAGATCCGACCGGCTCTTCTTATCCTTAGTTCTAAGCTTTTAAACCACAAGGGAAAAGAACATATTTTGATGGGAACACTCGTTGAAATGCTCCATACCGCAAGCCTCATCCATGATGATATCATCGATGACTCTAATAAAAGAAGAGGAAAAGATACTGTCCATACCCGCTGGGGGCCTAATATCACTGTTCTTATTGGGGATTATTTGTATATAAACACCATCGGAACTTCTCTGAATACAGAAAATCTAAAAATCACAAAGATTCTCTTACAAGCTTCCACACAAATGATAGAAGGTGAACTGGCTGAATATTACTTAAGCGGTGACCTTAGAATCACAGAAGAGAGCTATCTGGATATCCTGAATAAAAAAACAGCTTCTCTTTTTTCAGCCTCCTGTCAGATTGGAGGAAAACTGGCCCAAGCATCCCAAAAGCATATCACCATGCTGGGAGAATTCGGTACTAATTTCGGAATGAGCTTTCAGCTCATTGATGACCTCCTAGACTACTCTGGAAATCCTGAATCGTTAGGAAAACCAATCTTATCTGATCTGAGGGAAGGACGCATTACACTTCCTCTTATTTACACTTTTCATAATGACGGTCAAGAAAACCGAAAAAAGATTTTGGAACTCTTTCATCAGAAAGATTTTAGTATATGTTCCCTAAAAAAAATTATCGATATAGTCAAATCCAATGGTGCGCTTGATTACACGTTCCAAAAAGCAATGGATTTTTCAATTTCTGCACGCAATATATTAAGCAATTTTCCGGAATCTATCTATCGGCAAAGCCTGACACAAATTTCAGATTATATCCTCCACAGAGATAAATAACCTAAACTTGAATAAATATTCCAAGTCATTAAGCTGGATTAAATGAAGTCAAATATAAAATGGATCTTACAAAAAAACAGAGCTCTTTTTCCATGAATCATTGAGGCTGAAAATGGTAGAAATAGAAATTAAAATTAGGGTTGATAACCTAAAAAAAACAAATGAAAATCTTTTGTCATTAGGAGCAAAATTATATAAACCTAGATATTTCGAGGAAAATATTCTTTATGACTTTCCTGAAAGAAAACTTTTTAAAAAAAATCAAGCTCTTAGACTCAGGTCAGTCGGTAAAAAAAGCATTGTGACATACAAAGGAACACCCCAAAAATCCCGAAAATTTAAAATAAGAGATGAATATGAGACTGAAGTTAAGAACAAGAAACAAATGCAAAAAATAATATCTTCCCTCGGCCTTAAACAAACTTTTTCTTATCAAAAATACAGAACAGAATATAGGACAAAGAATCTAAAAATATGTCTAGACGAGACAGAAGCAGGAAGATTTATAGAATTTGAAGGAAAAAGAGAAGACATCGTTACCTTCACAAAAAAAATGGGATTCACCAAAAACAAATTCATAAAAACAGACTATATATCTCTGATAAAAAAAATAAAAAAACCAAAAAAAAATTAAAAGGACTTATTGTCTCGATCCTCTTCCTTCTCTTCCCGCTTCTCTTGTTTCTCCTTCTCATTCTCATTAATAATTTTAAAATCGATAAGACCTTTCTGCACTTCTTCCTGGGCTATGCGAATAAGGCTTTTGGATTCAGATCTAATCTTTGGCTTAGCTCCCTTTAAAAGCTGTCTCGCTCTTTTTGATACCAACAAAATAAATTTATATTTGCTATCTATGCCTTTATTAGATTCCAATGATAAAAATCTCCTCTCAATATATCAGCATGTAAAATAACAAAAATTTATCTTAAATTCAACATATAATTTAATCTAACCTAGATTATTGACAAGCGGGAACTGCTGAAGATGAAATTTAGGCAGGAATTGAACCTCCTTCAGAAAATAGTTGCATTGTGAATGGAAAACCAGCGATTTCTCATTGTGCGTGTATTTGACAATAAATAAGGACTTAACTAAACTAATGAAGAATTTATGACCCGTTAGCTCAATTAGGCAGAGCAGCTGACTCTTAATCAGCAGGTTGAAGGTTCAATTCCTTCACGGGTCATTTTTTTTATTTAACCTGTCTGAATTAAAAGATGCTTTAATATTTTTAATAACTTTTGTTATTCCCTTTTCTCCGTCATCAATAAAAAATCTCTCCGTGGAACTTCGGAAATAAGAATTATAATAGGGTTGGGATTTATGTTTTATAGACTTTTGGTCATACTCTTTTCTTTTTTGGGGATCACTTAAAATTTCGTAGGCTTCATTAATTTTAAGTAACATTCTTTTTCTTTGATCTTCATCAACCAGTGTATAATGGGCCAATGAATTTTTTTCATAAGAAAAAAGGGCGATCTTATAAGCTCTTTCAATATCCTGCTGGGAAGCACTTTGGCTGACACTGAGGACTTCATAAAAGTTCATCATCTCAATGCTTTTTACTTTCATAATCCTAATCCGAATTATTCATGATATGAACATCACCATTTTTTTTAAATAAATCAGGCTAACTATTTTCCTTCATAAGTTTAGAAGCAATGGAAATGATAGCTTTCCCGACTTCAGTTTCAGGATATTTATCAATAAATGGGGTCAGGTTTTTAACACTCTGATGGACATTCTCATTAAATGGAATAGCTCCCAAATAATCTAACTCTATCACCAGAATTTTCTGAACCACATGAGAAATGGATTCTCCAAGCATGAAATCCTTTTCATGTCTTGCCTTGTTAATAACCAGGCTCGGTCTGAATTTTCTTATGGCGCGATACAAAATGTCTGCATAATACTTATCATGAGAAATCACTTCACTAAGGAAACTGTAAATGGATCTTGAATTGTCATTCAATTGTTCAGTCACTTTTTTGATCAAATTCTGAATCTGATAATGATCGATATGCAACTTAAGAAGCCTTATAATACACGACTTCAAAAAGTAATAGGCATTCTCAATAGATGTGGGTTCAGGATTAATAACCAAAATTCCTGGATTTGAAAGCAGAAAAAAATCTATAGAATTGTAAGTTGCACCTGTTCCAATATCTATGATGATAAAATCCGAATCAAATGTTTTTATATGCCTCACCAATTTTAATTTTTTAAAATAATTCAAATTGGCTGTAAAAAGAAGATTATCTGAACCCCTTACCAGGCGCAACTTATTGAATGGAGTGGTGACAGCAACATCCCTGAGAGAGGGAACTTTTTTTGTTAAAAAATCTCCAATGTCTAAATCACTTTTTCTCATCCCAAGGAAAGTATGGAGATTGGCTCCCCCTAAATCAGCATCAATTAATGTGACTTCTCTATTTTTTTTTGATAGATAGACTCCCAGATTAGCGCTCACAAAACTCTTTCCGGTTCCTCCTTTTCCTCCTCCCACTGCCCATATTGTTCTTGCTTGGTTCCGCTGAGCTGAAATAACTGGGTTCTTATCTGCTTCTTTTGCTTTCATGACATTCTTTTAAAATGACTCACATAAATATTTTAACACAGCTAAATCATTTGTGAAATAAAACAAGCAATAATTATCCTTTACTGTTTAACTTTTGATTTCTATAATAAAATTGATAAACAGATTATGGAATTAAGCGTTCTCATCACTTCAGCAATAGTCATCACCGTTATAATTCTGGCCTCTATCTTTATATTGAAAAGCATTTTAAAAGAAACCTCTTTTAAAATTGAAGAAATAAAAAAAGCTCAATCAGAGAATAAATCCATGTCCTTGATGCAACAGCAAATAAATGACCTCACTAAAAATATCAATCAGCAGCTTAATCATATAAGCGGACAATTCCAGAAAACAACAGGCCACATTGGAAACACTTTAGGTGATGTCAAAGAAAATTTAGGAAGAATGGAAAGCGTCACCACACAAGTTTTGGAAAAAGCCAAAAACATTTCAAATCTCGAAAATCTTCTGCGTGCTCCGAAATTCAGAGGCGGTTTGGGAGAATTGTTCTTAGGCGACCTCTTAGCTCAAATCCTCCCTCCTGCAAATTATAAACTTCAACATAAATTTAAAACCGGAGATATGGTGGATGCCATTGTTAAAATTGGCAAAAACATAGTCCCCATAGATTCGAAATTTCCTCTTGAGAACTTCAAGAAATATTTAAATGAAGAAAATGAAAGAGAAAAAATAAATCTGCGCAAGAAATTTGTTTCTGACGTAAAAAAACATATCGATACCATTGCCCAAAAATACATTCTTCCTGATGAAGGGACATTTGATTTTGCCCTCATGTATATACCAGCAGAAAATATCTATTATGAGACAATCCTCCGTGAAGAAGATTTAACCACTGAAAAAAGCTTATTTCCCTATGCCACTCAAAAAAGGGTCATCCCTGTCTCTCCTAACTCATTTTTCGCCTATCTTCAAGTCATTGTACTGGGTCTTAAAGGCCTCCAAATAGAAAAATCAGCCCAGATAATATTTCAGTCATTAACAAGACTTCAAAATGACCTTTCTGGATTTAAAGAGACATTTAATCTCATGGGAACTCATCTGAGCAATGCCCAAACAAGGTATGATGAGGCTGAAAAAAAATTGTCAAAATTTACAGATAAGATGAAATCACTCGACTCTTGCGACGCGGAACTCCTTGAAGGAAAAAAGACTGACTGAAAATTTTATAATTCTGAGGAATATTTCAGTTCTTTAAATGTGATAATAAACGACGTTTCTTTATTCGTCTTAATTTCCATGTCCCCGTGAAGCTGTTCAGTAAGCATTTTGACTAACTGAAGTCCAAAAGAACTCGGTTTAGTCAATTCACGTTTATTCTTAACGCCCACTCCATTATCACTGACTACCAGTTTTATCCAATTATTATTTGTTTTAGTCAAAGATATCCTGACTTCGCCTCTTCTTTTCTTTGGGAAAGCATGCTTTAAGGAATTGGATATCAATTCATTCACCAGAAGCCCAAAGGGAATAGCCATGTTGATATCCAACAAAATGTTTTCAACATCTTCCTTTAATACAATTCTATCAGAATCAATCCCAAAAGAATGGAAGAGAAATTGAGATAAACTGCTTATGTACTTTGACACATCGATCTTGGAAAGATCCATAGATCCATACAATTTTTCATGAACCATGGCCATGGTCCTAATTCTCCTTCGGCTTTCTTCAAAAATCTCAAGAATCTTTTTATCTTCTATTTCCCTTGATTGAAGTGTCAACAAACTTGAAATCACCTGCATATTGTTTTTAACTCTATGATGAATTTCTCTTAGCAAGACTTCTTTTTCCCGCAGAGAGTCTTCTATCTTTTTTTTGTCTCTTTTGCTCTCTGTAATATCCCGGATATAAGAACGGGTTCCTGTGATCCTTTCCTTTTCTCTTAAGGCCACCGCTTCCACTTCACAAAAAATCACAGCACCATCTTTCTTAATTCCCTTAAATTCATAACTACTTTTTACTTTTTTCCCTGCTACCCGGTTTTTATGGAGATTTATAACTTTTTCTAGGTCATCAGGATGAACCAATTCACAGTTTTTTTTCTTCTCAAGTTCCCTTCTAGTGTACCCAAATATCTCACACAATCTGTCATTAAAGTATTTGAGATTTCCATCTCTATCATCAATGAGTATGGCAATTCTTGCTTTCTCAACCAAATTCTTATATCTTGTTTCTGACTCCTTTAACTGCTGCTCCATTTTCCTTTCTTCAGTGATATCCCTGATATGGGGAACCGTCTGGACCCTGCCCAAAGAAGTCTTAATCACACCAGATACGATTTCAATCAGACGGCTCTCTCCATCCTTTCTTATGATTTTGAATTCGTACTTTGACGGAACCTTCTCTCCTTTTTGTCTTTTCTTGTATCTATCTGTAACCAGCTCGAGAGAGCCTCTAGCTAAAAAGTCTCTAAAATCCCTCCCGACTAACTCCTTTTCTTTATATCCTAAAATTTCACAAAATTTTCGATTCACATAACTCAGCTTGTAATGATCATCTACAATGAATACTCCTGAAGGAGAGTTATTCACCACCAGTTGGAAAAGCGCATTTCTCACTTCAAGTTCTTCTTCGGATTGCTTTCGACTTATCGCTGTAGCAATCTGTTCAGAGACAAAGTTAAGAACATCTTTATCTTCCTCTGTATATCGAATTCCCTTTTCATAACTCTGCACCGCAAGAACCCCAATAGTTTTATCTCTTATCTTAAGAGGAACCCCCAGCCAGTCCACAGAGGGTGGCCCTACGGAAAGGACCTTTCCTTTTTTTTCCATTTCTTCAAATTTATCCTGAGGAGCCAGAAGTGCTTCCCCTGTTTCTAAAACATATTCTGTCAGCCCTCTCCCTAGTTTCTGAGCGGGAGGAGGATGCTCCTCTTGATCCACAAAATATGGAAACTTCAGCAATCCATGCGCGTCATCATAAAGAGCAATATAAAAATTGTGTTTGGCCGGCATTAATTTTTCTATAATCTGATGGATTTTTTTATAAAGTTCCTCCAGGGATTTTGCTGAATGAGCCGCTTCTGAAATTTCATACAATGAAATCTGCTTTTTCTTTAATCTCCTTAAGTTTGCGACTTGATTCTTTAATTCTTCAATGTCATCAGGTAGCCGCTTTTTTATTTTTTCTTTCTTTTTCATTCACACACTCTTCCTATCCTCCATGGACCGCCTCACTTTTTAGCCTGTCATCTTTAGCAAATTTTATCCTTGAAATATTATTAAGGATGATCTGTTTCTCCTATTCTGATTCTTCAAAAGAAGATAACTGCTGCTCTAATTTTGTCACCATCTCTCTCAACTGTTCAATGATATCCTCGAGGTCCTCAGAAGAAAAAATTTCCCAATTTTCAATATCACATTCATCACGACCCCTTTCCAGATTTTCTATAGCATCCTCAAGGCTCTCAATAAGGTGTTCGCAAACTTCTTCTTTGGTGGTCATTTTATTTTTCCTTTTTTCGTATTATATAATATTTCTGTCTATATAACATATGAAGAAATTTAATGTCAAAGAGAAGTATATTTTTTTTATTATTGACCTATTAACTGATATGTGATATATCATATAACAGTTAAAAATAGCCGATCTTTATTAACCATGTTTTTTGGCATAAAATAACCGACTGAAAATGAATAAAGGACTTATTTTTGACATTAAAAAATATGCCATCCATGACGGCCCAGGAATAAGAACAACTGTTTTTCTCAAAGGCTGTCCCTTACGCTGCTGGTGGTGCCATAATCCAGAAAGTCAATCTACCCAAAAAGAACTGATCTTTAATGCTGAAAAGTGTCTTGAAAACTGCACAGATTGTATCACCGCCTGCCCCAATCAGGCCATAATCAGGAATCACAAAGGAATATTTATCAATAAAAACAAATGCCATATGACTGGTAAGTGTGCTGATGCCTGTCCCACTGGAGCTCTTAAGGTCGTGGGACAGGAAATAAACACCGACGAACTGATGCTGGAAATCGAAAAAGACACTGTGTTCTATAAAAATTCAAATGGAGGCGTGACCTTCTCTGGAGGAGAGCCTTTGATGCAGATAGAATTTCTGGACTCAGTGCTGGCAAAATGTAAAAGCCAGCAGATACACACCGCTGTTGATACCTGCGGATACACATCCTTTAGGAATTTTGAAAGGATATTGGATAAGGTAGACCTCTTCTTATATGACCTCAAAATGATGGATGAAAAAAAACACATAAGATCTACGGGCGTTAGCAATCAGTTAATCCTCATTAACTTAAGAAAACTGGGGGAATCAAAGAAAAATATCCGCATAAGAATCCCTATCATCCCCGATGAAAATGATTCAGAGGAAAATGCACAAAAAACAGCTGAGTTTATTCAAACCATCTCAGGAATAAACAATATAGATCTCCTTCCTTTTCACAAAGCCGGGACCCAAAAATACCTCAACCTAAAAAGAAAAATAAAAAATATTCACCCCCCTCTGGAAAATAAAATAAAAACATTGCAGAAAATATATGAAAATTTTGGGTTTGATGTAAAAATCGGAGGATAAAATGAATCATAGAATCAAAAAACTGCGAGAACAGAGTGTCAAGACAAAGCCTTTCATATCTTCAGAAAGGGCCCATCTTCTGACAGAATTTTATAAAAGCAATGAAGCAAAAAAAGTTTCGGTGCCTGTGAAAAGAGCCCTTGCTTTTCAGCACATCATGAAAAATAAAATAATCTGCATCAATGAAGGAGAACTCATTGTGGGAGAAAGAGGGCCCTCTCCCAGAGCCACCCCTTCTTATCCAGAAATCAACACTCACAGCTTAAAAGACCTTGATATTCTGGATTCGAGAGAAAAGACCTCCTATTCAGTAAGTCAAGAAGTCAAGAATTCCTATGAAAAAGAAATCATCCCTTTTTGGAGAGGACAATCCATAAGAGATAGAATATTTGATGAAGTCTCGCCTCAATGGAAAGACGCTTATGAAGCCGGGATATTCACTGAATTTATGGAGCAGCGTGCTCCCGGGCATACAGTTCTGGACGATAAAATCTATAAAAAAGGATTCGTTGATTTCAAAAAAGACATCCAGGACAGCATGAATCAACTTGATTTTTTAAATGATCCTGAAGCTTTTCATAAAAAACAAGAACTCAAAGCCATGGCCATTGCCGCAGATGGCATCATGATTTTAGCAGAGCGCTATTCCCAAAAAGCCGCCGAGCTTGCCAAAAAAGAAACAAATAAACACAGAAAACAAGAACTCCAAAAAATTTCTGAAATCTGTTCCCGTGTGCCTGCCTATGCGCCGCGCAATTTCTGGGAAGCCCTGCAGCATTACTGGTTCGTCCATTTAGGAGTGATTACAGAGTTAAACGGGTGGGACTCTTTTAATCCAGGAAGATTAGACCAACATCTTTTTCCCTTTTATAAAAAACAAATAGATGAGGGAAGCCTCACCAAAGAAAGCGCGAAAGAACTCTTAGAAGCTTTCTGGATAAAATTTAACAATCAACCGGCTCCACCTAAAGTGGGAGTCACTGCTGAAGAAAGCGGAACCTATACTGACTTTGCTCTGATTAATTTGGGAGGAGTAAAAACAGACGGAACGGACGGAGTGAACGAACTCACATACTTAATTCTTGACGTCATCCAAGAGATGCGAATTTTACAACCCAGCTCCATGGTCCAAATAAGCAAAAAAGGTCCTGACCTCTTTCTGAAACGAGCCTTGGAGATTATAAAAACAGGTTTTGGTCAGCCTTCCATATTCAATACAGACGCCATCATTCTGGAACTCTTAAGGCAGGGAAAATCCATCGAGGATGCTAGAGACGGAGGGTCCAGTGGATGTGTGGAAACAGGAGCCTTTGGAAAAGAGAATTACACCCTTACTGGATATTTTAATATGCCAAAAGTCCTTGAGATCACTTTAAATAATGGAGTTGATCCCAGAACCCATAAAAAAATTGGCCTTGAAACCGGAGACCCTTCAGGATTCAATGACTTTCAGGAAGTTATCGACGCATTCCAAAAACAGCTTAACCATTTTATAAATATAAAAATAGAAGGAAATAACATCATTGAAAGGCTTTATGCAGAATACATCCCTGCGCCTTTCCTCTCTATTCTCATAAGTGACTGCATAAAAAACGGAAAGGATTATCATGAAGGCGGAGCCCGGTATAACACAACTTATATCCAGGGAGTGGGATTGGGAACCATGACTGACTGCTTAACTTCCATTAAATACAATGTTTTTGACAAAAAATACATATCTATGAGCCAACTCCTTCAAGCCATGAGAAATGACTTCAATGGAGAAGAAAAGCTGAGGCAGAGGCTCCTCAATAAAACTCCCAAATACGGAAATGATGATGGTTATGCCGATGAAAATTTAAAAATAATATTTGACATATATTATCATGCTATTAATGGAAGGCCCAATACCAAAGGAGGAAAATACAGAATAAACCTGCTGCCCACCACAGTGCATATTTATTTTGGAAGAGTCACGGGAGCCACCCCCAATGGAAGAAAAGCCTCAGAGCCTTTATCCGAAGGAATTTCCCCTTCTCAAGGGGCAGACATACAGGGCCCCACGGCTTCCTTAAAATCAGCCTCTAAAATAGAACATGTCAAAACAGGAGGAACCCTTCTTAACCAAAAATTTAGTCCTGAGCTGTTTGAGGGTGAAAACATAGACAAGCTGGTGCAGCTGATCCGCTCTTATTTTGCTCTGGATGCCCATCACATTCAGATCAATGTGGTATCCGCAGACACCCTTCGCAAAGCCCAAAAAAAACCTGAAGAATATAAAAATTTAATCGTCAGAGTCGCTGGATACAGCGATTATTTTTGTGACTTAAATAAAGACCTCCAGAATGAAATCATTTCCAGAACAGAACACTCCGTCACTTAACTCATCACCACTTGATCTTAAAAGTAACTCTTGCCTGTCTCGGCTGCTGCCTCCCCCACACCTGGCCGAAAAGAGGGATATCTTCTTTGACATAAGATAGGGGTTCCTGACTGTTCAAAACATTTAATATATCTATCCTTAAAATAGAAGAAATAGGGAAAGAAAAACCCACATTTTTCAAACTCAACTCTTTTTCTATACCCACATCAAGGTAATGATGGGCCGGTGTTGTTCGCGAACCTCTTGTTTCTGGAAATGAATAATATCCCCCGAAATAAGGAACATAACCCAGTTTCTCCCAATAATATCCTGAAATCCACTCAAAAGCTGCCGATACATTAATTTCATAAGGAGCAAGAAAAACCATAAGAAATTTAACAACGTGGTCCGCCGAATAGGGGAGATTTCCATACCAGCCCTCATCCCCTATCCCTCTTCCTCCCAATCCCCCTAAAGCCCAATCATAGTAGCTCTTGATTTCTTCATACCCAGGAATCTCAGGAATAAATATGTGATTTCCAAATAAACCTAAATAGTTCGTGTTCCCTTCTTCCTGGGACCAAGAACCTGTCTCAGACTGCCCGGGATTGGTTCCTTTTGCTGAAGAATGACTATAGGAAGCATTTAAAAAAAGTTTGGGGCCCACTTTTCCGTTCAGTTCAAATTCTAATCCTGAATAATCTCTTCTTTTATGCTCAAAATTGTCAAATAAAAACTTATACTGTTGTTCTGGATCAAAAACGGCCAAAACTTCCAACAGATCATCTGCTTTTGAGCTTATATAACGGGCGGTAAAAGCCCAATTTCTCGCAATTCTCCTGTCATATTCTATAAGGTAGCGGTTAACGAAATCTGGCTTTATATCAGAGGCAATTTCAAAGGGCTGGGCCTTCTGTTCATTTTCAAAAATCCAGTTTAAAGGATTATGGAGCTCACTTGAGTTTGGGTTCTCACTGCCCTGCCATCTATAGGTTCTGAAAGTCAATCCAGCCCCAGAATTTAGAAGCCCGAGGGGCATAGTGGTTATAACATCTGAGAACCTCCCCCACCCCAATTTAATGATATTCCGACTGTCACCCGTTATGTCTACAGATAAAGAAAAGCGGGGAGACAGAAAATCATTCATCCCCCATGAAAACAGTTCATCTTCATTATTGTCCAGGCATCTCTGGGTCTGACTTCTGAGACCAGCCATAAAGGAGACTCGGCCCCAAGTTACCTTATCATTCACATAAATCCCCAGCCCTCTTGAAGAATTGACAAAATCGAACACACCATATTCATAAAAAAAGGTAGGGGTCCGCTGGTTTTCATTCCAGGAACTGAAGTAATATTTGGTTCCGCTTTCAAAATCATTCCCAGGAAAAATATCTTCACTTTTCCCTGAAAAATCAACGATGAACTCTGAAGAAAAATCAAAATATTCAAAGCCGATATTGATCTCATGCTTTCCAAAATTTTCAGTATCAAAATATTTTGTCAATTTCATACTGAAATCAAGCCGGTTTTGGTCATCCGTTACCCTCCCGTAAGAATTATTGATATTGCGCCCCAGGTCCTCTATATAATACATAGAAGGTCCCAACTCATCATCCAGAGGATGAGTGAGTTGATCTCTATCTATATAACCCAGGCCCGCTTCCACCAATGTCGTTAAATTTAATATTCCCTTATAATTTATACGGAAGATGTAATCTTCAAAATCCTTTCTTTCATACAATTCAGGAATTCCAATCCCGCCTTTATGTCCCAAACTTTTCTGATATACAGCCGTCATCGAAAGACTGTTGCTGCTGTTAAAAGCATAGGTAAATTTGGTAAATAAGTTATTTACTTGAGTACTCTTCTCACCTCCAGGAACAAACAAATAATCAATGTAAGCATCACTGGCCTGATCAGAATCCATAAAAATATTATCAGAAATGAAAAACCAGAGTTTGTCCTTAATAATGGGTCCGCCAAGATTAAAATACCAGTTGCTGCTTGAAAAATAATCCGGCTCACTGATCACAGAAAGTTGATCCATTCGGGAAGACTGAAGATTTTTATCCATGAACACCAAAGAAAATTCCCCTGACAGGTCATTACTGCCGGTTTTGGTCACCATATTGATGACCCCCCCATACGCAGAGCCGTACTCCGGGCTGAAAGGATCAGAAATTATCTGGATCTCTTCTATAGAATCAAAGTTGAGCCGTATTCCTGAGTTTCTTAATCTTACACCGCTTATATAAAGCCCATCCACAATCCAGTTGTTCCCTTCCGCTCCTTCTCCACGAAAACTGGGTTGTCCTTCTTCGGAAACCCCTTTTCTGGTATTCATTCTCACCCCTGTGACCCCAGGAGTGAATTTAACCGCATCCACGATGGTCCGGTTCTGTCCCGGTAATTTCTCCAGATTTCTGCTGTTCAGATAATAACTCGTATCTGCGGAAGTCTTATCAACCAAAGGGGCTGAAGCGGTTACCGTCACTTGCTCTTCTAATTCTGATTCCTTCAAGATGATATCTAAATCTGTGACTCTTCCCAACCGAACAATGACATCCTTCAGAATATGGGGCGCGAATCCCTGTAGATAAAAACTCAAGGTATATTCTCCAATAGGAAGAAGTGAAAATCGAAACTCTCCACCCGAAGAGGAGAGAAGAGTCCTTTCTCCCTGAAGACTTCGGCTTTCAAGTATAATCTCAACTCCTGGAATTCCGTTCCCCTTCATGTCCCGAACACGACCTTTGATCTCTCCAGTCTCACTTGAAAAAGCTGAAATAATTAAAAATACAAATAAAACGGAAAAAATAATAAAAAACTTGATCTTCTTCATGGAAACCTCTCAAAATTTTGTCTCATCTTCCCCTTCTATGATCAATTCTTCTATTCCAAAAAAGCTGAAATATTATGTGAATTATACTGACAGAACTTATAACACAGGGAACTTTGGTTGTCAAAACTAAGCCCATGCAGGATTTCACCTTAGGGTTGACATTCGAGCCTAAATTCGTTATAAAATCTGTACCTTGAGATAAGGAGGTGAATTTATTGGCATTTGTAGTTGTTGAAGAAGGTGAAAATATTGAAACAGCCTTAAAAAGATTCAAAAGAAAAGTACAACAGGAATCTATAATAAAGGAAATTAAAAAACACTCTGTATACATTAAACCAGGCGAGAGAAAACGGCTGAAAGAAGCTCAAGCAAAAAAGCGAATGAGAAGACGTCTGAGAAGAGAGCGTCAGACCAATTTTTATTGACACCTCCGATTTCATACAAGGTTCTCCTCTCAATTCAAACAAACAAAGAAATCAGTGGAAATCTCAGGAGAGATACTCAGAACGAAAAAACCTTCATGGCTGAAGGTTAAATTGCCTACTCACAAAAATTTTTTTGAAGTTTCTGCTTTATTAAACAAAAAAGGGCTTCATACCATCTGTCAGAGTGCAAAATGTCCCAATATCTCTGAATGCTGGTCCAAAAAAACAGCGACCTTCTTGATCATGGGGGATATTTGTACCCGAAACTGCCGATTCTGTGCGGTCAAATCAGGAAAACCCAAAGACTTGTCCCCCAAAGAACCCGCTCGAGTCGCTGAAGCTGTTGAAGCTATGGGACTCAAATACGCTGTGATCACATCTGTTACTCGGGATGACCTTAAGGATGGCGGGGCCACTTTTTTTGCTGAAACAGTTACGGCAGTCAAAGAAAAATCTCCTGATGTAAAAGTAGAAGTTCTTATCCCAGATTTCAGAGGCGATACAGAAGCTTTAAAAACTGTGATCAAAAGCAGGCCTTCTATCATAAATCATAATCTGGAAGTTCCTTACCCTCTTTACCCCTCTATCAATAGAAGGCCAAGCTTTTACTTTCGTTCATTAAAACTGCTCGAAAGAGCAAAAGAAATAGGAGCCTATACGAAATCAGGAATTATGGTCGGTCTCGGAGAGAGTTATCAACAAATCATTCAAACACTGAAAGACCTGAGAATTGTGTCCTGTGACCTATTAACGATCGGACAGTATCTCCAGGCAACTAAATCGAACCTTCCGGTCCACAAATATTACAGCCCAAATGAATTCAACGTTCTGAAAAACAAAGCCTTAGAAATGGGCTTCAGACAAGTCGAATCAGGACCCTTAGTGAGAAGTTCTTATAGGGCTCACGAGTTATACAATCGCTTAATGGAAGAGAACTGAAATGCGTTATCTGGTATTTTCGGACATCCATGGAAATCTGGAAGCACTTGAGAGCATTATGGATTTTGCTGAAAAGAAAAGCATTGACCGCTATATTCTCTTAGGGGACCTGGTAGGCTATGGAGCTGATCCTGAAAAAGTCATCAATAAAATCCGGGCTATAAAAAAAATTACCTATATCCGAGGCAATCATGATAAAGCAGTGGCCCACATCAACTCTTTGGAAGGATTTAATTCAATCGCTGCGGCCGCTATAATATGGACCCAAAAGAACATATCTGATGAAAATATGCATTTTCTTTCTCAAATGAAAAAAGGGCCTCTCACTATCCAAAAAGACATCACCCTATGTCATGGAGCTCCCTTTGATGAGGATTATTATATATTCGGAGAGATGGATGCCGCAGAAGCATTTGTTTATCTAAAAACTTCTGTTAATTTTTTTGGTCACACTCATCTTCCTTTTGTTTATTCGTTAAAAAACAATTTGGTTAGAGGGGATTACATGTCTGGAGAAAGCAACGAAGTGGTTTTGGAAAAAAGCATAAAATACCTTATCAATCCGGGTTCAGTAGGACAACCCAGAGATAGAAACAGCCTTGCTGCTTGTGCCATTTACGAATCTGATCAAAGAAAAGTAACCTTTTACAGAATGAAATACGATATAAAAAAAGCTCAAAATAAAATAAGGGAGGCAGGTCTACCTCCCTCCCTTGCTGAAAGGCTCTCACTGGGGGTATAAAAGATAACTTTGTATTACACTTTGATCTTATTTGAAAGAGGTTTCCTTCTCCTGATAAAAAATCATGCCGGTCTTCAAAAGATAAAATATGCAAAAAACAAAAACTCTGTTGAATCCATTCTCCATCAGTATGAAAAATCAAAAATCCATCTCATAAAAAATAAAAAAAAATTCTCCCTGGAAACCGAATTGTTCATTCATTATTTTGAGGGTCATCCTGTTGATTTCTCTTTACTAAAATTTGATTTCTCATCAGGAACTCCTTTTCAGAAAAAAATTTGGGAGACAACACAAAAAGTTCCTTATGGATGCACAGAAACTTATAAATCCATCGCTCAAAAATTAAATCATAAAGGATACCGATGTGTTGGCCATGCACTGGGGAAAAATCCATTTCTCATTGCTGTCCCCTGCCATAGAATCATAAGAACAAACGGCACTTTGGGAGGATTCGGAGCAGGGCTTGACCTGAAAAAATATCTCCTCCATCTTGAAGGCATCCAAATAAAGTAAAATCTAAAATCAAATAATCTCACTACTTTGATTTCCTTATTCTTCCCCTCATGAAATTCAGGTATAACTTAGCTTTACCTTATGAGAGGGAAAGGGCAAGGGATTCATCACCCGTTCGATTCACCAGCGATGAATCTCACTCCCGCTCGGTCTTCGCTCTCCTCTAAAGAGGAACCATGCCCGCTCAGCCCTCACAGGGGATTCCTCATCCCTTGCCCTTCTCCCTCTACAGGAATCTAGAATAGTAAATAATCAATGTTAGATATTCTAACCATTAACAACGCACAGCTTCATGAAATTCAGGTGTGGCTGAAGCGACATTGAAGATTTAGCCTTCTGAGGGCTGTGTTTGAGGGAATTCAGCGGAGCTGAGCTGGGAGCATGTCTGACCCACGGACGGGGGGGAGTTGCGCAGCAGCCGAAAACACAGGGCGAAGAATGGCGTTAAAAATCTGAAGGGAGCATAAGCCATGCCTGAATTTCAGATCGGCTCGCCTGAAAGGTAAAATCAGTCTGCATTCAATTAAAATAAAAAACACAAATAAAGATATAAATTCTGTTTTCTGACAGAATATCAAAAGAGAATCAATCATGAGAGAATAGATTTATGTGCAGGCTGATTTTATGAATCACCCATAGAGGGGTTGGCATAGCAGTATAAACAAGCATGAGGACATCTCTGCGTATAACTTCCGATATCTATGGACTCTGTACACCCACATTCCTTCCTTTGGGTTTTATCTTTTTTTAAAGAGGCCGGTTCCTTTCTGGGATGAAGCTTTTGTAATAAAGCGCCATCAATACAGGATGACGGGCTGATTCCCTTGACAACAGTCAGAAATCTCTGGCTGCATGCATAAAGATTCAATTCCCATTTTAAGGCCGTTTCGGCCAAATATTTGGCCCATTCAATCTTTTTCTCCTCAGGGGGATCTATATATCGGAAATGATGTTTCTGAGCTCTTCTTTTAGCTTTTCCATACCATTGAACAAAACTGAATCTGACATCCTTGATTTTTCGTAAGCTGATTTCGGGAGCTAACTTTTCAAAAAACTGAATATTAGAGCAGCGGCTCTCTCCCTGCTTCCAAAAAACAACGGGGTCAAATCTCACTGAAATTCTTCGAGGACTCTCTGCTATTTCTATCAATCTGTCCAACTGGCTAATGGCTGTTTCAGGATAGGGGGCCCCTTTTTCAATAAAAGTACCCCCAAGACCTGTTATGGTAAAATGAAGATAAATTTGTTCGTATTTTTTTATGCTTTTGAGTAAACCGTTTCTATCATTGATCAGGTTTGAAAAATTCTTTGACCAGAGCACTAAGGTATGAACCTTCTCCGGACTTAAATCAACTGAATAATTATGGCCAGAGGGTCCAATGACAAAAGCCTTCTCTTTTTTTAAGCTTTCACTCAACCATTCTGAAAAAAAGGCAACCAGATCAGTTCTTCTGGAGGCACTGATGACTTTCTTCATTATATCTTGACACCTATTCTCTGGAATCTTAGTATTATTTTAACTGAATAATAAAAATTAAAAAAATGTCAACTTTAAAGGCTGAAAATTTAAGGAAGAGCTTTAACCAGCGTCTAGTGGTGAAAGATCTCTGTATCAAAGTCAAATCCAACTTTATCGCCGGCCTCTTGGGTAGAAACGGAGCTGGGAAAACAACCACCTTCCGCATGGTCTCAGGATTAACCATGCCTGATAAAGGATCTATCTTTCTCGATAACGAGGATATATCAGATCTTTCCACCAGTCAGAGGTCAGAAAAGGGCATTGTTTATCTTCCTCAAGAAAATTCTGTATTCAGGAAGACGAATGTTGAAAATAATCTTAAAATGATCCTGGGCCTTAAAGGTTATCCTCAAGACGAACTAAAAAAAATAACAGCCAACCTTTTATCAGAATTAGGGCTTCTTTCCCTGGCCAAGCAATCCGCTCACAGCCTATCAGGAGGTGAGAGAAGAAGGCTTGAAATCTGCCGTGCTCTGATTCTTAAGCCCAAATTTCTTCTCCTAGACGAACCCTTCACAGGAATTGATCCACTGACCATAATTGATCTTCAAAAAATATTAGAAAATCTAAAAAACAAAGGGATAGGAATCCTTGTATCTGATCATAATGTGAGAGATACTTTAAAAATCACTGATTATGCCTATGTCATAGACAGAGGAGAAATCCTAGCAGAAGGAACACCTCAAAAGATTTCCTCAGATAAAAGAGCAAAACAAAAATTTCTTGGTGAAAACTTTAAGTTATGACCTTATCCCTCATTTTATTTCAGCCATAACTTTTATCATGAATCATTCAGGTTATTTTAGGTATACCTATTTCAGGAAGAGTCCATGCTAATCCTGTTTTTGGAATACATAGTCTCCTAGGGTCTCTCCAAGAAAAAACATAAAGAAAAATAAATAGATAGAAAGCAGTATGACAAAAAAGACGATCACAGCCAACGCTGAATTGGAGATGATTTGGAAAATACTGACAGAAGTCAAATAAGAAGCAATCCACAAAGTGATAAACCACAAGCCTGCAATAAAAAGAAGGTCAAATAAGCGCGACTTAATCCAGGCTGAAACCTTAATGGGAGATCTGTCATAAATCTTGACTCTTTCTTTTTTCAGCCTTCTCTCTTTATCCTCATAAAAAGGAAGCTCTTCTTGTTGATCTTCGGTCTCAGAGGCAATCTGTTCCTCCTCAAACTCATCAGTTTCAGTCACGGCTTCATCGATAATTCCTTCTTTATCAACATCCAATTCCTCAAAAGACTCCTGTTCAAATTCTTCTTCTTCAAATTCTTCTTCGTGCTTCTCAATCTTTTCTTGATCTTCCTCATCTTTCAGAGCTTCAGCCCAGGTTGGAATTCTTCCCTCTACTTCCTTAACCTTCTCTTTAATCTTCTGGCGTTCTTTTTTTAACGAATCAATAAATGAATCTATCTCTTCTTTTTCTTTCTCTGAAGAATCCAGAGCCCTCTGCAGATCCTCTGTTTTTAATTCAGATTCACTCCTTTTTTCTGTGTCATCCTCACTTTCCTCATTGTCAAACAAATCATCAAGCTGGGTCTCCTCCTCTTCTTCCATATCCTCATTCTCTTCCTCAATCTCCTTTTCTTCTGTCAGCTCTTCCTCAGGGAGTCCCTTTGTTCTCTTGACTGATTCTTCTTCCTCATCTTTTTCCTCTGCCAGTTCCTCTTTATTGTGCTGTTCATATGCCATTTCTTCATCCAAATCTTGACTCTCTTCCTCTATTTCTTTCTCTTCCTGCTCTTCCTCCGCATCTAACTCCTGTTCTTCTTCATCATCCATTATTTTTTCTCCGGGAATTTCTTCTTCGATTTCCTCATCTTCGGGAAATATAAGCCTTGTTCCACAGTTGGAGCAGTACTCCTCACCCTCTTCGACGATTGCCTTACAGTAAGGACACCTTCGGATACCCATTTTCTCTTTATTTATAAAACGAAAAAGATTTATTGTCAATCAAAGGTTCCAATGGACGGCATTCTATTTTCCCTTTCTAAAGAACTTAAATGAACCAGGCCATCGACTCGCCCTCAGTTCTCTTCCAAAGGGAAATTCTCCTTTACTGACTAATCTGACATCTTCAAGAGTGTAAAATGCCTTGGGATTATACTTTTGTAACATTTGGATGACTTCGTCATAATCGCACCTGCGGATGACCATAAAAATAATACTGACCTCACCCCGCTTTCCCTCTGCAGCCACTCTTGTCACCGGATATCCCTTCTCTCTAAGAACCTTAACTAATTCAGTGGCATCTCTCCTTGTAATAACCCGCAGAACCGCATTCCCGACTGCCAGCCGGTCCTCGATGCAAATCCCTATGTAATTACCAGATGCAAATCCTAATCCGTAAGCTAAATATCCCACCACATTGTTCAAATTATCCATGATGATATTGATAGCAAAAAGCCATATAATGACTTCGAAAAAACCTATAAACGCAGCAAAGTACTTAAGTCTTCTGGACACAAAAACAATACGAAGAGTTCCAAGAGAAACATCAAATATACGCGCTAAAAAGATCAAAATGGGCAGGACAACCCACTTAAACAGTTCTGTGCTTATGAATGAATCCATTGTTGTTGGTTATTTCATCTCCTTAGTCGTAGATTTTAATAAAATTTTTTTTTATTATAAGTCATTCAGTAGTAAAATTAAATCAAATAAATCACTCAATAAGTCTTTTTTTTACTAAGAGGAGGGAAAATGAAAAAAATATTCAGGCCCACAAAAAAACTAAAAAACAAAATCGGTCTTCCCCCTGGAACTCCTGTTTATATGGGGGAAAGAGAAGAAAAGAAAATAAAGATAACCCTCATTGATTATGATGAGAAAAATTTCACCAAAAAAGAAATCAGTCGTATCGAAGAGTGTTATCTATTCAAAGACAAAAAATCTGTAACATGGATCAACATCGATGGAATCCATGACGCTGAATTAATAAAAAAAGTGGGGAAAAATTTTGGGATTCACCCATTGACTCTAGAGGATATCATGAATCCACGACAGCGCCCCAAAGCAGAAAAATTTGACGATTATATTTTCATTGTCTTAAAAATGCTTTCTTATGAAGATAAAGAAGAAAATGTTTCAGAAGAACAGGTCAGCTTAATCCTGGGTAAAAATTATGTGTTTTCTTTTCAGGAAAAAGAGGGTGATATATTCAACCCAATAAGGGATAGAATCATCAACGGGCTTGGGCGCATTCGTAAAAGCGGTTCCGATTACCTGGCCTATTCCATAACAGACATTATTGTTGATAATTATTTTCTCATTCTGGAGAAGCTGGGAGATAAAGTGGAACAGCTTGAAGATTCTTTGACGGGGGAAACAGATGAAAACAGGCTGCAGCAAATTCACTCTCTCAAGAGAGAAATAATAAGGCTCCGAAAATCCGTATGGCCTCTCAGAGAGATGATCAACAGTTTAGAAAAGTCAGAATCGCCTCTGATTGAGAAACCAACCCTCCGATTTTTTCGCGATGTTTATGACCATACCATTCAAGTGATTGAAACCATAGAAACATACCGAGATATGATTCTCAGTATGCACGATACCTATCTCTCCACCATAAGCAACCGCATGAACGAGGTCATGAAAGTGCTCACCATCATTGCAACTATATTCATACCTTTGACCTTTATTGCCGGAATTTACGGGATGAACTTTGAATTCATGCCCGAGCTCAAATGGCGTTTTGCCTATTTTGGAGTCTTGGGCATTATGGCTGCCGTGGCTCTAGTCATGATCCTTTATTTTAAAAGAAAAAAATGGATCTAAACCTGGAGAAAATCTCTTTTTGGAGGACCGTGAGATTCTTCTAGAAAGCCGTGAAAACAAATTCATTAAATTCTATACAGTTCTAACAGAAAAGAAAGCCTTACTTGACAATCACAAGAAGAAGGAACGCGGCAAAGGAAAATCCAGCCCCTGCAAAAAAAGCCCCTTTGATTCCCCAAAAAACAAATACCATTCCCACCAAAACAGGTCCCAGAGTCTGCCCCAGGCGCAGAGCCATTCCGTTTACAGACATAAACGCAGCCCTGTATTCCATAGGGGCCATCTCTGCCAGCAGAGTTTGAATACTGGGAATATTCATACCGTGGGCAATTCCAAAAATGACAGTTGGAATGAGCAGCAGCCAGAGCTTGGGAACAAAAGGATAGAGGACTAAAGCTGAACCATAGAGGATATAAGCCGCTCTGATAAGCGTCTTTTTGGAATAAATTTTGGCTAATCTTCCCAATTGTGAAGAGGTAACAGCCGTGATAAGCGACATAGCGGACATAATGAGTCCGATAATCAAAGGAGAGGCCCTGAATTCATGACCCAGCAGGATAGGGATATAAGTCAAATACGATCCATAAAGAATAATGAAAGTGACCGAACTTGCAATTAAAAGCACCGCAACCCGGCGTTTTTTAAGGCTTTTCCACGCGCTTTGTAAATATTTTTTAAGGTCCTGGCTGTTTTTCGGCTCCGGATTTTTTAATGAGAACAAAACCAAAAAACCCAGAGGCACCGCAACAAGCGGCAGAAGGAATGGATAATGCCATCCCAGAACAGCCAGAACACCACCAATCGCCGGGTAAAGCGCTGTCCCCACGCTGAGAACACTCGCATTGTATCCCATGGCTTCAGTGCGTTTATTTCCTGAGTAAAGGTCCCCGATAATGGTCACATTGAGCGACCCCAAGGAAGCCGCGCCTACTCCCTGGAAAAAACGAAGTACCAGGAGAAGGCTGAAATCATGAGCCAGGGCACACGCTCCCCCGGCCACACCAAAGAGCATCATAGATGGAATGAGTATCTTTTTTCTCCCAAATCGGTCCGCTAGGGCTCCCATGACAGGGGTTAAGAAAATGCCGGGGAGGGTAAACACGGTGATAAGCAGCCCTATGGATTGAGTTGATATGTTCAGGTCCTTTACAATCAGAGGAAAAGCCGGGGTGATGCTGGAGACGCCAAGTACCGCTATCAAAGTGATTCCAAATATGATCTGAAGCCTTGTATCAAGATAGACTGATTCTTGCTTTTTGTCCTCTTTTGTCTTGGGATTTTGTCTCGATATCATCGGATTCAAGCTCACTCAGCGGCTCAATCAACGATAATACCGGGAAAACACTCACCCCGTCAACGGGAAATGATCATGATTTTGTTTCAATGAATATTGCTATTTTCTGTTGACAAGACTCTTTTTGCTCTCTATAATTCATTTCTATGTTTGAAAGAGAAGCTGAAAAATACAAAAATTATCCCGGTTTCTCTATTCTTTTCTGGTGGGCGGGCCCTTCCGCCTAAAACGAACAACACCAAACTACCCTATTTTTAATTCAATTTAATTCACTGATTTTAAATCATTTAAAGGAGATTTATGATGAAAAGATTTGCATCCAGAAAAGAAGATTATCTTCCCACAAAATTTTATAACCTAAAGGCTGACCTTGAGGATCTGCCCAAACCGCCTCTGAATCCACAAACAAAAGAACCCCTCAAACCTGAAGACCTTTCCCCTATTTTCCCGGAAGGATTCATCCGCCAGGAAGGTTCGATGGAACGATATATTCCCATTCCTGAGAAAGTCTTAGAGGCTTATTCTGTTTACAGACCCACTCCTCTGGTCTATGCCTCCAAGCTTAAAAAGTATCTCGACACACCGGCTCACATCTTTTATAAGTATGAAGGGGCAGGCCCCACAGGAAGCCATAAGAGCAACACCGCTATTGCCCAGGCTTTTTTGGCGGCACAGGAAGGGGTGGAGACTCTGACCACAGAGACCGGAGCCGGGCAGTGGGGCTCAGCACTTTCCCAAGCCGGTGGCCTGTTCGGACTTAAAGTCAAAGTCTTTATGGTTCGGATCAGCTTCAGGCAAAAACCGGGCCGCCGGATTCTAATGGAATTACTGGGAGGCAATGTGCAGGAGAGCCCCAGCAACCAAACAGAAGCAGGGAAAAAATTTTTTGCTCAAGATAAAGACCATCCGGGAAGTCTGGGAATAGCCATTTCAGAAGCTGTGGAAACAGCCCTGAAATATAAAAACGCCAAATACTCACTGGGCTCTGTTCTGGACAGTGTTCTGATGCATCAGAGCATCATCGGGCTGGAATCCGATGAACAAATGAAGGAACTGGGAGCCGAACCTGATACGATTATAGGATGTGTGGGAGGCGGTTCAAATTATGCGGGCCTGGCTTTTCCGTTTGTCAGAAAAAGACTGGTGGAAGGAAAAAACATAAACTTTATTGCCGTGGAGCCAGAAGTCTGCCCGACCCTCACGAAGGGAAAACTACGATATGACCATGGAGACAGTGTGGGAATGACCCCTCTTCTCTATATGTACACCCTGGGCATGGATTTTGTTCCCCCTCCCATTCATGCAGGAGGCCTCCGGTACCACGGCATGGCTCCTCTGATAAGCCATCTCACATACAAAGGAATCATCGAACCCAGAGCCTATAAACAGACCAAAGTATTTGAGTCTGGAAAATTGTTTCTGAAAACAGAAGGAATCCTTCCCGCACCCGAGTCCTCTCATGCCATAGCCGCAGCCATTGATGAGGCGGCGGAAGCCAGAGAAAAGAACCAGAAAAAAGTCATCCTGTTCAATCTCTCGGGACATGGATTCCTGGACATCAACGCCTACGACCGGTAAAAAACCGCAAAAATGGGGACGACTCTTTTTTTAAAGAGCCGTCCCCATTAAAAGGATTGACAAGTAAGCTGATTTATCTAAAAATAAATAAAGTTGGGCGATTAACTCAGCGGAAGAGTGCTACCTTCACACGGTAGAAGTCAGAGGTTCAAATCCTCTATCGCCCACCATTTTTTTCTTTTTGTTTTTCCATTCATTTGTTCTTTTACACACGGGAGCCTTATTGCTTTTTCATCACATAATGGTTTACTAGTCTTGATTAAAGAGAAAGGTTTTTCTATATTATATTATAGAGCTCTAAAAAAAGAATGAATATTAAATGAGGATAATTCTTTTTACTGGAAAAGGTGGAGTCGGGAAAACTACCGTTGCCGCAGCTACCGGTTTACTAGCTTCCAATTCAGGTTATAAGACGTTGGTCATGAGCACTGATTCAGCCCACAGTCTTTCTGACTGTTTTGGTATCCAACTGGGAAATCATCCAACCGGAGTTAAAAAGAATCTCGATGGTTTGGAAATTGATGTAAATAAAGAATTGAAAGAGAACTGGGAGGGAGTCCAAAAACAATTTTCAGCTGTTTTGAATTTTCAGGGATTAGATGAGGTCATAGCTGATGAAATGGCCATCTTCCCTGGGATGGATGAACTATTCAGTTTAATAAAATTAAAGGATTATTACGACAGCCAGAGCTATGATGCCGTAATAGTGGATTGTGCTCCAACCGGTGAGACTTTAAAATTTTTGAGCTTCCCTGAAATCATTCGATGGTATATGAGAAATATATTTCCTCTCCATAAGAGAATGGTTAAGGCTGCTCGACCCATAATGAAACGTCTAACTGACTTCCCTATTCCTGATGATGATTTTTTTCAGGCCGCTCAGGAGACTTACCAAAACGCGGGCATTGTCAAGGACTTCCTTTCAGATGACTCAATAACCTCAGTTCGGATAGTTCTAAATCCTGAGAAAATGGTCATCAAAGAGGCCCAGAGAAGTCTAACTTATTTTTCTCTTTTTGGTTTTTCAGTTGACCTTGTCATTGCCAATAGAATCATTCCCAACCAGGTAAAGGACCCTTATTTTAAGAAATGGAAAACCTGCCAGAAAGATTATTTGGAGATGATCGAAGAATCTTTTTCTCCCTTGCCTATTGTTCAGGGTAATTTGTTCAATCAGGAAATCAATGGATTAACTTTATTAAATCAGTTGGCTGAAACTATTTATCAGAAGAAAGATCCAACCCAAATTTTTTATAAGGGCCAACCAGTTAAGATAAGCAAGGATAATAACCGTTATATTCTTTCTATTGAAGTTCCTTTCCTGAATAAGAATGATTTGGATTTGTGGAACGAAGACCAAGAATTAATCATTACGGCCGGCCGATACAGACGGAATATACTTCTGCCGAGATCCCTTGCAAATTTAGAGCTTATGCGTGCCAAATATGAAAAAAATTCTCTTAAAATAGAATTTAGAAAAGGAGACATGAAAGATGAAAAAAAAGGAAGAGGATGAATTTGTTGATTTAATCAATTCCATAATAAAAGTTAAACAACATATACAGAAGTTATTTCTAGGAGACATACCTGAAGAAGTTAAGGAACATATCCGGAAAGGCCATAAAGAGAGGCTTTTAGCTCTCCGTGCTTTTATTGATTCAGCCATTTCTCGCTTAGAAGAAAAGGAAACTGAAAGTAAAAAACCAGGAAAGGTAAATATAGAGTAAAAAAATAGCAAATAAGACGTCTTTAACTTTAAAAAAAAATTTCATAATTATATCATTTGAATATTTCATTAACGACTAATTCAGAAAATCAAAATAATAAATAAGGATATTAAAGCATGAAAAAGCTACAGATGATTTTAGTGATTGCTGTTTTACTTTTTTTATTATCTACCATTGTTTATGCCCAAGATAAATATGGTTTGATTATTATCACACATGGTTCACCCTTGCCTCAATGGAACGAACCCGTTCTAAAACTCGAAAATGAAGTTAAAACAATTATGACCCAAAAGGGAAATAATCAATTTAGTGCTATTCGGGTTGCATTGATGGAATTTAATGAGCCATCAATTAATACAGTAATTAAAGATTTCGAAAAAAGGGGTATTGATAAAGTATATGCTATCCCCCTCTTAATTGCCCCATCAGGACATTCTTTATTTGATATTCCAACTATTTTAGGCTTGTATAGCGATAAAGATATTTTAAATGAAATTAAGGGGGAAGGAATAGAAGTCGTTAATACCGAATTGAAAATAACAGTCGGGCCAACATTAAATAAGAGCAATATCTTAAAAAATATCATGCTGGATAGAGTTAAAGAATTATCAACAACACCAGGGTCTGAAGGCGTCGTTCTTCTTGCGCATGGAGATGAACATTTTGAACCAATTTGGGCTTCTATGTGTCGAGAAATTGGTTATCATGTGTGTGCGAAAACAGGAATTGATTACCTTGATTATGCTTTTGTGGGAGTTGGTCAATCATTTGCATCTGAAGGAGCCACAACAATTTTGAAAGCAACTGAAAAAAAAGAAAAAATTATTGTTGTTGGATTATACCTTTCAATGGGTGTTGAGATAATGGCAAACACTTCTGCTTCAGTTATGATGGGTGAAAAAACAGAAGCAAAAAAAATATTTGCTGATAAAAATATTTGTTTTGCAAAAAGGGGAATTTTGCCAGATAAACGAATTTCAGAATGGATAGTCGATATAGCAATAGAGTGGGTAGAAGGATTAAAGTAAATGGTTCTCTTCCCTTTAGTGTGGGTACTTGACGTCAATCACCCATTTCAATGATCGCATTATTTAATATCCAAACATTCATCAATATCATCAAGCAATAATGCATTTATAGAATTTTTTGTCAGTTTGGACGAAAATATTATTCTATTCATATTATCCGCCAGTACTATTGTTGGGGCTTCATAGACCCCAAATGATTTTGTGATTTTTCCATTTAAATCCATAAGGACTGGAAATGGTGTTAAGAGTCGTGATAAATTACGCACGGATCGGCGCATAGTTTTACGCACCGGAACCAAGGATATTCTATAATGGCCTAACTAATTCAGACCGAAGTGAGTATAAAAATAAGCTGGATCTTCTTAAAATAAAAAAAGGAACTAAACCCCTCTCCGCAAATTGAAGGTATATTTCATACGCTTTTAAACCTATTTTATTTTATAAAAATCAAATCATTTAGCTTTTCCCATCAGTAATATCTGCATCAACATTTAGAATAGGTATACTCTCTTCTCAATTTCGCAGGTAAAACTCAATTTTACATTATTTTCGTGTTCTTATGGAGTGCATAAACCAGACGAGAAAGATCACAGCTAAAATCACAACCAGTATTATAAAAACGATAAGAACAAAACCTGCTTTCTCAGTTAAATCCTCAGTCGGGCTCAGGATAGGCAAAGTAATGCTTGATGGATAATTGTTGTTCCGAAAAACAGTGATTTGAGGAGCTGGATCTAACTCAGGGGTTTTAAAACTGTTCTGGTCAGCACAGGTTATCGCAATACGGATCCTGTTTCCTGCTTCGAACACATTTGAAGTAGGAAGAAGGTCAAACACGAGTTCTATTTCTTTTTCCTTCGGGATTGACTCTATGTCCTGTTCAAAGCTTCTATGATAAGGAAGCCCCATACAATCAAAAGGAGGCTCTGACAACCTTCTGTGTGACGCTCTCAACATACCTTCTGTGATGTAATGGGAATATCCTTTGGAGTCCACTTCTTCCAGATAGACAAAAAAATCTCCATCCTCGGCAGTGGAGGATATCCAGAGAGATATCACCGGATGGCCAGTGACCACCACATCCTGTCTGAGAGCTCCCGTGGTGTAGGTCAAAGCTTTTTGATCATTTAAGGACCGATCCCCGTACCAGAATCCTTCCCCTCTTCCGTCAGCCCAACGGTTTTTCTCACCGCTGGTCGTGGTGTAATCTACAGTATAGAAATCTATCCCTGAAGAAGATGGTGATTGAGTCTTGAGAACCCCATCATTCAATGAATCACAACTTCCTGAGGGACCTTCTCTGAAATAAAAGGTCACATTTTCAACTTCAGGAAGAGGCCAAGTTTGAGTAAAGCTCCACGCTTTATCCTCAGGTTTTCCCATAGTGAAATAATAAATGGGAGGCTCCTCCATGATTCCATTGTCTATTCCTTTTAACCAATAGTCATACCAGCGGAGACTTTCTGTGGCCATATCGAACTCAAACTCAAAGCCAATCAATGGCTGGACTGATTTTTCCCATCCTTCAGAACCCATGCTGTGAGACCAAGGAGTCAAAATGAGTTTCTGAGGATTTTTAATATTTTTAAACCACAAAAGCGCATCCTTGGGCCACAGGTCATACCACCCGGCCACTGTGTACACAGCAACATCTGACTCATTAAGCCCTTTAAGGTAGGTATTAGGGCTCCACTCTTTGTAAAGCTGTGAAGAGACCTCTTGTGAAACACTGTTTCTATAAGGAGCTGATTCAACCATGTCAAAAGGATAAATATTTTCCATGTGCTCCTTGAGGGCCTTCTCAAAAAGCAAAGAATTTGGATCTGAATCCACAGGAGGAGTTGGAACTACCTGATCCAGTTCTTTAACTAAGCGGCTCCAGCCATTAAGAAAATCATCCTGTAAAATTCCTCCAGGGTAAGTAAAGGCATACAAATCGAACATGGCAAAAACAGGTATAATGGCTTTGAGATGAGGCGGAGCCATGCCTGCCGCAATATATTGTGTGATTCCCAGATAGGAACCTCCATACATCCCGATATTTCCATCACACCAGGACTGTTCAGCAAACCATTCCACAACATCATAAGTATCCTGGGCTTCTTCAGGAGTAAAAATACCGCCTCTTGTGCCAAAGGAAGCTCCACTTCCCCGGACATCTACCACTGCGATGATGTATCCATGGCTTAAAATTTTTCTGAGTGCTGGATTCTGCATATAAGTGACCACTTTGCCTCCTTCAGTATAATTAGCCCGGTGATAACGGGTGTGAATCCATATTAGGGGGAGAGGCTTTTCAACAGGTCTTCCCTCTATGGCAGGCCGATGGATATCTGCAGCTAATCTGGTGCCGTCTCTAACAGGGATATAGAGAGATTGTCTCATCCACTCATCATATATTGGCTCAGAATATCCTTTGTATTTCCCTGGTTCGGATATTTTATCTTCCTGATATGCATTGATCTCTGCCGAATCGGAAAGAAAAAACAAAGTGAATAAAAAATACAAAAGTAATATCGCATTCTTTTTCTTTTTGAACTTTTTCATTTCCGCCCTCCCCCTCTCTTTTTACTTGATACAGATTTATTTGTCCAGCAAAAAATACCCTTATTCTTTTAAAACAATCGCTTTGTAAACAGCTTCAGTGATCTGAATATCCTGTACAGCAACTCCTGTCAGATCTGAAACCGTGATCTGATTGTCATGGGTACGTCCTGTCCTGGCTCCTGCTATAATATCACCCAATTCAACAAGGTCATCACCGGAAATTTGATTGGACTGAACAGCCTTGTAGATCTCGCCCCTCAGCAAACATTGGGAAATACTATCCGCCACAACAATGTCGGCTCTTTTCAAAATCGCCGAATCCAATTCCTGCTTATCTGGAGTGTCAGAACCCACGGCTGTAATATGGGTACCCGGCTGTAAATCAGATGAGCTTATCAGAGGCGTTCTGGATGGAGTCGTCGTGACGACCAGGTTACAGGTCCTCAAAATATCGCTCGTGTCCAATGTGGTTTCAATAAGAAAGCCCTGTTTTTGCATTTCGGTTTTATACATTTCTAATTGGCTGCGACCTCTTCCCCAAACCAGGACCTGTTTGCACTCACTAACATTTGACAAATAACTCAATTGTAAACGGGCCTGAATGCCTGTTCCAACAATACCGATCCGTTTCGTATTCCTGGGAGCAAGATGTTTAGCAGCCACTGCACCGGCTGCTGCAGTCCGGACATCGGTTAGATAGCCTTCATCTAACAGGATACTCACAAGTTCCCCGGTTTTCTGGCTAAAAAGCAACATGAGTCCGTTACTGGAAGGCAACCCAAATTCAGCATTGTCATAAAATCCTGAGGCAATTTTAATGACATAGTATGGATCCTCTTTGAGATATCCGTATTTTATGTGAACTTCCCCCCTCTCCAGTATCAGCTCACCTACAGGGGGGATTACAGTCTTTTTTTGTGAATACGCGACAAAGCCTGCTTCCATAGAGGATATGATGTCAAGGGAGGAAAGGACTTTCTTTATTTCTTCCAATGAAATGATTCTCATAACTATCATCCCCTTCGATTACCGCTTTAGCTCCATAACTAACTCATGAATGCGATCAAGCGCAGCCGTAAGATAGTCACGCGGCAGGCCGTAACTGATCCGCAAAAATTTGTCCATACCAAAATGATCACCTGGCACAATCAGGACACTTTTTTCCTTTATCAAACGCTCAGTAAATTCAGTAGAATTAATATCTAAATGATATCGAACAAAAGCAATCGCCGCCGCTTGGGGAGGCGTAAAACTGAATGTGTTCCCATGATCATTCATCCATTGTTCAAGGATAGGAAATCCATTTCGGATATAATCCCGGGTGCGCTGAATGATTCGAGGACGAACCCCAGGAGAGAGCACGAATGCTGCAATATGATTGGATAACATGGTCGCACTCAGAGTCGTATACTCATGACGAGCCCAGATATGATCAACAATATCAGAAGGGCCCACCACCCAGCCAATACGAAGACCTGGGAAACCATAGGATTTACTTAAACTCCCTACCGCAATCACTTTATCATAGCGGCCGTAAAACGAAGGTGTTTGTTCCTCTGTTAAACGCTCCGCACCAGCATAAACTTCATCAGCTAAAATCCATGCTCCAACTTGATCCGCTGTATTTATCACAGCATTCATTTCGTTTTCTTTAAGAATATACCCCGTAGGATTATCTGGATTGCATAGGGCAATGAGCTTTGTATTCTCAGTGACCATTTCATTAAGCTCCTGAAGATCAGGGGCCCATTTATTGACTTCACGTAAATGAAAAGTCTTCAGATTTAAGTTTTGATTTTTGGCGATACCCCAAATCTGCATATAGTTCGGCAGCATAATAATCATTTCATCTCCCGGGGCAAGAAGAGCATTGATGGCATTGTAATTGGCTTCAATAGCTCCAGTTGTTACCAGAACATTCTCTGCAGCGGCATCTTTATACATAGCCGCAATATTTTCTCTCAATTCAGGAATCCCATTAGCATGAGCGTAATCTATTTCAGTAGAAAGCAGTTTATCAATAAAATCTTGATCCCCAGCAAACAACTCCTTAAGAGTCATCGGGTGGACCCCGCTTTCAGAAATATTATATTCAACATACTTTTCAGACTTGGACATCATACGCTCCATGACAAATGGCTGAAATTTAATCATTTCCTTGATCCTCCTTTTATGTCTTTTTTCAATCGCTAACCCTTATCTCTGAGATAAACAACAAGAAACACATTTGTCTCAGAATAAAAATATATTAAATAATAGGCTTTAAATCAAATTTGCGAACTCGATTGTACACTAAAAATATTTTGTGCAACTTTAAAAATCTATGATGGGTTTATATAATTAATCCGAATTATTCAAAAAAATGGCAATGCCGATGACTCATAATATTTATTATTCATTCTTATGGGCATTTTCACCAATTTCGAAGATTAAAAAAGGAGTTTTATCATGAAAGAAATAATGAGAGGGCTGGCATGTTTCCTATTTTTATTTTTTCTCGCCTTCTCCGTCTCTTTCTCTCAGGAGATCGAGACCAAAGACGGCGTGCAATTCATCCACAACACTGAAAAAAGCTTAAAAAACAGCTCTGTGGCTATCTCCTTAAAACTCATCAATACCCTAGGAGATATCAACACTCCCGATGAAAACCTGGCCTTTTATCTCCCCGAAAATATTGTTTTTGATGAAAAAGGAAATATCTACATCCTGGATTCAGGAAACCACAGGATCCAAAAATTTAATTCAGACTATGAATACATCACCACCATAGGAAGACAGGGGCAGGGTCCCGGAGAATTTTATCTTCCCTCATCCATGGATATTGACAAAGATAATAATCTCTATATCTCGGATCCTCAAAACAACAGAATCCAGATACTCAATCCAGAAGGTTCAGAATACAAGACCATCAAATTCACAAATGAAACGGCGGGATCCATTCAAGTACTCGATTCTGGAAAAATCATCATGAATTCAACTGGAAGCCTTCTGATGATCCCTCAATCCGAAGAAAAGGTGCTTCCTAAATTGATCAAGGTCTATGATAGGGATGGAAATCTGATCCAAGAATTCGGAGAGCGTTTTGACTTTAAACATATATTATTAAATCATATGGGAAACCAGTATGAATTTGCCGTAGACAGGGAAGATTTTATCTATTTAACCTTTTTGCACCAAAACAGAGTCGAGAAATACTCTCCTGAAGGGAAGCTGTTATGGAGAGCAGACCGGCCCCTCAACTACAGTATGAAAACTCCTAAAGATAAAGGAAAAATGGAATCATCGGGAAGAGGCCGAATGGTTCAGCTTCCTGAAATGAACCGATGCAGTGAAGGTCTATCTGTGGATTCCAAAGGGAGAGTTTGGGTCATCACATTAAACAGACAGCTCAAAGAGGATGAGAAAGTGAATAAATCAGTCAGTGTGATGAACATAGATGGACAGCGTTCCATGTCTGTCAAATTAAAAGGGAATACAGAGCAGATAAAAACCGATGCCTATGTGCTTGAAATATTCAGTCCCAAAGGAATCCTCATTCAAAGGATTCCTGTGGATCATTTTGTCAATGAAATCCATATCCACAAAGACCGGGTGTTTCTTTTGGACAAAGAACGCGGGACAAAATACTATGAATACAAAATCATAGAAAGCTAGGTTTCTACTTTATTTCAAAATATTCAGAATAATTTTGAAGACTCTTTTTGCGAATATTCCAGGTTAATTATCTAAATTCAAATCCAGCTCATCCAGAGAAACCCATCTCCCCTGTTTCCATCCCAAAATATTTTCTGCATAGACTTGATTGAGAGCCTGAATTGAAATATCTTCCTGGCTATCCTGGCATAAAGTAGGCTTAAATTTCCTAAGTCCAGGAGTCGGGATGATATCCATTAATTTCAACTTGTTGCTGAAAACATATTCAAATCCAATAAGAATATCTTCATACCCAAGTCCCCAGGGAGAAATATAGATATGAAATAAATTTTCATCTAAATGATCAAACACAGGAAAAGCATAAGGCCTGGCATGATCCATAAAGTGATTTGTTTTTTTAAATCGGATGTAAGCGATTTGATTTCCTGATTCAGTTTCATCCGCAATGTATCTCTGCAAAAGATATTTAAGGCGCTGGTATTCCGGTTCAATCCGATTTGGGGGACAGACCCCTTTAAAATCTTCAATCTCTAAAATACCCAGAACAGCCTCGCCGTTAAGAAGATTGTTGGTAGCTCCAAAAAGAATTTCATGAGTTCCGTCCTGATTTAAATCAAAAGGAAGTAAAAAGGACAGATGGCCTGTATGAATGTATTCGTTCAAAAGATGACCCCTTATATCATATCTAGTTATAATCACTAAAAAGCGGGTTTTGTGGCGCCATGCCGTTATTATAAACGATTCTCTATGACCTTGAGCGAATTGACTGAACATAGGATAGAAGTTTGACCTGAGAAGAAGACCCCTAAAGCTTCGATCATTGATGATGCTGTTCTGCCAAACTCTTGACCCATTGTTATCAAAAAGAGTTAAGTAAAATTGATCGGTCTCGGGGTCATACTCTCTGGCAATAACCTCATTGGCTTGATCATGATCTATATCAAAAAAATCCAGATTCTTTTCTCTTGCTGCTGATCCATTGCTGATTGTATCACCTCTTTCGATATAGTTCCATAACACCTCTCCATCTCTATTCTTAATGTAAACATTCTTATCTTGTGTTAAAGCGTTCATTGGATTAGGTAAAGAAGAAAGATAAAAATCATATGTATCGCTTTTTTTGATCAGAAAAATCCAGATTAAAATGAATATAATTCCTGCTCCAAAAACGGTCAATAAACCAAGAGTAAAAGTTCTCTTCCCCCTTTTTGTTGATTGAGATGAAGTTCTTTTTCTCAACCACATCTCAATCTCATCGACAGACGCATAGACTGTTCTTTTATTCGCATCTCCTACTCTATGAAGAGGAAGATCTAATTCCTTTTCCCAGAGATAAACATTCCTTTCACTGACGTTTAAATATTCGGCAATGGCTTTGACCCCAAAAATATATTTTTGGGAGACAGACCTCTTCTCTCGGTTTTTTTTCATCTAAATATCATCCATACGGCTCGTCTCTTTTAATCATATTTCTTTAAAAAAATATTGCTATTTATCATAAAATAATAATACTTTTCAATCAATATGAAAATCAACCATCATCCTGAATTTTTGCTTAATGAAGTGAATCAAGAAATGAAAAAAGGTTGTTTGTATGTGAACCTTTATTACATTTTTCCCGTTTATATAAATAAGAGTTAAGAATCCAAAATAGGATATAAATTTGAAGGGAAAAAAACAATGAAGACATATTTATCTATCATTCTGATCCTCATACTCCCGTCTCTTGTATTCTCCCAAGACATTGACAGCGGAGTCACCGTCCCGACCAAAGGGAAAACCTCTTTGGGATTTTCTTATGTGAATTTATCTCGAAACTTCAAATTCGATGGGATGAAAGAAAAAATAGATAGAAACATCCTCAAAGCCACTTTCAGATACAGCCCCTCCCGATATGTAAACTTATACGGATTTATGGGGACTTCTGATTTTCCAAATAGCTTTTTTTTAACTGAAAACAATATCTATTATGGTGGAGGAATCAAATACACGCTGACCGGAATGGTAGATATTGAAGAAGAGAGCGGAGAACATATCCACATAAAGGGAAGCACGGGTTTCGATTTTCAAATCGCCCGTCTTGAGCCGTTCAGTAAGTCAAGTTCTTCGGATTTCTCTCTGACCAAACTTCAAGGAGCGGTTGATTTTGGGGTGAAAATATTTCGTTTTGCCGGTTACATGGGATTTAAGGTAAATAAGCTGTTGGGAAAAGCAAGCCTTCCTTTAGAAGAAGAAATGAATCTCAAGAGCCGGGGTTTTTTCAGCATGTATCTGGGATTTGACTATTATTTAAATCCCAAGACTGCCTTAACTTCTGAATTTTCCTTTTTTTCAGGCAGTTCCTGGGCTTTAGGACTCAGATTCGACTTATGAATACTCCAGGTTAAATAAGCCTACTTCTTTTCCATCTCTATGGAATCTCGCATTCCATCTGCCGTTTCCCAATATCCGCTCATTTTATCCCCACTCACTTCAAGGGTAATCCAAACCATCAGGTCCTGATATCCGTCATAAATCGAAAAGTTGAAACTCAGGGTTCCCTCCTCATAATTCACATCATCCGCTTCGACACCTTGAATCATACCAAAGGTATCTGAAATAACCACCTTGTATCCTTCCTCGACTTTCTCAATAACCAGAGTCAGCCCATCTTCTCCCTGATCCGGAACATAGGTCTTTCCTTCCCAGGTTCCTGTAATATCTCCCTGCTGACATAACAAGACTGCCGAAGTCAACATACAAATAAAAGAGAATAAAGCAAAAAAAGTAATATTTTTTCTCACCAGTCTCTTCTCCCTTCAAACTTCTTCTTTTTATTCATTTTACTCTACGATCTACAAATATAAAAGTTCTAAATAAAAATATATAATTTACCTGGATGATGAACAAGCCGAGGTTGCTGCAGATGCAGTGAGATCGGCTTGCCTTTAAGGTAAAAAAATGGCGATTAAAATTAAAATACAAACAGAAAAAATATTCAAGACATTTTTCTTGAAAAAATCCTGCATATCGTTGAGAATAAATTAATCATAAAATCATCGCCATTTTTGTATGAATAGATCAGGTTAATTTCATTTTGACTCATATGTTTTTTTGTGATATTCACTATAAAAAGGAAAATATGGAGGGAAACAATGAAAAAAATGACAGCTGTGGTGGCTTTAATGGCTGTGTTTACACTGGCCATCTGTTTCATCCTTCTCGGTTCTATATCTGTAGAACTTATGGAATCACTGAGAATCAATGAAGCCCAGTTCGGCACACTCGTTATGGGCCTCTTTTTGACCGGCTGCATTGTCCAGCTTATCATCGGCCCTTTAGTGGACAAATTCGGTTACAAGCCCATCGCTATCGTTGGATTTACAGTTACCAGTGCCAGCATGTTTTTACTGGCCTTTGCATCAAGTTTTGGATTGGCTCTGATCGCTTGTATTCTTTTGGGAATAGGAGCCATGTCTTTAAATACGGTAGGAAATACTCTCATCCCCGTGGTCCTTTTTAAAGGAGAAGATCCAGCCCGGGCCAGCAACTTTGGAAATGCGTTTTTCGGCTTGGGATACGTGATCACTCCTTTCCTATTTGTGTTCTTCCTTAATAATCTGCAATTAACCTACAGCACTTCCCTTTCCATCCTGGGAATTCTAGTGGTCATTTTCCTGATTTTTGCCCTTACCGTAAGTTATCCTCAAGTTGCTACTGGCTATAAACTCTCAATGGCATTCAAAGTTTTAGGAAAAGGAGCGGTGTTGATCGCGGCTCTAGCTCTTTTCTGTTACATGTCACTTGAAATATCCATGGGCACTTGGATCAGAAAATTGATGGAACAGATTTTTGGTCAAAACAATGATCCAAAAGCTGCTTTTCATGCTGGCTTAGTCCTCAGTCTTTTTGGTGTGGCCATGATGCTGGGTCGTTTTCTCTCATCCATGATAAAAAATCTCACCGCTATAGGAATTAAAGTCATCTCTGGAATGGCTCTGATTTCATTAGCAGCTATTGTGCTTATGATATTCACCAACACTCCCAATCTGGCTATCCTAGCTATCATCATTGCTGGATTGGCCTTTGCCCCTATATTTCCCACCATTGTGGGCGTGACCTTTGCTAAATTCGATCCCAGTCTTTACGGAAGTATTTTTGGTATCATTTTCGCCGTGGGACTACTGGGGGCCACTTTTGTCCCCAAATTTATTGGAAACCTAAGCGTAGCCCAATCCGTTCAGCAGAGTCTCCCTATTGCTGCAGTTATGGCAGGAATTTTATTTGTTTTAGCTGTCATTATGGGGTTAACAGGGAAAAAGAAAGCATAACTCCAGGGGTTTACTAAGAAGAAAAATATTTTGTCTCGATTCTTCCTGAAATCTTGTCTTTTTATCCCGTAAAATACAAATAAATAGCAAGAATGAGTAATAAAACCGTAACCGAAGCAATCACATCGCGATAATTCCAGCTTGACCTGGATTCTCTACGGTGATCATTTGTGAGTGTTTTGTAGGTCAACCCACTCAGGTCTTTTTTGGAGCCTCCGGTCATGCGGCTGACCACAACCATCACCACAGCACAGACAATAAATATCAATAAACTGTAATACTGAAAGAATATATTATTCACCACCCATAAAAATGATCCCTGTTTATAAGCAAAATTCTCAAGGAGCGAAACCGGAGTATCAATGGCCAACCGACCTAAGCCTAGGATAAAACCAGTAATCAGAGCCGCCAAACATCCTTTGCTGTTGAGCCTTTTATTAAAGACCCCAAAAAAGAAAACCACAAAAATAGGGGGTGCCAGATATCCCTGAACAGTTTGCAGATAATCATACAAACCTCTCCCCCCGCTGATGACCGGAATCCAGAAAAGTCCGATGAGAACCATAACTGAGGTTGCAATCCGGCCCACCCAAACCAGTTGATGTTGCGAGGCCTTAGGTTTTAATCTTGAATAAAAGTCCATAGTAAACAATGTTGAAGAGGCATTGAACACACCCGCCAAGGAACTCATTAAAGCGGCTAAAAGGCCCGCCACCACAATGCCACGAATACCTATAGGTAAGATGGTAGCCACTAAAAGCGGAAAAGCTTTTTGAGATTCTTCAATAAGCAGTTCTCCTTGGCTGTTGAATAAGGTCTGCTGGATCACTTCTACCTGTCCACTTTTAGCTAGAGCAAAAGTGATCATCCCGGGTATAATGAAAATAAAAACAGGTAAAAGTTTGAGGAAAGCCGCACAGATGGAACCACGCCTTGCCTGCTTTTCGTTCTTGGCTCCCAGAGTTCGCTGCACAATATATTGATCTGTAGTCCAATACCATAAACCAATAATAGGGGCACAGAACAGCATCCCCAGCCAAGGGTATCCGTCATTGAAATACCATGCCATACGACCTGCCTCTTTAATGGGTGCCCAGGTTCCCTCAATTCCGGCTGGCACCAAAGGTCTCCAGAGGTTGAACATTTCCGATCCGCATATGTCATGCAGTTGGCCCCAACCTCCCAACGCCTTGAGCCCAAAAATAGTAACCAGGATGGAACCTACGACCAGGACTATTGTCTGTAAAGTTTCCGTATAGGCTACTGCCCGCAGTCCGCCCAGTATGGTGTAAAGACCGGTCAGCACAATCACTAAAATAGAACCGATCCAAAAGCTATCCATTCCCATAAAATGAATGTCCGGCAGAAGCACACTGAAAACAATGCCTCCAGCAAAGATACCCACAGCAATTTTAGTCAGCACATAGGCAACCAGGGAGATACCTGATAACACGGTACGCGCTGCAGGAGAAAAGCGTTTTTCTAAAAACTCGGGCATGGTGAATACTTTGGAACGCATGTAAAAAGGAACCATCACCCAGCCCAGGACTAAAAGACACCAGGCATGCAGTTCGTAATGAGCCATGGCTACACCATCTGTAGCGCCAGAACCCGCAAGCCCTACCAAATGCTCAGAACCGATGTTTGAAGAAAACAGGGAAGCTCCGATGATGAACCATCCCAAATGACGTCCGGCTAAAAAATAATCTGTTGATGTCTCCTGCTTTTGCTTAACAACCCACCCTACAATCCCGAATAAAAGTAAAAAATATAAAAGGACAATGAATAGATCAATGGAGTGAAGTCCCATTTTCCCTCCTACATAGACCAAACTTTACCGGAAAAAAAAGTTTAATACCTACGTACCTTTGCTCTGCTTTCAAAACAAATTATTCTACAACTTTTACTATCAAATTCCAAAAGGGAATTAGCCTGAATTATTCATAAAAAAATATCTCACTCAATCCTTAGAACATCGGCAGGATTTTTAACAGCCGCTTTAAAGCTCTGAAAACTTATGGTAACTAAAGCCGCCGTTAAGCTTCCCACAAAAACTAACACAAACGCCCATAAACTCAATTCATCCCTGTAAGCATAATTTTGAAGCCATTTTTGAATGACAAAATAAGCCAAAGGCCAGGCGACTACATTGGCAATCACAACCAGAACAGCCATGTTTTTAACAAATAGAGCCAGTATATCAATCAGGAACTTTAGCTCCCAATACTTTTCGAATCCCTATCTGCTTGGACTTTTGCTGAGGCGTGTAGGCTGAAAGACTGAACAGGCCAAGAAGTGCAATACAAATAGCGAGAACAGAGAAATAAAGAAAGATTCTCTGGAACCGCTCCTCAGACTTATACAACCGCTCAAAAGCGTCATCCAGGAAAAAATATTCGAAAGGGAGAAGATGAGAAAATTCCTTATTGAAATTCCGTCCCTCTACGACTTTAATCCCGTAAGTATCCAAAAAGAGCTCATCAATATCCAGAGCATAAAACATAAGTGAAGTGCTGTATCCTTCAGGCATATAACCGTTTTGAGTGAATCCCCTGTGAGGGACCTCTGAAGAAGCACCAGCTTGCATTATTCCAGGGATGGACAGCAGTCTTTCTTTCATTTCTTTTGTTTGGCTCCTCAGCTCTTCTCCTGAAAGATCAATCACCAGTATATTTTCTTTCTCATAACCCAGTTCAGCCTTTCTCATAAACCTGATTTGATTCTGTATGAGAATGGTACAGATGATCAAAGTGACTGATATGGCAAACTGAAAAACAACCAAAATATCCCTGAATTTTTTACTACCTCTTCCAGTTTGCATCTCTCCTTTAAGGGTTCTTGCGGGTTGAAAGGAAAAAAGATAAAAAGAGGGATAAGCCCCTGCAGTCATTCCAACGACCAGAATGAGACCGATAAATCCCGCAATGCTCACCGGACTGATCATTTTGATAATATTAAGATTTTTATCTAATAGCTGACTGTATAAAGGAGCAAAAAAAGAAACAAGAGAGAGCCCAAGTACAAAAGAAAGAATGGTTAAAAAGAGAGACTCTCCCAGAAACTGCCAGGTCAAGTTCCCTCGGCTGGCCCCTACTACTTTCCTCAGGCCAACCTCTCGGGCTCTCCGGGCAGCTCGGGCTGTAGTGAGGTTGACAAAATTAATACAGGCAATAAGCAGGATAAACACCGCTACGACGGAAAATGTATAGAAATGAGTCAAGGCCGTCCTGGATCCGGGATCGAAGTGAAAATGAATTTTCTTTAAAGGCTGAAAATAAGCCTTATTTCCCATCCGTAAGAAGCAATCATTTCATTGATATGACGCCACATGAAATCCGGCATTTTTTTCTCCAGCTCGCCGGGAGATACGCCCTGACGGAGTTTCACATAGGTTATATACTGGTTTTCCAACCCATATGCATACGGGGCAGTTTATACAGGGTGGAAAAGGATATCAGTGTGCTGAACTGGATACTGGAATTCTCTGGCGGACTTTCTGCCACTCCAGTGACTTTATAAAGATTATTAGGGCCTATTTGAACAGACTCACCCACTGGATTTTCAAAGCCGAAAATCCTCTCTGCTGTTTTCTGAGAAAGCACAATAGAAAAAGGCTGGGTAAGTGCGGTTGCCGCATCGCCCTTGATAAGATTAAAGGAAAACATCTCAAACATTTTATTAGATGCATACTTCATCCCTGTTTCTTTATAAACTTCATTGTCAACAGTTAAATACGCAGTCCTCTGTGTGGACATCCGGACGAATTCTTTGACCTCTGGAAACTCTTTTTTCAAGTCCTCCCCTATAGGAGGAGTATAGACATAAGTTTCCTTTTCATATTTGCCTTCTTGAAAGGATTTTACAGCAACCCTGTAGATTTGGTCCGCATCCTGATGAAATTTGTCATAACTGAGTTCAAACTGCAGATAGAGAAGGATCAAAACAAAAGCACTCAGACCCACAGCAAGGCCCAGGATATTGATCAGAGTATAGACCTTGTATTTTTTTAAATTCCGGAAGGCTGTAAGCAGATAATTTTTAATCATGGTCCAGAATCCAAGCTTCATTTTTTAACGTTGTTTTTCTTTTATTTTTAATTATGCAATTCTTGTGCCATATCATGAAGACAGAGAGGAGCCCTCTATAAAAATAAAAGGCCATAGGAAAAGTGTTCGTTTTAGACCAATTATTGTCCGCTATTGAACACTTCAACCGTGGTTATTTCTCTGATTATATAGACGCTTATCCAGGCAAAAAAGTTAAGGCAGAAAAAGCATTACTTTTTCTCTTTCTTCTCCTGTTTTTCCATCTCCTTGAATTCCTGCATCAGATTCTTCCCGGGGCGTCTTTGGAATTTTTGTAACTTAAAATAATCAGGCTGTTCCTGAACTGTCCATTTGTTGTTTCTGCTCTCCACGTCAGCAGTTTCTAAGAATGGATCAAGAATAACCTTTTTAAGTTCCCTTTTGAAAGCAAATACTTTTTTTACCTGGTCATTGGTATGCCGCCAGATCTCAGCCGGAATCCTTCTCACTTCCTCAGAACCATCTTTGAATTCAAACTGTAAAATCAGCTGCATGACCATGCCCCCAATATTAGAAAAAGTAACTTCATAATAATTATATCCTGAATCCAAAATTTCCTTTTCTTCCTCAGTCAGGGATTCAAGATATTTCTTATACTTTTTTACCTCCTGGGGAGTCACTTTAAGCGGATCATATCTATCATAAAAATCAATCAGGGATTGATCTTTTTCCACGGCAGTCTTTTCGATATCCTTTTTATTGCGAATATTGCTGATATACTTGTCTCTAAGACGGTTTTCTTTCTGTCGTTCAAGGGCCTTCGCCAGCTCTGGCTTTCCAGTATTGATTTTATACCACTTCACATCATCTATAGCGATATCAACATGGTCGGTTCCAAAAAACCATCCCCGCCAAAACCAGTCAAGATCTATTCCAGAGGCATCCTCCATGGTGCGGAAAAAGTCTGCTGGCATGGGATGCTTGAACTTCCATCTTTGAGCGAATTCTTTGAAAGCATAATCAAACAATTCCCTGCCCATTATAGTCTCTCTCAGAATATTAAGCCCCGCAGCAGTTTTGGAATAGGCATTGCTTCCTACATTCATGTCAATGTCAGGCGCAGTCATGATAGGAGACATATACTTTTTTTCTCCTTTCATGTATCTAACCATAGTATAAGCAGGGCCGCTTCTATCTGAAAAATTCCTATCCCATTCCTGCTCTGACAGATATTCTAAAAATGTATTCAAGCCTTCATCCATCCAAGCCCACTGGCGTTCATCTGAATTTACAATCATGGGGAAGAAATTATGTCCAAATTCATGAATGATCACACCAATGAGACTGTACTTGAGGCGTTCAGAATAAGTGCCGTCAGGCTCAGGAATCCCCCCATTAAAAGCAATCATGGGATATTCCATGCCTCCCCCACTAGCAGTCAGAACAGATATGGCTTTTGAATAGGGATAATCAAAAGTAAATTTGGAATAAACTTTTATGGCATGAGCCAACGCTTTTGTGGAATATTTCTCCCAAAGAGGATTACCGCTCTTGTCATAATATGACATAGCCAGAACAGTTCGGTTCCCGAATTTGACAGCCATAGCATCCCAGATGAATTTTCTTGAGCTGGCAAAAGCAAAATCTCTGACTTTTTCAGCTTCGAAAATCCATGTTTTTTTATCCTGACTGCGCTCTTTTTCGTTCTGCACAGCTTCCTCTTCAGTAACGATCAATACTGTGTCTTTTGTGGAATCAGATGCTTTTTCCAGCCGGGTTCTCTGTTCAGGGGTCAGAACTATATCGGGATTCTTTAAAATGCCGGTAGCTCCAATGATATGATCTGAAGGAGCTGTGATTCTCACTATGTAGTTTCCAAAAGGAAGGGCAAATTCCCCACTTCCCAGAAACTGCTTGTGCTGCCACCCTTCTACTTCATTATAAACCGCCAATCTAGGAAAAAACTGGGCTATAGCAAAAACATGATTCCCATCTTCTTTATAATAAATATAACCAGACCTTCCATGAATTTTCTGCCGATCATTTATATTGTACCACCACTTTATTTTGAAAGAATATTTTGACTCAGGTTTTAAATCCACAGGTAGATCCACCCTCATCATCGTGCTGACAATCTTATAAGAGAGATCATCCCCATTTTCATCTCTGACATATTCGATTTTAAATCCCCCATCAAAATCACTGTGCAGTCTTTGAAGAGACATAAAATACATGGGATCTGATATTCGGGCTGTGCTGACTTTTTGGGCCAGAGAATCTCTAGCGCGGATATTTTGGTCAAGCTGAAGCCAGAGATAGGAAAGGGGATTAGGAGAGTTGTTGAAATAAGTGATTGTCTCTTCACCATATAAACGCTGTTTCTCCTCATCTAGCTCAACAGACATATCATAGTCAACTCTTTGCTGCCAGTACTCAGGACCTGGAGCTCCTGAAGCTGTTCTATACTGGTTTGGTGTGGGAAGTTCCTGATAGAGCTGGCGGAATTGATTCTCCTGCAGTTCCTCTTCCTGCTTTGACATGACCGGGTTATTTAAAACAGCAAACAAAAATATAAACGTAAAGCCTATCCAAATACTTTTTTTAAACATACAATCCTCCTCCATAAAATGACTAACATCCTACCTATTTAACTTTCCTTATTAAAAATTAACCTAAACCATTTATAAAAAAATAAAAACAATCAAGGTTTATGACACTCAAATCCCGAGTGTAAAATAAAACACCGCTCCTTCTCCGGGTTTTCCCTCTGCACGGATAACACCGCCGTGCTTATGAATAATCCGTCGAGCCACAGCCAGGCCCATTCCAGACCAGGAATCACTTCATCTCTATTCAATCTCTTAAAAGGACGAAACATCTCATCAATATCAGTCATCTTAAATCCAATTCCATTATCTTTAATATAATATTCCCGGACATTTTTGTTTTGTTTGACTCCGAATTCAATTTTTATGCTTGTCTTTCTTGAAGAGTAAATCCAGGCATTGGTGAGGAGATTATCAATCACAATCCTTAACATCCGAGGATCTCCTGTAGCTATCACTCCCTTCTGAACAACAAACTCAGCCTTCCGCCCAGGGTTAGCTTCTTTGAGCTTAACCGACCTTTCTTTGACCATTTCACTCAAATTGACTGGCTCTAATTTAAATTGACCAAATGACAGCTCCGCCATCCTATTGAACTCCTTAATCATTTGAATCATACGGTGGCTTGCTGCCCTGATCTTTATGAGCTGATCCTTGCCCTCATCGTCCACTTTATCAGCATAATTCTGCAAAAACGACTTGCTAAATTTATTGATACTTTCCAAAGGATCTCTTAAAACCATTTCTGTGGCGGAAAAAAGATCTTCCATTTCATTGTTTAAGGCCCATACTTTAACTCCTTTCTCTAATTTTGAAAATACCATTTCTTTATTTTGTTTTAATTCTACTTGAAACTTTTTTTTCTGTTCATCCATTTCTTTCTGTCTGGCTTCTTGCTCAGCTTTTTTATCCGTGACATCCCGAAATAAAGCCATAATTTCTTCAGAGGGAAGCCTGCTGATAGAAAATTCTCTCCATCTCTTGTCTTCATCTTTTAACTTGCCGTAGGAAATGTGCTTCTCGGTATCATTTTCCCACACATTTTTAAGAGCTTCTAATAATCCTGAGTTTCGAACTTCAGGGTAAACATCTGTTATCTTCTTTCCAATCAAATCAGAACGGTGAATTCTTTCTAGTTTTTCACCTGTGATATTCAAATCCTTAATGATAAAGTTTTCTCCTTCATCAACGGCTTCGAATATAAAAATACCGCAAGCTAAATTTTCAAACCTCTCTTTGTATTCTTTCCCAATTCTGTCTAACTCTTTGACTTCTTTTTTCGCTTTATCAATCTCATCCGTTCTCATCTCGTGCAGATTTTCAAGATTTAATAAATACCTCAGCCGATCGCGCAATATCAAAAATTCATTCTTTTTCTTTTTTTTTATCCGAACACCTGCTTCTCCAGATCCTGATATATTTTTGGTGGCTGTTATCAAATTTGACAAAGGTTTGCTTATAATACCCTGAAAATTCCGAGCCAGAAAATAGACAAATAACAGCATCAATCCCCATAAAAACAGCGTGGTTATGATGAAAAACTTAAACTTACTTTTCAGTTCAGCAACAGAAGCTCTGACAAAAATTTTTCCATAGATTTGTTTCTCATCCGTAATCGGCAAAATAACGTGAAGATAATTATCCCTAAACTCAAACTTATTGATCTGCTCTAAATTAGAGGGAATCAATGCTTCCCCTGAATGACTGTAGGAAGCTAATTTTTTATTATCAGGGCCAAGGATAACGCTATCTGTAATATTGGGAACAGATTGAAACACAGATAAGCCCTTCTCTAGGCTTTCTCGATCTCTATCTGATAATGCTTCCCTGCACTGTTCTCCCACCAGCTCTGCATATTGTTTAACTTCGTCCGCAAATTGAAGCCTATCTGTTCTGGATTTGTAGAATACGATCAGTAACAGAGTCAAACTGATGCTGATAAATGATATGAGAAGAACGATACCGATAATTTTTTTCCGGACCGTCGAATTCTGGAGCAATTTCACTTTAGTCTTTTAAAAAACATAAAGTCTCTAACATGAATATCCATAATACTCTAAATCATTTATGCAATTCAAGTGAGAATCCCTAGGGTCAATCTAATTATTTGCATGAGAGATTTAGAGATAAAAAATATGGGAAGGGGAAAGCGGCATTGAAGAAAATATCGTGAATTGTGAATGGTAAATTGTCAATTGAAAAAATCATTCACCATTTTCCATTAACCATTTACTGTTTTTGATTGACAGGGGGAGTTGTGCAGCAGCCGGAAAAAAAAGTGCGAAGAATGGCGATTCAAATAAAAAATGCTCCAGTCATTTTTCTTGAAAAAATCATACAGATCGCTAAAAATGAGACAATAATGAATACATCGCCATTTTTTATGAAGTGGTCAGATGAATTGGGTGAAGTTAGAATAAAACTTTCCTAGGAGCGATTATGAAAAAAATACCAAATGTCTTCGTGATTGTCTTTTTTCTTATCCTCTTTTCTGCGGCATTAACCTGGTTCCTTCCCGGCGGGAGTTATGAAAGAAAACAGGTAGAAATCAACAACACCCAAAGAACCGTCGTGGTGGAGGGGACTTATGAAAAAAAAGAATCCAATCCCCAAATATTAGAGATCTTTACCGCTCCTTTAAAAGGTTTTATTAAATTGGCAGAAATCATAGGTTTCATATTCATCGTAGGAGGAGCTTTTTATATGATAAATGAAACCGGAACCATCAATGCAGGAATCGGAAAACTGGTGAAGATACTGAAGGGAAGAGAATTGCTGGTCATCCCTATTGTGATGACTATTTTCTCTTTATTCGGAGCGGTTTTCGGGATGTGTGAAGAAGCCATGCCTTTTGTATTGATCTTTGTCCCTTTGGCGATCAGTCTGGGATATGATTCTATTGTTGGAATATGTCTTTCTTTTCTGGCTGCCGGCGTTGGATTTGCCGGGGCCTTTATCAATCCTTTCACTCTGCAGATAGCTCAGAAAATATCCGACATAAAACCCGTCTCTGGATTAGGATATCGAGTCCTTATATGGATTTTGGTGACAGCCTTTACCATAATCTGGGTCATGGTCTATGCCATCAAAATAAAGAAAAATCCCCAAAAAAGCATTATGTATGAGTATGACAAGAAAAGGCGAAAGGAGTTTATAGAAAAGCAGGAATTTGCAAATCAATTCACATGGAGACATGCTTCCTGTCTGGTCATTCTGCTTCTAGGTATTGTGTTTATGATCGTGGGAGTCATCTTCTTTAAATGGTATATAAAAGAAATCGCTGGATTGTTTTTAGCCATGGGCCTTCTGAGTGCCATCATCGCTGGAGAGGGAATGAATGAAATGGCCCATTCCTTCCTCGAAGGATGTAAGGAAATGATTTCAGCTGCTCTTATCCTAGGATTCGTAGGAGGAATTATTGTCATTCTTGAACAAGGGAATGTTATGGATACCATTCTTTTCAGTATGGCATCTTCCGTATCTAAGCTTCCCGGTATTCTAGCCGCATATTTTCAGTACATCATTCAGATCATCTTCAATTTTTTTATCCCCTCAGGTTCCACAAAAGCGGCTCTCACGATGCCCATTATGTCACAACTTGCCGACCTTTCAGGTATCACCCGCCAAACCGCGGTTCTAGCCTATCAATTTGGGGATGGATTCACGAACATGATCATCCCTACTTCAGGAGTAACTATCGGAACGTTAGCCATGGCAAAGATTCCCTACGAAAAATGGTTTAAATGGAATCTCCCTATGCAGATATTCTTTTTTGTCTTATCCCTGCTTTTGTTAATATGGCCGGTTCTCACCCACTGGCGGTAAAAAAAGAAAAAAATGAGCCTCATGAAATATTTCTTCCTCATTTATCTTATTGATTCATTTTTTGGTACACCTTATAAGTTTTTCTACCAAAATGAGAAATGACTCCAAAGCAGATTAAGGTGAGAATAAAAGAGGCTCTCACCCCTGAAAGAATCCCAATTTTCCCAAGGTCAATGATAGCACCCTGAAGAGGGGGCATCACAGAACCTCCGAGTATAGCCATGATGAGGCCCGCTGCTCCTATTTTTGCATCATCATTTCTCAATCCTTTAAGAGAAATTCCGTAGATGGTGGGAAACATCAAAGACATGCAGGCGGATATTCCTACTAAACTGATGAGGCCAATCATCCCAGGTGAGAATATCACACTCAACGTTAAGACCATACCAGCAACCGCCAAAATCATAAGCAGCTTCCCTGCTCTCATATACTTAAGTAAATAAGTGAACAGGAATCGACTCACACAAAAAATAACCATGGCCACAATGTTGTATTTCTGGGACAAAACCTCGGCTTTTTGGACTGACATCCCGTATTTCGGAGAAGTGAAAAGTTCGGTGCCGTAGTGAATGATAAAAGTCCAGCACATAATTTGAGCCGCCACATAAAAGAACTGTGCCGCGACCCCATGAATATACTTCTTGTTGTGTATCAATTTATTTAAAGTGTGAAAAAGTCGTATTTTATGCTCTCCTTCATCCTTGGTGGGCATACGGCTCAAAGCAATAAGAGCCAGCACAACCAGAATCACAAAAGCAACAGCCACATAAGGAGCCCGGATAATATTCAAATCACTTGATGTCACAGCTTTTAGTTGTTTAGGATCCATGGCGGCTCTCTGAACTTTTTCAGCCGGATTGAGCCGGGCTAAAATAAGAGACTGAGCTGTGAACATCCCGATAAGGGAACCTATGGGATTAAATGCCTGGGCAAAATTTAACCGCCTGGTTGCGGTTTCTTCATCTCCCATGGAAAGGATATAGGGATTGGCTGTGGTCTCTAAAAAAGAGAGCCCGCAGGTCAGTATGAAATAGGAAATGAGAAACACTCCAAAAACCTGAAGCATGCTGGCAGGTATGAATAAAAAAGCACCTGTAGCGTACAAGCCCAGTCCCACTAAAATCCCTGATTTATAATTATATTTTCTGATAAACATGGCTGCAGGAAAAGCCATGAAAAAATAGCCTCCATAAAAAGCAAACTGGACGAGGGATCCCTGGAAATTGCTCATCATTAAGATTTTTGAAAAGGCCTTGACCATGGGATTTGTCACATCATTAGCAAATCCCCAAAGGGCAAAGCAGCTGGTGATGAGTATAAAAGGGAAGAGATATTTCTTCTCAACAATATGAGCGGTTATGTTTTTTTTACTCTTGGCCATCAAAGATTTTTTCTGAACTCTTTCTTTTTCTAACTGAGAATCCTTTTCCCAGCTTTCCGGTCCCTGTACTGTTTTCTGATCCACTCACAAGTGGGCATCATTCCTTCAGCAAAAGGAATGCTTGGCTCCCAGTCCAAATATTTTCGAATCATGGTGTTATCGCTGTTTCGTCCAACAACTCCCTGCGGTTTTGATGTGTCGTATTCGCGCTTGACTCTGATATCGAATATATCTTCAATGATATCTACCAATTCATTCACAGAGATCATTTCTTCAGAGCCGATGTTCAAAGGAGTAGCCGTGGCATTTAGATTATGCATCAGTCGGAAGACTCCTTCCACACAGTCATCGATATACATAAAACTTCTTTTTTGTTTGCCATCTCCCCAAATCAAGATATGATCCTGATCCCCTTCCATAACCGCAATGATTTTACGGGCCAAGGCAGCCGGGGCTTTCTCACGCCCTCCGTCCCATGTTCCGTAGGGTCCATACACATTGTGGAATCGGGCAATATGAGTCTCCAAGCCTTTCTCAATAAACATCTCCTGGCATTTTTGCTCAGCGATTAATTTTTCCCATCCATATCCTCTCTCCGCATCAGCCGGATAAGCATCGCCTTCTTTAAGTCCCAGAACATCATGCTTCTGCTGGAGATTGGTGTTGTAAGCACAGGCAGAAGATGAGAAAAAATATCTGGTAGCCCCAGCTCTCCATGAAGCATCCAGCATGTTGTCGTTGATTCGACTTGAGTTTATCAAACAATCCACTCTGTGGGTCTCAATAAATCCCATCCCCCCCATATCTGCAGCAAAATTATAAACCTCCACCGCTCCTTGAACTAAATCCAAACAGTTTTTATATTCCCTGAGGTCAAGACAGTGATTCTCTACTCCCTCTGCGGTCTGGTACCACTCATGCAATGGCTTGATATCTGCTGCGACAATATTTTTGAAACCTTTTTCTTTAAGATATCTTATTAGGGCACCGCCTATAAAACCTCCTCCTCCTGTCACCACAATTTTCATGTAGGGATTCAATTTTTCTCCGTAGGGAGTTTGAATAAGCTCTTTTTCGTCAACCGGTTCTGGAACATTGAAGTATTCTGGCTCCCAACCACTTTTTAATTTTCTTTCAACATCCTCTCTGGTTGCATAAGACATGTTTTCCTCCTTATATTTACCTGAAATCATTTAACTGAGCTATCCATAAAAAAAATGGCCATGTTTTTATTATTGTTTCATTTTCAGCGATAGGCATGATTTTTTCAAGTAAATCTATTAAAATCTTAAATTATGTTGTTTTCAATAATTCTTCACTATCTTTTTATATAGAAAAATTCAGGTGTGGCTGAAGCGACTTTGAAGAAAATATCGTGAATTGTGAATGGTAAATTATAAATTGAAAAAACCATTAACCATTTTCCATTAACCATTTACTGTCTTTGACGGACGGGGGGAGTTACGAAACCGCCGAGAAAAACGAAGAAGAAGGGCGTTAAAAATCTGAAGGGAGCACAAGCCATGCCCAGAATTTTCTCAAGATACTCTTATAATGACTTATTTAATAGGCTGGCCCTCGGGATACTTCTCAATCACTTCTCTGGGAACTTCATAAACCCTATCCCAACCCCCAAGGCGTTCCAGAACTCTGGGAGAAGTCACTCCTCTCTTTTTTCCATTCTCTATGAGATAAACTGACCGATTAGAACGAGTGCTTTTTTCCATGACCAGGCAGCCCTCAAAACTCAGTTCGATCATGGGTCCCTGATCCATCTTCATGAGAGTTTCTTCAGATATTTCTTCAAGGTAATCCCAGGGTTCTTTTTCTCTTCCAATGCTGTAATTAAAATAATATAGGCTTTCAAGGTCTTTAAAAGCTCTCCTAACATAATCCGCAGGGCCTCTTCTTTCGATCATATAAACCGTATCATCACGGGCCTTTATGTATTTTCTATGAAGATAGGCAAGATTATCTCTTGAAGGCCATCTGGAGAACTCATAATCCATTCTCTCTAATATTTCTCTACATCTTGAAACTTGATAGGGAAGCACCCTCGCTTTAGTCATTTCTTGTTCCAGTTCCCTAAAGGAACGAGAGAGATAGATAAACGCATTGTACAGGTTGGTTCTCAAATAACCGGCTTTGAAGTAAGCCGAGCTTTGAGCCGTTAATTTCAGAAAAAGCTGGCATGAGGCTGAAAAAGCTTCTGTCTTGAACAGGACAGCTTGTTCCTGATCCGTAATCACTCCATTCCATCCTTCAAAATGTTTATGACTGTTTTCAGCCAATAAGGACGCTTGCTCCTGAAGTTCGCTTCCAAGTTGAAAAATATTATCTTTTCTATCCCCAAATGCATTGAGACATAGACAATAAAAGAAAAAAATAATAAGAGTGAATTTTGCTGTTTTATTCATCTGCTCATCCTTTCTTTTTTAGAGATGGTGATTAAAAATTAAATCTATAAACGAGACCTAATTTCACCCCTAATCCCCCTAAATCGGCCTTCACAGTCTCCTCTTCAGCATGGGCACTGCAGTATAAAGTGAATAACTTAACTCCTAGAGAAGAAGAAAAATCAAAATAACATCCTCCCTGGAAGCTAAAGCCAAAAACAGAACCTTTGGTGGAGCTAACCGGAAAGGTTGGAGGATATTTTTCCTTATATTCAAGGTAATCAACACCAGGACCTAAAAATAAAATAAATTTGTTTAGATCAAAAAGGTATCTTAAAGACAAGGTAACATCAGATATCATTAATTCAACTGGCTCTTTAGTAACTGTTAATTCACCTTTATCCGATAAAAATCTATAATCTAATCCTACTTCTATATGATTCTTTAATAAAAACGGAAGTCTGTATGAATATCCTCCGCAAAAAATCCAGGCAGAATTTCCATATACTTGTTTAAAGACATCATCCTTCGTAAAATAGGCACCTCCTGAAACAGAAAGCCTTGAGTTTTTCAGTTCTTTATGTTCAGCCAAAAGAAAATTAAATAGCAAAATGATCATCAAAAAAATAAAAAAAAATCTTTTCTTCATCATATCACTCTAAAATTATATAAGCGGGAGCCCCCTCAATATTTTGGCTGTTCACTGCAGCCACGGCAAATATATATTTAACATCATTAGACGTATCTCTCAGATGGTAAACAAAAATATCTGCAGCCACTTCGTCGATATATTCGAACTTTCTCCATGGTTCGATTTTATAAATCCTGTACTTTACAATATCTTTATTACCTGAATTAGCACTCCAATTAAGCTGAATAATATTCTCATAGTAAAAGAGAGCCTTATTCAGCTTTCTTTCTCCACTTAAGTTCAACGGAGGCAGAATATAGGCTGTTTGAATTTTCTGGCCTGGTGTGATACTGCTGAGAGTTCTCTGTTCACCATTTAAAAATTCAATTAGCAAGTCATATTTTAATGAATGATTCACCCCAAAATGGGCTGCAGGCATATCCTGGGCTAAGTATCCGTACTCCCCAGTCAATTCACGAAATCCTTTTAAAAATCCAGGTTCTCCGAGATGTCCAGCCTCATACAAACGGAGTTTGGCGCCTATCCCTCCTACCCCACCTGTTTGATCCGAAAGAATCTCAACTTGGATCCAGTTCGAATCATCCACATCATTCCTTAAAAGAACATTATGTTTTATTCTGTCGGTGATATAAATATCCAGATCTCCGTCACTATCAAAATCACCTAAGGCACTTGATCTTGGATCACCTGTAGCTATAGAGGATATCAGCGCACTTACATTGATAGACGCAAAAGAGAAATTTCCCTGCCCATCATTCTGGTAGAAATTTCCTCCTGACTCATATAGGTCAAGGTCTCCATCATGGTCAAAATCCCCAAAGCAGCAGTGGAAGCCAGATTTTTTTCCTGAGGTAACCATTTCTGAATACTTCTGAAAAAACCCATCCTGGTTTTTATATAAAGCAATCCTGTTGTTCCCTATAACACAAAGATCCAAATCTCCGTCATTATCAAAGTCAGCAAAAGTCATACCATTATCTCTGACATTAATGGATAAAGGGAGGCCCAAACTGGCTCCAGCTTTATAGAAATAACCATTTCCATCATTGAGATAGATAGTGGAGGGTGGAGCCCATTTGGCCTCTGCTATGTCGATATGTCCGTCTTGATCAATATCCACAGCGCTCACTCCCTGAACAAATCCATTCCAGTCTATCCCCCGGTATTCCCATGTAAAGGTTCCGTCTCCGTTGTTTATATAAAAATTCTTTAGCTTCTGAGGAGGGGAAGGCTCAGTACTTAAATAATCTACTTCAGATAAAGGATTTGAAAAATACAAGTCTATGTCTCCATCTCCATCAAAATCTGCGGCTGCCACTCCTCTAGAAAAAGTATCTCTGTCTTGAGAAGGAGAAATATTCTCACTAATATCCTGGAAATAGCCGGTTCCATCATTTTCATATATATGATTATAGGCAGGGCTTATTCCTTCATAAGTGGTGGTGGAAAACAAATCAAAATCCTTGTCATTATCCAGATCAGCAAAAACAGCTCCATGAGTCCCAAATGGATAAGCATCTGCCACGCCGCGTGACAAACCTTCATCTACAAACGTACCCCCATAATTTATATACAGGGTGTTTTCGACACAGAGTTCGCCTCTGTTCTTATGGTTTTTGATATATAAATCCAGAAGCCCGTCATAATTAACATCGACCCAGCAAATCCCGTGACCCCCAAAATAGCTGTACCCTCCTACATTATACTTCTGCGTTACATTCGTAAAATGAATGCTCCCGGCCAAATAAAGGGAATAAAAGATGGAAATAAAGATGAGAATAAACAGGAGTCTCTTCATATGAATGAAATAATGATCTGAACGGTTCATTGATTTTAGTCAAGTTTGCCACTCAAGAATTCATTTGTCAACTCAATCCGGAATCCTATTGCCTATTTACTGTGCGCTATTTTCTATGCTAGTATGAGTGTTGGATTTCAATTGACAATAAAAATCTAAAATGGAAATTAAAAAGCTGCTTATTTTTCTATGGATAATGTCTCTCTTTATCCTCCCGGGCTGCGTCAAAAAACAAGCCTTCTATAGAGCAGAGAGCGAATTAAAGAAAACTAAAGATATCCCTGTCAACTCATTAAAAAAAGACAAAAATAATCATATTTACTATCATCAAAAATTTGTAACCTTCCGATTCGAAACAAAAAGCAGTTCCATGACCATAAAAAGCCCACTCTCAGGGGATTTAAATATCAATTTGAGTTGCATTTCCGATAAAAAAGGGAAGCTTTTCATAACAACCGAAAATTCAGAAAAACAATCCAAGCAGAAACAAGAACTGTCCGTTCCATTAGAAAAAGGCTTCAATGATGTTAACTTCAGTCTAAACCTAAAAAAAAATCAGGATATAATCATCCAAAATCAGGACGGCTTGGATATCATATTTTCAAAACCCATCATATATAAATCTCTTCCCACGGAGAAAAGAACCAACGTATTCCTGATTTCTGTGGACACCTTAAGCTCTCTTCATATGAGCCTTTATGGATATGACCGAAAAACAACACCCAATATAGAAAAATTTGCAAAAGACTCTGTTGTTTTTCAAAATGCATTCTCAAACTCATCCTGGACAGTGACTTCTCATATGAGTCTGTTCACCTCTCTTCATGAACACGAACACCAAGTGGAAGAACGGGCAGAATATCAAATAAAAAATCAAAAGCTCATACAAACCAAGCCCCCTTCAATCGTTCCTCTTTCTTATGATATTCCCTTTTTCCCTGAAAATATCTCCAAAGAGTTTATCAACATAAGTTACAACGGCGGAGTCAAGGTAGATGCCCTTTTCGGGTTTTACAGAGGATTTGACCTTTACTGGAGCAATAACGATCTTTATTCCACAAAAGCTTCTGCTGTAATGTTCGAAGAAGCAAAAAATAAATTAACAGAATCAGAATTCCCAAAAGCCTTTTACTTTCTTCATACCTATCATGTCCACGCTCCCCATAATGCGCCCCCAGAATTTTTAGATCAAATACCTAGAGAAACAGCGTTAAAAAAATTTGATTTTAACACAGACCTTGGAGGAAATCGATGCATATTCAAAAAAACAAATGATGATTTTGAAGAAGACATCAAAGCACTGTATGATGCAGAGATCTTGAGTTTTGACCACTATTTTGGAGAATTTATCAGTTTTTTAAAAAACCACAACTTTTACCAAAATTCCATGATTATTTTGCTTTCAGACCATGGGGAAGAATTTTTCGAACACAAAAGATGGGCCCACGGTTCTGACTTATACAATGAGCAGATCAGAGTTCCCTTGGTAATAAAATTTCCAGAACAAAGCTTCAAAGGTAAAAAAATAGAAGCTAATGTCAGCCTTCAAGATGTCCTCCCCACCATAATGGATTTCTATGGGATCAAATATTCTAGTGACATTAGAGGAGATTCTCTTATCCCGCTCATAAAAAGCCCCAAAAGTCTTCATAGACCCATCGTGTCATCTATATATAAATTCAAACCGTTTGAATTATTACCTGGGAAAATAGCTGTCATCCAGGATCAATATAAAATCATCTTCAATAAAAAATATACCCCAGAAACATATAAATATTTTAAATATCCTCCTCCAAACATAGACTCTCCCGTAGAACTTTACAATCTGGAGAAAGACCCCCAAGAGACAAAGAACCTTTTCTCTAAAAACATCAAGCCAAAACAGGAGCTGTTTGACTATCTTAAACAGATCTTGGAAGAAATGGATAGAGTAAAAAGAAGAAACCGCAGAGAAGAAAAAATCTCAGAAGAGATGCTTGAAAAATTAAGAACCCTTGGCTATATTGACAAATAACCTGACCTATTCATATAAAATTTATAGGCGATGAAATCCATTGAGAGAGCTGTAAAATTTGTTGACATAATTTCAACTCCATTTCTTGAGTTCATTTTAAAATTTATTTCTCACAGTAAACGAATCGACTCTCTATTCCAGTGGATTGAAAACCGTAACATCAGGAAGCTGCGGTACCCAAATAAATTTCTTATTGTACCTGATATCAATATAGGGGATGCCATAAATCATCAACCATTTATAGCAACCATAAAAAAATGTTTTCCCGAGTCAGAAATTCATTATGTATATAAAAAAAAAGCGCTTCCCCTTATCAAGTCAAATCCTTATGTTGATGTACATCATCCTCTATTTCAATCCAAAATTTTTCCCTCTTCTAGAGACCTTAAAAATTTAAAAAAGGTCATAATCAAAAATAATTATGACCTTATTTTTAATTTTTGCCCTTACATGCCTTTCTCTACTTTAAGATACAAAAAGGGGATCGTCATACACCCCTTAAAACTTATAAGCAGGATCATAAGAGCGTACTATTCTAGCAACCAAAAAGCACATATTGCCTTCCAGCTCAATCAATTTGCAAAAGAAATCGCCTTGAGAATCAATTCCTCCATGCATATCGAGAACATCAATAAAATGGAACCTTTTATCCATAGAATATATTTGGACCAGGACCTCTATTTTAAAGCTGAGAGGACTGCCAAAAAGCTTGGAATTTTATCAAGAAAAAAAATAGTCTTTTTTAATCCAGATTCTTCGTCTCCTTATACTTTAATCCCTGTTAAAATTCAAGCACAGATTATAAAAGCTGTCTTATCAATGCCTTCTGTAGGACAAGTCCTTATGAACGAAGGCCTTTCTTACAAAAATATAGAAGAAAAAATCCTTAATCAGATTGCTGAAAATTTAAAAAGAAAAATTATTATGATACCCAGTGATATACCTATAGATATTTACGCCGCTCTAACGGATAAAGCTGACCTGTTTATTACAGCCGATACAGGACCCATGCATATATCAGCTGCAGAAAAAGTCGTGATAAATTCAAAAGAAAAATTTAGAAACCAAACCGCTCTTATAGCCATATTTGGCGCGACACCAAGTAAATTATACGGATATGATTCTTTTTCAAACGAACACATAGACACACCACAGAATGCTCCGGCTAAGATATTCGAAGGCCATCCTCCTTGTAAAAATATTACATGTACTGACAAAGCATTGAAAAAATGTTCTCAGATAAAATGCTTCGAAGGGGTCGTTTCTGAAAAAATAATCAACTATATTAAATCCCTTCTTTAATAATCATTAATGAAGGATTTTAACTTCTGCCTCCTCCTGGGTCCTCTTAATTTTCTTAATGCCTTTGCTTCAATCTGCCTGATTCTTTCTCTTGTAACCTTGAATTGCTGTCCAACTTCCTCAAGAGTGTGTTCATTACCACTGCCCAGGCCGAAACGCATTCTGAGCACTTTAGCTTCTCTTTCTGTTATTGAATCCAAAACCTCTTCAATTTTTTCCTTCAATGTGATACTCACAACTGTATCAGGAGGAGACGGCAATATTTTATCTTCAATAAAATCACTCAACTGGCTGTCATTATCCTCTCCGATAGGAGTCTCTAAAGAAATTGGCGATTGGGAAAGCTTAAGGATCTTCCTGACTCTATGGACAGGCAAATTCATCCTTTTAGCTAATTCCTCACATTTGGGTTCACGCCCTTTTTCCTTAACAAATGTTTGAGATTGTTTGATAAGTTTATTTATTGTCTCGATCATGTGAACCGGAATCCTTATTGTCCTGGCTTGGTCACAAACCGCTCTTGTGATAGCCTGTCTAATCCACCAAGTGGCATAAGTTGAAAATTTATATCCACGTTTGTATTCAAATTTATTGACAGCTTTAATCAATCCAGTGTTTCCTTCTTGAATCAAGTCCAAAAAATGAAGCCCTCTGTTGATATACTTTTTTGCAATTGAAATGACTAACCTTAGATTTGCGGCAACCAGCTCTTCCTTGGCTTGTTCACTCATCTTCTGCTCCATCTTGATGACACGGACTATTTTTTTCATCTCATCAGAATCAAGAGCAACTTCTTTTTGTATGTTTTGAATGAATCTTTTTGTATTTTCGATCTGCTTTTTAAGTAAAACTTTTTTCTTCTTTTTTCTCTTCCGCCTGTAACTGACCTCCAACTCTTCCTTGATTTCCTCAAGTTTGTTGATACTCTCCAGCTTTAAATGCAGGTTCTCAGCAGCTTTTTTAATGACTTCCGGATTGATTTGGAGAGATCTTAATAGGTTGTTTATTCTGGACAAAATCCGAAGAGACTTTGTTTTTCCACGATCTGGCCTAGGAATTTGGTCAAGTTTCGAATAATAATCCTTAATTTGTGATATGATTTCGAAAACTTGTTCTTCTCTTCCATCCGATGTTTTCCCCTGAAGGCTGCATTCATCACAATCGAACAAATCATTCAGAATTCTTTTATTATTCTTATATTTCTCTTCCACATCACAAATCAATTCAAAGAGAAACGGAGTTGATGAAATCGCTTTTAAAATATTTCTCTCGCTTCTCTCAATCTGTCTGGCTAGAGCGACTTCACCTTCCTTGGTCAAAAGTGAAATACTCCCCATCTCTTTAAGATAAAGTTTGACAGGATCAGTCGTACTCCCAAGCCCTTTCACTTGTGGTTTTTCGGGCCTTCTGGGTTTCTGCTTTATTTCTCTTTGTCTATTTCTAATCTTTATCTTGTATCTATCCAAGGATTCAATAAATTCATCAAACTCCGCTTCTGTATCAAATCCATCTTCAAGTAAAACATTTATCTCCTTTACAAAGACATAACCTCTTTTTCTGCCAATTTGGAGAATTTTCCGGATTTGGCCGTTTGTGTTTGAGATTATATCTTTTCTCTTTTTTATTTTTGTTTGAGAAAACAAGTCTGGACTACTTGCCATTCGAAAGGCTTTTTCTCCTTTTTAGTGTCAGCATAATAGGAATTTTTTCTATAAAAAATATTTAGAGTAAATCTATGATCCATGAATAGATAATTTATAAGACTTGAAAACACAGGGAATAAAATCGAAATTTATTGATTGACACTCTCATTAGATTGGTATTATGGCATATTTCTAGATAAGAATCAAATTTCTTACCTCATTAATCTATTTTCCCGAACTCTTCTATTTGACATACAAAAATATTGATGTTATAAGTATCCAAAAATTTTAACCTCAAACAATCAAATAGGAGAGTAAACAAATGAAGAGCATTGATGATTATCTCCCCATTGTCGGAGAGAAAATAATTGGGAATATCCACCAAAAAGCACACCTATTAATCAACAAACATATCGTACACATCAACTCTACCGCCCATGGAGGAGGCGTTGCTGAAATATTAAACAACCTCGTTGTGCTGTTCAATGACATAGGTGTAGATTCCGGATGGAGGGTTTTAATAGGACCTACTGATTTTTTCTCTGTCACAAAAAAATTCCATAATGCTCTCCAGGGAAATTCTATAAATCTGTCTAAAAATAAAAAATGTCTCTATCTTGATACCAATGACAGATTTTCGAGATTCACTCACTTAGATCATGACTGCGTTATTATTCATGACCCTCAACCACTTCCTCTCATCAAATACAGCAAGAAAAAACAACCCTGGGTATGGCGCTGTCACATAGATATAACAAAACCAAACAAGGAATCATGGAACTTTATAAAAACTTTCATACTTAGATATGATCTCATGATCATATCCAGCAAAAAATTCAAAAAAAATGATATTCCTATAAAACAAGTTGTTATACCTCCTTCCATAGACCCACTCTCTACAAAAAATATGGACATCAGTGAAAAAAAAATCCATAAAACCTTAAAAAAATTTAACATTCCTATTGACAAGCCTCTGATCACACAAGTATCAAGATTTGATCCATGGAAAGACCCAGAAGGCGTGCTTAAGGTTTTCGAGCACGTCAAAGAAAAAGTCGACTGCAGGCTTATTTACTGCTACAACATGGCTCCAGATGACCCAGAAGGAGTCAAGGTCTACAGTAAGATGAAAAAACTGGCCCATAAATATTTAAAGACAGGAGATGTTAAATTTGTCTTGGGAGACAATCAAATCCTGGTCAATGTTCTGCAGAGAATGTCCTCCGTCATACTCCAAAAATCTTTAAGAGAAGGATTCGGACTCACAATAAGTGAAGCACAGTGGAAAGAAACCCCTGTTGTTGCCTCAAATAGAGGAGGGCTTCCAGACCAGATTATAGATAACGAAACGGGTTTTCTGGTAGAACCTGATGATATCCAAGGATGCGCAGAAAAAGTAATAACCATCCTCAAAGATAAAAAATTGGCCAAAGATATGGGCAAAAAAGGGAAAAATAATGTCAAGAAAAATTTCTTGATCACCCGTCATCTCGATAACTATCTCTCCTTGTTAATAGATGTTATAAAACAAAATCAAAACCACATTCTTTACTAAAGACTGAAGAAGCTGAATTATTCACGAGTCAATATTATAAGCTTAAAAAAAAAATTCAGGTGTGGCTGAAGCAACTTTTGGAGAATTTGAAATTATCAGTGTAAAAGGTTAAACTATAATAAGATTAACTTTTTATGAACAGCAAAAAATCTTCAGACAAAAAACTCGTCATAGTCTCTAATAGGCTACCCGTTACAGTAAGCCGAAAGCAAAATGAAATAAAAATCAAAGAAAGCCCAGGAGGACTTGCCACCGCACTCCGTTCCCTAAGACAGAAGAAAAGGGTGTTGTTTATTGGGTGGCCTGGCTATATTCCCAGAAATAATAAAGAAAAAAATTACATCCAAGATCACCTCGTTCATGAACATCAATGTTATCCTGTTTTTCTCACCCGTTCAGAATTAGATAAGTACTACTATGGATTTTCAAACAGGACTCTATGGCCCTTGTTCCATTATTTTTCATCGTACAGCACATTTGAAGAGTCAGAATGGAGAGCCTACCAAAAAACCAACCAAAAGTTTTTTAAGAAAGTCATTGAAATCGCAGACTCTGACCACAATTTTTGGATTCACGATTACCATCTTATGCTTCTTCCTAATTTGATAAGACAGGTGATTCCACAATGCTCAATAGGGTTTTTCCTTCATATTCCCTTTCCTTCATCTGAAATATTTAGAATACTCCCCTGGAGAACAGAAATTCTAAAGGGTCTATTAGGAGCGGATCTTTTAGGATTTCATACCTATGAATACGCTCGACATTTCTTAAGCAGTGCTTTAAGGCTCCTGGGATATGAGCACGAATTCGGATCTATCTCAGTCGATGATAGAATTGTCCGAGTCGACAATTTCCCGATGGGTATAGATATTGAAAAAAACAATCAACTGCTTGATGATCCTGAAGTCCAAAAAGAAACAGAACAGCTCAAAACGCGAATAGGAAAAGATAAAAAAATTATCCTTTCAGTCGACCGACTGGATTATTCCAAGGGAATTCCTCACCGGCTGAGGGCATTTGAGTCTTTTCTTGCAAAGAATCAAAAATGGTGGGGGAAAATTATCTATATCATGCTGTGCGTGCCGTCACGGACAAAAGTGAGTCACTACAAACTGTTGAAAAAAGAAATCGACAGACTCGTAGGAAATATAAACGGCAAATTTGGATCCCCCAACTGGACCCCGGTCAATTATATATACAGATCCCGTCCGTTTAAAAAACTGATCTCTTTATACTCAGTGGCAGATGTCGCCCTGGTGACCCCAGTCAGAGATGGGATGAATCTGGTCGCCAAAGAATATGTGGCGGCAAAAAATGATGGCAACGGAGTTTTGATACTCAGCGGCACTGCCGGGTCAGCAGAAGAGCTTGGAGAGGCATTGATCGTGAATGTCCATAATAAAAATGAAATAGTGGAAGCCATAAATAAAGCCCTCACCATGTCCCAAAAAGAAAAAATATCCCGTATGAAGATTATGAGGAAACGCATCCTGGAATATGACATAAATCATTGGATTCACAGTTTTATCAGAAGTATTGAAGAGACAAGAAATATTCAAGCCAGCCGGGAGCGAAGAAAACTCAATCAAAACTGGAAAAAAGAAATTTTATTTCAGTATAAAAAAAGCAAAAAGAGACTTCTACTTTTCGACTATGACGGAACCCTAATTTCCTTTTCCAAAAAACCAGAGGATGCCAAACCGGATAAAGAACTCAAGAGATTGCTGATCTCCCTGTCAAATAAAACCATCAATAATGTGGTCATCGTAAGCGGAAGGGGAAAAGACATCTTGGATCAGTGGCTCGGCGGCATCCAATGTTCCCTGGTCGCTGAACACGGATCATGGATTAAGACATCCCCAAAAGGCAGATGGGAAAAAAAAGGAGCCATTTCTTACCAATGGAAAAATCGGATAATGCCTATACTCAAAAATTATGAAACTCGAGTTCCCGGCTCCTTTGTCGAAGAAAAAGATTTCGGGCTTGCCTGGCATTACCGCAACGTCAGCCCGGACCTAGGAGAAATACGTTCCCATGAATTGTATGACAACCTCAATGAATTTTTAGCCAACACAAATCTTCAATTGATGCATGGGAATAAAGTTATAGAAGTCAGAGAATCCGGTATCAATAAAGGAATAGCTGCCCAGCATTTTTTAACAATGAAAAATTGGGATTTTATCCTTGCTCTAGGAGACGATTGGACTGACGAGGATCTGTTTAAAGCCCTGCCTTCATGTGCATTTTCCATAAAAATAGGATATGGACCTACTCAAGCCCGCTTTTTCATTGAATCGCCAAAAGCCTGCCGGTCTCTTCTGCGAGATTTATCCAAAACCTAATTTATTCGTACCGATTCATTCGAAGCGAAAGAACACGTCTTCATGCCCTTCCCCTCTCATAAAGTCTCTGGGAGTTGAAGCTACACCTGAATCTTATGAAGCTACACATTGTTAACTTTTTAAATTGGATCTTGGATTATTCATGAGCTGAGATGGCTATAGAGGAGAAGGGCAAGGGATGAGGAATCCCCTGTGAGGGCTGAGCGGGCAGGGTTCCTCTTTAGAGGAGAGCGAAGACTGAGCGGGAGTGAGATTCCTCGCTGGGGAATCGAACGGGTGACGAATCCTTTGCCTTTTCCTCTCATAAAGTCTCTGGGAGCACAAGCCAGACCTGAATTTCGTCCTTAATGACTCCACCTATAAGAGAATTTAATCAGGAAAATATTATCCCCCGGGGCTGTAAAGAGATCTCTTAAGTCGCGGCCGAGTAGAAGGTCCCCAGGATGGGAATAATCTGCACGGTTCTGGGTCCAAACAAAAAAGAGAGTGGACCCTGGATGATATTCCCATCGGAATACCAATGTCCCCCGTAAAGACTTTAGATTAAAATTTGGATTATAAAATGAAAATTCGGACGCCGGCCCACTCCCATCTGGATCAACGTGGTAAGATCCATCCTTATGTTGAATAATGGAGTCTCCTTCTCCATAGCTATGGTATTTAAAAGTCCTAGGTTCTGCCAGCTCCTTGAAATCATCATATTCTCCCACTGCTATAAAAGGTTGGAGATAGAGCTGAAAGCTTAGCTTCGGAGTAAAGGTCCAATTCAGTCTTATTTCGGTATAAAGAGTATTCTGTTTTATGTTTCCAAAAACATATCTTGTTCCATATGTTTCTGTCATCAAAGAATCGTCCACTCGGGTCACCCACATAACATCTGACTCTCTGACATAAACTCCAGGACCTACTTGGAGACTGATGTTGCTGAGAGGCTTCCATTTTAAAAAAATACTTGAACTTAAATTAAATCCTTCCTGAGGGCTATTGTAAAAACTGTTGCTCATAGAAAAGATCACGGGTTTCCGGCTGTCACTTGAAAAACTAGCATCGATTTGGTAGCCATATGGATTCACAGTCAAAGGACCTCCTCTAGTCAAGGTTTTATTATAAGTCTCGGGATTATAGGCCAGCATGGTGTTAAAACTCCAGTAATTGAGAAACTGCCCTTCAAACGAAAGCAAAACACCTTCCCAAATTTTATTCCCACCAAAGTCATAGTTAGCAAAAGGGCCACCAAATATCATCCAATTCCGGAAAACCTTCCCAGGGTGGGGCTGAATATATCCTGCTATAAGATGAGCATTGATGACATCTGATGCGGATGATTGAAATCCAATATCATTGGGGTCAAACCCAGGAGACAGAGCGCCAACCGCCAAACTTAATACAAAATTCCCTCTTTGTTTGGCCAGATTGAAACGTCCTCCCCATCCATTTAGATAAGTCGCATTCTCATCTAACTTAACATGCGATGCATCCGGCCTCTGAAAATAGTGGAGAGAAGACCGCTGTAGTCTAAAAATAGCCGATGAACTGCCTCCTAATCGGGTTCCTCCGAACCAGCCCGAAACCACCCACGACCTTTTCTTGTCCAGATAAGACCACCCATCAACGGCCAAAGAAAAGGCATTCCTGTTGAGGGCCTCATTAAGACTCTGGTTCTCCAAATCTCTATTAACAGAAGAAGCCATAACTCCAATCCCTTGGGCTCCTTCATTGAAATCCTTCTGGACTCGGAGCGCTCCATAATAGGTCAGAGGTTCCACTTCTTCTTGAAATCTCATGCCTTCTGAATCAATCTCTGCATATTCTCTGGAAGTGAGGGCATTAATAAACCCTATATCCCATCCATTCAATACCTTTCCAGTAAGCTTGAAAGCTCCCAAGATGGTCGAAACTTCAGGGTAATCCACATAACCTGATCTGCTCACAGATCCCTGAGGAGATCTTCCTATACGCCGACTGTAAAAAAATGAAGGTGAAGGCCAATTGATATTGGCATTCATGTGAAGTCCGCCCATGCCAAAAGCATTGAAAATATTAGCTCCTTCGATAAAAAAAGGCCTTTTCTCTTCATAATAAGTCTCATATGCACTTAAATTAATGACAGCCGGATCCACCTCAACCTGCCCAAAATCCGGATTAACAGTCGCATCTAGAGTGAGATTGCTTTTCAATCCCAATTTAAAATTAAATCCAGCATCTCCTAAAAATTTTTTTCCTGTCTCAAAAGGATTCCCCGGTTGTTCAGGGCTGAGATGGGCTTGGCTCACTGCATAAGGAAGCAGTTCAATATGCATCCCTGGTTTGATTCCTTTGATTCCTCTAAGTTCTGCAAAACGAGACACATAAGCGCTTTCTTCCTTAGGAACCCAAACATAAGTTATCTTTTCATTTTTTCTCAAGATCACTCTGCGGAAATTAACCCCCCAGACATACTCCTCTTTTTTGGGAAACCTTAGCTGGTCAAATGGAATTTTTATTTCCACACACCATCCATGATCATTGATATGAGAAGCCCAATCCCAGACACCGTTCCAAGTGGTATCCTCGTTTATATCATTATAAAGAGTTCCATCTACAATAGAACCAGATGGATTGACAGCAAACTGATAACCTGTTCTTCGATCAAAATAAGGATCCACAGCAAAAATAAACCAATCAGAATCCACAAAATCATCTCTGCGCCCCAGTCGTCCTTGAATCAATTCAGGTTGAGAATCATAAAGAAAGGCCGCCACATAAAGATATTCCTGGTCATAAGCCATCCAAACACGAGTCTTCTCTGAAGGTTTGGAGCCATCAATAGGGTCTGTTTGGATAAATCCAGCACACCCTCCATTTTGCCAGACTTTTTCTTCAAGAATTCCATCTATCTTTACAACCTTTTCTGTCCTTAGGGCCATGATGGGATCAGGTTCAGGAGCCTCTACAGTTTTTGCAGCGGAAAATAAAGGTATACCCGCAAGTAACAAAATTAACAGCACATTTCTCATGAGTTCACACCTCACTTTTTTCTCTGTCTTCATCATCTCCACTTTAATTTCATCTCTATATACGGAAAACCAATCCATTTGGTTGCCTCTGGATTTCAATAAAATAAATCCATGAATGGTTACAAGAATTAATGTGGCTTATAAAAATATTGGGATAATCTTGAAGTTATGATATATTTAGAGTCTGAAGTGTTCAGGTTAACTGGCTTGGATAGAAAATTGCAGTCAGTTCATTTTATTGATGGATACCAAGATAATATACCGTTAATAAAACAAGAGGAGTTGATTATGGCCGTATTAAAAAAATTTAAGGCTCTGAGACCCAAAAAAGGATTGGAAGAAAAAGTCGCTTCCTACCCTTATGATGTGCTCAACAGCGAGGAAGCCAGAGAAATGGTCAAAGGCAATCCTTATTCCTTTCTTCATGTGGTTAAACCTGAAGTGGACCTTCCAGAAAATACCGACCTTTATTCAGATCAGGTCTATGAGAAAGCAAGGAAAAATCTCAATAAGTTTATCGAACAAGGTTTTTTGATCAAAGAAGACCGCCCTAAACTTTATATCTACAAACAAAAAATGGGCAATAGGGATCAGTATGGAATCGTAGGATGCGTTTCTGCTGAAGATTACAATAAAGATGTTATCAAAAAACATGAACACACCCGACCTGACAAAGAAGCAGACCGAATCAAGCATGTGGACACAACCAACGCGAATACAGGACCTGTTTTTTTGACATATAGAGCCAAAGGTTGCATAGACAATTTAGTTAAAAAAGTTATAAAAGAAAAACCTGTTTATAACTTTACCGCTTCGGATGGAATCCAACACACAGTATGGGTCATCGAAGACGATGCTCTGTCCAATGAAATCATCAAAGAATTCCAAAAAATTGATCCTATCTATGTAGCTGACGGTCATCACCGGTCTGCTTCCGGAGCTAAGGTAGCTGAAAAAAGAAAAGCAGCCAATCCAAACCACACTGGGGATGAAGAGTATAATTTCTTCCTTGCGGTTTTATTCCCTGATAATCAGCTTCACATTATGGATTATAATAGAGTGCTTAAAAACCTCAACGGACACAGCCCTGAAGAACTGTTTGATACATTGGATAGAAACTTTATTGTCAAGAAAATAGGCCCAAAAGCTTATAAGCCTAAGAAAAAAGGCGAGTTGGGTATGTATTTTAATCAAACGTGGTATAAATTGAAGGTCAATCCAGAAATGGTTGAACAGGATGATCCTGTGGAGAGTTTAGATATTTCTTATCTTCAAAAACACCTCCTGAATCCTTTTTTTGGAATCAAAGATCCCAGAACCAGTAAGGATATTGATTTTGTGGGTGGAATCAGGGGTTTGAAAGAACTGGAAAGATTGGTGGACAGCGGGCAATTTAAAGTTGCTTTCGCCATGCACCCCACTTCAGTTAAAGAGTTAATGGCTATCGCTGATTCGGGAAAAGTAATGCCCCCTAAATCAACCTGGTTTGAACCTAAATTGAGAAGCGGTCTTCTTGTTCATAGGCTGGAAGATTAAAGCCTATCTTCCTTATTGTTCCTTATGGACCAGCTTTAAAAGTTCCTTTTCTTTTTTTATCCCCTTCAGAATCTTCGGCAGAATTTCCTTTATTTGCTGTTGTGAGTAATGGCACTCTGTTATCTCAGCGCTATCCTTTGTTATTAAACAGGTTATATCCTTGATATCTCGGGCTCTTCCCTGATATTTATTATTATTTTCATATTCGTAATAAGTGATTTGAAGGGATAACACCTGCTTCCCCAGAGAATTATAACTGAATACCAAAACATGCTCTTCTCTGTTCTGCTCTTTTCCATCCAGGTCAAAATGGAACTCTCTTTTTATAAATTCCTCTCCCTCTCTTAGACCAATCTCTTTGACTTCCTCATAGATCTTGATGATGATCTTTTCAGGATTGTCCGTTTCATCTCCATTCCTAATTTTAGAGGCATATATCTGATCCCCGCACCCTATAAAGATAATCAAAAAAACGGCCAGAAGGCTGTCAAAAAATAAAAAAGAAACGAATTTTATCATTCGCTCTTAATATCGGATTTTTTTTCTAAATGTCAATTCCCATGACCGATAGGTTTTTTACACGGTTTTATCAACTCTTCAAGCTTTAGGTAGGCGATCTCATTTTGACAAGCACGAGACTTATATATGCCTGCGATCATCAATTAAGTTGCTTTCGTTTCTCATAATTTAAATTTGAAAATAAATCCAATTTGAATTAAATTAGGGATGTATGGGCACTTACATAGGGACTTCAGGCTGGAGTTATTCTCACTGGAAAAAACGTTTTTATCCCAAAGGTCTTTCCCAAAAAGATACTTTATCCTACTATTCCCAGCATTTCAACACTGTTGAAATCAATATGACCTTTTACCGCTTTCCAAAACCAGAAACGATAATAAACTGGAAAGAAAAAACTCCCGACCATTTCAAATTCACAATCAAAGCAAACCGACAGATTACCCACCGAAAACGCCTTAAAAATGTTAAAAATGATGTGAGATATCTTTACATCCTCGCAGAAAAACTTGGAGATAAATTAGGAACTCTATTATTTCAGCTGCCCCCATCACTGGAAATGGATCGAAAACTCCTGAAAGATTTTTTGTCTGATCTGTCTCCTGAATTTAAAAACGTCATGGAGTTCAGACATGAAAGTTGGTACACCCAAGAAATCTACAATATATTGAGAGAATCCCATGTCACATTCTGCACAGTATCCTCATCAAAAGTCCCGGATAAAATGATCAAAACATCTGATACAGCCTATTTTAGATTCCATGGGCTCACCGGGGGATACAAATATAATTATACGGAGGAAGAATTGAAAAAATGGGCTGAGGTTATCAAAGAGTCTGATGCTCAAGAATGTTATCTTTACTTCAACAATGATTTTAAAGCCTATTCTGTCTTTAATGCCAAAACCCTAAAAAAACTGTTAAATGATTAAATTTATATTACCTGAACTATTCATAAAAAAATGGCGATATTTTCATTATCATTTTATTTTCAGCGATGTACAAGATTTTTTCAAAAACAATGACTTGAATATTTTTCCTGTTTGTGTTTTTATTTTAATCGACTTTTTTTTACCGTTTAGGCGAGCTTATATGAAATTAAGATATGGCTTGTGCTCCGTTCAGATTCTTAACGCCATTCTTCTTCGTTTTTCTCGGCGGCTCCGTAACTCCCCCCGTCCGTGGGTCAGACATACTCACCGTCCAGCTCCGCTGGATTCCCTCGAAAAACTCATCAGAAGGCTGAATCTTCAAAGTCGCTTCAGCCCCACCTGAATTTCATTAAGCTCATAACCTCAACTCGTGAATAATCCAGGTTGAGTCTCATCATATATTAAAAAATTAATTTATGTAAACTCCGTATACTCATTTTCTAATTCAAAAGGCTTAAAAGGCTGTCCTCCTGAATCAAAAAATTTACTGAAAAATTCCACAAACTGAAGCCGCATCGAATGAACAAACCCACCCAGGAAGCTGATTCCTAAGTTGAATGAATGCCCGATGACAAAGATCAATGCGGCAAAAAACCATCCGATCACAGGAGTACCCAGAGCACTTTCGCATAAAGTATTGACCACCATGGCTATGACTGTGGTAGCCAGCCCTAAAGCAAGAAGCCGAGAATAGGAAAGCACATCTGAAAGGTACCGGGATATATCGTATAAACTGTACAAGCCACCAAAAAACCTTGAAAAAATGTTCGGGCTGGGAGAAGCAAAAAACACAATCCCCAAAGCCCCTGCAATGGAGAGATATCCCCATAGAGGAGCTTTATCTAAAAAATAAAGAACCAGACTGGGAAGCAGAATCAGCCATCCTCCTTGAACAAAAACGGCATTGAGATATTTTTTCTGTTTTATGTTCGTCAACATTTTCAGCAGGGTTCCAAACCACACCTGAATAAATCCGAGCACCAAAGAAAGTATGAGAAAAGATAAAGGGTCTTTTAATGGATCGATAACCATCAAAGAAGGAACAGGGAATCCAAACCATCCCCCCATCATACTCCCCAGAAAGATATTCGCCACCCCCACAATGGCAAGCAGGATAAGAAAATTTCTCAAACCGCCTTTGGGTTTTGCAAATTTGAGGTAAAGCAGACTCAAGAGGGTAACCAATAATCCATAGCCTGCTTCACTCACGGTCAATCCCAAAAAAACGAAAAAGAAAGGAGCTAAATACATGGTGGGATCCAAAGAACCTCTGCTTGGAAGACCATACAGCTTGGTCACAATTTCAAAAGGCTTTCCAACCGGGGGATTATTCAGAACCACAGGGGGAGTTTCTTCAGGAAGAGGAGAACGGAAAAAATATTCAATGGATTCAGAATACGATTCCAGCTTCTGCTTCAAACTTTTAATGTGTTTCTCCTGGATCCATCCTTCCAAGAAAAATGCTGACTTTGTTTCACCTAAAAACAGAGAAAATTTATTTTTGTTTCTTTCGTTCCACAAGCTGTCATAAACGAGCATCAATTTCTCTCTGTATTTTAAACTGAGCTCTCTGGCCTCTTTGTCAATTTCAGCCGCTTCTTTTTCTCCCTGTTCTATTTCCTGCTCTAATTTTCTTAGGATATCTGAAACCAAATCAGAGGAAGCCGCTCGTGTTAAAACAGTCTCTGAAAAATAGAACGGATCAAAAGACATTTCTCTGAGTAATTCTTCAAATTCCTCTTTTTTTTTCTTCAGATATATCAATAAAAGCACAACTTCTCTTTTCCCTTGATAAAGGATGCTGAACCATAATTCCTGGTTTTCCTGGATCTCTTTAAGATTGTTGAGTTCTGATAAAGGAACCGTGCCCAGCCGCATCTCAGAGAGTTTTGTTGGCTCCAGACTCTTTATGGGGACATCCAAACTTTCAAAGGGAGTTAATATTCTTTTTTCCTTATCGAGATATTTATTTCGGGTAAAAATATCCTTCTTGTCCTTTTCCAATTTCTCAGCCTTCTCCATCACAGAAACATAATCAAATTTCAAAACTTCCTTTCTCTGAGAAATAGGGAGCTGCGGTTTCTCCAATAAAATCTTTTCAGCCAATCCTTTTTCTTCCCACTTGGAAAGAAAAGCGATGGTATGAGAAAGCTGGAACAAATGATGCTCGAGCTTGGATTCTTCTTGAGGCGGCATATTCAATCCAAGTCCATCAAAATCAGCTTCCTCGATCTGAATCAAACCCTGTTCCTGCAGTGAGGAAAGAAAACCCATTTTAACCGGGGAATGCCCTATAATCTGGACTTTCTTGATATTCGCGACAGCCATGGATCAAATTCCTGTGCTTTTAAAATACTCCCTGATCTGCTCAACTGCTTTTTTAACAGCTTTATTCTTTAATTTGTCTGCTTTCTTGCGAAGAGCTGAAATTTCATCCTCAGCCTCTTTTTGTATCTTCTCAGCTTCTTGGTATGCTTTCTTAACGGCATCCTCTCTCTTTTTCTGGGCCTCTTTTTTAGCCGATTCCATGATTCGATCTCTCATGCTCTCGGCCTCTTTTTGGGCGTCCTGAATTATTTTTTGAGATGTCTCCTCACGAGCCGTCCGAATGCTTTGATCGGCCAGCTCCTCAGCTTTTTTTATCTTTTCCAAAGCCTTTAAAGGAGACTGTCCTTGTGGATCTTTTTGTATGTTTTGTCCTTTCATTTTACGTTTCTCGCTTCTCAATCACCATGTCTTCTCTTTTTACGAATCATCCAAATTTAAACTAAGATTATATAGAAATATGAACATTTTGGAAAGATTTTCTGTTATTTTAAGAAAAGACTATTTTACCTGAATAATTCACAAGCTGAGATTGCTAGGCGTAAAAAATCTTCAGCAAACATAAGCCATATCTGAATTTCATATCAGCTCACCTGTAAGGTAAAAAAATGGCGATTAAAATTGAAAATACAAACAAGAAAAATGTTCAAATCGTTGTTCTTGAAGATATCGTTTATATCGCTGAAAATAAAATGATAATAAAGACATCGCCATTTTTTTATGAATAGTTCAGGTTTAGAGAAAATAATCGTGCTGAAGATAATAGGCCCTGAAATGACACTTTTTCTGTCTCGCTTGATTCTCTAATTTTCTAAAAGGCGATCTGTAATCAAACTGAGCATAAAGAAAAATAATATAGGCTCCCGCTCCCATTAATTCCTTAACCAGATCATACTCCACAGGATTCTCAAGATGAACGATCAACCCTCCCCCCCTAAGACCAGCGCTCCGGGCTATTTCCAAAAGTAAAAGCCTCTGCTCTTTATTTATGGATTTTTCCGAAATATGTATCCAAACTCCATAATTTGCGATCTCAACAAAAATCGGATCTAACTCTCCATGGTGATAATAAACGAGACGGGTTCCTCCTTCCCGACAGCTCTCAGCAAGATCTTTTAGGCAGTCTAATTCAGTTTTGACTCCTTTACTGGTCACATAAAGAAAAACACCTGTCCGAGCCATGGTTTTAAGCCCTGAAAAAATCAAAGACTCTGAATCGGCATCCCCGCCAAACTCTTCGGTCTGAAGATAGGCAAAAGAGGAATTTCCCCTTTTGCACTCGATGGCTAATTCTTCAAGCTCTGTAAAATCCCTTCCTGCTTTATCATCTGTATAAAAATCCAATCCTGAATCGATCAACCACATCAAATCTATCTTTTCAAATTTTCCGGTATCAAGAAGACGAAACCGACGCCCTTTTTTTCGGCACATCTTAGCCGCATCTTCAATCCAGTAATAATCATACTGGTCGTCACGCACAGTGATATCCTGTCCTTCACTCACAGCGTCTATTAAATCAAACCCATGATTCAATGTATCCGGGCCCTCTTTTTTTTGTTCTGCTTTTTTTTTCTCTTTGACCATGGGAGAACATCCATTTATTCTAAATTTTAAAAGAAAATATTATGACAAAATGACTCTCTCAAGTAAAGCTTCTTGAAAAAAGGCCCGGCATATTCTACCTGACCTATTCATAAAAAAATGGCGATGATCATTTTTTTGTTTTGCTTTCAAGGATACACACACTCTATATATAAACAACAACTAAAATGTTTTTATTTGTGATTACTTTCATTTTAATCGCCGTTTTTTTACCACTGAGGCGAGCCAATCTTACGGCATCTGCTTCGTTAAAAGGCATCCGCAGTGAAGAACCCCGCCTTCATGCCTTGTGCCTCGCATCTGCAGCAGCCTTGACTCGTGAATAATTCAGGTTTATTATCAGGAGAGGAATTCAAAAATGAAAAAATGCGCGGTGCTTTTCTCTGGAGGCATTGACTCCACCACCGCTCTCTTCTGGGCAAAAAAGAGATGCGAAAAAGTCCATGCCTTGACTTTTGACTACGGACAAAGGCACCGCATCGAAATAAACCTCTCAAAACATCTGATAGAAAAAATGAGAATTCCTCAAACAATACTGAACGTAGATTTGACTCAGATCGGCGGATCCTCTCTCACAGATAAAAACATTCCTGTTCCTGAATATGATCCAAACAAAAAACTTCCCTCATCCTATGTGCCTTTTCGAAACGGCATCTTTCTCTCCTTAGCGGCTGCCTGGGGAGAAATGAATGGGATTTATGAGATTGTCTGCGGATTCAATGTGATCGACTCTCCGGCTTACCCGGATACCCGAAAAGAATTTGTTGAAGTTATGGAAAAATGCATCAACATCGGCACATCCGCGAGCCAATCCGAGCCTAAATTTATCATCAAGGCTCCTTTAATCCAAAAAAAGAAATCAGAAATCATAAAACAAGGTCTTTCTCTGGGAGCAGATTATTCTTATTCAATATCCTGTTACTCAGGAAAAGAAATTCCTTGCATGAAATGTCCGGCCTGCTTCATGCGCCAGAAAGCATGGAAAGAAGCAGGCCTTAAAGATCATTTGATCGCAAGACTAGAAAAAGAGGGAAAACTATGAGCTGGACACTTAAAGTCAGAGATAAATTCCAGGCTGCCCATTTATTAAAAGGATATGAAGGAAAATGCGAAAAATTACACGGGCATACCTTTCATGTAGAAGTTCAGGTTTCCGTGAAAAATCTGAATAAAATTGGAATTGGGATTGATTTTAAAGTCATCAAACAGGCTCTTAATGAACTGATGCCTGACCATACTTTCTTAAATGAAGTGTATGACTTCAATCCTTCAGCAGAGAATCTATCCCAGCATTTTTTCAGAGAATTAAAAAAGAAATTTCCAGTTAAATCTGTCACTGTTTGGGAATCTGAAGATGCCTCAGCCACATACTCTGAAGATAACTGAAATCTTCTCGTCCATCCAGGGGGAAGGTCTGCGCCAGGGAGAACCTACTCTATTCATCAGACTGACCGGATGCAATCTCAGGTGTGACTTCTGTGACACCAAATACGCCTGGAAGGGTGGGAAGAAGGTCAGTGTTGAGGAAATAATAAAAAGAGTGAAAAAAGAAAATAAGAAATTTCCATCCGAGTGGGTTTGTCTGACTGGAGGGGAACCCCTTGTGCAGGATTTAAAAGAGCTCACAGAGGCCTTAAAAAAAATGGGGATGAAAATCCAGATTGAAACCAATGCCACTCAATACCAGGACCTTCCTGTGGACTGGTACACACTATCTCCCAAACCGCCTGAATATTTCTTTCGAACCGAATTCACAGACAAAGCCAAAGAAGTAAAGCTGGTGGTGAGTCAGGAACTGGATCTGGAGGTTATTCAAAAAATGAGGAATGCCTTTCCAAAGAAAGTCCCCATTCTGCTTCAGCCTGAATCCAATGAAAAATGGAGTCTGGACAAAGGAGTGAGTCTGCTTAAGGAATCTTTAATCAGGGGGTTCAAAAATATAAGAATTTCAATCCAGCTTCATAAAATTTATGACCTGGAATAAGATTTTTAAACCATCACAAAATAGATTATTGATATTCACTGCAGTTCATTTCTGTAATGATTTCTAAGTTTTTGGAAAAGCTCTGAACAAATTTCTGGATATTTATCTGAGACATCATTCTTGCATAGAGGATCATCTTTCAAAGAAAACAATTGTATCTTAAAGGACAAATCCTCCCCTCTAACTTGAGGTTCTAATACTAATTTCCATTCAGCGGTCTGTAAGGCTCTCTGCTTTCTTCTTACTAATATATCATTAAATTTCTTCTGAACTGTAATAATACCTCTCCTGTCAAACTCATAAAAAGCGATCCCCTGTGTCACCATTTCCTGAAGGGCGAGTCCTGCGCCACCTGGGGTATCTATAGAAAAACCTGTTTCCATTATTATTGGATCGTATCTTGGAATTTTTCCCCCCCCTTTTATAAGAGGAAGGAGACTTTTTCCATCGAAATCAAGAGAAGTTTCAATATTCAAAAACTCGTATACCGTAGGAGCTATATCTATGGTTTTTACTAGGTCATTTATCTCTTTATGGAGACTTTGGAATTGAGGCTTGATTGTAAGAAGGATACGATTCTGAGCGCTATCTTTCAAATTAGTCCCATGTCCACCAATTGTCTCTCCATGATCAGAGAGAATAATTATGATTGAATTATCATACAATCCTTTCTTTTTTAATACTTTTATGAATTTGCCAACCTGATCATCAGCCATCTTTAAAGTTCCATCATAAGAGCCGTATTGAACATTCTCTTTTGTATCAAATAAATATGGATAAGGAGAACTTGCATCATAGGGCCAATGTGGAGCACAAAAATGCACAGTTAGTAAAAATCTTTCTTTTTTCTTTAACTTATCCACAAATTCACATAAATCATTCCGAAAGAAACGAGGATTATACATATGATAGATTGCCCGATTGATATCAGTAAATTTGAAGATTTTATATCCTAAAGGATTGTTTAAAAAAACGTTTGTCAGACTAAAATCATGAAAATTGCCAAATATAAAATCCTTGACTCCCATGACAGGATGTCTCAAATAATCAAATCCATCATCAGTTGTAATATTGCAGAAACGTGTCTCGTCAGTAAAATAGGCAGTAAAGTAATTGTAATTATTTTTCAAATATTGAGGGATAGTGACTGCATCAGGAGATATAAAATTTCTTTTAATAAGATTATATCTTACACCTGTACTCTTTGGATATTTACCAGTCAATATGGAATACCACGAAGGGAAGGTCCTTGCCAAAGGAGTATAACAATTCGAAAAAACTAAATTCTTCTCCATAAATTCATCCAAATGAGGAGTGGTGTTGTATGGATAACCAAAATATTTTGTATGGTCAGGATTAAGAGAATCCATGCCTATAAAAATTAAATTCGGACCCGAATTGATCTTCTTCCCTGGAGCAATATTTGTCCACAAATTTTTGGCATAAAAGCAAGGATCCAAATTAGACAAAAGAATAAGGCCTATAAGAAATGGGGCAATTATTTTGATTTTTTTTGTTCCAAACCGAAAACACAAAAAAATAAATATTAAGAAATAAAGTCCCAAAAATACCAAAAAAATGACATAATATATAAAATAATGATTATTATTTAAAAAAATACTCAAAAATCGAGTCACCTTAGAGGATGGGTAAATAGTAAAGTTTAAAGAATATACAATAAAAATAAACATCACATTTATTCCCATAAAAAGAAAAGCTTTTAAGGGAATCCGAGATTCCTTTCTATTTTTTGTCAGAGCTTTATAAGCAAGTTTCACATAGTGATAATTCAGTAAAGCAGTCAAAAAATATAAAAAAAGAAGCAACCCCACATATATGACGATATTGATTCTGATGAGACTCAGACTTTCTTTGATTTTGGTAATAAAAGTTGTAGAGAGCTTGCATTTTGAATAATCAGATATGTAATTAAAAAAATCAGCATATAATTCAATCAGGAAAAGAAGAGAATAAAATCCTATTGAATAAATAAAAATTTTTTTATCTGAGATATCTTGATGCATCTTGAAATTATCTTTTTTTTCATCGATTTTGCCAAAAAAACTTTTATAATTCAATCACCACAAAGGGTGAATCTATAGATGATTTTTTGTTTATTACTCCCCCTTAAAGATGACAAAATTACATTTTATTAAAATTTTTAGAATTTATTTAATTTTAAATATAAAAATAATTAATTTCCTTCAGACTCAACTCCCATAAATAATAACTCCGGCAGTCACAATCCATAAAAAAACATCGAGCAGTAAAGGCTTATCCTTAATAATCAGTGTCTCGGGTGTGCCTCCTTGAGCCCTCTGGTGAATAAGGTAGAGATAACGGAAAATTCCGTAAATAACAAAGGGAACCGTATAGATCAGTTCGGTCGATCCAAATTTAGACACAGTCTCTTCAGAAATAGTATAAAGGCAGTAGGCAATCACGGTCGATGCTGTGACCACTGCGATCATCTGATCCAGAAGATAAGGGGAATACTCCCTTAAAATAGGCCTGTGGTTAACCGCATCTTCGCCCAATAAAATCATCTCATGTCTTCTTTTACTCAAAGCCAAAAACAGTGCTAAAAGAAGAGTACAGATCAAAAGCCAGTCAGAGATTTGAATATTGATGACAAATCCCCCTGCAATAACCCGAATGATAAACCCTGCCGCTATAATGAAAACATCCAGGATGATGACATGCTTGAGTCCATAAGAATAGCTAAACTGGAGAATCACATAAATCAAAGCCGCAAACATAAATTTTTGATTCAGAAACAGAAAAGAAACCCCGATACTCAAAATCAAGAGAACACCAAAAGCCAGCCAGGCCTGAGTTTTGCTGATCTCTCCGGATGCCAGAGGCCTCATTGATTTAATAGGATGGTGTCTGTCTTCGTCTAGGTCCCGAATATCATTCAGAATATATAAAGAGCTGGATAAAAGACAAAACGCTGCAAAAGCAATGGCTGATCGGATCAACAGAGGGACATCAAAAAGATTTTGAGAAAAAATAAGAGGGGCAAAGATAAAAAAGTTTTTAATCCACTGCTTGGGTCGGGCGGATCTGACCAGTCCTTTAGTATTCAATTGATTGGTATCCCTAAGCTATTTTTTTGAATCACTCCCATCCTTCCTCTCACCTGAAGGGGGATAGACCGCTTCCACCACAGATGAAATCCCTCCCCTGGGATTGAACTCTCCTGTCACCACCGCTTTGACAGGACGACAGGCCTTGACCACATCGTCCAGAATACGGTTCACGGCATTCTCGTAAAATATCCCTAGGTTCCTGTAAGCAAGAATATACATTTTCACTGATTTGAGTTCAAGACATTTTTTATTGGGCGTGTATCGGATGATGATTTTTCCAAAATCCGGAAGCCCTGTCTTGGGACAAACTGAGGTAAATTCAGGGATCTCTATTTTGATTTCATAATCTGGAAATTGATTGGGAAAAGTCTCTAGGGGAGGCAACTTTACTTTTAAACCGGCTTTGGCTTCCTTTTCTCCATATTCAGGCATCTTATCACCAATCTTAAATCATTTTATAAAAGTATATAACCTCTCACTTTTTTTAGTCAAATTAAAATAACCTGAGCCAGTCATCAAAAATAGCGACAATCATCTTTTTTTTGCTTTCACGCCTTGCATCTTCAGCCACCTTAACTCGTGAACAATTCAGAATCATTGACATACTTGACTTGACAAGAGAGTCAATCAAAATTATAATATTATTGAAAATGATTATCATTATCAATAAGAAAATAGAAAGTGGTCATCATGCCAGCTCATAAATGGAAAAGACAGTTTAGGGGCAGAGGTTCACGATGGACAGCTCCAAGAGAAGCCATTCTTAATCTTTTAAGCAAAACATCAGAGCACTTGAGTGCTAAAGAGATATACCAGAATCTTTTTAGGATATATCCCGGGATAGGATTGACCACTGTGTACAGAACTCTAGATCTTCTTGAAAGAATGGGATATCTCAACAAAATACCGCTCAGCTCAGGCGAAAATAAGTACGAGCTGATCACTGATTCTGAAGAATCACATCATCATCATCTCATCTGCACTCAATGTGGAAAAATAATCGATTACTCAGATTTTGTGGAAGAAGAATTAGAACTCATAAAAAGAACAGAGCAAAAATTACAAAAAATGCATGGTTTTAAAATAACGGATCATAATTTTGAATTCTTTGGCATTTGCAAACAATGCCAGGAAAGGAGGTGAGTTTTATGCCAGCAGGAGATAGAACAGGACCGTTAGGTCAAGGGCCAGGAACCGGAAGAGGACTCGGTTACTGCACTGGATATAATGCCCCGGGTTACACAAGGCCAGGCGGCGGCTTAGGATTTGGAAGAGGTTTGGGACTTGGCCGCGGAAGAGGTATGGGATACGGCTACGGACGAGGCATGGGATTTGGTTATGGACGAGGTTGGGGATATTCCCCTGGACCCGCCAATGCTCCCAATTACCCAGCTTATCCGACCCAAACACCCAACATTCCAGTTGAAGATGAAATGAAAATGCTCAAGGAACAGTCCGAATACTTAAAGAATGAACTTGAAGAAATTTCAAAAAGAATTGAAGAAATTAAAAAGAAAAAGTGATACAGTGTTATTTCGATTCTTATAAAAGTAAAGAGAGAAAACAAGAATCTATCCAAATGTTATAATCAGATATTAAGTAACACGGACAAACCACTAAATGAGGAGTGAATGATGATCTTGGCTATATCTACAGAAGGAAACCAGGTCTCCGCACATTTTGGAAGATGTACTAACTACATAATTGTGGAAATCAGCGACGGTAAAATCATCCAAAGAAAAGAGGTCAAAAATCCTGGGCACAGTCCCGGATATCTGCCTCATTATCTTTCTGAAATGGATGTGGACTGTGTCATTGCTGGAGGTATGGGTTCGCGGGCACAAGACCTATTCCGTCAAAAAAATATTGAACCCATTATAGGAATACAGGGCTGTATTGATGAAGTGATTGATAAATTTATAAACAATGAATTGGATCATGGAAGAGACTTATGTGAGCATCACCATAGAAAAGCGCAGCCTGACCCTCAGACACAGCTCTCTGAAGAGAAATCTATCAATGCTGATATGAGAATATGTTTTACTGCTCAGGGTACCAGCATTGAAGATGAAATAGATCCAAGATTCGGAAGGGCCCTCTATTTCCTGATTTATGACCCCCAAACAAAAAGCATAAAATACATGGATAATCCAAACAAAAACTTGCAACAGGGTGTTGGGCCAAAATCAGTTCAGTTCCTCTCTGAAAATCAAGTCGATGTGCTTTTCACAGGTCAAATCGGGCCGAATGCACAAAGAGTTCTTCAAGCAGCAAACATCAAAACAATCCATGGTGCGAGCGGCAAGATTAAGGATGTATTAAAAAAATATAATATCGAGGTGAACGAATGGCATCCCAAGAAGATAAAATGAAAGAACAAAGAGAAAAAGTCACGAGGAGATTGGAAACAATCAGAAATCGTGTTCTAGTCTTTAGCGGAAAAGGAGGAGTCGGAAAGAGCACTGTTTCTGCCAATCTTGGACTCGCCTTTGCAAGAAAAGGCTTAAAAGTAGGTCTGCTGGATGTGGATATACATGGACCAAATCTGGCAAAAATGATGGGAGTGGAAAGCAAGAAGATTCAGGCATCAGCTGACGCCATCCAGCCTGTTCCTATTAATAAAAACCTCTCCATCATTTCCATGTCCTTTTTGCTGGAAAATCAGGATATGCCTGTCATATGGCGGGGACCCTTGAAGATGAAAGCCATCCAGCAGTTTATTGGAGACGTTAATTGGGGTGATCTGGATTGGATTATCATAGATTCTCCCCCCGGTACAGGCGATGAGCCCCTTTCCGTAGCTCAGCTCATTCCTGCGACAGGGGCCATTATTGTGACGACTCCCCAGGAAGTCTCTGTTATGGATTCCAGAAAAGCCGTGTCCTTTGCCAGAAAGCTAAACCTGGAAGTTTTCGGCATTATAGAAAACATGAGCGGTATGATCTGCCCAAAATGCGGGTATAAAATCGACCTTTTCAAAGAAGGCGGAGGAGAAAAGGCAGCTGAACAGCTCAAGGTTCCCTTTCTCGGAGCGATCCCTATTGACCCTGAAATCGTAGCTTTGGGGGATGAAGGAATATCTTTTCTTGACAAACATCCAGATTCAGCAGCCAGCAAGGCTTTTATGAAAATCGCGGATAAAATTAGAGCTTTAAAAAAATCATAAGATATGTTTATCTCACAGATAAAGGAGATAGAATGAAAAAAATCGGTATCATCATATGTGATCGCTATAAGAGTTGTGGAGGGGGAAAATGCTTCCGCTCCCTCAGAGAACGAGTGGGGGCTTTTTCCATATACCCTAAAGATGAGCCCGTTGAAGTGGTGGGATATTCGACCTGCGGCGGCTGCCCAGGAGGAAATATTGAATATGTTCCTGAAGAAATGATAAAAAACGGAGCTGAAGCAATCCACTTTGCTACAGGCTTTGTGGTGGGTTACCCTCCCTGCCCTTATATCCGTCACTTCAAACAATTTATCGAAACTTACTATCACGTCCCTGTTATTATAGGAACGCATCCCATTCCTCTGAAATATCTGAAAGCCCATGAAAAGCTTCCGTTTTGGGAAGAAACAAACATGAGGGAAATCGCAGGTCCCTTAATGGACGAAGATCGAAAAATCATGGAGGACTATAACTAACCCGAATTAACGGAGGAAAATCCCATGCAGCAAGAAAGCCGAAGGCCAGGAGGAGGAGGCCGCGGAAGAGGCGGCCAGGGTTTCGGGCCCAGCGGACAATGCGTCTGCCCGGAATGCGGGACAAAAGCTCCCCATAAAAGAGGGATTCCCTGCAACCAGATGACCTGCCCTAAATGCGGCGCGAAAATGATGAGGTAAGTGACGTTACGCGGCAGAGAAAACGTCCAGCTAAAAATCAAATCTATCTCATAAGATAATGAAGAAGAGAAATGCATCAAAGCAAAAAGTTTAACTTCACGGTGGTTTATGATAACAATCCATTTAATCCTGAATTAAACACTGACTGGGGATTTTCATGTTTTATTGAGGGAGCCCAAAAAAATATCCTCTTTGATACCGGTAATCAAGGAGAGATTCTTCTTTCTAATATGAAAAAACTCGGCATTTCCCCCCAAAAAATCAATATCGTATTTCTCTCCCATTCTCATAAAGACCATATAGGAGGGCTCGCGTCTCTTCTGAAAGAAAATCCCAATATAACTGTCTTCCTTCCCGATTTTTTCCCTAAAAAATTTAAAAAATCCATAAAAAATTTAGGCGCTTCTTATCAGGAAGTCCATTCCTATCAAAAAATCTTAGAAAATGTTTACACGACTGGAGTTATTAAAGGCTGGATCCATGAACAAAGTTTGATTTTGGAGTCCAATAAAGGCCTTATATTAATCACTGCTTGTGCCCATCCCCGAATAGTGAATATTATTCGAATAGTCAAAGAGTTAACGAAAAAAGAAATCTACATGATCTTTGGAGGATTCCATTTAACTGGATTCGAAAATCATGAAATTGAAGAAATAATCCGTGTTTTCAAAGAACAAAACGTTGAAAAAGCAGGACCCTGCCACTGCTCAGGAAAAGAAGCCAGGGATTTATTCAGGCAAGCTTATGGAAAAAACTACATTCACATAGGTGTTGGGAAAAAGATAACAATCTGATGATCATATCCATAGCCAGCGGAAAAGGCGGGACAGGAAAAACGACCGTTGCGGTCAGTCTCGCTTATGCACTCCAGCAAAAATTTAATCTCAATTTTCTGGACTGTGATGTCGAAGAACCCAATGCCCATTTTTTCTTGAAACCAAAAATCACAGAGTCCGAACCGGTTTTATCCCCGATACCTGAGATCATTGACTCTAAATGTACCTACTGCGGAGACTGTGCGAAAATTTGCGAATATAATGCCCTGGCCGTTTTAAAAGACAAAGTCCTGGTCTTCCCGGAACTCTGTCACGGATGCGGGGGATGCACATTACTCTGCCCTGAAAAAGCGATCATAGAGAAAGGACAAAGAATCGGAATCATAGAATCCGGAAAAACAGGGAATATAAATTTTATTCAAGGGATCCTTGACATTGGTCAGATCATGTCCCCTCCCATAATAAGAGAAGTCAAGAAGCGAATAGACCCGAAGATTCTCAATATCATTGATGCTCCACCTGGAACAGCCTGCCCCGCCATAGAGTCTATCAAAGGGAGCGATTATTGTATTCTTGTCACGGAGCCCACTCCTTTTGGGCTGAATGATTTAAAAATATCAGTCAATGTTTTAAATCAGCTAAAAATTCCATATGGGGTGATTGTTAACAGAGACGGCATAGGCAATCAGGATGTGATCGAATTCTGCAGAAAAGAAAACATAGATGTGATCATGAAGATCCCTATGGATAAAAAGATAGCGGAAGCTTATTCCAATGGAAAAATCATATCCGAAAAATTCCCTGAATATAAAGATAAATTTCATCATTTATTTGACCAAATAAAAAAACAAATTTAAAATATGAAGTTAAAACAATTAGTTATCATTAGTGGAAAAGGCGGAACAGGAAAGACTATTTTGTCTGCCTCTTTCGCTCATCTTGCAGAGAATAAAATAATGGTAGATTGTGACGTGGACGCGGCAAACCTTCATGTTTTACTCCATCCAATAATAAAAGAAAGGTATCCCTTTTCCGGCGGAAAAAAGGCCCGGCTCATCCCAGAAGACTGCATAGACTGTGGGGAATGTTTGGATGTATGCCGCTTTGATGCCATCCATGAAAATGATGACGGAAGCATATTGATCGACCCTCTTTCCTGTGAAGGATGTGCGGTCTGCTCCCATATCTGTCCCACTCAGGCCATCGCTATGGACCCTGCAGATTCCGGAGAATGGTATGTTTCTGAGACAAAATACGGTCCATTTATTCACGGCCAGCTCGGACCCGGGGAAGAGGCTTCAGGGAAACTGATCACTGAAATCAGAAACAAATCTCAAGAAATAGCCAAAAAATATCATTTAAATTTAATTATCATAGACGGACCTCCGGGTATTGGTTGTCCTGTTATCTCCTCCCTTTCCGGAGTGGATCTGGCTTTCGTTGTCACGGAACCCACCCAGTCAGGAATTCATGACATGAAACGGGTGATAGAAACAGCCCATCACTTTAATACAGATGTTGCCTGCATCATAAATAAATATGACCTCAATAACAAAAAAACTTTAGAGCTTGAAAACTGGTGCCGAAAAAATTCAATCTCATTCTTAGGAAAAATTCCTTTTGACCTTAACGTCTCAGATTCCATGGTCAAAGGAATTCCTCTCACTGAATATGACAGCTCCCCTGCATCAACAGAAATCAAACAAATATGGCAGTCTGTCCGGACAAGATTGGGACAGGGGGAGGAGAATGAGTAAGAAGAGAGTGGATAAAAACAAACTAAAATACTTCATAGATGCACTTCTCTTCGTTTTCATGATAGGAATAATCCTCATAGGCTTTGTGCAGGGGCTTTTCCTTGCAGAAGGCCCTGTCGCAGACATAAGTAAAAAGTATTTTCTGGGGCTTCATGCTCATCAGTGGGGACATATTCATTTTTATATTTCAATCGCATTCACCCTCTTTTTTATCATCCATCTCATACTCTCCTGGGGATGGATCAAAGCCATGACAAAAAAAATATTCAAGAAAAGCTGGAAGACGGCTTTGGTCGGAATCGCAGTGATCTCTTTACTGATTCCCTTGATATTCTGGAGCTTTTCCACAAAAAACGCAGAAAAATATGCGGGATATGGTGCCGGAGGAGGCAGGGACCTCGGACGCAGCAGTGCCCTCTCAGAAAAACAGGTCAAAAAAGAAACAGATCTGGCAGCCTCTCAACAAGAGACTCCCGTCATAAATGTAGAACTCTCCAGCCTTCCTAAAAAAGAACAACCGAGTCAAGAAACCGCTGCTGGAGAAGAAACCGCTCGCGAGGAAAGTCATCTTCAGGAGGGGAGAGGTCTTTATGAGGAAAGGCAGCGGGTAACCCGAGGCCGGCTCGATGAACATGGAACAGGCATTCTCATTACAGGGCAGATGACTCTCCTGGAACTTGAAAAAGTGACGGGAATTCCAAAATCAACCATTTTAAAAGAAATGGGGCTTCCCGCTGATATTCCCTACAGCGAAAGTCTAGGAAGGCTCAGACGACGATTTATGTTTACCATGCAGGAGCTTCGAGATAAAATCGAAGCTCTCATGATTAAAAAATAGACCGGATGATTTTTAAGATTAACCTGTATAACTCGGGTTAAAAAAATCAGTTCATGGAAAAAACTTTACAGAAAATAAAAAAACCATACATATATGGTCCTGTCCCTTCGCAAAGGCTGGGCCTGTCGCTGGGAGTGGATATCATTCCCTTTAAAATATGTACCCTGGACTGTGTCTACTGTCAGCTGGGTCCAACCACCCAGAAAACGGTTACCATTAAGGACTACTTCCCTGAAGAAGAAATTATATCTCAAATCAAAAAAAGGGTCCGCTCCTCCTCCCGTATAGATTATATTACTTTCTCCGGTTCAGGGGAGCCGACATTAAACTCTAAAATTGGATCTTTAATAAACAAAATAAAGAAAATCACGAATATTCCTGTGGCCGTTCTTACAAACGGGACACTGTTATCCAAAAAAAATGTGAGAGACTCTCTAAAACAAGCGGATTTAGTCGTCCCTTCACTGGATGCAGCAACTCAGGATATCTTTGACAAAATTAACCGTCCCCACCCTTCATTGAAAATAGAAAAAATCATCAAAGGGATAAAAAAATTCCGAAAAGAATTCCATGGAGATTTATGGCTTGAAATCATATTTGTCAAAGGAATCAATGATTCCAAATCTCATTTGAAGGCTCTTAAAGAAGCCATTCATGAAATAAATCCGGATAAAGTCCAAATCAATACAGTCACCCGTCCTCCATCTGAAAAATTGGCTCATCCTTTACTCCGCGAAGAAATGGAAAAGATCAAAAAATTCCTGGGAAATAACTGTGAAATGGTCGCTCACTTTAAAAGAAAAGGCCTTACCCCTGAAGAAGAGAACCTTAAAGACCTCATTTTGGATATCATACACAGAAGACCTGTCACGGCTGAAGATATTTCTGAATCATTAGGGAGATCTAAAAAAGAAGTTCTTAAATATATAGACATCTTGAAGAGAGAAAACAAAATAAAAGCAGTCCTCTATGAAAATGAAGACTATTATGAACCTCAATAAAAACCAAAGAAAGGAACAGATAACATGAAAAAATTAAAAGAAATCAAAGACCTTTCCAAAGAAGAATTGCTGGAAGTTCTTAAAGACGCCTCGAAAAACTGGCTGGCTCATGATGGACTATGGTTTCAAGCTGTTGAAAAAGAACTGGGAATGGATATGGCCATTGAGCTTGACCGCAGAGCCTGGGAGAAATTCACGGTCATCGAGGCCAAACGAATCATGAAAAGACTGGGTATAGAGCCGGGGGGAGGAATTCCCGCCTTGATCCAGGCCCTGAAATTCAGGCTTTATGCCAATATCAATGTTCAGGAAATCGCCGAACAGAGCCCCACTCACTGCATCTTCAATATGAATAAATGCCGGGTTCAGGATGCCCGGAAACGGAGAGGTCTTCCTGACTTCCCCTGCAAACCCGTGGGAATTGTGGAATACAGCTATTTTGCCAAAACAATCGATCCGAGGATTGAAACGGAATGCTTGATCTGCCCCCCGGACCCCCATCCCCCTAATATTATATGCTCCTGGAAATTTACCCTTAAAAAATAATCATAAAATATGGCATACAAATTTCTTCAAAGATAAACTTTTAAATGAACAAAAAAGTATATGACATCGGACTGGTCGGATTTGCCCTATTCGCCATGTTCTTCGGTGCAGGTAACCTCATTTTCCCTCCTTATATAGGATTCCTCGCTGGCTCAGTTTGGTCAGTGGCGCTCATTGGTTTCCTCATCACAGGAATCGGTATGCCCCTTATGGGAATTATTGCTTCTGCCCGGGCCGGTGGAACTGTGGAACACCTTGCCGGCCGAGTGGGACCCAAATTTGCCCGCATCCTCAGCATCGTGATTATCCTTGCGATCGGACCTCTTCTTGCCATACCCAGAACGGCTGCGGTAACCTATGAAATGGGGATTCTCCCCAATTTTCCCTGGGCAAGCCGGGCCTTGGGATCCTTGATATTCTTTATCATCACTCTCTATTTTGCCCTGAACCAATCCAAAGTGGTGGATAAAATCGGGAAAATATTGACCCCTTTTCTTCTGATAACCCTGATTTTCATTATCTTGAAAGGCATCTTTTTCCCCATAGCCACCCCTACCGAAGGAAGCCTTCAATCTCCGTTCTCTTCTGCCTTCCGAGAGGGATACCAAACGATGGACGCCATGGCATCTATTGTGTTTGCTGAAATTATCATCACTGCTTTAATATTTAAAGGTTATAAAAAGGTCAAAGACCAGGTTAAAATGGCTTCTATAGCGGGAGTGATTGCTGCTTCAGGTCTTGGTTTTGTGTACGGAGGACTCATGTACCTGGGAGCCACCTCCCGAAGCCTTTTTGCAGCTGATATTGAACGCACAGAACTTCTCATCAACATTGCTTATCAAATCCTTGGGAACACCGGAAAAATGGCTTTAGGGCTGGCTGTATCTCTCGCCTGTCTGACCACTTCCATCGGTCTAACCGCTACTGTGGCGGATTATTTCAGCTCCATCATTAAAAAAGGACTTAAATACAAGGCCATCTGTGCGGTTACGGTCTTATTCAGCGGAGTCTTCGCCACAGTAGGAGTCAATAAAATCGTTCAGATTGCGGTTCCTTTCCTGGTTTTGGTCTATCCCGTGGCCATTATTCTGATTCTTCTTACTATTTTTGGAGGGAGAAAAATCCACCGAAAAGTTTACACGGGAGCGGTGATGGGTGCGCTGGCAACGAGCGTTTTTGATGCCCTGACCAATGCGGGGCTTCCCATTTCCTATGCCAATGATCTTATCTCCTTTATCCCACTGGCTAAAGACGGCTTCCCATGGATCCTTCCTGCCCTTTTAGGAGGTTTAATCGGGGCAGCCGCCGCTTATAGGCCCCGGCAAAAAACAAAATAGATTTATCTTAAAGCTTTGTCATTGACTGTTTCTGCTCTTTTCCCCTATTATAGGGATACAAAGAGTGAAATCAGTTTCTAAATAAAAATGAAAAGAAAACCATTTGACCAAAAATGGATTGAATATGACAAATGGTATGATGAAAATGAAGATATTTACAGATCTGAGCTCAATGCGGTCAAAGAACTTTTCTCCTCAGGAAGCGGGCTCGAGATAGGTGTCGGTACCGGAAGATTCGCTGCTCCCTTTCATGTTGAGTTCGGAATAGATCCATCCATACATATGCTTTGTCTGGCAAAAAAAAGAAAGATCAAAGTCGTCCAAGGGATTGGAGAAGAGCTTCCCTTTAAAAATGAAAGTTTTCATTTTATCTTGATTGTGGTAACACTGTGCTTTGCCAATGATATCATGAGGATTTTTAAAGAATCGTTGAGAACATTAAAACACAAAGGCAAAATCATCGTAGGGATGATCAATAAAAACAGCCCGCTTGGAGAAAAATACCAGAAATCACGCAAAGAAAATGAATTCTATAAACACGCTCATTTCTTTTGTCCCGAAGAAATCATAAAATTATTTAACGAAACGGGTTTCAAATACACTGATTCAAGACAAACCCTGTTTCCATCTCTCAATGAAATCCCTAAAACACAAAAACCCAAAAAAGGATATGACCAAGGAGGATTTGTGGTTTTAAAAGCAGAAAAAATCTGATATATATATATAAATCTTCCTGAATAATAAATAAAAGAATTACAAGGAGAAGCGATGTTCACGAATGAAAATTTCCCCAAAGCTAAAAAATACTGGTTCATGGGAAAATTATATGACTGGTCAGAAGCTATCATACACCCTATGACTCATGCTCTTCATTATGGAAATTCTGTATTTGAAGGCATCAGGGCCTATAAAACCCCCAAAGGACCGGCGGTTTTCCGCCTTGAAGAGCACTTGGATCGATTCATTCATTCAGCAGGTATTCTGAAGATGAAATCCCCCTATTCAAAACAGGAAATTACTGAAGTCATTAAATTAGTCATGAAGAAAAATAATCTGGAATCCGCCTATATCCGTCCTCTTTTATTTTATTCTTATGGGAATCTTGGATTGATCCCAAAATCATCTCCAGCAGAACTTCTTGTGGGAGCTTGGGAATGGGGAGCCTATCTTGGTGAGAATGCTTTAACCGGAGTTTATGTTTACATTCTCCCCTGGAGAAGAGTGCATCACAGCCAATACGACATGTCAGCAAAACTAGGCGGAATTTATGTTCAGTCCACAATCGGCGGTCTCATCGCAAGGGAGAAAGGGTGTGATGAGGCGGTGTTCCTAAATCTTGAAAAAAATGTGGCTGAAGGTCCAGGAGAAAATATTTTCATATACAAAGATGGAATTCTCATAACAAATGATCGATCCGAGTCTGTTCTCGAAGGCATAACCCGAACCAGCCTTCTGAAAGTCGCTGATGACATGGGTATCAAAACTCAAGTTAAGCCCATCACAAAACAAGATTTCCTTCAGGCTGATGAGGCATTTTTCTCCGGAACCGCTGCAGAAATAGCCCCCATCACCAAAGCCAGAGATGCTTCTGATAAAGACTCTCATCCCAAGGAATACGTTATCGGAAGCGGAAAACCAGGAGAAATAACCAAAAAAATAAAAGAAACCTATGCAGATTGTGTGGGAGGAAAAATAAAAAAATACGAAAATTGGCTCACTTATATCTATTAATCCCACTGGCATCCATTATCCTCCCTTCAAAAACTGACAAAACATTCTAAGGAACAAAAGATTCAGATAATTTCAATTTGATAGAGAGGGGACATAAATACAGGGTTAAAAAAATGGCAGATCCTAAGGAAAAAATTTTTTACAAGAACCTAGCAGCCGCACTCATGATCCTTTTCTTTCTCATGGTTCCTCTTGACTCTTCAAGTTCAGATATCTTCCCTTATGACTATCAAATTGAGAAACTCGAGAACGGCCTCATTTTGGTTTCAGTCCCTCTGCAAAATTCCAACATCATTTCTTACTGCACCCTGGTGAGGTCAGGTTCTAGAAATGAAACAGAGCCCGGTAAATCCGGATTCGCTCATCTTTTCGAACACATGATGTTTAAAGGCACCAAAAACATCTCACGAAAGGAGTATGACGATTTTTTAGCTGAAATCGGAGCTGGAACGAATGCTTATACCTCTGATGATTATACGTGTTATCATGTGTTGTTTGCCGATAGAGAAAACCTTGAGAAGGTAGTCAAAACAGAAGCAGACAGATTTATAAATCTCTATTACAGTCAAGAGATGCTTAAAACCGAAGCTGCTGTTATTGAGAGAAAGTACGACTCCTATACTTCCCATCCAAAAAGATGCCTGGTTCAAACGCTCAGAAATACCGCTTTTGAGAAACATCCTTATAAACATACCCCCCTGGGTTATCTCCAAGATATACAGAATATGCCCAACCAGTTTGAATACAGTCAAATCTACAAAAAAAGATTTTATGCTCCAGATAACACCATCCTACTGGTTGTCGGTGATTATAACCATCTAGAGCTTTCCGAGTTTATTAAAAAATATTACTGCGATTGGGAACCATCAAATTATAAATTCAAAATACCTGAAGAACCCTTGCAGAAAAAAGAAAAACTCATTCATTACAAATGGCCCGGCCCAACAATACCCAGAATAGCCATAGCTTTTCATGGGCCTGCATTCAGTGATGAGGAAATAGATAAAGCCGCGCTGGATCTTCTTGCAGAAATAGGATTTTCTAAGTCCTCACCTCTCTATCAGCGTCTTGTTATTGAAGAACAAAAATGCTTCTCAATAAAGACGGATTTCCCAGATAGAAGAGACCCTTACCTTCTCATCTTTCAGGCTCTTGTTCAAAAGGAAGAGGACATCCCTTATGTCAAAGACGAAATATTTAAAGAGTTAGAATACTATAAAAATGAGCCGGTACCTGAGGATAAACTGTTAGAGGTGAAATCCAGCCTGAAGTATTCCATGGCTCTTCAGTTGGGGCCGATTGACAGAACAGCAGGGCTCCTTGCTTTCTATTTGAGCCTCACTGCCGATCCCAATTCGATAAATAAATTATTTGAGCTCTATCAAAAAATAACTCCCCAAGACATCCAAAAAATGGCTCAAAAATACTTCATTAGGGCTCAATGCACTGAGGTGACTTTTACTGAAGAAGAAGAACAATGAAAAGCCTTAATAAAATAATCTTATTATCCTCACTTGGGCTCTGTCTCCTTGCCATAAACTGCGGGGAAAAAGCTTCTGAGAGCATATCGACTGAGCTCCTTCACGTTGAGGAAAATCCTCTGGTCTGCCTACAAGTGGTTCTCAATATAGGTTCTGCCGATGACCCTGCTGGAAAAGAAGGCCTGAGTGCCCTGACATTTAAAATGATTTCAGATGGAGGAAGTGAAAATCGGACCTATAAAGAAATATCTCAAGAATTTTATCCAATGGCCGCTCATATCGAACTCCAGATAGATAAAGAAATGACAACGTTTTCAGGGACCATACACAAAGACAATCTCCATAAATATTACACGATCTTCAAAGAAATGCTTCTCAATCCCGGGTTTAGAGAAGAAGATTTTATCCGCATCAAAACAGATCACTTGAATTTTCTCCAAAAAACCATAACAAGCAATATGGACGAACCATTTGGGAAAGAAATACTGAATTTAATGATGTATGAGGAACATCCTTACGGACATACGGAACTAGGGACTGTAAACAGTATCAAAAAGCTCACCTTAGATGATGTGAAAAACCACTATGAAAACCATTTTGTTCAAGGAAACTTAACCGTTGGTCTTGCCGGCGGATACCCTATTGATTTTCCCAGAAAAGTCATATCAGATTTTTCTGCTCTTCCATCAGGACAAACCCCTGAACTCACTCTGCCGGAACAGCCAATGCCTGACGGCCTTCACGTGATCATCGCCGACAGAAACACTCCCGTTACCTCTATTTCCTTAGGATTTCCCATCCCCATAACCAAAGCTCATCCCGACTTTCTGGCTCTTTGGATAGCAGGCTCTTATTTTGGTGAACACAGACAGCGCTTCTCCCACCTGTTCCAAAAAATCCGTGAGGAAAGGGGATTAAATTGTGGAGATTATGCCTATATAGAACATTTTATTGAGGGACGAGGGAAATTCCCCAGCACCCATTGCTGTCGCCAGCAGCAGTATTTCTCCATATGGATAAAACCTGTCGTCAATTCAAACCGCCATTTTGTCCTTCGGCAAGCCATAAGAGAACTCAAAAAACTTATCGAAGAAGGAATCCCGGAAGAAAGATTTGAGCTGACCAAAAAATATCTTATCAACTACACAAAGCTCTACACTCAAACACTCTGCGAAAGGCTGGGGTGGCAAATGGATTCTAAATATTATGAATATAAAAATTTTTTAGAAGATGCGAGGAAAAGAATACCCAAAATCACACTTGAGAAAGTAAACTCAACGATAAAAAAATATCTCAATACTAAAAATCTATACATTGCGGTTATCACGGAAGACGCCCAATCATTTAAAGAAAATTTAATTTCCAATACTCCGTCTCCCGTAATCTATTCCAATCCAAATATGCCTGAAGAAATTTTAAGAGAAGACTTGGCCATTCAGGAATTTCCTCTAGATATAAAGCCTGAAAATGTGGTTACAGCCGAAGCTTCCCTTTTTTTTAAAGAAACAGGAATTCCAAATAAAAACAAATCCTAATTAAAAATAAGGCAGCTTCTCTTGATTCACCTTGAATAAAATTAAAAAAAAACGCAACTTTTATTTCATTTTGGGCGTATATATAATTGAAAATGTTTAAGAAGAAAAAAATCCTCTTTTTACCCTCCTTTTTTCCCGGGACTCCAAATAGATAGTCCCTAAACACTTATTCCATCCCCATCACGCCGCCCGTTTCACTTTGAAACGGGCGGCTTGGGCGATTTTCTCTCTTGTGACTTGACAAATGCCTAATAAAAAGGAAAAATATTTTACTAAATTATTCACGAACCGAGGCTGCCTGTTTTCATAGTTTCAGATGGAGCCGAAAGAGAGTGCCTTGAAAATCAGTGACCAAAATAAAATACAAAATTCAGCTTTCGTTCATTATACTACTTTCCTCAATTTTAGTTTTCCTGTCTTTTCATAACAAAATTTTTTCACAATCAGAATCTAAGGGTCCAGCCAATCAAAATATCCCTAAATATAAGAGAATCGTCTGCGCTTCGCCCAGCGCAACAGAAATTGTTTTTTCTCTAGGTTTGGGGGAAAGAGTGGTTGGAGTCAGCCATTTTACTGTGTACCCTGCTGCGGCAAAAAAGATAAAAAGCATCGGAGGATTCATCAATCCCAGCAAAGAACGAATCACTGCCTTAAAACCTGACCTTATCATAACACAGGGCCGCCATGAATCATTGGCTGAACTCTGCCGAAAACAAAAAATAAAATTCCTTTCTTTAAAAATAGAAAAAATTAATGATATCACCAAAGCCGTTCTTAAACTTGGAACCATCTTGGGAGCAGATAAAGAAGCTCATAATCTGAGCTTAAGGTTAAAAAATGAACTGTCTGTTCTTTCATCTAAAACCAAATCACTGCCAAAAAAAAAGGTCTTTCTATGCCTCAGTCATACACCCGGCGACTTGACCGGATTGATGACGACAGGCAAAGAAACCTTTCTCAATGAGATCATTGAAATGGCTGGGGGCACCAACATCTTTTTTGATATCAAAGGCCGCTATCCAAGAATTTCTAAAGAATCACTCATCATGCGTCAGCCGGATATCATTATTGAAATCTATGCCAAAGGCATAAATTCAAACCAGCATCAGCTGCTGCGCAAGGATTGGGACCGTCTGGCTGTCCTCTCTGCTGTCCGAAACAGCCGCATTTATTTCCTTACCGAAGACTATCTCTTGATTCCAGGGGTTAGAGTGAGTCTGACTTTAAAAAAATTCATCAAAATTATACATCCGGGAGTCAATCTGGATCATGATTGAACTCAATAACATCAGTCACCAATTCCCCAATTCAGATTGGAAGCTCGACATTCTGAACTTTTCTATACAAACCTCTGAGGTATTGGGAATCATTGGGCCGAATGGCTCTGGGAAGAGCACACTGCTTCGTATTGCAGCAGGTATCATCAAACCTTTAAAGGGAACCGTGCAGCTTTCTGGAAAGGACATAAACAAAATTAAACGTAAGGAAATCGCAAAAAAAATAGGATATCTGCCTCAGGAAACGAGAAGCGAATATGACTACACTGTGGAAGAGCTGGCTCATATGGGCAGATACCCCCATACAGGAACTTTCGGGATCCTGAGTTCTTTAGACCTTGAAATAGTCAAAAAATCACTTTCGTCTACAGATATGGGGGAAATGTCAGAAAGAAGACTTTCCCAACTTTCGGGAGGGGAGAAAAAACGGGCCTTCCTTTCCTCCGTGCTGGCACAAAACCCTGAAATACTCCTTTTAGATGAGCCGACCAGTTCTCTTGATATTCACAGACAAGTTCAATTTTTCCAACTTCTCTCAAGGCTCTCTGAACAAGGAATGGGAATCGCTGTGGTGACTCATGATATAAATTTTGCCTCTTTATTCTGCCAGAGAGTTATTTTTATTTCAGATGGAAAACTCCTTTCTCAAGGAAAACCAGAAGCTGTCATATCAGAACAGAACATAAAAACTGTCTATGGAGAGGATGTCATTTTAGGCCGACATCCTGAAACAAACAATCCTTATCTTCTGCCAAGGCTTCTCACGAGAAAAGTCAAATGAATAAAAAAGCAGTTATCACTTATGCTCTTGTTTTCCTCGCTGTAGCTGTCATTTCACCATGGATAGGGCCCGAATGGATAACATTCTCAGATGTATTCTCTGGTGGGCCTGCCGTCTCCAGTCCTGCGAAAGATATCTTTCTGCTGCAGAGAATCCCCAGGGTCCTTTTAGCTCTCATCGCCGGAGGAGCTCTCGCTTTGACCGGCGCTGTTTTTCAGGTCTTATTCCGTAACCCCCTGGTAGAACCTTTCACTCTCGGGATAAGCGGCAGTTCTGCCCTCGGTGCCTTTTTCACCATCCTGTACCCGTCTCTCTGGCTTAAATGGGGCCCCTTCAGCTCAGTCCAGCTTTTTGCGGCAATGGGAGCCGGGGCATGCCTTTTTCTTGTCTATACTTTATCAAACCGAGCCGAAGGCATCTCCATATACACTCTTCTTCTCACAGGAGTTACCATCAGCATTATCTGCAGCGGCGCTATCCTTCTGCTCACTTATTTATCCGATCCCCATTCTCTGATTGTATTCCAGCACTGGATGATGGGAGGAATTGATGTTATTGGATATCACGGTCTGTTCTCGTTAACTCCCCTTCTCATTCCTGCCTTGATTGTATTGTTTCTTCATTCCAAAGAACTGAATCATATGGCTTTAAATGATGAAATGGCTGCAGGTCACGGGGTTGATATAAAAGCAGTCCGAAGAACTGTTTTTATAGGAGGAGGTCTTGCGGCCGCTTCTGTGGTCTCTATTGTCGGCCCCATAAGTTTTGTGGGTCTTATTATACCCCACGCTGTGAGACGCCTTAGCGGATATGATCAGAGAGTTGTCCTCCCCGGCTCTTTTTTTCTGGGCGGAGCTTCTCTGGCTGTCTGCGACATCATCGCCAGAACTCTGATTGCCCCTACCGAGATTCCCGTAGGAATTATCACGGCTGTGATCGGGGGGCCCCTTTTTATCCGCCTTCTGGTTTCAAGAGGCCGCCATAAACTCTAATATTACACCAAAATTATTCTGATTATTCACGAGTCGAGCTTGCTTCAGATGCAAGGCATGAGGCATGAAGGCCTGCTCCTTCACTTCGAATGCCTCATAACGAAGCAGATGCAGTGAGGTAGGCTCGCCTTCATGATAAAATAGGTATGCATAAAATATGAATTATTACAGGAATAGCCGTAACCATCATTTTTTTAATAAATAAAACATTGATAAGACTCTTGATCATCATAAATTTGTATGGGAATGCATACATATTTTATGAATAACCAGGATAATTTTGACAATTGATCATAAATCTCGTTTAATAAAAAAATGCTCCCCTATGAAGAAAACCTCAGGTACTACAAATTCAGCTATCATCTTAAAAAAACCTTTGGATACAGAGTCTATAAAATATCTCTAGATGCAGGCCTGAGCTGTCCCAACCGTGACGGAACCCTAGGCCGAAAGGGGTGCCTCTTCTGTGATCCCTCAGGGGGTTCGGGACGGAAAATTGGGGCTCCTATCGAGCCCATATCCCAGCAAATTTCCTCTGGGATGAAAAATCTCAAAAGAAAATACAAAGCCGAAAAATTCATCGCCTACTTTCAGAGTTTCACCAATACCTATGGGCCCTTAGAAAAATTAAAACGGCTCTACAGAGAAGCTGTCCAACATCCAGATATCATCGGTCTTTCCATAGCCACTCGACCAGACTGCCTGAACAAAGACATCATCGACTTGATTGAAGACTATTCAAAAAATTACTATACATGGATCGAACTAGGGGTCCAGTCTATTCACCGAAAAAGCCTTGAGTATATCAAACGGGGACACGGCTTTTTTGAAATAGTGGATGCTCTCTTATCGCTAAAAGACCGTAACATTAATGTCTGTGCTCACTTTATCCTAGGACTTCCCAATGAAAGTTTAGAAGATATGGCAGAAACAGCCCGTGTTATTTCCCGTCTAGGCATCCAAGCCGCAAAACTACATATGCTTTATGTAGCCAAAGGGGCTCAACTGGAAGACGAATACAAAAAAGGAAACGTGTCTCTTCTTTCCAAAAAAGAGTATATCCAAGCCGCGGTTAACTTCCTGGAGCATCTCTCACCAGATGTTATTATACAGAGAATGGTCAGTGAAGCTCATCCAGATATTCTGATTGCTCCAGAGTGGATCAAAAATAAATCACAGGTCACCCAAGAGATTGAACAAGAGCTTGAAGCCCAGGACACCTGGCAGGGGAAAAAATATAAAAAAATTTAAACTGTACTTGACAAGCGCTCAAATAAATGACAGTATGATTTTTTCTAGGTTTTAGGTCTAAAAAACAGGGAAGGCCGTGAAATTCGGACACAGCCCCCGCTACTGTAATCGGCATTAGGTCCAAGACAAGCCACTGCCCGTCAAATCGGGTGGGAAGGCCTTGGATGTGAGGAAGCCGTAAGTCAGGATACCTTAAATAGACCCCATAAACCCATCTTCGGGCGGAAGTTTGGGTGGTCTTAACCCACCAAAACTTTCCTCCTAGTTCAAAACAAACGCTTTTTTATAAGCGAGAAGGAGGAAGTAGCATGGTTAAAAAATTTTTATGGCCTCTCATCACTATTTTTATTCTTGCATTGTGGAGCTTTCCGGATCAGGAATCCCAGGACACTAAAGAAAAAGACCCTCAAAAATTAGAATACAAAATCACGGTTACCGCCAATCGAGTTGAAAAATCGACTCAAAAAGTCGCCTCTTCGGTCACTGTTATCACCAGTGACGAGCTAGAACAATTCAAAAACAGCACAGTTTATGAAGCCCTTCGTGAAATCGCAGGATTAAACACGGTCCAAAGTGGTCCTCCTGGACAAACTGCCTCTGTGTTTATTCGGGGGGGCGGTTCCTCTCAAGTAAAAATTATGTTGGATGGAACCGAACTCAACGACCCGATTGACCCAAACCGTTCCTTTGATTTAAGCCACTTGTTTGTTGAGAACATAGACCGAATTGAAATCATCAGAGGTCCCCAGAGCACTCTTTATGGTTCTGATGCTATGGCTGGAGTGATCAACATCATCACACACCAGGAAAAGGGAAATCCAAAGTTACACCTCAGCTCTTTTGGCGGATCCTACGAAACTCTACAGGGAAGGGGAGAAGTTTCGGGAAGCACAGAAAGATTGGAATACTCACTGGGTGCCTCTTATTTCCAAACCAATGGATTTTCTGCAGCCAGCTCCAGTTACGAAGGGAATACAGAAAAAGACGGTTACCGCAACACAACTCTTTCCGGTAAAATCAGCCTTCGTCTTAAAGAAAATAGAGACCTTCATTTTTCCTTAAGAAAAATAGAAGCTGAAATGGATATCGATAACAATGGGGGTGATTACGGAGATGACCCCAATAATAAGGGCAGCTATGATCTCTTTTTAATTCGAGGAGGATACCATGGACTTTTTGCAGAAAATAGATGGGAGACTCAAATTGATATTTCCTATGCAGATTCTCTCAGAAAGTATAAAAATGCCGTAGACAGCTTTCACCCTTATTCCTCAGATAACTCAGAATACAAAAGCCATCTCTTGAAAATCGATTTCCAAAATAATCTCTTCCTTCACAAGTCCAATACACTGACCCTTGGTCTTGAATTTTATAGAGAAGATGGAAGCTCTTTTTATAAATCACAGAGTTTCTTTGGTCCCTATGAAAGTGAATTCCCCCGAAAAAACGCCTCGAACACGGGAGTCTATATACAGGACCAAATCAACTGGGCAGAGAGCTTCGTGGCTGCTGTAGGAGCTCGTTTTGACCACCACAGCAGCGCAGAAAGCTCTCTGACCTATCGCATCGCACCTCTCTATATTTTTAAAAGCACCGGGACAAAACTTAAGGCAACCTTAGGAACAGGATTCAAGGCTCCCTCCCTCTATCAGCTCTATGCTCCTGGTACTCTTTATGGCCCGGTAGGGAATGTGGAACTTAAACCTGAAAGAACCCTGGGATGGGACGCTGGATTAGAGCAAGAATTATTCAGAGGAAAATTTCTCATCAAAGCCGTCTATTTCTTGAATAAATTTGAGAACCTTATTGACTTCGACTACACCCAAGGTTACATCAATATAGGGAAAGCCTCTTCAAAAGGAACAGAACTTATTTTGGAATCCATTCCAATAAAGGACCTAACTCTTTCGGCTTCTTACACTTGGTGCAAAGCCTTGGATGAAAACACGAAGCAGCCTCTCCTCAGAAGGCCTGAACACAAAGCTTCCCTGAAATTTTATTATGCTCTATCTCAAAAGACTCACCTGTCCTACTCTCTGCTCTATGTGGGAAAAAGGGAAGACAACTTTTATCAGAATTACCTAACCACTCGGGTCACACTTCCAGGCTATTCCCTTGTTAATGCCTCCATATCCTATGATTTATTCAAAACAACTCAGCTCTTTCTGAAAATCGATAATCTCTTCAATACTAAATACGAACTCATTAAAGGTTATGCAGCTCCAGGATTATCTGTCTACGGAGGGCTTAAACTTGATTTCTAGTTAAAAATTGATTGTGTTGGGATCACTTTTTTGTCAAAAAATTATAGGCTAATCCTGCCATGAGTTCAGCCCCGTAAACAAGGACCTTTTCATCAATATCAAATTTGGGATGGTGATGAGAGTATTCCTGGCCGTCTCCAGCTCCAAGAAAAAGAAATGCCCCGGGAATCTTTTGTAAATAATAAGCAAAATCCTCTCCCCCCATAACCGGAGAAATCTCTTTGATTTTGTCCTTCCCTAAAACCTTGGCGGCTGTTTTCAGAACTAAATCCACCATATCGCTGTGATTCACAAGGGGAGGATAGCCTGGTTTATATCTGCAGTCAGCAAACGCATCAAAAGCTTTACTGGTGTTTTTGACAATTTTGTGTATTCTCTCCCGGGCCCTTTCTTGGACTTTTCTTTCGAATGTCCGTACAGTGCCTGTAAGGAGAACTTCCTGGGGAATGATATTGTAAACAGTCCCTCCATTTATGGTTCCAAATGACACAACGAGAGGCTTTAAAGGATCTGCATTTCGGCTCACCACACTCTGCAAATTGACCACCATCTGGGAAGCCACAAAAATGGAATCAACAGTCATGTGAGGCGTAGAGCCGTGCCCGGCTTTCCCTTTTACCATTATCTCAAAATTATCAGCTTGAGCCATCATAGGGCCTTTTAAAATACCCACAAATCCTGTGGGAAGAGGCTGCCAGACATGAAGTCCAAAGATAGTGTCCACATTTTTAAGAGCTCCTTCTCCCACCATTTTTTTAGCCCCTCCGGGGGGAAGCTCTTCCGCAGGTTGAAACAGGAACACCACACTCCCGGGAAAAGCATCTCTGTTCTCAGTCAGAACTTTTGCAGCTCCCATAAGTATCGCCATATGGGCGTCATGACCGCATGCGTGCGCAATTCCTGAATTTCTCGAAATATACTCCTTCTCTCCTTCTTCCTGTATGGGGAGAGCATCCATATCAGCCCGAAGGGCTACGACTTTTTCATCAGGTTTTCCTTTTAGCACAGCTCTTAATCCAGTCCCTGCCATCCTTTTTACAGGAAGTCCCAGTTCTTTGAAAAATTCTTCTATTTTCCCAGACGTTCTCTGTTCATTAAAGGCAACCTCAGGATAACGGTGGAAATCTCTCCGCCATTCCCTCAGCTCATCTTCTATTTTTTTGACACTTTTCTTGATTTCTTCATATAGATCACTCATAGAAATCTCCTTCCTAAAGACTTAATCTTATTGTCTACTGCTCCTGACATAAAATCAACAAAAAATTAGGATGAGTTCTCCATTATTTATACACTTCTTTATAATTTTTCCCTTTTATCTTGCTGTAAGACTTATAGTCTAGACTTTTATAATGAATTTCTTATCTAAGTTCTAAAACAATCTTAAAATTTCAACTTCTTTTATGTCAGTTACTTGACAAATAGAAAAAATATGATAATATATTTATTTATGCAGGATAATGCATGTTTCCAAGGAGGCTTCTATGAGAGAGTTAATGAAGACCCTAAAAGTTCTCTCAGATGAGTCAAGGATCAGGGTGCTGAACATTTTACAGGAAAGGGAATGCTGTGTCTGTGAGGTAATGCAGGCCATGGAGATTTCCCAGTCCAAGGCATCCCGGATATTGAGCGCCCTTTATGATGCTGGTCTCCTCAAACTTAGAAGGAAAAGCCGATGGGCGCTTTATTCCCTCAATTGGGATGGGATGAAAGGGAGCACAAAAGGTATTATAAACGGAGTAATCAAGGCACTAGAGGATTATCCTCAGGCATCAAGGGATCGCAAGATTCTTAAGAAAACAAAACGCGTCATTCCTGGTTAGGATAAGGAAATGTGTGAGAAGGAGTGAGTTTAAAATAAAAATATTCTTTAATTTTTCTAAGCATAGATTAATGGATTAACAAACGTCAATACATCCTCCAGCAGGAAACTTTTTGAACAGGTGTTTATCATGCTGGATAAAGAAAATTTTTCTAAAAAACAAGGAGAATCAAGAATATGACAAATCAACACATTCCACCAGAATGGGCATTCGAGTTTCATGGTCACCGTTGTCCTTTTATGCCCATTGGCTACCGGATGGGCCGGCTAGCATTAGGATATCTTGGCGTAGAACGTGAGAAAGACCACGGCTTTTTTGTATTTCCTGAAATCGGTGAGGGGCACCCTCAGACCTGCATGGTAGACGGGATACAGATAGCCACTGGTGCGACATATGGAAAGGTAATTATTGCCAAAACTTTCTACGGCAAACTCGCAGCTACTTTCTATCATCCTCAGAAAGGAGCCGTGCGCTACTCTCTCAAACCCGATTTCATAGACGAGATGGCTAAATTTGAGTTTTTTCTACATCGCAAAAAAGAAGTGAAGCCTTCTCAGATTCCTCATCGGGTTTCAGAAGAGGTCATCAACTGGACGTATGAACAACCAGATAATTTTATGTTTAAGGTTGAATCCAAACTTGATTTCAAATTCTCACCTGTTAAAAGTTCATTCAATAAAGCAAAGTGTAGCATTTGTGGCGAATATGTGTTTGAGAGATATTTACGCCAGAAAAACGGGCAATTCGTGTGCATTCCCTGTTCAGATTATGAAGGATAACCTAGTAGTAAGCTTAAGGAAAAAGTAGCAAGATGTCAGTGATAGTTATTGTCATTTCCTGCTTGGCTGTGATGATACTAGCTGTGCTGTTCTCAATGGTGGGTCAAGGTGGAGGGACTACCTATGTTCCCGTACTACTGATAACTGGCTTGACTATGCACGAGGCTTCCACTACCAGCCTATTCATAATTATGTTGGCCAGTATCTCTGCTACCCTTGTTTTTGGAAGAAAGAAAACGGTTGACTGGAATCTTCTTTTATTCGTAATCCCTTTCGCCATTCTGGGCTCTTTTGCCGGAGGATATGTCGCCCAATGGATGAGTGCTGTGATGCTGAAGGTTATTTTTGCCATCCTATTGGCTGTCACTGCTTTCTTTATGATGCGGCCGGCAACCGAGGGACTTGCCCCAAAGTTTATGCCGCGGTGGCTTCCCTTGGAGAGAACCTGTTGTAAATATCAATACCAGATATCAATGGGAGTTCTGATCCCGGCCATAGCGCTTGCCGGCTTCGTCGCTGGCATGATAGGAATCGGGGGGGGGTTGTTTTTCCTGCCCATGCTGATTTTGCTGTTCGGGTGCCCCACTCGTATTGCCATCGGTGTTTCCACCACGTATGTTGGAATTACAGCTCTGCCTGGTTTTCTAGGGCATCTCTTCGGGGGTGACCCTTTTAACATCTGGATTGCACTTCCTCTAGCGCTAGCAGCTTTCACCGGTGCGAGTCTTGGACCTATCATATCACTTAAAACAAGCATACCAAAGCTGCGGTTTATATTAGCCATGGTTCTCATTGCGCTTGCCGTCTGGATGGTTTTCAAACTTTTTGTTTAGTGGAAACAACCTTGGTGATAATGATATAGAGGCGGTTATTCACATCTTATGGAGAGTCTAGTTCTCTGCAAAATCTATAAAAATCTCAATAAAAAAATTAAGGTAATGGAGGTGATAACTGCCAAGTCTATTTTCTCTACTCAAAGAAGGAATTCCGGCATGTTTATAATCAGGACATCCTTTGGATCTCAACCGGAGATGAACGGCATGGGATCGTGGGAACATTACGGCTACAGATGGGATGATATTGAATTAACGTTCAACCAATTGCCTAGACTTCTGGGGGAAAACAAAGACCATAGTGAGAGCCCGTCAAATTGACCGGTTGTGTTTTCTGTTTTCAATGGGTTGTGAGGCAGCAACTGTAAAGACTGCTTATAAACTTATCTTTATCAATTTACTAGGGTGAATTAAAGAGTTGTAATATTTAAAAAGGAGGTAAGAACCTATCGATGGACAGTCCATAGCCGTTTGGCCTGCGGATTTCCTATTGACGAGACATGCGTTCTGTGTGTATATTGAACGATCTATTATTTAGCGATTGGAAACTTAATGAAATTAATTATAAATCCCCACCGGACTTAAAATAAAATTTTTATTATTTAAAGGATTATCATGAAACTAAAAATATGGATCACTTTGACAAGACCTCAATTCCTTCTTCTGCCTATAGCCCTGATATTCTTAGGTACTTCCATAGCCTGGTATGATCATTTCTTTAACTTCTGGCATGCTTTCTTAGCTTTTATGGGCCTTCTGCTGCTCCACATCAGTGTGAATGTTCTGAACGATTATTCTGATTACAAAAGCGGCATAGACCTAGAGGTCAAAAGGACTCCTTTCAGTGGGGGAAGCGGTATCCTTCCGGCCAAATTACTGGAATCAAAGGCTGCTTTAAAGTTCGGCCTTATCTGTTTTCTCCTTTCAATCCCTATAGGCATTTATTTTATTATGGTCCAAGGATGGGAACTCCTCCCGCTTCTTCTCATCGGGGCTGTCTGTGTCCTCTTTTACACCACACATTTCACAAAGCTCGGATGGCCCGAATGGGCTCCGGGCATAGGATTGGGAGCTTTCCCTGTATTGGGAGCTTATTTTGTCCAAACCGGGACTTATACTATATCAGCGGTCATTGCTTCTATCCCTTCATTCATTCTTGTGCACAACTTGCTTTTCTTAAATGAATTCCCGGATGTGGAACCTGATAGAAAAGCGGGAAGAAAGACACTTCCGATCACTTTGGGAAAATCGAAAGCCAGTAAATTTTATTCAGCTTTAACTATTCTTGTTTATGTATGGATTGTTTTTGGCGTGCTTTTCAATTTAATACCCTCTTTTGGTTTGATCGCATTGCTGACTTTACCCTTTGCTGTCAAATCAATCTCAGGAGCCCTGCATTATGACGATGAAACCAAACTGCTTCCTGCGCTGGGAAATAATGTTTTGGTCATTCTTCTCACACAGATTCTTCTGGGCATCGGCTATATTCTAGCCCGAATTTTATAGAAAAAAAGAATCAAAACTCAAAGTCATCAAAATATAACTTAAAAAAAGTATCAATCAGGATAAGAAAGACTCACAGAAACAGTCACAACTAAATTTAAAATAAGGCCCACAAATCCGGCATTCAAACCCAAAAAAGGATCATTCCCGCTTAAGATAAGCACCCCCACAGTTATAATGCCAACCACCAACCCATACAAGACCCCAGATTTAGAGACTTTTCTCCAAAAGAGACCAAAGACAACACCTGGAAAAAATTGGCAAACTCCGTCGTACCCTAAAATAAGCAGGTTCACCAGTTCCTCAGGCATGAATAAGGCAAAAATAAGACTGACTGTCATGATCACCAGAACCATCAACCGGGAAAGCCTCATCACTCTTTCATCACCTGCATCCGGAGCGAATCCTGCTTTGTACACATTCTTGCTCAATAAGGTGGAGGCAAAAAGAACCAAGATGGCAGCAGGAACCATGGCTGTAACCGCACCTGCGGCTCCAATAAACCCCATAAACCAGGATGGATATGTCTGATTCACCAAGGCCAAAAAAGCAAGGTCTCCGTTTTCAAGGCCCGGAATGACCAGAAGAGCCGTGAATCCCACCATGAATATGAGGAGAATAGGAATCTGATAAAAAGGCATGATGATGGCGTTTCTTTGAATAATCTTATCGCTTTTAGCTGAAAAAGCAGAACCAAAAACATGAGGCCACATGTAAAAGCCCAAGGAAGTCAAAAGAACAGTGGACATCACCCACCACACATCCATATGTGGAGCTGCTCCAGGGAAAATCAGATGTTCCGGCATTTTTTCGATCAGCACCTCGAACATCTTGCTGTAGCTCCCAAAATATATCAAAGGGACCCCAAACCCCACCACAAAAACGGCCACAATCATGAGGGTATCCTTGATCACAGAAACCCAGGCAGCTCCTCTTAGACCGCTGGTATAGACAAAGGCACAGGTCAAAATAAATGATATGAAAATCGCTGGTCCGGAGTGAATTTTCCCTTTGCTGGCAACTTGGACTATAAATCCTAGCCCCTGCAGCTGAAGCTGTAAGTAAGGAATAATGGAAAACACTCCGATGAGGGCAACCAGCACTCCCAACAATCGGCTGTTATAACGGTGAATAAAATAATCAGGCTGAGTGTGGAGTCCATGTTTTTTTCCCACTCTCCACAACTTGGGAAGGATGAAAAAAGAAAGAGTGTACGCCAGGGCCCCATAGATCAATATATAAAAAGAAGGAGCTCCTTTTGAATAGGCCCATCCACTGGCCCCTAGAAATGTAAAAGTAGTGTAGATCTCCCCGGCCATAAGCAGCCATATCAATATGATCCCGAATTTCCGCCCCCCGACAGTCCAGTTTTCTAAGTTCATCTTCAGGTTTTTCCCCGCATAAATGCCCACAAAGCTGGAGAAAACAATGACCCCCAATATAATCAAAAGAGCGGTGTTCAATCTTCTTCCTCCTCTCCATCTTTATTGATTCTTCGTTCCAGAATATAGGCAATGAAAAGAATCAGAGGAGTCAAAATAACCCAACTCAGAATCCAAAATAAGATAAATGGAAGGCCTAATATGATAGGTTCAATACGATTAACCAGAGGAAGAGCAAAAACAAGAGCCACAAAAGGGATGGCTCCCAGTATTAAAGCATATTTTGTTCCTTTTTTCATCCTTAACTCCTTTAGTTCATGAATTTATGAACCAATATGGCTGACTTCTTCATAAAAAAAACGGCGATGTCATCATTAAGGCTACATTTTCAGCGATAGCCATAATTTTTTCAAGAAAAATGAATGGGACTTATTTTTGTTATGAGAGGGAGCGCAAGCCGTACCTGAATTTCGGATCAGCTTGCCTGAAAAGTAAAAATCATCGATAATAATATAAAAATTAAATGGTATTGAAAAGAATCTATCAGCTTAAGTTTCTATCTGAACAATAAAAATGCTTAAAGGTTGTCTTTAATTAATGAAATATCGGCGAATTTTATGAATAATAAGATTATACTCAGAGGAATCAAGGTCCATAACCTTAAAAACATAGACCTGGATATTCCTCTAAACAAACTGGTTATGGTCACAGGAATATCAGGGTCAGGAAAATCTTCTCTCGCTTTTGACACTCTCTATGCGGACGGACAGCGGCGCTTTATTGAATCCCTTTCTGCTTACGCCAGACAATTTTTAGAAAGGATGGAGAAACCCGATGCAGATAAAATAGAAGGAATCACTCCTGCTATCGCAATCCAGCAAAAAGCCACCACTAAAAATCCCCGCTCCACAGTCGCCACTGTTACTGAAATCTATGATTTCCTTCGCATCCTCTATGCCCGAATCGGGACCATCTACTGCCTCAAATGCAATCAACCTGTCAAACGTGACACCATTGATTCCATGATCGAGACTCTATACCAGCTGCCGGATCGCACAGAAATCGTCATCACTTTTCCATGGCCTCAAGAAAAAGGTCTCCAATTACTGAAAGAGGACGGCTTTTTCCGTATTTTTCAGAATGATAAAGTAGTTCCCTTCGAAAATGCCGAGGTTAAGGATAAAGAACAGATACAAGTCTTTATGGACAGGCTGACTCTTGAGCGAGATGAAAGAGAAAGGCTGGTTGATTCCCTGGAGACAGCCATGAAAAAAGGAGGGGGAACCGTCGCTGTCCACATTCAAGATGGAAAGAGGTATCTTTTCTCAAACCGCCTAGAATGCAAAAAATGCAAAATCGAATATGATGAACCGACACCAAGCCTTTTTTCATTTAACAACCCCCAGGGAGCTTGCCCTGTATGCCATGGATTCGGTGATTTGGCAGTCATTGACAAAGATAAAATTGTTCCTGATAAGAATCTCTCCCTAGAAGAGGGAGCCGTCGAGCCATGGACAAAACCTTCCTCTTATAGGCGAATGAGAAATCTGCTGAGCCGCGCTCAGGAAAGAGGAATCCCTATAGATGTTCCATTTAAAGATTTAACTGAAGAACAAAAGCGTTTTGTGTTCGACGGAGATGGTGCTTATAAAGGAGTCCTGGGATTTTTTGAACGCCTCCAACGTAAGAAATACAAAGTACAGGTCAGAGTTTTTCTAGCCCGCTACAGAAAATATATGCCATGTCCTGAATGTCATCAGATGCGGCTCAATCAAAAAGCACTCCATGTAAAAATAAACGATCTCTCTATTGGAGAAGTCACCCAAAAGACAGTCAGTGAAGCTTACGAATTTTTCCATTCCATCAAACTGACACCCTTCCAAAAAAAGGTTTCTGAAAAACTAATCCATGAAATCCAGAGCCGTCTCAAATTCCTTTTAGAAGTCGGGCTTGACTACATAACCCTGGACCGAATCACGTTCACCTTAAGTGGGGGAGAAGCGCAGCGCATCAACCTTGCCTCAGCTCTAAGCTCTTCTCTTGTGGGAACTCTTTTCGTCCTTGACGAGCCCAGTATAGGACTGCATGCCCGGGATAACCATCGTCTGATAGAAACACTCAAATCCCTTAAAGAAATAGGCAATACAGTCATGGTGGTCGAACACGACCCTGAAATTATAAAAGCCGCAGAATATTTAATCGATTTAGGCCCCGGGGCCGGGGAATATGGGGGGCACGTCATGTTTTCAGGGACCATGAAAGATTTTTTAAACCATTCCTCAACCCTTACGTCTCAATACATCAAAGGGAAAAAGAAAATCGACATTCCTCAAAAAAGAAGAACACCGGAACAATTCATAACGATAAAAAAAGCTCAAAAACATAACCTTAAAAATATTGATATCAACATACCTCTAAATCTTTTTACATGTGTGACCGGAGTCTCAGGTTCAGGAAAAAGCACTCTCCTTTTTGACATCTTATATAAAGGCTGGAATCATGAAACAACCAGCGAATTCAATAGAATCATAGGAAAACATCAAGTTGATAAAATCATTATGGTGGACCAATCCCCCCTTAGCACATCTCCCCGTTCCATACCCGCCACCTACATCAAAGCTATGGATGAAATCAGAGTCCTTCTCAGCAGAACGCGAGAAGCCAGAGTTCACGGATACGGTCCAAGTTACTTCTCATTCAATACTCCCGGAGGCCGATGCGAAGCCTGTAAAGGAGCCGGACAACAAATCGTGGAAATGCAGTTTTTATCAGATGTGGTCCTTACCTGCGATGTTTGTAAAGGAAAACGCTTTAAAAAAGAAATCCTTGAGATCAAATACAGAGATAAAAATATAGACGATATCCTGCATATGAGCGTCTCAGAGGCACATAATTTTTTCCACGATAGGCCAAAAATTCTTGCAAAACTCCATCCTCTTATGGAGGTCGGCCTGGGTTATCTCAGGTTGGGGCAGCCCACCACCACTCTTTCTGGAGGGGAGCTGCAGCGGATCAAATTGGCTCACAATCTTGTTCATCAAAAAAATAAAAAAATACTGTATCTCTTTGATGAACCCACCATAGGGCTTCACCTTCATGATATATCACTCCTTCTTGAAACCTTCCAAAAATTGGTAGAGAGAGGAAACACTGTGGTGGTGATTGAACACAATCTGGATGTGATCAAGTGCGCTGATTATGTTATTGACCTCGGCCCTGAGGGAGGAGAGGCCGGGGGAAAAATTGTGGCTCAGGGGACTCCCGAACAATGCCTGGTCGCGGAAAAATCTTACACCGCTCAATATCTAAAAAAACACCTCAAACCATAATTCTTCTACCCTGGATTATTCACGAGTCAAGATTGCTTCAGATGCAAGGCACAGGGCATGAAGTCGCGGTCCTTCACTACGAATGCCCTGGTACGAACCAGTTGTGAGCCCGACATAGATAAATGAGTTCCTCCAACCTGTTATAAAACCTCCAATCCTTATTTCA
>CAZRGM010000005.1:0-10564 GCA_964599635.1 uncultured Eubacteriales bacterium | reverse complement strand
AGGCGCCGCAGCATGTACCCGATTCCGCCGTCGGTGATATCGCCTCTTTCCACCAGCTTTTCATAGGAATCTTCCCGGGTGGGACAGGCGTCTGAAGAGACGGCCACCCCCCATTCATTGAAATAGGAATCGCCGAATTCCACTTCGGGATTTTGAAGCCACATCATGGCATAGGTCTTTTGAACCTGGGGGAGACGGCCCCCGTTTTTAAGAACCACTTCTGTCCCGGCCGGATACTGCATCCGCGGGACATACCAGTAATTGATAATTCTCCGTCCTCCGTTCTGTTCATTATGTCCGAATAAGACCGATCCATCAGCGGACGCGTCCTTGCCGACCAGTACGGTGAAGCAATCCCCGGTGATATAAGCGGGAAGGGTCAATGTAATGCATATGATTGCGGTTAGAAAAAATAATTTTTTCCAAAATCGCATGAACATTCTTATCTCCTTTGCGAAATATTCATGATCATATCATATTATTTTAGAATCAACGTTGGCAAGCAAGCCTATCTTATGCGCCTTCGCCGAACATGATGATGATGAATTCCATTCCCCTTTCTTCGTCGGTCCAGAACTGATGGACCATTCCGGCGGGAACAAAAACGGACATGCCTTGTTCAAGGGATATGGTTTTGTCACCCAGGCGTCCTTTTCCTTTCCCTTTTATAAAAACAAACAGGGTGGGAAAAGGATTGACCGCATCCTCCAGGGTTTCATTGATGGTCATGCCTTTTTTTATCTGGTACCATCCGGTGCGGAGTCCTTTTTGATAATAAAAAATGACGGCGTTTCCACCGTGTACAAACCGGCTGTACTCCTCACCAAAAGGAATAACCTCCGGTTTGCCGCGGGTAAAAAAGTGAAATCCCACTGGGAGCATGACTTCTCCTAAAAAATCAGGATCAGGCTGGAATCCATTGATGAATTCGAAATCGAACGGAGTTTTGTCCGACATCCGGGCACGCCCGGCGGCGGTGAGAGCGTTTATTTCACCCCGGTATATTTTGGATAGTGTTTCAAGGTCGGTTTTCCCCACAAAGGTTGGTGTATCAGGAAGTCCTTTGGAAAGGGAAACCTCAGGACTGCGGCCGGGATGGATGGAGATGGTCCAGCGGCTTTCTTCCGTACCGGTAATACGGATTCCGAATTCCAGAGGATTTTTGGGAAGCTCGTCGTTTTCCGCATAGTCGGAGGCGAATTCTTTCAGGATTTTTTCAGCCTTATCCTGGCTCTTGCCTGATAATGGGTTTGCGGCGAATGTGAAAACAAAAAAAGCCGCGGTAATGGCTAAAAGTTCAAGACCTTTTTTTGGTTTTTTCATTTCCTGTATTCCTAGTTGTTAATTTTTTTTGATTTTAAATTTTCACACTTTAATCAATTTTTTTCCAGTTGTTTTTTTCTAACCTGGATGATGAACGGGCCGATTCCCACCGCATCTGCTTTGTTGCAGGGCATTTGCGGTGAAGGACCACAGCTTCATGCCCTGTGCCTCGCATCTGCCGCAATCTAAACTCGTGAATAACTAAAATGGGATCTTAATTATTCTTCAGCCACACCTGAATTTTATCAAAATCGCCTTTGTTCCTATTTTAACTAGACAAACCAGAAAAACCATAAATGTCATTCCCGCAGCAGCGGGAATCCAGCGTATAAAGAAATCTGGATTCCCGTTTTCACGGGAATGACAGAATAGCCCGGAATGACAGAATAGTTCGGAATGACAGAATAACCCGGGATGCAGAGGAAGCCTGCCCTCGCGAAAACAGGGACCGGAATGACAGAGGAATAACCCAGAACAATAAGACAAAATAAAACCAACACAAAAAACGCAAAAAACGCAATCAACGCAAAAAACGCAATCAACGCAAAAAGGGAGGGCGTTACTGTTTTTCCCCCAGCTCCTCCACCATGCCCATGCCTAAGTCGATCGCTTGTTGATTTAAAGGAATCAAGTGATGATGCCTTTCGGGAAGCACTTCTTTGAGAGCGGTCAGAATAGATTCTTTTTTTATAATGTGGCTTACTTTGACCAGAGCTCCCATGACCACCATATTCATGACTTGAATGTTCTTAAGCTTATCCGTAGCTGTTCTTATGGCTGGAATTTTAAAGGTATGGATATCCTTTCGGGTGGGACCTTTTTTTATTGTGCTGCTTTCCCAGAAGAGGAGCCCGCCTTTTTTGACTTTGGGCTCGAATTTTTCTAAAGAAGGGATGTTAAAGACACAGGCGATATCAAATGATGTATCAATGGGGGAGGAGATTTTCTCATCACTCACATTAACCATGCAGTTAGCTGTCCCGCCTCTCATCTCAGGCCCATAGGAGGGGAACCAGCTCACTTCTTTTCCCTCCTTCATGGAGGCATAAGCGATTAAGGTTCCCATGGACAGAACTCCCTGCCCTCCAAATCCAGCAAATACCATTTCCTTTAACATCTCTCTATCCCTCCTTTTTCACAGGTTTCGGAAATACCTTTATGTCAGGTTTCTTGAAAACTTTCAGCGGGTAGTAGGGGAAAACCCTTTCTTCCATCCATTGTAAAGATTCCCTTGGAGTCATTTTCCAGCCTGAAGGACAGTTTGAAGCGACTTCAATAAACGTAGTCCCTAGATTTCTTTTTTGATATTCAAAAGCATACCAGAGCGCTTTTTTTGCTTTTCGGGTGTGAGCGGCTGTATCACAGCTGACCCGCTCCACATAAGCCACCCGGTCAAACTGAGACACGATTTCTGACATTTTTAGAGGAAGACCTATTTTCGAGGCATCCCTGCCAAACGGAGAAGTGGTTGTCTTTTGCCCTTCAAGAGTTGTGGGGGCCATCTGGCCGCCGGTCATCCCATAAATGCCGTTATTGATAAAAATGAAAGTGAAATTTTCGCCTCGATTGCAGGCATGGAGAGTCTCTGCCGTTCCAATGGCTGCCAGGTCGCCATCTCCCTGGTAGGAGAACACGAATCGGTCAGGCAGCATACGCTTGATGCCGGTGGCCACTGCTGCGGCTCTTCCGTGAGCGGCTTCCTGCATATCCACATCCATATAATCATAAGCAAAAACAGCGCATCCCACCGGACATACACCTATTGTCTTATCCTGAATGTCCATCTCATCGACCACTTCCATGAGAAGTTTGTGTATGGTGGAATGGAAGCATCCTGGACAGTAATGCATCCTTTTAGGGAGCAGAGTTGGAGGGGGTTTATAGATAAGTTTGTATCCTTCTTTCATGATATCACTCCTTTATTTTCTTTATATGTTCGTAGACTTCGTCAGGATCAGGAACAATACCGCCCATGCGTCCGTAGAAATAAATCGGTTTTTTACCGCAAACAGCCAGCTTCACGTCTTCGACCATCTGACCTGCGTTCATTTCAACGGAGATGAAAAATTTAACGTTTTTCTTATCCCCATATTCTTTGAGTTTTTCCCAGGGAAAAGGCCACAGAGTTTGGGGTCTGAAAAGTCCGATTTTCATTCCATTCTCACGGCCGATGTCCACTGATTTTCTGCAGACCCTGGAAGAGAGTCCGAATGATGTGATGATGATTTCTGCATCTTCAGTTTGGTATTCTTCATACCGCACTTCATTCTGCTTGATCTTTTCGTACTTTCTTTGAAGTTTTCGGTTCTGTTCCTCCATGTCTTCAGATTCGATGTAAAGCGAGGTCAAAATGTTGCGCTCTCTGTCCTTTGTTTTTCCTGTGGTGGCCCAGGGTTTGTTCGGTTTGTATTCGATAGGATCCGGAAGTTCGACTTTTTCCATCATTTGACCGATAGCCCCATCAGAAAGAAGGGTCACCGGTGTTCGATATTTATCGGCCAGTTCAAATCCCAGATACACAAATTCTACGCTTTCTTGAACGGAATTTGGTGCCAGCACGATGGTGTGATAATCTCCATGGCCGCCTCCTTTGGTGGACTGGAAATAATCGCTCTGGCTGGGCTGTATGGTTCCCAGTCCGGGTCCCCCTCGTGTTACATTGCAGAAGAGGCAGGGAATTTCAGCGCAGGCTATATAGGAAATTCCTTCCTGCATTAGAGAGAAACCTGGAGAAGAGGTGGTGGTTAAAACCCGGGCTCCAGCTCCGGCTGCTCCATACAGCATATTGACGGCAGCCACTTCGCTTTCTGCTTGGAGAAAGACATAATCATGTTCGGGTTCATGCAGGGCTAAATATTCCATCACTTCGGACTGAGGGGTGATGGGGTACCCAAAAAAGCCCTGAAGACCCGCCCGTATGGCGGCTTCTGCCAGAGCTTCATTACCTTTCATTAATCTTAATTCACCCATTTTTAGCTCCTCTGGTTTGGTTGACTTTTTTCTTTGATTTCTTTGTACACGATGATGGCAGCATCCGGACACACCACAGAACAGTTCAAGCAGGCAATGCAGTTGTCTTCGTCTTTAAGATAGGCATAAGGAAGGCCATAGCTGTTGGTATCAGATGTGTTCAAGGCCAAACAATCTGTGGGACAGCTAAGGATACACATCTCACAGCCTTTACACCTTTCAATATCGATTTCGACATAACCTTTTACAGGCATAATGTCCTCCAAAAATAAATTTATGAATGTGATGATGACTAAAAATCATATAACCATGAATATGAAAGCCATTCAATGTTTTATCCATTGACTATTCACGATGAGATTTCAATGGTTTTATAGTTCAAAGGAGAGCACTCTGTGTGAGTGACACTCAACATTGACAGCTGCGGGCATGGAAGCAATATGGCAGGGGAAAGCTTCGACATGAACAGCCAGTGAGGTGATCCTTCCCCCCATTCCCTGGGGGCCGATTCCAAGATTGTTAATCCTTTCGAGCAGTCTTTTTTCCATGTCAGCGTAAAATGGATCTGGATTGTGAGTCCCCACAGGCCTTCTCAGAAGAGCTTTTTTTGCTAATAATGCCGAGAATTCGAAATTTCCTCCCAGACCGACTCCCACGATGGTGGGAGGGCAGGGGTTTGATCCTGCGGTCTCTATGGTTTCGACCACAAAATCTTCAATCCCTTCTTTTCCTGCAGCGGGAGCAAACATCCTGACCTGGCTCATATTTTCAGCGCCCCCTCCTTTAGCGATAAAGGTGATTTTGAAATGATCTCCTTTATCCAGCTCCCAGTGAATATAAGCCGGAGTGTTGTCGCCGGTGTTTTTTCGGCGGATCGGATCGGCGACCACTGATTTTCTCAAATATCCTTCTTTATATCCTTCTCTGGTACCCTGAGTGATGGCATCGCGCAGACTTTCCAGCCCCTGATCCCTGTTGAAGCGGACATCCTCACCCAGTTCGACAAGAAAGACAGCCAGTCCTGTATCCTGACAGAGGCCTAACTTCTCGTCTCTGGCGATTTGAGCATTTTGTTTGATTTGTTCGAAAACAGCTTTCCCGGCAGGAGATTCTTCCTTTTCTCCCATATCTTTGATGATTTTCATGACATCATCTTGAAGTTCAAAGTTGGCTTTTTGCACAATGCCTTTAATCTTGTCTTTGATTTCAGAAAGATTAATCGTTTTCATATAATACCTCCGGGTCAATTATAAATAAGATTCATTAAAATATTGATATTAATCTGCGTGTATTTTGACTTTTCGGACATGAATTACCAGTTTATGATTCTATCAAAATACTGTCAAGTAAAAACCGAAGCTGTGTGATAACAAAGCAAAAGTGTCCCCATCAGCGGCTGAGCTAAAATATCCCCTTCACTTCTTTCTCTGTTTATGATTTATGAGAATTTTTTTCTGCGGCACCGTCTTTTGAGAATGGAATGAATTAACCTGGATTATTCACGATTCGAGCTTACTGTAGATGCGAGGCATAGGGCATGAAGTCGTGGTCTTTCACTGCGAATGCCCTATAACGAAGCAGATGCCGTGAGAGCGGCTCGCCGGAAAGGTAAAAAAATGGCGATTAAAATAAAAATATAAACAGGAAAAATGTTCAAGTCATTATTTTTGAAAAAGTCTTGTAAATCGCTTAAACGAAATGAATTATGAAAACATCGCCATTTTTTTATGAATAATCCAGGTAAATAAGCTGGGAAGTCATGGGCATGGTTCATAGGGTGGACCAAAGGGAGAATAAGAATATGGGAAATAGGAAAGATATAAAAATTCATAGGGAAACTCATGGAAATAAAAGTCAAAAAAGTGTTGAGTGCTGGAGAAAAGCAAGAGACCTTTCAGTCAAGATTCACAGGCTGGTTTCGAACGGCCATTTGAATTTGGATAAAGAATTGAAACATGCGTTGAAGAATTCAACAATTTCTATCATGTCTCATATTGCTATGGGAAACGAACAGGCTTTACATCAGAGAGACTACTTAAATCATCTTGGATATGCTCAGTTATCTCTTGTCACTTTTAGGTCCTATCTTGTCATCATCCGTGAGTTGGGACACATTGGGGAGGGGGATTTTATAGACTTTTATGATCAAAGTATCCGAATCGCCGATTTTATTGATCATCTTATCAATGAAGAAAAAAAGGTTTAAGAAGAGGCTGTCTCTTTATATCTTGAGGTTCAGCGCCATCAGCTTTATTTCAGTCATCTCTTCGATGGCGTATTTGAGTCCCTCTCTCCCGAATCCGCTTTCTTTGATCCCCCCGTACGGCATATGGTCGATACGGAAAGTGGGGATATCGTTGACAATCACTCCCCCCACATCCAGGACTTCATAAGCGCGGAAGGCTTTATTCAGATCGTTCGTGAACACCCCAGCCTGAAGTCCGTATACAGAATGATTGACTCCTTCTAGAGCTTCCTCAAAATCTTTATATCTGTAGACCACAGCCACAGGAGCGAAGGCTTCCAGCCAGGATATTCGGAGATCGGGTTTGCATTCTGTGATCACTGTGGGCTCAAAGAAAACGCCGTCCCTCTTCCCCCCGTACACAATGCGCGCCCCGCTGCTGAGGGCTTCTTCCAGCCATTCTTCTGTTTTTTTGGCTGCTTCCAGATTGATCATGGGACCGATATCAGTGATTTCCTTCATCGGGTCGCCCATTCTAAGATTTTTTACAGAGTCTATAAAATCCGCCATGAACCGATCATAGATTTTCTCATGCACATAGACGCGCTGTATGGAAATGCAGACTTGACCGGAGTAGGAATACGCGCCCAGAACAGTCCGGGGAAGCGCATAATCCAGATTGGCGTCTGGTTCGATCACCACAGCCGCATTTCCGCCTAGTTCTAAAGTCACAATTTTTTTATGGGCTCTTTTCTTTAGCTCCCATCCAACATCAGGACTCCCTGTAAATGTGATCATCTTAACTTTATGATCTTCGATCAATGCATCGGCTGCTTTATGACCGCAGGGCACAGCATTGAATCCGCCTGGAGGATAGTCTGTGTTTTTGATGATATCTGCCAGGATCAGATCGGTCATAGAGACCTGTGAGGCCGGTCTTGATAAGAACGTGTTTCCTGATGCCAGAGCAGGAGCGACCTTATGGGCCACCAGATTAATCGGAAAGTTAAAGGGTGTAATCCCCGCGATCACTCCGATAGGGAAGCGCCTCACAAATCCCCAGCGCTTTTCGTTTTGAGGAGTCAGGTCGAGTGGGATAATCTCACCGTTTATCCGTTTGGACTCTTCTGCAGCGATTTTGAAGGTATTCACGGCTCTGGAAATTTCTACCCGGGCCGATTTAATGGGTTTTCCCGAAGCCAAGACAATGGATTCAGCGAGTTCTTGTTCCCGTTTTTTGATTTCATTTGATATTTTTTCAAGGGCTTCAGCTCGTTCGCCGCTGGATAAATTTTTTGTCTTTTCAAAGGCCTTGTGGGCTTTTTCTATAGCCTGTCCCACCTGGGTTCTGTCAGCGAAGTGAACTCTAGCCACCGCTTGCCCATCGTAGGGAGATTTGATTTCACGTTTTTCAGCGCCCTCTTCCCATTTTCCATTGATCAGTAATTTATATTCTTTCATTTTCCCTCCTGAAACAATTACATCCAATGCATTGAATGTCACTTCATATTCAATAAAAAGTATAATGCTTCATTGGAAAAGATCCAAGAAAAAATCATAAAAGGAAATTATATCCGGTGTTATCAAAAGTTTTCATCATGACATTGACCCATCACAGAAATTAACCTAAAATGGGGAAGGATGGTGAATAGAGAATGGAAAATGGTGAATTTAATGAAATTTGGAAATGGCTTTGCTTCCTTCAGGTTTTTAACGCCATTTTCCTTCGTTTTTCTCGGCGCTTCCGCAGCTCCCCCGTCCGTGGGTCAGACATACTCAGCGTCCGGCTCCGCCGGATTCCCTCGAAAAGCCTCATCCAGAGGCTAAATCTTCAAAGTCGCTTCAGCCGCTTCCAAATTACATTAATTGTTTTAAGAGAGAGGGACGTCTTACAAATGATTTTGCCTATGAGCAAGGATCAAATTAAAGAGACAAAGGCCGAAAGAGGGGATTTTTATGCCCTTCAAACCGGAAGTGAAGATCTCAATTCCTCAAGAAAGGCCTCTTATGTCTTCTCAAAATAAGCTGTTTTTTGGGACGGCCGGGGTTCCCCAATCAGCTTCTAAAAAATCCACTCTGGAGGGTTTGAGAGAGATCAAACGATTAGGGCTGGACTGTCTGGAGATAGAGTTTGTCAAAGGAGTAAAGATGGGAGTGGATCTCGCAAGGGAGGTCCGGAGCGAAGCTGAAAAATTGGAAGTGGCTCTCAGTGTTCATGCCCCTTATTATGTAAGCCTTAACTCACCACGGCAGGGAATCAGGATGACCAGCCAGGAAAGGCTTCTCCGTTCAGCCCGCATCGCACAGCATTTAGGGGCTCAAAGTGTGGTGTTTCATCCAGGATATTACGGGCAGAGCAATCCTCAGGAGACTTTTGAAACCATCAAAGAAGGGCTTAAAGAAGTGGTTTCCATTCTTCGCTCTCAGAGAAATCCGGTCGCTTTAAGGCCTGAAACCATGGGGAAAAGTTCGCAGTTTGGCTCACTGGAAGAAGTTCTTTTTTTGTGTCAGCAGATAGAAGGGCTTAAGCCCTGCGTTGACTTTGCCCACCTTCATGCTCGCTGCGGAAAAGACAATGATTACCTGAGTTTCTACAGGATTTTGAATAAAATCAAACTCAAGCTGGGCGGGGACGCTTTAAAGGAGATGCATATTCATGTGAGCGGAATCATGTACGGGGGAAAAGGGGAGATCAGACATCTTATGCTGGATCGATCAGATTTTCGCTTTGATGAATGGATCCAGGCTCTAAAGGATTTTGATGTGGGGGGCACGGTCATTATAGAAAGCCCCACTCAGGAAAAAGACGCCCTCATGCTCAAAAATCTCTACCACTCCACTTAAAAACAGTAATAAAAACAGTAACACAATACCTTTTACCTATTTTTTCTATCCGCGTTACCCAGGCTTATTAAACCAGCGGCAATGATCAACCCGCACACCACTCCGTCCAATACAGGGACTCTTAATTCTTTTTGAATCATCCGGTCCAGTCCAGTCATTCCAGCACATCCCAGCACGATGATATCAGCTCCGTCCTTCTCCACCGCTATCCGGGCTGTTTCAAGATATTTTTGATTTTCGCTCATATTTTCCATTTCTTTGCTCGGGGCTCTTATCGATGCCAGTGAATGGTCAAGATGATATTGTTTCACCAGTTTTTCTTTAATAGATATGGAAGATTCACTAGTCTGAATCACGGAAAAACTCTGGCCCACCATAGAGGCAATCTTCATGGATGATTCCCCGATTCCCACCACTGGATTTTTTGTGATCCCTTTAAGAATTTCAAGATTAGGGTCACAGTGGCAGGCTACAATAAAGGCATCATATTGAGCTTCATTTTCCTTGACGAGCTTGGTCATTCCGAATGCGGCCTTATTTTGGTCCTCATAAGTCTCAATGAATTGGGGAGCTCCAGGTGTGGGTAGGCATAAGGTTTCAAATTTGCCTCTACTGAAATTATCAGCAGTCTTTTGGATGGCCATTGTCATTTCCAGATCGCTATTTGGATTAATGATAAAAATTTTCATGATTATTTTCCTAAAAAATAGGTAAAAGGTATTGTGTTACTGTTTTTTCACTCATTGGACAGCATATAAGGGGAGGAGGGGGATTCCCGGGAGAGTTTTTCTTCGATGACTTTTTCTGGATAGCTCAACAGCTCTATAAATTTCCGGGATATCTGCTTTCTAGCTTTTTGGTCGTATTTTCCCTCTCTGACCCATTTTGCTTTTTTCTTTTTTAAGTTTAAGTAAGATTTAAGAACATCGTCGTCTTTATAATAAAGGACAGAAACCTTCCCCCGGGTAAATTCTTCGGACTGAAGGTCGGTCACAATCAGGGACTGTTCCAGATAGGATTTGACTCCAAAAGCATTCGCAATGATTTCTGATGAATGTTTTATGGCTTCGTAATCTTTAGGCCGGAGAGGGGGGCTCACCGCAAGCTGCTTGACCCCACAGGCTACTATTTCCACAAAGCAGTTGATCATTCCAAGTTGAAAGGAGTGGGGATCTATTTTTAATTCTTTTCGGTTTGCGTTCATGATAATTTCTCCTGAATTATTCATAAAAAAATGGCGAT
>CAZRGM010000004.1:0-32271 GCA_964599635.1 uncultured Eubacteriales bacterium | reverse complement strand
AGAAAAATGTTCCGTTCATTGTTCTTGAAAAAATCATGCAGATCGCTGAAAATGAAATAATAATGGATACATCGCCATTTTTTTATGAATAAGTCAGGTAAAAAGAGCGAGAAAAGTTTAAGGCGAAAAAGGCGAGATGTAAAAAGCAGGGAATGGAGAATGGGGAAAGCAATATTAAAGAAAGGAGAGATAAAATGGCAAAGCACAGAATAGCTGTTTTACCTGGAGATGGAGTCGGGAAGGATGTGGTGGAAGCTGCTAGGATCGTTCTTGAAAAAATCGAGTTTGATGCGGAATATGTTGAGGGAGATATCGGATGGGAGTTCTGGTGCAGGGAAGGGAATCCTTTGCCTGAGAGGACCCTAAAGCTTCTCAAAGAAACAGATGCCTGTCTTTTCGGAGCCATCACTTCCAAGCCCAAAGAGGATGCGGACAGGGAGTTGGATCCCTCACTCAGAGGAAAGGGATTTGTTTATTTCAGCCCTATTGTCCGGCTGAGGCAGGAGTTTGACCTTTACACCAATTTAAGGCCCTGTAAAGCATATCCAGGAAATCCTCTGAATTACCGGGATGATATTGACCTAGTCATTTTTCGTGAAAACACAGAGGGCATGTATGCCGGCGTGGAGTGGCAGCCCATTCCAGATGAGGTGAAAAAAGCTTTTTCCCTTCATCCCAAGATGAAAAAGTTCATGGATGTGCCCAATGAAGACATAGCGGTCTCCACACGGATCATGACCCGAAAAGCCTGCACCCGAATTGTGAGGAAGGCTTTTGAGTATGCCCGGGAGCACGGCAGGAAATCCGTCACCTTGGTTGAAAAACCAAACGTATTGAGGGAAACTGGGGGATTTTTCCTGGATATCGCAAGGAAAACAGCTCAAGAATACAGGGATGTGGAGCTTTGGGAGACAAATATAGATGCCATGGCTATGTGGCTTGTAAAAAATCCGCAGGATTATTCGGTTCTGGTAGCGGAAAATCTGTTCGGAGATATCATCTCAGACCTTTCAGCTCAGTTGGTGGGAGGGCTCGGATTTGCCTGCAGCGGAAACATAGGGGATGACTATGCCGTGTTTGAGCCCACCCATGGCTCAGCCCCCAAATACACAGGCATGTACAAGGTGAACCCCACAGCCATGTTGCTGGCCGTGAAGATGATGTTTGACTGGCTGGGGGAAGACAAAAAAGCAGAGAGGCTGGAACGGGCGGTTGCTGAGGTAATCAAGGAAGGAAAAGTAAGGACCTATGATCTGGGGGGAACAGCTACCACACTGGATGTGGCAAGGGCCGTGGCTGAGAAGCTGTAGGAGGCCGTGTTTTTAAAAAATCTTGCATAATGCAGGATAGAGAGTGATAATAAAAATAGGCCTAATTTTTTATGATTAAGGCAGGAAAATGGCGCATACGGTAATTGAAAAAATAATTCAAAACCATACCCGACAAAAAGTCTCTCTTGGAAAGATCGTCTGGATAGAGCTGGACATAAGAACGGCCCGGGATTTCGGGGGCCCCAATGTGATAAAAAATTTCCAAAGGGAATATGGAGAAGATCCTGTGGAAAATAATCAAAAGACTTTTTTTACATTTGATCTTTCCGTGCCGGCCTGTTCTTTGAGGTATGCGGATAGTGAGCAGATATGCAGGAATTTTGCTCGGAAAAAAGGAATAAAGGTGTATGACGTGGGAGAGGGAATAGGTTCTCATGTTATGATTGAAAAAGGTCATGCGACTTCAGGGACTACGTTGGTGGGCACAGACAGCCACCTGAATATCCTGGGAGCCGTGGGATGTTTTGGCCAGGGGATGGGAGATGTGGATATCGCCTTTGCCTTTAGGACTGGACGAACCTGGTTTGAGGTGCCTGAAACAGTCAAGGTGATCCTGGAAGGAGAGATCAAATACCCTTCTTCAGCTAAGGATTTAACGTTATTTATCCTCAGCCAATTGGGGACCAAAACAGCGGCTCTTAAAGCGGTGGAATTTTATGGGAAGACAGTCCGAAAGTTCTCTTTATCCCAGCGCATTACCCTGTGCAGTATGGTGACAGAAATGGCAGGGATTACTGGCTTTATCCCGGAAACGAATCCAGGATTTTTAGAGGAGATGGAGAATTTAACGGGGAAAAAGTACAGACCCGTACAAGCAGATCCGAATGCTCAATATGCGCAGGAGATTCATATCAGCATATCAGGTCTCAAGCCCAAAGTCGCAGCTCCTTTCCAGCCTACCAATGTCAAGGATGTCAAGGATTTAAGAGATGTCTCCATCGATTCAGGATTCATTGGGTCCTGCACTAACGGACGTACTGAAGACTTAAAAGCGGCTGCAGATGTGTTAAGGGGAAGAAAAGTCAAGGAAGGGGTGATCTTGAAAGTCGTCCCCACGACACGGCGAGTGTATTCAGAATTATTAAAGGAAGGAATCCTGGCTGATTTATTTGAAAGTGGGGCTGTGATCAGTAACCAGGGATGTGGAGGGTGTGCTGAAGGGCATATCGGATTGACGGGAGAAGGGGAAACTCAGATCAGTACCGCCAATAGAAATTATGCTGGGAAACAGGGTAAAGGAAAAAATTATCTGGCGAGTCCTCAGGTGGTGGCCGCCTCCTGTATACTAGGAAGAATAGCCAGTCCGGAGGATTTGTAAATGAGCAGAATTATTTCCCAAGGAAGACTGTGGGTTTTAAAAGACAACAGCGGAAAGCTGATAGAAGATATTGACACAGATCAGATCTATCACAATGCCTATCTCCATATAACTGAAATTTCCGAGATGGGCCGCTATGCCCTGGGCAATTTGGAAGGATGGAAAGATTTTTCGTCTAAGGCGGGGCAGGGAGATATTCTGGTGACTGGAAGAAATTTTGGGGCTGGATCATCCAGACAGCAGGCAGTGGATTGTTTTTCAGCCCTTGGATTAAGTCTGATCATTGCCCAGTCTTTTGGCGCCATTTATTTTCGGAATGCGGTGAATTCAGGTTTTCCGGTTTTAAAATGTCCTGATATTGAGAAACTTGTGGAAAAGGGAATCCTTAAAACAGGAGACAGGGCAGAGGTCAATATCCAGAGTGGAAAGGCAAGGAATACAACAACAGGAATCTCTTTTGAAGTTGAGCCTATGAGCCAAGTGCAGAGACAAATCTATGAGGCGGGGGGATTGTTTTCCTTTGCCAAAAAAATGAGGGACGAATAACCAGGTGTTTATCCTCTCAGCAGATACCACATCCTATGCGGGCTCTACGGCTCTTCTGGAGAACAAGGAACTGATTGCAGAAGTCAATTCAGCCTCTCTCCTCACTCATTCTGAGAGGCTTCTCCCGGCTGTTGATTGGATGCTTCGCTCTCAAGGACTGCAGATCAGAGATATGGATGGGTTTGCTTTGTCTGTAGGGCCTGGCTCTTTCACAGGAATCCGAATCGGGATGAGCACGATCAAATCATTTGCACTGATTTCGGAAAGTCCTGTGGCACCGATTTCGAACCTTAGAGCCTTAGCCCTGAAATTGAAAGACCCTTATATTCGCCTTGCCTGTCCCATCATAGATGCCAAAAAAGGGGAGATTTATGCGGCCCTCTATGAGTCAGAGGGCCTGGATTTGAAAGAGATGATTCCCCAGGGGTGCTTCACTCCGGATCATTTTTTATCCAGACTTCCTTTAAACAGATTGATCCATTTCATCGGGAGCGGTAGCCAGGCGTATAGAAAAAAGATTTTTGAATACATCAAAGACAAAGCCAGATTTTCTTCGCGAAGCCTTTTTACGGCTTATGAAGTCGGGTTGTTGGGTTATGAGATTTTCCTTAAGGGGAAAGGCATTGACTTTAGAAAATTAGAGCCTCTTTATTTAAGAAAGTCACAAGCGGAGGAAAACTATTAGCAAACCTTTGTCTTCAGAACATTCCTTTTATCTTCGAAGGATGACCAGAGGGGATCTCCCTTTGGTTATGGATATAGAAAAAAAGTCATTTCCGAATCCATGGCATTTATCATCTTTTGAAGGTGAAATACAGAATTATGATATTTCTTTTCCCTATGTGATGATTCATCCTGAGACTGATCAGGTGATAGGTTACATAATATTTTGGCAGATAGGAGAAGAAGTCCAGATCAGCAATTTTGCGGTTCACCCGGATTTCAGAGGAAGAGGAATCGGGGGTTCTGTACTGAACAGGATTCTGGAGATGACAAAGGACCGGGGAGCCAAGATTGTGATTCTTGAAGTGAGGGAATCTAACAACTCGGCTCGGTTTCTGTATAAAAAGCTCGGATTTAAAGAAGCGGGGATCCGAAGCCGTTACTACAGCCATCCTATAGAGGATGCGGTGGTGATGGTGAAAAAGATTTGAGATTGTCAGTATTTGACCTGCATAAGGCAGAGGCCTTTGGGAGAAGCTGTGGGAACCAAAGCGGAGCGCTTTTTCTCTTTAAATAATGAGTCTATAGCATCCGGCAATATTTTTTTTCTTCCTATCTCCAGGAGTGCTCCCACCATGGTTCTTGCCATATACTGAAGAAAACCATCAGCTTCCACGGTGTATACCAATTCTCTGCCAATTTTCTTGATCTCTGAGCGAATTACATTTTTGATGGGACAACGGAGCTGATTTGCTGAAAAGGATGTGAAGTCGTCTTTTCGAATAAACAGAGAAGCAGCTTTCTGCATTTCGATAAGATCCAGGGGAGCGGGATAATGGAGAACATATCTTATTTCAAACGGAGTTATATCTAGAGCATTGAATATTCGGTACTGGTATATTTTTGATTTGGCGTTTTTTCTGGAGTGAAAATCATTATCAGCAGCTTCCACTTTTGTGATCCGGATATCAGAAGGAAGATGTCCATTTAGAGCATTTAACAGCTTTTTTTCCGGAATATTCAGGTCAGCTTTAAAGTTCGCTATTTGTCCTGCGGCATGGACTCCCGCGTCTGTTCGTCCGGCGCCTGTGACAGGAATTCTTTCTGATTTAAAGGGATAAAGGGCGTCTTCAATGACACCCTGGATGGTTCTCTTTGAGGGCTGGATCTGCCAGCCGTGATAGTCTGTGCCGTCATAACAAATCGTTATCTTATAGTTTTTCATCCCATTATAACCAATGAATCGGGCAGTAGGATTGGAGCGCCATTGAAGATTTAGCCTTCTGATGAGTTTTTTGAGGGAACTCGGCAAAGCCGGGCGCCGAGTATGTTTGACCCACGGACGGGGGGAGTTACGCAGGCGCCGAGAAAAACGAAGAAGAATGGCGTTAAAAATCTTTAGCGAGCGAACGCCATATCTTAATTTCATATCGGCTCGCCTGGAAGGGAAAAAAATGGCGATTAAAATAGAAAATACAAACAAGAAAAATGTTTGAATCATTGTTCTTGAAAAAAATCTGTTTATCGCTGAAAATAAGGTTAGGTGTAAAATTATCGCCATTTTTTTATGAATAGACCAGGAGAGATGAACAAATACAAGAATCCTATCCCCACCGTAGATATCATTATAGAAACTCATAATGAAGATCATCAACAAGCCATTATCCTCATTAAAAGAAAAAACCCCCCTTATGGATGGGCCATCCCCGGAGGATTTGTTGATTATGGAGAATCACTTGAAGAGGCCGCGGTCCGCGAAGCCAAAGAAGAAACTTCTCTAGAGGTCACTCTCAAGTACCAGATGCACACTTATTCAGATCCGAAAAGAGATCCCAGAATGCACACCATATCAACTGTTTATGTCGCCTCAGCGCAAGGTGTCCCGAAAGCAAGAGACGATGCCAAAGAAATTGGTCTTTTTACAAGAGAAGAAATCAATTTTTCCCTTGCCTTTGACCATCAAAAAATTTTAGATGATTATTTTAAACAAAAAAAGCAATCTTAAAAAAGCAGAGAACTTAAATGAAAAACAAACCCAGAAATAAATCCCGAGACATAAACCTGATTGAAATCATAACAGTTCAAGGACCTGTGGAAGCTGAAGTCATCAAAAGCTTTTTAAAATCCTTTGGCATCAACCCTGTTCTCAAAGGGCTGGTAGTTCAATCAGTTCATGCTTTTTCAGCCGATGGACTGGGAAAAATCAGAGTGATGGTGGATGAAAAAGATTACAAAAAAGCCAAAGCCCTTTTAGAAGAGAAAAAAAACTAAATAAAAAGAATAATTTTTTCCCTATTTTTCCTTGACATTGCCTCCTTTCTAGATTATATTCAGTAAAAACGGGACAAAACGGGACAAATTGGGAAATTATTTAATTGGAAGTTACACAGCGCGCTTTGATAAAAGCGGAAGAATAAAAATCCCTGCAAAATTTCATGAAGCCATCCTTGAAAAATATGGAAAAGAAGTGTTCATCACTTCCCTGACCGACCAATCTGTCCAAATTTATCCCCTCCCCAAATGGGAAAAGATGACTGGAGTGACAGATGAAGGTCTTCTTCAGCTCAAACCCCGGTTAAGAAGTTTCATGCTCAGAGTCAACGTCAAAGGTTCTCATTACGAAATAGATTCCAAAGGAAGAGTCTTAATCAGTCAAGCTCTCAAAGAAAAAGCAAACCTGGGCCCTGAGGTCGAAGTGGTTGGTCTTAATGATCATCTGGAAATCTGGAACAAAGATCTCTTGAAAGAAGCAATCGAAAAAAATCCATTAACAGATGAGGATTTCAATCAGATATCTGAATTAAAACTTAAGGAAAATAAATAATGAGCAAAGCGGCTCATATCCCCGTGCTCCTTGAGGAAGTTATGTCCTATTTGGATATCCAAAGGGAAGGCGTTTACCTGGACTGCACCATTGGCTTAGGAGGACATTCTGCTGAAATTCTAAAACGCAATAAAAAAGCCCAAGTCATAGGATTCGATATAGATGAAGAATCTCTTATGGAAGCCAAAAAGAATCTCATGGAATTTGCAGAAAGAGCTACCTTATACCACTCTGACTTTAGATACATTCCGGAATTAAAGATAGATTTTTCTTCACTTCTTGGAATTTTATTGGATCTAGGGGTGTCTTCCTTTCAGCTCGACGACCCAAAAAGAGGATTCAGCTACCGTAAAAAAGGGCCTTTGGACATGCGCATGGATCTGAGAAACAAAACCACTGCTTCTAAAATAATAAACGAAAGCTCAGAAAAAAAGCTGGCTCATATATTTAGAGAATATGGCGAATTGAGACAGGCTAAAATTTTAGCCAAAGAAATATATGCAAGAAGAAAAAATGAGGAAATCAATACCACTGAACAGCTTCTTAAACTAACTGAGGATATCTTCAGATGGAGACCCCAGAAAGGAAGGACTCATCCAGCAGCCAGGATTTTTCAGGCTCTGCGGATTGAAGTCAATCAGGAACTCAAAAGCCTGGATAGATTCCTGGAAAATATAATCCAACTCACCCCTAAAAACACCCGCACGGCGGTTATTTCCTTCCATTCTCTGGAAGACAGGATTGTGAAGCGCACAATGAAAAGGCTCGCTTCACCGAAGGACAACCCCCCTCTGATATCCTTATTAACCCAAAAGCCTGTGACTCCCAGTCAAAAAGAGATTGAAGCGAATTCTAGAGCAAGGTCTGCAAAATTGAGAGTTTCAAGGAATCTCTGATGGTAAAGAAAAAATTCAAAAAGAATACGATCATACGTGCTGCTTTGTTTACACTAGGGACCATATTTATCTTAACTTTTTACATCTGGCGCCAAGCAGAATCAGTAAAAATAGGCTATTCCATAAGAGATTTGGAAGAAAAAGTGCTTAAGCTGCAGAAGGAAGTTGAAACTCTAAAAGCAGAAAAAACTTCACTGATGTCTCTTGAGAGGGTTGAAAGGAAAGCGAAACAAAATCTTGCTCTGAGAGAACCTGAAGAAGAACAGTTTATATATGAAGATTTTAGAGATTCAGATAACCTGAAACCATGAATGAAAAGACGATCAAGAAGACGGTGAGAAGAACCCTTTTTATGGTTTTTATTTTTTCTATATGGACATCACTTATTGTCCTCCGCTTGATTCAACTGCAAGTCATCCAGCATCAAGAATTGAAAAACCAAGTAGAAAAACAAAATCAAAACAAGGATGAAATCATACCTCAAAGAGGGACCATTTTCGACCGGAAAGGCACGAGACTCGCATGCAGTGTACCAAGAGCATCTGTATTTTATTCAACAGTGGAAGAAGAATCCTTGGAAACACAATTCAAAAAGATTAACCAGCTTAAAAAAATTTTAGGGATTTCTGCTGAAAAGACAAGAAATATAAAAGCACAAATAAAAACCAATGATCCTTTCATTTACATAAAAAGAAAGATTGAACCAGAAAAAGAACTCATATTGACCAACATGAGTTTAAAAGGCGTTCACATGTTAGAAGAAAGCAAACGCTTTTATCCTCATAGAGACCTGGCGTCTCATGTCATCGGCCGCATCGATTTTTCCGAAAAGGGAATAAGCGGAGCTGAACTCAGATTTGACTCCATATTAAGAGGCAAAAAAGGAACTATCCTGAACTATAAAGATGCAAGAAGAAAAGAATACAGCTTTCAGATTCTAAAACATGCTGAACCAGGAAAAGACCTCGTTCTCAGTATCGATGAAACCATTCAGTATTTGGCGGCAGAAAATCTCAAAAAGGCTGTCCTCGAGGCTGGCGCTTCATGGGGAACGATCATTGTTTCTCATCCTCCTACCGGAGAAATCCTTGCCATGTCAAGCTTTCCTGAAGGCGATCTGAATAATCCTTTAACGGACATTCGTTCACTTTATTCCAATAAAGCCATTCATCATGTTTTTGATCCGGGATCCACTTTTAAAATTGTCACCTTCACTGCAGCGGTTGAATCAAATAAAATCCCCACCTCACAATTTTTCGACTGCAGTCAAGGTTACATCAGAGTGGCCAACAAAATTTTTCACGACCATCACAGATATGATCTTCTTTCATTTCCAGAAGTCATCATACACTCTTCAAATGTAGGGACTATTCAAATAGGCCAGATTGTGGGAGAAAAACTCCTCTACGAGAGGATCAAAGACTTTGGATTCGGCAAAAAAACAGGGATAGAGCTTCCTGCAGAGCAAAGTGGGATTCTCCATCCCATAGACCAGTGGAGCCGTTTATCACTGGCCTCTCTCTCTATTGGATATGAAATTTCAGTGACCGCCCTTCAGCTTTTAAACACTCTGAACATTATTGCCAATAACGGCATCCAAATTCCTTTTACCATTATAAAAAAAGGGAGCCATCCCGAGTTAAACGAATCAGGACAGGACGCGGTACCTAAAAGGGTCCTGTCAGAAAAAACCGCTCTTCAAATCAAAGAAATGCTGAAAAGAGTTGTGACAGAGGGAACAGGAAGAACAGCCCAGGTGAACGGGTATGAAGCGGCTGGAAAAACCGGGACAGCTCAGAAAATAAATCCTGAAACAGGCGGCTATACTTCTGGGGCCCACACTTCAGTTTTTATGGGATTCATTCCTGTGGATCATCCGGCCCTATCGATAATCATTGTGATCGATGATCCAAAAGGGCCCTATTATGGAAGCCAGGTTTCAGCACCTGTTTTCAAAAAGACAGTTTCTAAAGCCCTTCGATATATGGGAATCTTTCCTGAAAATGAAGCCACCAGGCCTATCATAGCAGCCCAAAACTCAAACACAGGAAAAACATGATTATTAAAGAATTGATAAAAAATATTCCAGGACTTCAGGTCAGTGGAAATCTGGAGGAAAAAATCACGGGAATATCTTACGCCTCCCAAAAAATTGAGAAAGGATTTATATTTGCCGCACTCAAAGGAGAAAAAAAGGATGGATTTGATTTCATTCCAGAGGCCCTGAAAAAAGGAGTCTCAGCTGTGCTCTGCGAGAAAGACAGACCTACAGAATTTAAAAAAACCTGGATCAGAGCCCACGATGCCAGGCTGGCTCTCGCTCTAGCTTCAGCCCAGCTCTCTAACCACCCTTCACAAAAATTAAAGGTCATAGGGATAACAGGAACTAAGGGAAAAACAACAGTGACCTATTTAATGGAAAAAATTTTAGAAAAAGCAGGGTACTGCCCAGGGGTCATAGGAAGTATATCCTACAGAGGACCTGAGTTTAACATACCCGCTCAAAGGACTACTCCAGAAGCTCCCGACCTGGATGCCCTGCTTCAAAAAATGCTTGAACAGGGAGTCACTCACTGCATTATGGAAGTTTCTTCCCATTCCATAGAAATGAAAAGGATCCATGGAATAGATTTTGATGTCACCGTATTCACAAACCTCAGCGGCGACCATATGGACTATCACAAGTCTCTCGAAAATTACTATCAAGCCAAGAAAAATCTGTTTACAACCGCACAAAAAAGCATCCCTGTCGTCAACTGGGATTCTATTTGGGGCCAAAAGCTTATTTCAGAGCTATCAAGAAAAGTTTTAAGCTTTGGTTATCATGAAAAAGCAGATGTCAATCCTGCTTACTATCAATTAACCTCCAAAGGCATCACCGCTCACATTGAGTCTCCTGTGGGGAAAATAAGGCTTTCCTCGGCTCTACTTGGAAAACCAAATCTCTATAATATATTAACAGCCGTAGCTTCTGCTCTGGCTCTAAAAATACCTGTCGAGGCTATCGAGAAAGGAATCGCTTCTCTAAAAAATGTACCGGGCCGATTCGAGAAAGTCCCGAACAGTTTGGGACTCAATCTCTTTGTAGACTATGCCCATACTGATGAAGCTCTAAGAAACCTGCTTGAAACATTTAGAGAGATGACCTCAAAGCGAATATTTCTTGTTTTCGGCGCCGGAGGAGATAGAGATCAATCAAAAAGGCCCCGGATGGGGGAGACCGCAGGAAAAATAGCAGACTGGACCATAATCACCTCAGATAATCCCAGATCTGAAGATCCGATGGATATCATTTCAGATATTGAAAAAGGCATTCAAAAAACAGGGAAAAATAAGTATGAAATCCTACCGGACAGAAGAAAAGCCATAAAAAAGGCCATTTCTATGGGAAAGAAAGGAGACTATGTTCTCATTGCAGGAAAAGGACATGAAAAAGTTCAAATCATTAAAGACAGAATTATCCCCTTCGATGATGTCAAAGCCGCAAAAAACGCAGTGAAGAAAATAAAGGAAAGCTAAATTGATAGAACTTCAGTTAAGCCAGATTGCTGGAAAGATGAACGGAAAAATACTTCAGGGAGATCCTTCATCTAAATTCAATCACTACAGCATAGACTCCAGACAGACTGAAAAAGGAAGCCTGTTCTTTGCCCTCAAGGATAAAAGAGACGGACATGAATTCATTCTGGATGCGGTAGAAAAGGGAGCCGGAGGAGCTGTGGTTTCCAAGCAAGTTAGTTTTGTGAACAAAAAGACGGCTTATATAAAAGTCAGCCACACTTTAAAAGCCCTTCAAAAACTCGCTCATCAAGTTTTTTTAGAACATCATGTAAAGGTAATCGGAATCACAGGGAGCACGGGAAAAACCACCACCAAAGACTTCACCGCAGCTCTTCTTAAAAAAAAGTACCACCCCCTTAAATCAAGAGGAAATTTTAACAATCATATTGGACTGCCTCTTTCTCTGTTAGGGCTTCATGAAAATCATGACGTCGCTGTGCTGGAATACGGCATGAGCAGTCCAGGAGAAATCTCTGATTTGACATGTATCGCGCCTCCAGATATCGCTGTGATCTGTAACGTCTATCCCGTACATATGGAATTTTTTAAAAGCATCCACCACATAGCTGATGCAAAAAAAGAAATACTAGACGGCATGAAAAAAAACGGCACTGCTGTTCTCAACGGCGATCAGCCTATTGTCTTAGATATGGTTAAGTCCTTGGGGAAAAAGCCTGTCCTATTCGGCCTCAAAGATCACTGTGATGTGAGAGCCCAAGATATCCGGATCCATTCTTTACAAAAAATGTCTTTTAACTTTTTCTATAAAGGCTTTCATTCCAGAACAACCATCCCCTTCTCAAACAAAGGATATCTCTATAACTTCCTGGCTGCAGCAGGTATCGCTTCCATCATGTCTGTCCCTTTTAAAGATATTCTGAAAACAGGGAAAAAACTAAACCCATCAAATAACCGGGGAGAAATTCTCTACCTAGCTGACAATATTAAGGTCATTGATGACTCTTATAATTCCAATCCTGCTGCATTGGATCACGCCCTTGAAAGCCTCTCTGTTCCAACACAAGGAAGAAGAATTGCCGTGCTCGGAGATATGCTGGAATTAGGGGAAAAAGAAATCAACTATCACAGAAAAGCTGGGGATTCAGTCACAAAAAATAATATAGACATTCTTATAACCATAGGCCCCCTGGCCAAATACATTGCGGAAAGTGCCTTAAATTCAGGCATGTCTTCTCATAAAATCATGTCCTTTTATGAATCTGAAGAAGCAGCCAAAGAAATCCCAAGTCTTCTGAAGGAAAATGATTTGGTTTTAGTCAAAGGTTCAAGAGGAATGAAAACCGAAAAAATAATTAAAGCTTTAAAAAGGAAAGGAAAATAAAGTGCTCTATATCATCTTGGTTCCGCTTAAAAAATTATTTATCTTTTTTAACGTGTTCCGGTATATCACTGTAAGAACCGCCTTAAGTGGAATCACAGCACTTCTCATTACCCTGGTCCTGGGGCCGTGGCTGATAAAATTTTTGAGAAAACATCAATTTGGTGAGACCATAAGGGAATTGGGCCCAAAATCCCACTACGCCAAAAAGGGAACACCTTCAATGGGAGGGATTTTGATTATTGGAGGGACTGTTTTATCTACCCTTTTATGGGCAGATTTAAGCAATTTGTATATATGGCTGGCTACGGCCACTATGATCTTATTCGGAGCCCTAGGTCTCTTGGACGATTACCTCAAAATCAAAAAAAATAAACCCAAAGGTTTGATAGCCAGATATAAATTAATATTTCAAATTATTTTTGCGGCCTCCATTGCTGTGGTGCTCTTTTTCATAGGACTTCAAGGAGATTTTAACTTACATCTGACTCTGCCTTTCTTCAAAAAATGGACTCCCTATTTAGGGATGATTTATATACCCTGGATCATGCTGATTTTGGTCAGTTCTTCAAATGCAGTTAACCTTGCTGATGGACTGGACGGCCTCGCCATAGGGCTGACTTTAATCAGTGCGAGCTCTTTCACAGCTCTTTCCTACATAGCAGGCCATGCCCTCTGGTCAGAATATTTAAATATTCTACCTGTAACTCAAGCAGCAGAATTGACCATTCTGTGCGGAGCTTTATCAGGAGCCTGCCTGGGATTCTTGTGGTATAACTGTCATCCTGCTGAAATCTTCATGGGAGATGTGGGTTCCTTGTCACTAGGGGGAACTCTGGGAATCATAGCCATAATGATTAAACAGGAATTTTTGCTCTTTATGGTGGCAGGAGTTTTTGTGTTGGAAGCCCTTTCGGTAATGATACAAGTGGGAACTTTCAAACTCACTGGAGGAAAAAGAGTTTTCAAGATGACCCCTCTGCATCATCATTTTGAGCTTATAGGATGGACAGAACAAAAAATAGTAGTCAGGTTTTGGATTGTGGGGATTATATTTGCGCTTTTTAGCCTGACAACACTGAAATTAAGATAAAAATGGAGCTGAAAAACAAAAAAGTTCTGGTGGTTGGTTTCGGAAAGACAGGGAAAGCTGTGTGCGACTTTCTTATCCATCAAAAAATACCTATTCAGGTAAAAGTCAGTGAAGCACAAAAAAAATCACATTTGGCCCAAAATATTTTTTCTTACCAGAAAAAAGGAATTACCTTTGAAACAGGAGGTCATCATCTTGATTCATTTCTAAATACAGATCTGATCATTCCCAGCCCTGGAGTTCCTCCGATACCTCCCATTCGAGAAGCAGAAAATAGAGGAATAAAAATCATTTCTGAGATAGAGCTGGCTTTCCAGTTCTTAAAGGGGAAAGTTGTCGGCATCACCGGGTCGAACGGAAAATCGACTGTCGCTTCCCTTGTTCACAACATACTTAAAGACGGGGGTCTTAAATCCAATCTGGCTGGCAACATAGGAACTCCCTTGATCAGCTTTGTCTCTCAAAACTCTCATGATGATATCTTTGTCACCGAACTATCCAGCTTTCAGCTTGAATATATTGAAAACTTCTCACCGGAAGTAGCCGTCCTTCTCAATATAACCCCTGATCATCTGGATTGGCATGGAAATTTCTCATCTTATCTTAAAGCTAAAATCAATATTTTGAAAAACCAGGAGGAAACCCAAACCGCTGTTCTGAATAGGGATGATTCCAATGTATGGTCTGCGAGAAATCAAGGGCCTAAAAATGTACTGGCCTTCAGTTTGAAAAACAAAATCTCTCAGGGATGTTACCTCCAAAAAGAATGGATCCTACTGAAGCATGAGGCAGATCAGAAAGTCATCTCCATAAAAGACATTCCTTTAAAAGGAATTCACAATTTAGAAAATATTATGGCTTCAATCCTCTCGGGATATGTGTTTCACATCCCCCTTCCTAATATCCGAAAGACCATCATGAATTTTAAGGGTCTGGAGCACCGCCTGGAAAAAGTATTGACCCTAAAGGGAGTGGATTTTTATAACGACTCTAAAGCCACCAATATCGATGCCACTTTAAAGTCTATTATGAGTTTTGAAAAAAAAATAGTCCTGATCTTAGGAGGAAGAGATAAAGGAGCTGATTTTATGCGCCTTAAAGAGCCCATAAAAAACCGGGTTAAAAAGATAATCGCTATTGGAGAAGCTGGGGAGAAAATAATCAAAATTCTTGGCAAATATACAGAGACAGAAAAAGCCAAATCACTGGGAGAAGCCGTGAAAATAGGATTTGAGGCTTCAACCCCTGGAGAAACAGTGCTTTTAGCCCCTGCCTGCACCAGTTTTGATATGTTTAACAGCTTTGAACACAGGGGGAAAGTCTTTAAAAAAGAAGTGAAAAATCTTTTCGAAAAAACAAATGGGAAGCAAAATTAATGATGGAAGCATTTAAACGATTTAGTTTTGACAAAACTCTTTTCATCTCCGCCCTTATTCTGGTGCTTTTTGGTCTGGTCATGGTATTCAGCTCGTCAGCTGTACAGTCCAATGAAAAATACAATCATCCTTTTTATTATCTTATCAATCAGTCGATAGGAGCGGCAACAGGGTTGATCCTTATTCTAGTCATTGTATCCATGAAATCAGCCTTCTATCAAAACACATTATTCATCTATGGACTGCTGATCCTCACTTTGACACTTTTGGTTTTATGCTTTGTGATGCCCGAAGTCAATAATACAAATCGCTCTATCCATATGTTTGGCCTCAGGTTCCACCCCTCATCACTGGCCAAACTCAGCCTTATATTATTTTTAGCTTCCTATTTGAGCCGAAAAAAGGAAAAACTTCATCAATTTAAAACCCTGATCATTCCTGCCGCTGTGATGTTTGTTTTTATAATCCTCATCATCAAAGAACCGGATTACAGCACTTCACTTTTTATATTTATCGCTGGTTCCATTATGCTTTTTATAGGGGGAATAAGAATAGACAGGCTTTTTTTAATAGGATTGATTTCCGCTATCCTATTTGTATTCTATCTTTTTCAGGCAAATTACAGATTAGACAGATGGAATTCATATGTCTCTCCTTCCAGCGATCTCCTTGGCAGTGGCTTTCATGCTTACCAATCTAAATTAGCTGTAGGTTCAGGGGGCATCTTAGGAGTCAGTATAGCCCAAAGCACTCAAAAACTCTTCTTTCTTCCTTGCGCTCACACCGATTACATCTACTCAATCATAGGAGAAGAGTTGGGCTTAATCGGGACAATCAGTGTGATTTTTCTTTTTGGAATCATTTTTTGGAGAGGCTTGGTCATATCCAGAAGAGCCCCTAACCAATTCAGCTGCCTTCTGGCAGCAGGGCTCTCGATTGCCGTCTTTTCTCAAGCCTTGTTGAATATAAGCATTGTTCTGGGTCTTCTTCCTGCCACAGGATTGACTCTTCCTTTTCTGAGCTATGGAAGATCTTCTATACTGATTATGATGGTCAGTATTGGGATTATCCTTCATATTTCCCAAAGAAAAAGAGGAACAAAAGAAAATAATGAATAAAAGAATACTCATATCTGGAGGCGGAACAGCGGGCCACATCTACCCTGCGCTTGCTGTCGGAAGAAGCCTGCAAAAACGGGGCTTCAAAGTCATTTTTATTGGAAGCACTCGAAAACTCGAACAGTCCATAATGAAACACTACCATGCAGAATTTATTCCTTTAAAAATAGAAGGCATCAAGGGAAAAGGATTCCTGATCATCAAATCTCTGCTTATACTCCCCTATTCCTTTATGAAATCTCTCCTTATTATCGTCAACGTAAAACCATCCCTTGTCATTGGCATGGGAGGTTATAGCTCCGGCCCGATTGTTTTATTATCTTCGCTCATGGGAATCCCTTGTTTAATAATGGAACAAAACCTCCATCCAGGATTGACCAATAGGGCTTTGATTCCATTTGTTCAAAAGGCTGTGGTGGCCTTTGAAAAATCCATTCCGGATTTTAAAGGAAAGGCAAATTTTCTGGGAAATCCAGTTAGGGAAGAGTTCTATTCATTACCACCCAGAAAAAGAGAAAAAGGCCTCACTCTACTTGTTTTTGGAGGAAGTCAGGGTTCTCATTTTCTGAATAAAAACATCATCAAAAGCCTTCCCCTTTTAAAAAAACATAAGAGCCAGCTTAAAATTTTCCATCAAACAGGAGAAAAAGAGAGCAATTGGGTCAGACAACGCTACAAACAAAACAGCTTTGAGAACGCTGTGATCGCCGCCTACTTTTTTGACATCTATAAATACTTCCAGAAATCTGATTTGATTGTGTGCAGAGCTGGAGCCACCACAATAGCAGAACTTATCGCCTCTCAAAAGCCCTCCATTCTGGTCCCCTTTTCACAGTCCACAGAAAATCACCAGCTTTTAAATGCCAAGGAGTTGGAAAGAATCAAAGGAGCAGAGATCATTCTTGAAAAAGATTTTACTCCTGAATTATTTTTATCTAAGATCAGAATTTTTATTGAAAACAAACACAAACTCAACCAGATGGAGCAGAATCTAAAAAAACTGAAAAAAGAAAATCCAGTCAAGAAAATTACGGATCTCTGCATTCAACTCATGGATAGAAAACCAATGGAGGAGGTAAATTGATCAGACGTATCCATCGAAAATTGAATCATATTCATATGGTCGGGATTGGAGGTACAGGCATGAACGGAATCGCTGAAATCCTCCTGAACCTTGGATACAAAGTTTCAGGTTCAGATCTCATCTCCCAGGAATCCACCAAACGGCTTTCCAAATTAGGAGCGGATATCACTATAGGACATAAAAGTGGGCTGGTCAAGGAAGCTGATGTCGTGGTTATCTCATCTGCCGTGAAATCCGATAATATCGAAGTCAAAGAAGCCAAAAATCTAAAAATTCCTGTGATTCCAAGAGCGGAAATGCTGGCAGAACTGATGCGTTTAAAAAACAGCATTGCCGTCACTGGCTCTCACGGAAAAACATCCACCACCTCTATGATCGCTCAGGTTCTTGAGAAGGGAGAATTTGATCCCACCATTATCGTCGGAGGGCGGCTGAATACGATTGGCGCGCATGCCAAATTAGGGGAGGGAGAATTCATTGTAGCCGAGGCAGATGAAAGTGACCGTTCCTTTCTTTATTTGTCACCGTATATAGCGGTACTGACCAATCTGGATGAAGAACATCTGGACCAATATGAAACCGTAAAAGAAATAAAAAAGACTTTTATCAGCTTTGCCAATAAAGTTCCATTTTACTGCCCGGTCATTCTATGCCTAGACGATCCAAACCTTCAGAGCTTAATTCCGGATTTGGAAAGAAATATCATCACCTACGGTTTTTCAGCTCAGGCGGATATCTACGCCACAGACCAGGAATTTGAAAAATTTTCCAGCACATCAAACCTTTATTATAAAAATAAAAAACTAGGAAAGCTTAAACTCAATGTGCCAGGGGTCCATAATATTTATAACGCCATGGCTGCTGTGGCTGTCGGGCTGAATCTGGATATCACTGTCCCTATCATCCTCAAAGCTTTGGAAAATTATAAAGGAATCGGAAGACGCTTTGAACTCAAAGAAAAAATCCAAGACATGATGGTCATAGAAGATTACGCCCACCACCCCACTGAAATAATAAAGACATTGGAGGCGGCCAAACGAGGATGGATGAGGAGAACTGTGGTGGTTTTTCAACCCCACCGGTACTCTCGCCTGTCTATGCTGATGAAAGAATTCACCACCGCATTCAACCAAGCGGATATCCTCATTGTTACTGAAATCTACTCAGCAGGGGAAAGTCCGATTTCTGACATTTCCGGTAAAAATCTTTTTGAAGAAATACATCGGCACGGACACAAAAATGCCTATTTTGAACCAGAATTTAAAAAAATACCGGATCTGGTTGCTCAACTGTCACTTCCCAAAGATATGATTTTAGTCCTGGGAGCCGGCAGTATTTCTGAAATTATCCCAGGTATCATCAAAAAATTGAGAGGGAAAAAATAGAAATGGCTGTTAATTTGAATCCTCCGTTCAAACAGAAAATAAACCCTATCTTATCCTATCTCTATTTCCGCAGAAATTCAGAAGAAGAGCAGTCTAATCGGATCAAAAGGAAAATCAAGGTCCGCCCTGCACACGTCATGATAAGCTTCCTGCTCATCTTTGGTTTTTTCTTTCTTCTCCAGCAGACCTATCTCTTCCTCATCACATGGAGCCGATTAGAAGTGGATAAAATTGAAATTTACTGCACAAAACCTGAATTGAAAAACTTCACTCAGAATCTTTTCAATGGGAAAAAACTCGGAAACCTTCTGCTTCTTGATATCAAGAGCATACAGAAGACCATCAAATCACAACCCTGGGTTAAAGAGGTCCGTATTAAAAAAATATTTCCTTCTGCCTTGAACATAGACATAAAAGAAAGAGTGCCTGCAGCCATCATAAAGAAAGATCAGTACTTCCTTATTGATGAAAACGGGATATCCCTGCAGCCTGTCAATCCAACTGAAAAGATCCACTTCCCCGTTCTCACTGATGAGAGCGAATTTAAATCCAAAGCTGAGGACAAACTGGAGCTTGCCTTAACCTGTCTCAAAAGCCTTCCCCCAGAACAAAGGATTCTTATCAAGACAATGGACCTTTCAAAATACAAATGCGTCTCAATCAAGCTGAAACAAGACTCCCCATGGCTGATTCTGGGGCATAATGACTTCCCCCAAAAAATCCAAGACTACTTAAATAAGAAGTCATATTTTAACAAATTTGGAGAATTAAAAAGCATAAATATGAGGTTTAAAGACCGTTATATACTGACACCTGGAAATAAAAAGTCTGATAACCGAATATTCATGTCAGAGAAGGAGGAGCACTGATGCCTAAAAATGGATATATAGTCGGGATTGATATAGGGACCAAAAAAATCACTGCCCTCATCGGAGAAGTCACGGAAGAGAAAAAAATAGAAATTATCGGCATAGGAACCGCAGCTTCAAGGGGATTGAGAAAAGGAGTGGTGGTTAATCTTGATGCAACCGTGGAAGCCATAAAAAAAGCGCAGCAGGAAGCAGAACTTATGGCTGGATTTGAAATTGATTCAGCCTACATTGGAATTTCTGGAGCCCATATTAAAAGCTTTAACAGCAGAGGCGTGATTGCCGTATCTGGAAAAAACAGAGAAATCTCTAAAGAAGACATCAGGCGAGTCATCGAACAATCCAAAGCTGTTTCGATCCCTCCTGACAGAGAAATCATTCACATAATTCCTCAAGAATATGTCGTCGATGAACAAGATGGAATCAAATATCCGCTGGGAATGAGCGGCATTAAACTAGAAGTCAATGTCCACATTGTCACCGGAGCCATCACTTCAGTCCAAAACCTAAGAACCTGCATATCCCGCACCGGGATCGGTATCGAACAAATCGTATTGAATCAAATCGCAACCAGCCAGTCAGTTCTTACCCCTGATGAAATGGAATTGGGAGTGGGATTGATCGATCTTGGCGGAGGGACCACAGAAATAGCCATCTTTGAACGAGGAAGCCTCTGGTACACATCTGTTATCCCCATTGGAGGGGACAATTTTACAAATGACATTGCCGTAGGACTCCGCACTCCTATTCCTGAGGCGGAAAAGATCAAGAAAAAATTTGGATGCGTTTCCACCCCTCTCGTCGACGAACAGGATACCATTGAAGTCCCTTCGGTAGGCCGGGGGAAAAAGGCAAGAGTTCTTTCAAGACAGCTTCTTGCTGAGATCATTCAGCCGAGAGCCGAAGAAATATTCCGCCTGATTGATAATGATATCAAAAGAATGGGGTATGAGAAATCATTGAATTCTGGGATTGTTCTCACAGGGGGGACCTCTCTTCTGGAAGGGCTTGAAGAAATTGCTGAAGGAGTCTTTGATCTGCCTGTAAGAAGGGGTGATCCAGGAGGAGCTGGAGGCTTAGTCGATAGAGTCAGCACTCCTGATTATTCCACTTCAGTAGGCCTCCTCCTTCACGGATTCAATAAATGGAAAGAAAAAGGATTTTCTAAAGATAAAAAGAAAGGCTTCTGGGCCAAACTTAAAGATTGGCTCAAAGAAGCATAGGAGGCAACAATGAGTGAGGAACAAAAAAGTAAACTAAAATTTCATCTGGTTGATGAAAGCCCTGGAGCAAAAATCAGGGTTATTGGAATCGGTGGAGGAGGAGGTAATGCGGTCAACCGCATGATCGAGTCAAATATTGATGGTGTCGAATTTATTTCTGTCAATACCGACCTCCAGGCATTAAACAGCAACAAAGCAGGAACAAAGGTCCAGATAGGAAACAAGCTCACCAAAGGCCTTGGTTCCGGAGGCCGTCCCGATATCGGAAAGGAAGCAGCCATGGAGGACACTGAAAAACTGATCGAACTGCTGGAAGGGGCTGATATGGTCTTTCTCACAGCCGGTCTAGGTGGAGGAACAGGGACTGGAGCCACTCCCGTCTTAGCCAACCTTGCTTCTGAAATGGACGCTCTGGCCATCGCTATTGTGACTCTCCCCTTTAGTTTTGAAGGGAAAATCAGAGCCAATCAAGCAAGTGATGGACTTGATGACCTGCGATCTGTTGTCGACACTGTGATTTCAATCCCTAATGAAAGGCTTCTGGAAACTGTTAATCTGGACACATCCATGCAGGAAGCCTTCAGAATGGCAGACGATATCTTACGCCAGGCGGTTCAGGGAATCTCAGACCTTATAACAAGACCCGGCTTGATCAACCTTGATTTCGCTGATGTCAAATCCATCATGAAAGGAATGGGAATGGCTTTTATGGGAACTGGAATGGCCTCAGGAGAAAACAGAGCTATAGACGCCGCTCAAAAAGCGATTTCATCCCCTCTTCTGGTGGACACTTCTATTTCTGGAGCACAGGGAGTGCTGATCAACATCACTGGAGGAAAGGATGTCCGTCTGCATGAAGTCTCCAAAGCTTCTGAACTGATTCATCAAAAAGCCCATCCAGACGCCAATATTATTTTCGGAACAGTTATAGACACCTCAATGAAAGAAACAGTCAAAGTGACTGTGATTGCGACTGGATTCGAAGAAAAAACAGAACAAGAACAAATCACACCCCAGGAACTGATCTCCCATCCAGCAAACGAAACGCCCCCTCCCTTTGAAATTCCCGGAGAAACTCCCCCTTATGTATTTCGACCCAGGGGAAATCGAGTGATAGATGAAACGCCCAAAACAAGTTGGGAAAAAAGATGGGACTCCTATGACACACCATCATTTATTAGAAAAAACAAAGAGAGATCCATAGGTAAATCTCCTTATGAAATCAGCTGACCTTATCGTTACTGGATGCAATCAGCTCCTCACATGTAAAGGGCCTGCACCCAAAAGAAAAAACAGCCTGCAAGACCTGGGAGTTATTGAGAGAGGCTGTATTGCCTCAGAAAAAGGAAAGATTGTTTTTGTGGGCAGTGAAAATGAATTAAAGAAAATGGTCGTGGAAACACCCGATTGTATCCATGTAGAAGGCAAAGGAATGACCTGCCTTCCTGGGTTAGTGGACTCCCACACTCACCTCCCGTTTGCGGGAAGTAGAGAAGATGAGTTTATTCTTCGGATTAAAGGGATGACCTATCTTCAGCTCGCTCAAAAAGGCATGGGAATCCAAAGGACTGTTGAAAAAACAAGGAAGGCATCTGAAAAAGAGATCGTATCTCTCTGCCTCAAAAGGCTTAACACGATGCTCCTGCACGGCACAACCACGGTAGAGGCCAAAAGCGGGTACGGACTCAACCTCCAGGATGAAATAAAGCAGCTTAAAGCATTAAAAGAAGCAGACAAAATCCACCCTGTGGATATCATTTCTACTTTCATGGGAGCCCATGAGGTGCCCAAGGAGTATCAAAACAGAAAGGATGATTATATAAAACTCCTCACTCAAAAAATCATCCCCGCTGTCAAAGAAAAAAAACTAGCAGAATTTTTTGATATATTCTGCGAAGAGGGTGTTTTTTCCATAGAGGAATCAAAAACCCTGATCCGTACCGGTAAAAAAGCCGGATTTAAAATAAAAATTCATGCCGATGAATTTTCATCTCTGGGAGGCGCCCAATTGGCTGCTGAAGAAAAAGCCGTTTCTGCAGAACATCTTATAGCCATAGACGAAGAAGGCATTCAAAAAATATCAGAAAGCTCAACAGCAGCCGTTCTGCTCCCTGGTGTCCCGTTCTTTCTTATGCAGAATAAAAGGGCGCCTTCCCGGAGGCTCATTCAGTCTGGAGCTGCCGTGGCTCTGGCAACAGATTTCAATCCGGGAAGCTCCATGACTGAATCATTATTTTTTATCATGCAGTTAGGGGTCTACACGATGGGCTTGAGTGTCGAAGAAGCCATAAATGCGGTCACCCTGAATGCAGCCTATGCGGTCGATCGTCATAAAGAAATAGGAAGTCTTGAAGTTGGGAAAAAAATGGATCTTATTCTATGCGATGCTCCGAATTACCCTTATCTTGTTTATCATTTTGGGATTAATCCTGTGACCCATGTGATCAAAAACGGGAAATGGGTGGTAAAAAACGGGATCCTCCATGGATGACATACCTGAATTTCATTATTCAAGGATAGGCTTTACCATTATCTTTCTGAAATAAATCCGATTCCCTTGGCCCCAGCTCTCACCTGGGTGAACCTGGACTCCTATGAATCCCTCCTCAGGCACCCGATATTTTCCATCAACCAATTGATCTTTAAACTCAACCACATCTTTCCCGTTTATATTAACTTTAATGAGTGGAGGTTGGCCTTTTATGCTGATGGAAACCTGATTGTACGAATCTTTTTTCCACATCTCTTTGACACCAGGATTATGAAATAAAAAATCTCCTCCTAAAGGACAGTAAACCGCTCCCACCTCACCTTCTGGCCTGTAATCTATAGTTATTTGATAAGAGAGCACACTGGGCTGAACTCTTAAAAAAAGACCCGAATCAACAGGATAATCAGCCTTAACTTCAGCGTAAAGTTCAAAATCTTTGTATTTTTCTTTTGTGACGAGAAGGCCCCCTTTTCCTTCCGGATACTGACTTCCTATGAGGATTCCATCCTCCACTTCCCATTTACCACAATCTCCGCTGTATTCTGAAAGCTTACGCCATCCTTCCAAAGTTTCTTGATCAAAAATCTGGATGAATCCCTCTTTTTCCAAATCAAACGTCTGCTTTTCCTGACCCAACATTTGAGGTGTTAAATGGGTGATTAAAACTAACAACAAGACTGAGTTCAAAACAAGGGATGCTCTTTTCATTTTTCCCTCATTTCAGCAATAAGATTTTGGACTTTAGCCGCAGCCAGCTTGCCCAGTCGAACACAGACTTTTGAGCTTGTCCCTGGAGTCCTGATATCTTTGCATTTTAAGGGAGCTTGAGAAAGCCACCATCTCCAGTACTGATCAACCATTCCACTGCATTTCATTTTCGCTTCAATTCTCTCTTCTCCGAACTCACCGGCCGCAAATCCCAATCCCATAATTCCTCCTGTTAGAAGACCACATAAGTCCCCTTTTCCTATTCCGCCACCAAAACCACAGGCTGCCCAAATATATTTATCTGATAGGCTGAGATGATTTAGAGAAACCATCAACATGGACTCTGCACAGGAATATCCTTTTCCATAATAATCCGTAAACTCCTCTGCCATGGAAGATTTCTTCACTATCTCGACTTCTTGCCCAGAAAGCTCTTCTACTAATTGTTTCTCTTGAGCAAAAGGAGTGCTCAAATTGTTCAGATGGCTTCTGAAATAGACTCCCGCCAGAATACCTGAGACAGAGTACATAAAATCCCTTCGAGTGAGGTCATTTTTTTTCTTTAATTCCATTTTCCCTCCTTCTTGATATTATCCTAATTGATTCATTCATCTTATTATACACAACTCAACGCCTATTTCATCAAAAAAACCAACATGTCCGTACCCTTTATGAAATCTGGGTGTGACTGAAGAGATATTAAAATTCTTTAAATCGCAAACAGTGAATTGAAATCAAAAAAGCTTGATATCATTAATAACAATCCTGCTTATTAATGAGTAAATCTTGCCCTTCCTTTCTAAACTATTTTAGAAATGAATACATATTTTATGAATGAACATCACTCACTTAAAATACCGATCCATCATCCGATATTGGATGGCCTCTGATATATGAGCAGATCTCAATTTCTCCACCCCCTCTAGATCAGCGATCGTCCGGGCCACCTTAAGAGCCCTATCATAAGCCCTGGCACTGAATCCCAATTTATCAACCGCCATGTGCAAGAGCTCCTCTCCTTCCTGATCCCGTTTGCAGAAAGACTTTACCTGCTTAACTCCCATTTCAGCATTACAGAAAATCTTTTGATTTCTGAATCGCTTCAGCTGTCTTTTTCTAGCACGGATAACTCTTTCTCTTATTTTTTGAGATGATTCCCCCTCATCTTCAGAAGAGATATCTTTGTAATTAACTTTAGGGACTTCTAAATGGATATCTATTCTATCAAGCAGAGGACCGGAGATTTTTGAATAGTATCTGTATCTTTGACTGTCGGTACATTCATATCCCGAATCAGGAAAAGAACAGTACGAATCTTCATAAGGATTCATGGAAGCAACCAGCATAAAAGAAGAAGGATAGGTTACAGACATAGAAGCTCTGGAAATAGTGACTTGACAATCTTCCATGGGCTGCCTAAGACTTTCCAAAGCTTTTTTTCGGAATTCTGGAAGTTCGTCCAAAAAAAGAACTCCATGATGGGCTAAACTGACATCTCCTGGCCGGGGAATCACACCTCCACCGATCAACCCGGCATCGGATGTGGTGTGATGAGGAGCCCGGAAAGGCCTGTTGACCACCGCTCCCTTATTCCTCAAAAGCCCTGAAACACTGTATATTTGAGTGGTCTCAATGATCTCATCAAAGGTCATAGGAGGCATGATGGTGGGAAGACGCCGGGCCATCATGGTCTTCCCAGCTCCGGGAGGTCCAACCATAAGCACATTATGGCCCCCAGCTGCAGCCACTTCCAAAGCACGTTTACAGTGATTTTGTCCTTTGATATCTTTAAAGTCATAGCTCATATTTTCATTTTTAAGGAGTTCCGCTAGGTCAAAATGAGACGGCTTGATATGATCACTTCCATTGAGAAGATGAATCACTTCAGAAATATCATTCAGACCATATATCTCTATTCCCTTGACCAGAGCAGCCTCTTTTTCATTGGCTTTCGGGATAACAATACCTCTAAACTTTTTTTTCTTCGCTAACACGGCCACAGGAAGAATCCCATGTCCTGGTTTGAGCCTGCCGTCAAGAGCTAATTCACCAGAAAATAAAAATTCTTGAAGACGGTTACTGGGAAAAGCCTCCTGATGGGCCAGAAGCCCCAGAGCTATAGGTAGATCAAATGAGGATCCCTCTTTTTTCCGATCAGCTGGAGCCAGATTAATGATGATTTTTCTCCTTGTGATAGGATAACCACAATTTTTTAGAGCAGTCTTTACTCTCTCTCTGCTTTCCCTAACAGTTTTATCTGGGAGCCCAACCGTAATAAAATCAGGCACTCCGAAAGCTATGTCGACCTCTACCTCCACTAAATAAGCTTCCACTCCATAAAGAGCAGCTCCAGCAATTTTAAATAGCATTGATCTCTATTCATAAAGACGTACACAATTGTTGTTATTTATCAAAGGGATGAAAATGTTTACTGTAAACTGTTTCTTTATTTCTTGAGAAACTCTTTTGTTAGTTCTTCCACTTGTTTTTCAATGTCAGTTTGAGACTGAAACTTTATCTTGGTCAACCTGATATGAGGATCTTCCTTCTTCTTTGTAAAATCGATCTCTTTCTTAGCGTTTTCTCTCTCTTTTCTGGCTTTCTTCACAGCTTCCTTTCTCTTTTCTTTCTCTTTTTTCTCAGGTTCTCTTTTTTCGCCAAAAATTTTTTCTTTCACTATAGGGACAGTTAACTTGGCTATTTGTTTAAGTGTCTCAAAAGATCCCTTGCCATTTATAGCCTGAGATTCAATGTAAGGAAGATTCAAAGGATTTAAGAGACTGTTAAATGTCTCCACTGGAATAAGATTATCAAGATCTCTTTTGTTGTACTGAAAAACCAGAGGCATGAAATTTAAATCCACATCATAATCCACAAGGTTTCTTCTCAATCCATCAAAATTTTCCAGGTTCGCATCAAGTAAGGGGATCTGAGAATCCGCGACAAAAACAATCCCATCTGCCCCTTTGAGAACGCTCTTCCTGGAGGCTTCATAAAAGACCTGCCCGGGAACAGTCATAAGCTGAAAATGGACCCGAAAGTCATGAATAAGGCCTGCTTTTATAGGAAGAAGATCAAAAAAAATAGTCCTTTCCATAGGCGTTTCAAGGCATAACAGGTCCCCCCTAGATTCAGGGTCCATTTTACTGTATATATAACGAAGATTTGTTGTCTTTCCGCTTAAGCCAGGACCATAATAGACAATCTTTATGGCAATATTTTTCGCGGAATAATTAACAAATGCCATGGACTTATTCTGTTTTTAAATTTTTACATAAACCTCACTGAGAGTCAAATCCAAAAAATTCAAATGCTTTTATATATTTATCAATGACTTTTCTCCAGGAGTAATGCTTCTCCACGTATAAACGCCCGTTTTGGCCCATTATATTCCTCAGCCTTCCGTCCTTCCATAAAAGCTCGATCCCTGCCTCAAATTCCTCATAACTGGAATACCACAGGCCCCCATTGCTTTTCAAACAGTGGTCTTTGAGAGGCTCTGTTCTTTCCTGAACCAAAATAGGAGTCTCTAAAGCCAAAGACTCAAGGGCGGCCATACAAAGACTCTCCAGATAAGAAGGATGAACCGTTAAAAGGGCTGCCTTCATGGCCGCATTTTTATCATTGACTGGAATAAAACCAACATAATGAATCCTTTTCTGATCAGGGAGTCTCATCAAAAGCTTCCCTATCAATACAAGTTCCAGCTCAGGCCTTTGGGAAGAGTATTTCTCAAAATAATCAATCAGATCCTGGCACCCTTTGCCCCTCTCTATACGCCCTGCATAGAGAATATAGGGAAAGTTCAGATTGTACTTCCTTAAAAAATCCTTGATATCCGAAGAGCCTGAAATATCAATCCCCACTCCTACTGTATCCTGATACTTTCCATTAAGGCGGAAATTTCTATAGAGCATTCTTTTTTCGGATTCTGTATTAAATATAAAAGCATTGGGGAGCTCAAAAACTGACTTCATGATATCAAGATGAAGGGGGGGTTCATCATGAGCTGTAGGCACCAGAATTTTAGGTTTCTTAATGTTTTGAAGGCCCCAATACGTGTTGTAATAAAGATAGGTAAAAAAAACAAACACGTCAAACTTATGCTCTTCATTTCTCAAGGCTTCAACCAAATCCGGACAGTAAGGGCCCTGCTGTTCCAGCCACTGAATCTCCTGTTCATGGGTGTGTTCATTTGAAAAGATCCAATCAGAATATTGATTGAATGCTTGGATATCCCTTTCTTTTTTAACTTTAAAACGTCTGACTTCCACTTTATTCAGCTCTGACCTTCCCTGAGAGTATTCATTCCGCCAGGTTATATAATCTTTGGCCGTTGTGGTAAACACCGTACAGTCAAAGCCTTCATCCGCCAGCTTTTCAGCGACCTGCCTGCAGTGAAATTCTGAACCTCCCATGACTTCTTCTCCATATCTTTGAACCACAAAAGCTATTTTCATTTATAATTTTGTCGTTTTATGAAGATAAAAATTTAATATAATCCAGCAATTTATTTTGGGAATTGAGTGACTTGAATTCACTCAGCCTTTGCCTCTGCCCTTTGAGGACCTTTTCTCTCAATTTTTTGTCAACGGCTATTTTATGGACAAGCTCCCCCAGCTTTCTGAAGTCCATGCTGTTCACTAAAATACCGCTATTCCCCAGGGTATAGGGGACAGCCGTACAGTTATAGGCCACCACAGGAAGGTCAAACACCAGACTCTCGATCAAAGGAAGCCCAAAACCCTCATGCTGACTTAAAGATAAAAACACATCCGAAACCTTATAGAAAGCAAACATCTCCGAATCTGGGATATGACCTGTAAACACAACTTCGTCCGGCTGGAGAAAGAACTCATCCATAAATTTGATCAGAGCCTGATAATATTTAGGAAGAGAGTTTTTCTTTCCGACAATAATCAGCCTGACCAAAGGAGATATAAATTTTTTATAATACTGGAGGACTCTGAGCAAATCTTCAATTCTCTTATTGGGAACAATCCTTCCTATGAACAAAATGTTTATTCTCTCATCATGATAAAGGTTGTAGACAAACGGATCCATAGGCTGTTTGTATTTTTCAAAATCAACAAATAAAGGAAAAACATCTGTGGGCTTGAATCCAAAATTTTCAAGTTCTTGGCGGTTGAATTCAGAATCAGCCAGTGCAAAATGAGTGGTTGAAGCTAGGGTCGCTATCTGTTCTCGTCCTAGATGAGTGATCTGAGTCATTTCTTCACTGAAATTTTTAAAAAACTCAGGAGGAGTGATATTGTGATAAATGATCACTTTTTTCCCGGAAATATTCTTAAATGCTTCGGTCATGGGCGAAGGCAGCGCAAAATGAAATAGGGTTATATCTTTCCGGTCCGGTTCAGGAAAATGTGCAAACAGCTTGGAATCCTGTTCTAAACCCTGATCCCGTTCGAAGCAGTAGATCTCGGACTCAAATCCCTGAGACAATAGAAATTTTTTTATATGGCTGGCCGTATCCCCTATCGCATCTCCCCTGTGAAAACTGGGCACCATTTGATTCACTTTCATGACTTTAAACCTCTCTAATATATTCTATCAAAATCCGGCTCACATTCTTTCTTTGGTACTTTTCCAGCGCTTTATTTTGAGAACAGATCAACATCTCCCTAAATTCCCTATCTCTATTGATTTTATCAATAAGAGCAGCCGTGCTGAGCATTTTTTTCTCTTTAATCAGGGCCCCTCCTTTATTCATTGTCTCTCGGACTGCCCCGGCTTCATAGGCTACCACAGGAATCTGATTATAAAAAGCTTCTATCAAGGGAACTCCGAATCCCTCATGTTCACTCATGCTTAAATAAAGGTCTCCAATCTTAAAGTAGGCCGCCAACTCCGAAAAATCCACATGGCCCGTTATATGAACATCTTCTAATATCAGCTTGTTTACGAGCCTTTGAAGGCCTCCATAGTATTTTTCCATCCCTCTGTAATCCCCAATTAAAATCAGCTGAGATTCATCATTAAAATATTTTTTATAAAAATAAAAAACTTTGATCACATCTTCAAATTTTTTATGAGGCGCAACTCTCCCTATAAATAAAAGGGTTTTCTTCCCATTATTGAAAATTTCTCTCGTGACCGGGTCTCCTTTCTCATCAAATTTAGACAGGTCAAGAAGGATAGGAAGAACCCCTGTCTTTTTATATCCCACCTCTTCGAGTTCCTTTCGGTTATACTCTGAATCTCCAAGAGCCAGGTTAACTTTCTCTGCAAACAATTTAAGTTCAAGACGTCCCTTATAGCATTCTTTCGTCAATATTCGATGGGTATCCATGAAATACTTATAGGGAGTGATGTTATGATAAATCATTACTTTTTTATCCGGGATCCGAAAGAACATCTTTGATACAGGGGAGCCTATGGAAAAATGAAATATGACGATATTTTTTTGTGAACTGAAATTTATGTACTCCTTGTAATCTCTGGAATACTTTGCTGTTCTGTTATCATAATATTTGACAAATATTTCTGAATCATAGCCGTTCTGCCTCAAAGCTCTCCTTATTTCCAGCATTTCATCAGAGATAGCATCTCCGTAAGATAATGATGTTGCAAACTGATGTACTTGCACCAATATATTCCTGAAATCAAGCCATGTGTTTACTTGAAAACATGCTTTTCCAGAGCTCTTTCCCTTTTTTTAAAATTTTCAAATTCCTTCTCCAAAATACTGACTTTAACTCTCAGGTCATCCACTTCTATTTTAAGCTTGGTCAGTTCCACCACAATGTTATGAGACAACCCGTAGAGAAGCTTAATATATTCTTTTTCACGCTCATCACTTTTTTCTTGTTCCAGCCTTTGAAGCCTCTCTTCAATCCCTTTCACTAAATCCTGATAGGAATCGTGGATCAAAACTTTTATCAAAGGTCGAAACGGTCTCATGAACTGAACCAAAACAGTTCTGACAAAAGATTTCATCTCATTTCTTTTTTCTTTAACGGCTGTGGAAGCGGTTCTTGATTCGGGGCTGTTTTCCTTGCCTATTTCCTCTTTGATCTGCCTCATAATATCCGCAGAACTGACATTTTTATAATTGATTCTAATCTTATCCACCGCAGTTTTTTCTGACAGGCCTTGTTTTTGAGGTTCATCCATTTGGATTCCCTTCACTTTTTTGGTTTAAACATCATATCTTCCCAGACTCCCATCACATCCCTTATGTCCAAATTCGGCTCAAGCTCCATCTCTTCGATTTCTCTGATCTCTTTATCTGAAAACACACCTTTCTTTGCTTTCTCCGTCAAAATGTTTTCAATTTCCTGGATCAATTCTCTATTCTCCTCCTCGCTTAAAGTTCTGATCTCCAAAAATTCTTTTTCTTTTTTCATGGATGACTCCTTTTTCCGCATTTTAATCAATTTAACCTGCATATTCAATAAGATGATATTTTTATTTATCCCTTTCTCACCGTATCCGTTTGCATTATAATATCATATTAGGCCGGAAATATTCATGTTGAGTTGACATAAACAGGCTAGACAGCCATTAAGGATAAACAATGAACATTCGAAAAAGAGTCAGGATAGGAGTCATCGGAGGCGCCTATCCCAGTCCCGAATTTCGTAAAAAAGCCTATGAAGTAGGCCGATTGATTGGGGAGAAAAAAGCTGTCCTTGTATGTGGAGGATTGAGCGGAGTTATGGAGGCCGCAGCCAAAGGAAATAAAGAAGCAGGCGGACTCAGCATAGGTATCCTTCCTGGAAACTCCCTAAATGGCGCTAACCCCTACATAGACATTCCCATTGCCACAGGATTTGGTTATTCCCGAAACTCTCTGGTCGTGATGAACTCAGATGTGTTGATAGCCGTAGACGGACAATACGGAACCCTCTCTGAGATTGCCTATGGATTCATCCAAGAGAAAAAAATCATAGGAATCGGCACCTGGGAGATCGATGGGATCATTAAAGCAGATACCCCAGAACAGGCTGTGGATCTGGCACTGAAGCCGTATTTTCCTTTGGTCCGCTGAGATGTATAAAATGAATAAATCGGGCAGTAGGATTGTCGCTTACTTCAGATTTTTAACGCCATTCTTCTTCGTTTTTCTCGGTGCTTCCGTAACTCCCCCCGTCCGTGGGTCAGACATACTCAGCGTCCGGCTTAGCCGGATACCCTCAAAAAACTCATCAGAAGGCTAAATCTTCAATGGCGCCTAAGCCGCACCTGAATTTCATAAAGCTGTGCGTTGTTATTGGTTAGAATATCTGATTTTGATGATTCACGATTAAAAATGGTTGCCCTTCTTCCTCTATACATGAGGCTTATAATCTTGACTCGTGAATACCCCCAGGAAATTGACCAAAAATCTGGGGTATTCATAAAAGCTGAAATTCAAATATGGCTTAAGCTTCCTTCAGATTTTTAACGCCATTCTTCTTCGTTTTTCTCGGCGCTTCCGTAACTC
>CAZRGM010000003.1:0-71629 GCA_964599635.1 uncultured Eubacteriales bacterium | reverse complement strand
TAGGGCATGAAGTCGTGGTCTTTCACTGCGAATGCCCTATAACGAAGCAGATGCAGTGAGATCGGCTTGCCTCAATGGTAAAAAAATGGCGATTAAAATAAAAATATAAACAGGAAAAATGTTCAAGTCATTATTTTTGAAAAAGTCTTGTAAATCGCTGAAACGAAATGAATTATGAAAACATCGCCATTTTTTTATGAAGAAATCCAGGTTTAAAAGTTCTTGATGTCTTGAAAAATATTTAATATCTTATGGAGAAGAATGAGAGAGAGAACAGGATGGAATATCATTATACTTTCTCTACTCGTCTCTCTTTTATTGAATACTCATATTTTTGCAGAGGATCAAAAGGAAGAAGACGAGAAGCCTTTAAAGTATAGCTCTGAGACAGGCCTTTCACTCGTTCTAGTGAGAGGAAATAATCAGAATTTTTCTCTCAGTTTTGATACAGAACAGGCCTTCCAGATAAAGAAATTAAACAAGATTGAGTATAAAGGTAAGTTCATCAAAGCCACTTCGAATGGGGAGAAAAAAACCGAGGTTTATTACAGTCATCTAAAGTACGATCGAAAAATTTTTCCTTGCTCTTATATATTGGGATTCCTTCGCTATGAAAGAAACAAACTGGCTGGCTATAACTACAGGCTTGCTTTCTCATTAGGCGGGGGAGGCACCTGGGTCAAAACCGAAAGTGTCGATTTAACTACTGAAGTGGCTTTGGGTTGGAATAATGAAAACAGCACCACACGGGTGGAAGTGAATCTGAACGATTCCTCATCTCTTTGGAAAGAAACAATCCGGAGTTCATTTGTTTCTTCTTTATTCATAGGAAAAGTTTCAGTGAAAATTTCAGAAAATTCAAAAATCGTCCATCAGGAAACGGTATTTCTCAATACAGAAGAAGTTAAAGATTTCCGAATTAATTCAGTCTCATCAATTTATTCGTCTATAAATTCGCGGCTTGCTCTCAAGACCAGTGTTCAGATTATCTATCAAAATCTCCCTGTGGAGGGATATAAAAATACGGATATGTTTTTTCTGAGCTCTCTAGTCATAAAAATATAAAATTGGATTATTCATAAAATATGTATGCATTTACATAAATGTTTACCAAGATTCATGCTTCTTAGAATTCATAAAAAAAAGAATTTTTATTCTTACGTTTATTTCTGTTTTGATTTATATTATTATGCATACATATTTTACCTTACAGGCGAGCCGATCTTACGTCATCTGCTTCGTTACAGGGTATTTGCGGTGAAGGACCACAGCTTCATACCCTGTGCCTTGCATCTGACGCAATCTTGACTCGTGAATAATCTAATTTAAATAGAATGGATTATTCATAAAATATGGCGACCCGAAGTGAAATTCTCTTGTGGCTTATGCTCCGTTCGTCATCACGGGGAGCGGAGCGACACGGTGATCTGACGACCATTTAATTATAAAGAGAGGCTCAACTTGAATATAAAAAACAGCAGATATTCGTATAACCTGTTTGAGGAAGAAAATTCAGCAAAAGATTTGTTGTCCCTGTGGGAGGAAGATAACTTTCTGGAAAGATTGTGGCATAAGGATTGGTCTTTATGGGTGGACACGTTCCAGCCTGAGATCGTCGATCGATTGGGCTGGCTTGAACTTCCGGTAAAAATGAAAGAACGAATAAAGGAGATAGAGACATTTACAGAGGAGGTTAAAAAGGAACAATTTTCTGACTTGATTTTAATTGGAATGGGGGGTTCAAGCTTAGCTCCAGAAGTATTTCAGAAGACATTTAGGGAAGCTCCAGGATTTCCCAAGCTCACAGTTTGTGACAGCACTCACCCGGAAAGGGTGAAGGAGATCCGAAAAAGAATTCATTTGAAATCGACTCTTTTTATTGTATCCAGTAAATCCGGCACCACGCTGGAGACTCTGTCTTTGTTTCATTTTTTCTGGTCTGAATTCAAAAAAATGGAAAAAGATCCTGGATCCCATTTCATTGCCGTGACAGATTACGGCACTCCCCTTATGAGAGAAGCGCAGGATAAAAAATTTAGAAAGATATTCAATCCTTATCCAGATATAGGGGGACGGTTTTCTGCCTTGACTGAATTCGGACTGGTTCCTGCGTCTCTCACTGGAGTGGATGTCAAAAATCTTTTAGATTATGGAGAAAAGGATTTTGATTTATTCTTAGGAGCTGTATTAGGATCAGTGGGAGAGAGAAGAGATAAACTTACTTTTGTGACCTCTGAAACGCTGAGAGCCTTTCCCAGCTGGCTTGAGCAGCTGGTGGCAGAAAGTCTGGGTAAAGATGGAAAAGGGATGATTCCAGTTATCAATGATCCTTGGATCAAGAAAGAAGCGGATTATAAAGACCGTTTTTTTGTTTTTTTCTATTTGGATGAAGAATATAGAGAAATTGGAAAATACGTAAAGATTGTCGAGGATAAAAAGGTTCCGTTTATAAAAATAGAATTGAGAAATAAATATGAGCTGGGAAGTGAAATATTTAACTGGGAAACAGCGGTGGCCGCGGTGGGTTCCTATTTAAAAGTCCATGCTTTTAATCAGCCTGATGTTCAGGCTGCCAAGGATTTTGCAGGTAGCGCCATACAAGAGTTTTCAAAAAAAAGAAAGGGATTTAAAGAGATAGGAGAGACCTTTCCTATAGAGGATCAGGGGAGCTTAAAAAAAGCCATGGAAGAATGGCTTTCTCAAAAGAAAAGAGGAGATTATGCGGCGGTTCAGGCCTATTTAGCTCCTTCTGAAAAAGTAAGTCAAAGAATTCAGAAGATAAGACTAGAGCTGCAAAAAAGGTTAGGAATCACCACCACTATGGGCTTTGGGCCCAGGTTCCTTCACTCCACGGGTCAGCTTCATAAAGGAGGGCCTGACAAAGGTCTTTTCCTTCAGATTATTGATACTCCTCAAGTGGATATTCAGGTTCCAGGGGAAGCCTATTCCTTCAAATCCATCATCAGAGCTCAGTCTTTAGGTGATTTTCAGGCTCTTAAAGAGAAAAACAGAAGAATTCTCAGAGTTGATTTGGGAACTCGGACTCTCAAAGGATTAAATAAATTGATCCATATTATAGGTCAATGAATTTGAAAGACCCTGTTGAATTTGATTGACCTGTATTTTTTTTCACTATATCATTATCCTTAGAAAAAAAGATTTTTTCTAAGTGATCTAAACTGGATTATTCACGAGTCGAGGTTGCTGCATATGCGAGGCACAAGGCATGAAGGTGTGGTCCTTCACTGCGAATGCCTTGATACGAAGTAGATGCAGTGAGATCGGCTTGCCTGAAAGGTAAAAAAATGGCGATTAAAATTGAAATACAAACAGAAAAAATGTTCAAGACATTGTTCTTGAAAAAGTCCTGTATATCGTTGAGAATAAATGAATCATGAAGACATCGCCATTTTTTTATGAATAGGTCAGTCTAAATGATAGGTGAGAAGATAAAAAAGTTCTATAAAAAGCACATCATCTTTTTCAACATCCTATTTTTAATTCTATTTATCTATTTATTCTTATTCAGTCTTGAACTCATGGGCGCGTCTCTCAAATTATGGGGGAAAGGAGCGGCCAAAAGTCTGATTGAAACCACTGCCAATCCTCTGGTGGGCTTGTTTATCGGGATCTTATCAACTTCTATAGTGCAGTCTTCTTCCTCCACCACTTCTATTGTGGTGGGATTGGTTGCTGGAGGCGCCTTAAATATTACCAATGCGATTCCCATTATCATGGGCGCCAACATAGGAACTTCAGTGACAAACTTGGTTGTTTCTCTTACCCAGGTAAAAAGAAACATCGAATTTGAACGCGCCCTTTCGGCGGCGATTGTTCATGATTTTTTTAATGTGCTGGCTGTGGCTGTGTTGTTTCCTCTGCAGTATTTCACAAATTTTTTGGGATATGCCGCTACTTTTATGGGAAAGACCTTTCAAAACATAGGAGGGCTTAAATTTTTAAGTCCGGTCAAAGCTTTGACTCAACCCCCAGTGGATGTATTGATAAAATTTCTCGGTCACTATCCCTGGATTTTATTGATCCTTTCTCTGGGATTTCTTTTATTGGCTCTTTCCCGAATGGTTAAATCTTTAAAAGTACTGGTGGTACATAAAGCAGAAGTGTGGTTTGACAAATATATATTCAAAACAGCAGTCCGGGCTTTTTTGTTGGGTATGATATTGACCTCCCTGGTGCAGAGCAGCTCTATCATCACTTCATTGGCGGTTCCTATGGCTGGAGCCGGTCTTTTAACCATTGCTCAAATATTTCCCTATACCTTAGGTTCTAATGTAGGAACCACTGTCACCGCTATTTTAGCCGCGTTAGTCACAGGAAACCTGGCTGCCATTATTGTGGCGTTCTCTCATCTTCTGTTCAATATAATGGGCATTGCTGTTTGGTGGCCCTTTAGATTTATCCCTATCTCTATGGCTAAAAAATTCGCGGCTTTTTCTGCCAAAAAGAAATACATACCTGTGGTCTATATATTGATTGTATTTTTTGTGATTCCTATTTTAATTATATATTTATTCAGGTGATGAGTGAATGAGATTAATAGACCTTGATTATTCATATAAAAGCAGCCTTTTTTTATGAATAATTTCAGGTTGGAGGAGAGATAGATATGTTTAAAAAATGGCTTTCCATCTTTAAAAAAGATACCTTAATGGATAGGGCCTACCGAAGGTCATTCATTATGCTGGATTTAACCAGAGAAATGTTTTTAAAATCCAGAGAGTCTTTAAGAAACAGAGAAGACAGCGAAGTTGACATAAACATTCGTGATATGGATTTAGAGGTCAACAGTTATGAAAGGGAAGTCCGCCGAAATGTTTTCAATCATTTAGTGGTCAGCGGGCCTGAAATGCTCCCTTCAGGCATGGCTCTGGTCAGCATTATCATTGATATAGAACGCATTGGAGATTACGCTAAAAACATGGTTGAGTTGGCGCTAGAGCATCCAGGCAAGCTGCACGGGGGAATATTAGAAGAGCAGCTCAAACACATTGAAGAAGCTGTGGAAGATAATTTCATTAAAACCAGAGAATGCTTTGAGGCCGGAGAAAAGGAATCAGCTTTAATGCTTCTGGAGAAATACAGCTGGGTCAATCAGTCCTGTGATGATTGTTTGACAGCGCTGGTCCGTGAAAAAGATAAGAGCATAAAACCAGGGGATGCTGCAGCTCTGGCTCTCTATTCCAGGCAGTTGAAGAGAATCAATTCACATTTGAGGAACATCACCACCAGTGTGGTGAATCCATTTGACCGAATTGGATTCAATCCCAAAAAAACTGGGAAAAAACAAAACAAGCCTTAATCAGATTGATAAAGTTCAAGGGTGGCTGAATTTCATAAGGGTTTGCCGCAGTAAGGACAGTACACAAAGTCAGGACCCACCTTCCTCCTGCAGCGAGGACAATTCTTTTGACCGATCACTTGAGAATCGATTCTGGTTCTTTCCTGGGTGAAGACAGCTCCGCAGTTTTCACATTTCATAAAAGGAGCTCCTTTTTTAACAGGAAACAGAGGAATGAAAAACAGACTGAGATAACTGTCTGTTCTTTTTAAATACAAGTCAAAATGGCTGCATTCAGGACAGTTTCGGGGATTTTTATCCAGCTTTACAGTCTTGGGCTGTATTCCTCCAATAAAGAAAAACATATCAGAAGGTTAGAACTTAAAACCCAGGAGATTCCAATAATTTAAAAACCAGAGGAACACCGCAAAAGACACCAGAATCAGAAAATAATACATCCGGCTGCACCAGCTCCAATAATTTTTCACCCACACAATGCCTGAAAAAATAAACACTCCCACAGCCAGGACCAAGGCGATAAAAGGAATCACCAGAAAGACTTTTAAAGCAAAGGGGATCCCGTACATGATCTGTTCCGGATTACTCAGGAATGAGACCAATCCAATGAGAAACAGCATGCACAGACCGCTCATGATTCCGGCCGTGAGACGGAATGTTGGAGGAGCCTCTGGTTTTTCCAATAGGGGTTGGCAGACTTTACGTTTTAATGCGCCAAGAGGCCAGGAAAGAGTGGTGAGAAATAAAAACACCACCAGCCCCAGGAGAAAAAAGTGGAAAGCCGGGGTCTCATGCCACTTGAGTTTAATAAAAGCGGCTGTAGGAGAGTCTCCGATAAAGAGATGAGTGATCTGACCGTCTTTGTTTTCCTTAAAAACAATTTTATCCTGGGATCTGACTTTCTGGAAAAGAAGAGGTTCGACTTGAGTCCACTGGCTTTGCCCGGAACCTGAGGAAATCAGAAGTCTCTGCTCCTCCATTGTTTTTATCTTAATGGTTGAGAAAAGCTGGGATGCTTTTTCAATACTGGAATGGTTCACTCTGGTTGATCTGTAAGTTCCACCAAATTTACTAAGATTAGAGGCTTTAGTTTCTGGCTTCACTTTAGGTCCTTGGTCTTTGGCTTTGGGGAAATAACGATCAAGAATTGATTCTATGAGTTGGATCCGCGAAGCCCCGCTTCCGCCCACACTGTTGTAGGAGACAAAAAAACCCATATTGTGTTCAGGAACAAGCACAAGATAAGAATGAAAAAGAAGAGTGTCCCCTCCATGCCCAATGGTATGCAGATTGTTATAGTCCCATTCCCAAAAGCCGTGAGCATTTCCGCTCAGGCGCGGATCATGAGTGAAAAGCGTGGTGTGCATGAGATGAGCTGTTTCTTTATTGAGGATTTTTGTGTCATTATATTGGCCGTTTTGAAGATGAGCGATCATAAATTTGGAAATATCTTCTCCTGTGGTGCTCAAAGCACCAGCCGGAGCCATCCCATTAATAAGCTCAAAATCATCCGGCTTCAACACACCCTGTCCATACTTATAGCCTACGGACATATCATCAGCCAAGTACTCAGGTAGCGGCTGGCGAAAGGTGCTGTGATTCATTCCCAAAGGCTCGAAAATGTTGTCTTCAATGTATTCTTCAAATGAAACCCCTGAAATACATTCCACAATGTATCCGGCAAGAGATGAGCCGTAATTGGAATAAGAGGTGATTTCTCCTGGGGGACGCACCCGTTTAGGCCTATATTTTTTCAGAAAGTCTTTAAGAGGCAGCAGGTCTTCCGGCTTACGGACAGCCATGCCAACGGCTTTATCTTCAAAACCGGGAGTGTGAGACATGAGATGAGCCATGGTGATGGGTTCTGGAAATGTCTCAGGTATCTGAAATCCTTTGAGGTATTGGTTTATATCTTTATTCAGGTCGATTTTACCCTGTTCATAAAGCTGCATCACAGCCGTCCAAGTGAAAAGCTTGGATACAGAACCCGGCCGGAATAGGGTTTTATCTGCTTCGACCGGTTTGTTTTCAGCAATGTCAGCAAGGCCGTATCCTTTGGTTAACCAGATTTTTCCGTTTTTAACCGCTGAAAAGGTGGCGCCGGCAATGTGTTTATCGGCAATATGAACAGCCATGATTCCGTCTACAAATTTTTCAAGGTCAATAGGATCAATATTCACGAGGGAAGTGAGAGCTTTGGCTTGGAATGGAGACCTGTTGACTTCAGGATCTTGGGCTTGAAGGGAAAGGTAAAGACATAAAATCAATATAAAACCGATTGAAACCGCTATCTTATTTTTTTTCATGGAATTATTCCTTTAGGTTTTTGTGTCTTTTTAAAATATAACATCAGATTTACAGATTCACAAGCCAAATTTTACTTCAAATGAGGAAACATTTCTAATACCGCGGCAGATTTTATTTCCCCTTAATAAACATTATATACTAAGCTTGTCATGGTTTTTGAAATGTTTACTTCAAAGGAAGTGATTTAAACAAAATAAAGAAAAATTCATAAAAATGAATTGAATCCAATAAAATGGATATTTATTGATTTTTCAGGATATAAAATTAAATATATATCCCTGATTATAATGAAGTTAAGAAAAAATCTAATTTGGCCCGAAAATTGCATATATAATTATAGTTAATGAGATAAGAAATTGTTTTTAAATAGAAAGAAATGTCAGATGGGAAATTTAGAGGCATTTATTAATCTTGAAATAGATACCAGAGGAGGTGATGCAGAAACAAAAAAGTATCAATCTAAAAAAATTAAGGTTATTTAGGTCGGCTTGTGAAAAATTTTCTAAAAACAGAGAATTCATCACAGGCTAAAGCATAAAAAATGAAAAAACTTGAGTCCTTAGCTTCAAAAAAGAAGAGAGGGACAAAAGGAGGAAAAATTGAGTAAATTTCGCAATTGTTTTTTTGCTGCACTCGGAGTTATTCTTCTCGTTGGAACCATCGCAGCACAGGCTCCTACTGGTAAAATAGTTGGAACGGTTACCGATGATCAGGGCGCACCTCTTCCTGGAGTGACGGTTGAAGCAGACAGTCCCAATATGGTTGGAACTGCTACCGGTGTCACCAACATAGATGGAGTCTACCGTTTGTTCGGGCTGCCTTCAGGAACCTACACCATTAGATATGTGTTGGATGGTTTCAATACTGTGGTTCGACAGGACATCGTGGTTAGAGTGGAAGAAACCATCACTGTGAACATTGATATGACTCCAGGGGCCATCGAAGAAGAGATCACGGTTGTGGGACAGTCTCCTTTGGTCGATGTTAAGAGCACCACCAAAGGCATGACCATCACCAGGGAGATGTTTGAGATGCTTCCAAAAGGAAGAAATTTCGACACTTTGGTGACAGCAGTTCCCGGTGTGAATTCAGAGCCTTATTTAGGTGGGCTATCTGTTGACGGCGCCAGCGGTGCCGAGAATATGTACTACATGGACGGTATGGACATCACCAACATGGACCAGGGAAGCCGAGACCAGTCCGCAGCTTTTGAGTTTGTGGATGAAGTCAAGATCGTGGCCAGCGGCTATCAGGCTGAGTTCGGAGGCTCCATGGGCGGAGTGGTCAATGTTATCACCCGTTCCGGTGGAAATGAATTCCATGGAGAACTCATCGGTTATTATTCAGGAAGCGCTCTGGAAGGACAGGAGAGAGACACCCTTCGCGTGAATCCTGAGGATACAACCATTGCCGAGTATGTCAATTATCAGACCGGAGAAGGACTGGACAGAGCTTTGGGCAAAGACAAGCAAAACCGGTATGAAGTCGGCTTCAGTCTGGGCGGCTATATCCTTAAAGACCGTCTGTGGTTTTTTGGATCATTTCTGCCTGTGTTCCGTGACATAACCAGAGATGTGTCGTGGGTTCCTGAAGGAGTCGCCCCTGACAGCAGTCACACACAGAATCAGACCTGGTGGAACGGGCAGTTCAAACTGACCGCTCAGCCTATGAAAAACCTGAGACTGTCTGCGGCCGGTGTCTCTAATTTCTATAAATACAGAGGCACGCTGCCTTCTCGAGATGGGTCAGGAAACCCGGATCGAGATTATGCAAATCAGGGTTTTGATTATCCCAATTACAGCGGCACGGTCACAGCTGAGTACTCCGTCGGGTCTAACCTGTTCTTCAGTCTGCGCGGTGGATATTTCTTTAAAAACACCACCAACCAGATACCCCCTGCTCTTGGGATTCCCAGGTATTTCTTTTATAAAGAAGCTCCGGGATATGCGTATGCCAACAATCTGATGTTTGATGATATTCCTGATGATCTCAAACATGGAAATGCCTGGAGTAACATTTCATCTACTGAATTGTTTCAAGTAAACAAGAATATTCGTAACAGATTAGCACTTAACTTTGACACCACTTTGTATATGGACCTGATGGGCGAGCATGCCTGGAAAGCCGGTGTTCAGATGGTCCGGATTGAGGAAGATATCGACGACACAGCTCAAAATGTTTACGTCTTCCTGTGCTGGGATTATGACTTTACTTATCTGGATACGGGTGAGCAAGTACGAGGTAAATACGGATTCTATGCGGTCAGAGGCGGAGACTCGGGACCTTACGGCACCTTTGCCAATCCCAACTCCTTTCGCTGGGCTCTTTATCTCCAGGATTCCTGGACACCCAGCTTTGCCAACAACAAGCTGACTCTGAACTTTGGAGTGAGAGCTGAAAAAGAGGATATCCCCAGCTTCTCAGACCTTCCTGAATTCGATTATCCGCCCATACAATTTGGTTTTGGGGATAAGATCGCTCCCAGATTGGGCTTCATCTATGATCTATTTGGTGATGCCTCCACCAAGATTTTCGGAAGTTACGGATGGTATTACGATGTCATGAAGCTGGATATGGCTGTGGGTTCTTACGGCGGATTCAAGTGGTGGAGTGACTACTATACTTTGGATGACTATGACTACACCAAGATCACCAAAGAGAATCCTGGTGCCTGCGGAACCTATCTCCAAACCTACAACTGGCGCGAACCTTCCTTTGACTCCACTGACCCGGATTTGTTGCCCACCTTACAGACAGAGCTCACTTTTGGTGTGGAGAGAAAGATCATAGAAAATCTTTCAGCTACCCTGAGAATCGTGAACAAGCACCTTGTCCGCACCATTGAAGACGTGGGCGTTTTGACCCCGACCGGTGAATCCTATTACACGGCTAATCCCGGATACGGCTATACCCTGCCTGAATCTGAAGGCGGTAAATTTGCCGATAAGTATCCGGCATGTCCTAAAGCCAAGCGCGAATACTGGGGAGTAAACATTGCTCTGGATAAGCGCTTCAGCAACAATTGGCTGGGCGGATTTTCTTACACCTGGAGCCGTTTGTGGGGCAATTATTCTGGCTTGGCAAGTTCAGACGAGTGGGGAAGAAACGACCCCAATGTGGAAAGATATTGGGACCTTTGGTGGCACATGTGGGATAAGAACCTGGATGAGATTGTGGGCCTTCTCAACACAGACCGGCCGCACCAGTTCAAAATCTACGGTTCTTATGTTTTCCCGTTTGGCTTGACTGTAGGAACCGTCATGAACGGCATGAGCGGAATCCCAGTCACCAGAGAGCTTCACACCGGACTGGAAGGATACTATCCGGATGGTCGTCTCACTGATGGCCGGGCTCCATTCCTGTTTTTTGCTGATTTGTATGCTGAGTACAACCTGAGAGTGACTGACCGCTACAGAGTTCAGTTCACCGTTAATGTGGACAATGTGCTTGATGTGTCCACAGCCCGAAGACTTTACACCCGGATGAATTATACATCTACAGTGCTGACCGATGCCGAAAGACTGGCCGGATGGACCTATGACAACACAACCCATACAGTGACCACCAATAGCAGAGTCCTAACTTATAAACCTGATCCTCGGTATCTCATGGAAATGGGTTTCTATCCCCCCATATCAGCTCGACTTGGAATCAAGTTCATATTCTAAATAGTTAGAGTTAAATTTAGACCTGAAAGACAAACCCCCTTTCCGGGGAAACCCGGGAAGGGGGTTTTTTTATGGATGGATTATTATTTTTTATCAGCGATAAATTTAAGAACTCTTTTCACACTAGGGGCCTCAGGAGAATCAGGATCCAGTTCTAAAAACTTTTCGAAGTTAACTTCTGCATTTTCAAAATCAGCTTTGTTGAGATAGACATATCCCAATTTCAAATAGGGAGGAGGCCAGTCAGGTTTGAGTTCAGTGGAAATGGTGAAGTATTTGATAGCCTGGTCAATTTCTTGGTTGGCAAAGTAGATCTCGCCCACATTGTAAGCCAGAATTTCGTTTTCTGGATAAACTTCTATAGACTGTTCAAAATAATTCTTAGCTTTTTCCAGGTCCTGCATTTTTAAGTAGCTTTCGCCGATTCCAGCCAGGGCTCTGGAGGCTATCTCTTTTCTTGAAGCTTTGTCTTTTTCAGTCTCTTCCAGTACTTTTTGGTAATTTTCGATAGCCAGTTCAAACTCTCCCATTTCCCTGTAGCAGTCACCAATGCTGGCATAGGCTTGATAGCCATCTGGATTTTCTTCTAAAAACTGTTGAAGAAGAGGGAGAGCTTCATCATATTTTTTCTCATCAAAGAAGGCATTAGCCTGATCAACAAGATCTAAAGAAGACTTTCCCTTGATATCCAATCCTTCGGCTTTTATTTTTGTGAGAGTCAGTTCAATTTTTGGATTTTTTTCAAGCTGCCGGACATATATTTCTGTAGAAGCTCCAACATACCCTTCTTTGGAAACGGTCACTTTCCACATTCCTGTTCCCAGGCCTAATAGAGCCCATTCGCCTTTCTTGTCAGTAGATGTAACTTCTTTGACGGTTGGATTTTTAATGTACTCACAGACAACTTGTGCAGAGGGAATTCCCTGATTGTTTTCGTCTAAAACAATTCCGGATATCCGGGCCCGTCCGCGACCGGCTTGGGCCCAGAGAGAAAAAGTTGAAAAAAGGAACAAGGCAGTTAAAATAAGAAATTTTTTAGTTACTTTTGAATCCATCATGACTTTATAACCTCCGATCATTCCTATATAGATTTAAATATTCCTATTTTACCTTAAATTTCAAGGATCGGCTTATCCGATTTTTATCCTCTTTATTTTCTATCTCTATTTTAACAGTATAGGAACCCGGATCCAGATTGACTGGTGTTTGGATCAAGTAATCCTCTCTAAATTTATCATCCAAATTTTCTTCAGAAAAAGAAAGAGGGTAATCTGTTTTCTTTTCCCATATTTTTTCTTTTGAATCATTAAAAACTTCCAGGGAAACGGAAAGAGTAGTCTGCCAGACCCCGTCCTGTTCGACAAACCATATGTCTTTGTATGGGATTTTAATCTGGAAAACCACTTCTCCTTCATCTGTTTTTAGAATTTTTGTCTTAAAGTCAAAAATTACATTTTTTCTTTCTATAGAAGGTTTTTCATCCATCTGTGCCCGGTTAATTTGTGCGAGGTGTTGGGCACCCAATGGAGTGAGTTCATAATCACCATTCCAATCTGTATCCACAAAAACGATGGGATAAAATCCGTAATACCATATTTCTTCAGGTTTTCCGTAGAAAGAACTCCCTCTGGGATAGGTGTAACGTTCAAAGGGGGGACCAAGCAGAATATAGACTCTTCCACGGTCCTGAAGCCATCCAGGGGTGCCCCCACCTTTGAAAAGATTATTGGCTTCTTCGATCCGGGAAAAATATTGTTCTTTGAATTCATTTTCTTCTGTGGAAGGATCCGGATCTCTTTTTTTCCAGAATTCCTCAATAAACTCATTTCTTTCTGATTGGGGAAGATTGAGGAATATTTTTTTCTCCTGGCCGGTGATAATGTACCGAACTTTAGAATAGAACTCTCTGTGTTCAGGATTGAGGCTTTTTATCTGCTGACGCATGGCACAGCTTCCCAAAAAGCCCAGACAAAAAAGAAAGAGGGTGGAAGTGATGAGTCCTTTTTTCATTTTTTTTGGTTCCTTTTTATGGATTCCACAGTTTTTCTCAAATCCTCCTGGTTTGGATTGATCTCCAGTGATCTTTCCCAGGCTGTCAGGGCTTCTTTGAGATTGCCTAAGCGGTAATAACATTCTCCAATAGAGTTGAGAATGGGAATATGAGTCCCGAAGTGAGAGAGATATTCTTTATAATATTGGATGGCTTGTTCGTATTCTTTAAGGGCTTGAAAAGAGTGAGCCAGCAGGGAGAGAAATTCATTTCTTTCCCGCTCAATAAAGGGGAGTGCGATTTGTTGGGCCTTCTGATATTCTTTATTCTCAAAAAGGAACTGAGCCATGTCCAGAGCATATTTTGGTGAAGCGGGATTTTCATGATAAGCCTTTTCCAAAAGGGAGCGGGCTTTGGATAAGTCCCCTTCTTTTTTCGCTTGAAGACCCAGAATATTGGCATACATGGGATCATCTGAAGCAGGCATGGGAAAAGACACCACCCAGGGTCTGGGAAGGGTTTCGTAAGGTGAGATATAAAAATAATTCTGAGAGGAAAGGACTTCATTTTTCTTTGAATTCAGTAAGGAGACTTTGATTCTGTAGTTAGCCGGGGAGTAATCGGATAGAGGGAATTCTTCAATAAAATAGGTTTTGTCAGAATAGTCAGTGATATTTTTATTAAAAGAATGAATTTCTTTATCTTCTTTAAACAAGGTATATTTTAAAATTCCTTCTTGTTCCAGCTTTTGGTTCAGACCGAAAATCTGGAAAAAGAGGGTGAGAGTCTCGTCTTGACAAAAGTCATTTTTAGGGGAGGGGACAAGTTGGGTTCCGCCAAAAAGAAAAGGCTTGATTTTTCCTTCGTATTTGGAATTCTCAACAGTCCTGTTGGCTAAAGTCAGATCGCTCATCATGAGCGAAGAAGAGCTGGGAACGGTTAATGTGACTTCAAAAGAAGTGAACTCTTTGGATATTGTATTTTTCATCAATAAGTCGAGTCTATAACTCCCTTCTATTAAGGGAAATAAATCCTGAAAGCTGAATAGTTTTTGGCGGATATTGCTCAGCTGATCAGGTGTGAGTTCGATAGGAACTTTTCTTTCGTATTGATATATCATTTTTCCCTCTGAATTGGTGAGGCTTCCATTGACTTCGAAGTTGCTGAAATAGTTGTTTTCAATATTTTCAACAGAAAATTTACTGGGTTCAATCAGATAATGGACAAAGAACATTCCCGATTCATCTTGAATGACTCGAACCAGGGCATCGCTTTCAATATAATTAGCTGAATAATCGACTTCGATAAAGTCCTTGTATTTGAGAAGTTTTTTGGCATAGGTGTCTTTGACTTTTTCATAAGGTGCTTGGGGGATCATCTGGGAAAGCAAAATTTCTGAAGCTATGGAGGGTGAAGTTATGTATTGGATTTCCGTTGGAATAAGAGTGAGAGAAATTCGGGCCACCGAGGGTTCGATATTCATGAGTTTGTTGTAGGCTGTTGCGTAATCTGTAGGATCTCCGGTATACCGATTAAGAAGATGATAGGGCCCGAATTTTATGGGCGAGTAAAGTTCATATTCTCCCATCCCCCCTCGTTTAAAAAACACCACATTAAAGGAATTAGGCAGTCCGTATTCTGCCATACCTTCATAAAACCAAATAATGGTGGGATAGATCTCAGAATCATTTTCATATCTTTCAACATAATCAGGATCTCCCAGAATGATGAATATTCTTCCTCTGGCGGTGCGCCATCCGGGTCCGGGAGCCTCACGCCCAAAAACATTGTTGGCATGTTCTATGCGGCGGTAATGTTCTTCCTTGAATTTGTTTCCAGGAAGTTCAGGATGGGGATCTCTCTGTTTCCAGAAGGCTTCGATAAACATATCTCTTTCCCGGTCAGATTCGAGCTGGAGAAAGACATCTTTTTCATTTTGGGTGATGATATAGACCACTTCCTCTTCAAGCCATATGCGGTATCTCTCAGGAAGGTCTTTAGAAGATTTTTTTTCAGCATAAGCGGTGACAGAAAAGATTAGCTCCACAATTATCAAGCTTATCAATGATAAAGCATATTTTCTCATTTTATATATTCATATCATATAACTTTAAAACGAATTATGCAAGAAATCTGGTCGAAGAGGTCTTCAAAAATGATTTGTTTCCAGAGGATAATGAATCAAAGATAGATCATCAATCCGGAAATCTGATAATTTACCTGAATTATTTAGGTTAATTGATTGTAATCCACTTTTTAGTCTCTTATAATAAAAAAGAAAAAAAATGAAACAATCATGAAGATTTTGCCATTTTTTATGAATAGGTTAGGCTATTTTAGAAAGGAAGAGATGATGAGAAAATTCATGAGTTTATTGGTTTTATTTTTATTTCTTTTATTACCTGGTATTTCTTTATTTGCAGAACAAGGAAAACCCCTTACCATCCCTGAAAAAACAGATTTCAAGCAGACATCCCGGTATGGAGATGTGATGGAATTTATTGAAGAGCTTCAAACCATGAGCTCCTTAATAAGAGTAGAGTTTTTAGGAACCAGTACAGAGGGAAGAAACATCCCTCTTCTTATCATAGGAGATCCGGTCCCTTCTTCCCCCCTTGATTTGAATTATGATGACCGGTTGGTGGTTTACTTCCAGGCCAATATTCATGCCGGGGAAGTGGAGGGAAAAGAAGCGGCCCAGATGTTAGCCAGGGATATTGTTTTAAGTGATAATCCTCCTTATTTAGATAAAGTGGTTCTGCTTTTAGCTCCCATATTTAATCCAGACGGAAACGAAAAGATAAGTGTGGATAACCGCAGAAATCAGGTTGGTCCTGAAAAAGGAGTGGGTGTTCGCTCTAATGGACAAAACCTTGACCTGAACCGGGATGGACTCAAGCTGGAGACCCCGGAAGTAAGGGGATTGATTCAGAATGTGATGTTGAGGTGGGATCCGGCACTTCTTCTTGACAGTCATACCCATAACGGTTCCTATCATCAAGAAGTAGTCACTTATGTATGGTCCGTAAATCCTAATGGAGACAACAGCCTCATTGACTTTATGAGCGGAACGTTTATGCCCGAGGTCAATCATTTGCTTAAAGAAAAATATAAGATTCTTTGCATTCCTCATGGTGACTTTATGAGTGTTCAAAATCCTGAACAAGGATGGAGAACTCTTGGGCCGGAACCCAGGTATATCAGCAATTATATTGGGCTCAGGAATCGCCTAGGAATTCTTAATGAAAATTATCCTTATGCGGATTTTAAAACAAGAATATTTTCATGCCATAAGCTTTTTCATTCCATTCTTGAGTTCTGTGGTCAACATAAAGACGAAATAATTGAGCTAGTCAAAGAAGCTGATCAAAAAACTATAGAAAGAGGGCTGGCTCCCGGGGAAGATGATGTTTTTATCACTGAATATGACCCCAAGCCTCTGGACCAGAAGGTCACCGTTCAGGGCTATGAAATGGAAGTCGTTGAAACAGACAGAGGATGGCCGAGAGTCAGAAAAACAGATAAGGAAAGAACGTATCATATGCCTTTTTATGCGGATTATGAGGCGAAAAAAAGCGTGAGGCTTCCTTATGGATATCTCATTCCTATTCCTGTCCCAGAAGTCGAAGAAAACCTTCTGCAGCACGGGATTACTGTGGAAAAATTGAAAAGACCTGTTCAGCTTGAAGTGGAGAAATTTTTGATTGAAGAAATTAAATCAATGGAAAGAGCCTATCAAGGGCATCATTTGAATACAGTCAAAGGAAAATATGTCACAGAAGAGATGGAATTTCCCGAAGGGACTCTTTTTATTCCGTTGGCTCAACCGCTCGCCAATGTGGCTTCTTATCTCTTAGAGCCTGAAAGTGACGACGGCCTTCTCGTTTGGAATTTCTTTGACCACGTTATCGTTCCTCAATGGGGGAGAGGAACTCAAGTTTACCCTGTGTACAGGCTGATGAAACCCGTGAATCTGGCGAAAGAGACAGCAGCCTTGAAAAGTTTTTATTGAAACATGATAAAAATATTCCTTGGATGACCCTGAGACATGCTGTAGAAAGATTGGCTGAAACAAAGAGAAAGCAAATCCTTATAAAAACTAAAACATAGCTGAGATTCATTCTATGTGAAAGGATCTTAAATGGAAGATTCAGCTGAAAAACTTAAAAATGCCCACCGCATATCCCTAATGATTCACCTTGTTATCATGGGGAGTCTTTTGGTCATCATTGCTCTCGTAGAAATCTTGGGGAGCAAACTCACCAGTGCCCCGGGGACTTATTCCAGCTATTTGTCATCCCTGCGTTATATATTTTATGGGATAGCTGTTGTAGTGATTTTTACGATAAGGAGGATCAACAGCCTTTTCAAGTTAAGACCAAGAACCGGAAAAGTTGAAAGAAGCATAAACCGAATGTTAAGTTTAAGTATCATCACTTCCCTTTTATGTGAGATTCCAGGCATATTAGGGTTGGCTTACTTCCTTCTCAAAGGAACCAAAAGGGATTTTTATTATCTCATGATACTTTCCGCAGTTCTTCTTCTTTTATATTTTCCAAAATACTCTAAATGGCAGTTGATGACTGAGAAAGGAGAATAAAGTGAAATTAACATTTCTCGGAGCAGCCCGTCAGGTGACAGGGTCCTGTTATCTTTTAGAGGCCGGAGGTCTTCATATTTTAGTGGATTGTGGGATGTATCAGGAAAGAAAATTTTTGCATCGGAATTGGAGTCCCTTTGCTGTCTATCCCGGCTCAGTGGATTATGTTTTATTGACTCACTGTCATCTGGATCACTGCGGTCTTATTCCAAAATTTGTCAAGGAAGGATTCTCAGGAAAAATATTCATGACATCTGCGACAAAAGACCTTTTAGAAATAATGCTTCTGGATTCAGCAAAGATTCAGCAGGAAGACGCCGAATACAAGAAAAAAAGACATGAAAAAGAGGGGAGAAAAGGCCCTCATCCGGAGGTGCCGTTGTACAGAGTCACTGATGCCAGAAATTCATTCAAATTCCTTTCCAGCATTGATTATTCCAATCCGTTTTCCCTTAATGACTCTGTTCAAGTGAAGTTCCATGATGCGGGTCATATCATGGGATCTGCTATGCTGGAGATTCATGTTAAAGAGAATGGGGCGGGGGAAAAAATAATCTTTTCAGGAGATATAGGACAGTGGGACAAACCCATTGTGAAAAATCCTTCCGTGTTTGAACAGGCGGATTATGTGGTGATGGAATCAACTTATGGGGATAGAGAGCATAAAGATTCCAATTCTCCAGAGCCGCTGATTGCAGGGATCATCAACAAAACCTATGCAGCCGGGGGAAAGGTAATTATCCCCACATTTGCAGTGGAGAGAGCGCAGGAATTGCTGTTTTATTTCTCCAAATTGGTCAGAAAAAATGAGATCCCATTCATGAAAATTTTCTTAGACAGTCCTATGGCTGTGAGTGTGACGGATGTGTTTCAGAAGCATGAAGAATGTTACGATAGACAGACATTAGGACTCCTCAAGGATAATAAACCTCCTTTCCGTTTTCCTGGGCTTAAATTGGTAAGAACGCGGGATCAGTCCAAAGCCATCAATGAGATGAAGGATCCCTGCATCATCATGGCAGGTTCAGGTATGTGTACAGGCGGTCGAATCAAGCATCATCTCGTCCATAATATATCAAAGCCCAATAATACAGTTTTATTTGTGGGATATCAGGCTTCAGGAACCTTGGGGAGACATATCATTGATGGAGAAAAGCAGGTGAGGATCCATGGAAGATACCGAGACGTCAAAGCCAATATAGAATACATTGGCAGTCTGTCCGCCCATGCCGACAGAAAAGGACTTTTAAAATGGATTTATCATCTGAATAAACCTCCTCAAAAGATATTCCTCACTCATGGTGAGGAGCGTGCCTCCCTAAGTCTTCAACAGAAGATTCAAGAGAAGGGCTGGCCTGTGTTTGTCCCCAAATACAGACAAAAATTCATCCTGGACTATTCATGAAATCTGTATATCTTTTCATACAGATTTATCATGATCAGTCAGAATAGATTTATTCTTTATTGAAAAAGAGAAATTTTTGTGTCTATTGTTGTTATGAAAACAATTTTATGCATACAGATTTTACCTTTCAGGCGAGCTGATCTTTCGGCATCTGCTTCGTTGCAGGCATTCGCGGTGAAGGACCACAGCTTCATACCCTGCGCCTTGCATCTTCCGCAACCTCAGCTCGTGAATAGCCCAGGAATATCTGGATCATTCATAAAATCTGTATACCTTTTCATACAGATTTATCATGATCAATCTCGACTCTTGAACAATCTAGGTTGGATATTTCATACATGAATAACGCACGCTTTAGGAAATTCAGGTGTGACTGAAGCGACATTGAAGATTTAGCCTTCTGATGAGTTTTTCGAGGGAAACCGGCGAAGCCGGGCTCCGAGTATGTTTGACCCACGGACGGGGGGAGTTACGCAGGAGCCGAGAAAAACGAAGAAGAATGGCGTTAAAAATCCGAACGGAGCGCAAGCCATACCTGAATTTCAGTTTGATATTTGTGAGTCACGAATTTAAAATAGTTTTAAAGTTAAAAAAATATGGGAGAGGTCAAAAATGAGCATGAAAGGTTATTTTGTAGGGGATATCCCCCGAAGAAAATTTCTTGAATTGAGTCTTAAAGGAGGTGCAGCTCTGGTGGCGGTGCCCTCCCTGATGAGTCTCCTATCCTGTCAGGGGACTCAATCAGAAAAAGCGGTTTTAAGCATTGAGAAGGAAATGTTAGATAAAACCATCCGGAAAGCCCTTGAGAGGGGCGGAGAATTTGCTGATGTCTATGTCGAGCACCGGATTTCACGAGAGATATTGCTTGAAGAAAACAAATTTAAGAGCGGAGTGTTTGGAGTGAGTCAGGGAGCGGGAGTCAGAGTCATCTCAGGAGATAAAACAGGCTTTGCCTATATGGATGAGGTCACTGAAGAGAAGCTGCTCAATGCCGCTCAGGTTGCCTCTTATGTAGCGGCTGGTTCAAAAACGATTCAACCTATCCATATTCAATCTGAAGAAAGACCTTCCTATATAACTGTTAAAGTTCCGCTGGGAGAGGTGGCTGATCAAAAAAGAATAGATGTCATGAACAGGGCCCATCAAGCAGCGCTTGATTATGATCCTAAAATCAAAATGGTTAGTGTGAGTTATTATGATGAGGTCAGAGGAAGGACTATTGCCAACAGTGAGGGCCTTTATTTAAGTGATGAGCTTCCTCTTATGTTTTTTATCGTTCAGACACTGGGGGTCGGGAACAATACCAGACATATGGGAAGAGAAAGACTCAGCAAACACATGGGATTTGAGATGTTTGATCAGTATAAACCTGAGGATGTGGCTCGAACAGCTGCCCGGGAGTCGGTAGTTATGCTGGAAGCAGGAGATTGTCCAGCTGGAATCATGGACGTGGTGATGGAGAACGGTTGGGGAGGAGTCCTAGTCCATGAGGCCGTGGGGCATCCTTTAGAGGCTGATAATATTGCCAAAGAGATCGGAGTTTTTACAGGGAAGATGGGTCAAAAAGTGGCGAGTGATGTTTTCACCATGGTAGATGATGGAAGCCTTCCTAACATGAGAGGAACCACTAATTTCGATGATGAGGGAACCCAAATGAAGCGGAATGTGCTGATCAAAAAGGGAGTGCTGGAGAAGTATATGACTGACATTCTCTCTGCCAAGCAGATCCAAAAGGAGAGAACGGGTAATGGAAGACGAGAGAGTTTCAGACATATTCCTATTCCCAGAATGACCAATACTTTTATTGAAAGAGGGAGTGATAAACCTGAAGATATTTTGAGTTCTACCGAACAAGGGCTCTATGTGCAGAGTTTAAGCGGAGGAAGCGTGAATCCTACGACGGGAGTCTTTAATTTTACCTGCCGGGAAGCCTATCTCATAGAAAACGGCAGAAAAACAACTCCAGTTAAAGGAGCCACATTGATAGGGAACTGCCTGGATATTATCTCCAATATTGATGCGGTTGGAGATGATTTGGGATTTGGACCCGGCATATGCGGCAAAGGAGGCCAATCTTGTGAAGTTACAGTTGGCCAGCCTACCGTAAGGATCCGAAGCATTAACGTTGGCGGAAGCCGGTCAAGGAGTTAAAAATGGGGAAAAAAGAATTAGCTGAAAGCTTAGTGAAAAAATGTTTGGAAAAGGGGGCTGACTCTTCAGAAGTGTTTATTGAGTCATCCCGGCATATGAGTGTCGAAGTGAGGAATGGAAATATTGAAACTGTGGAGGAATCCTCTTCAAATGGAGTGGGCTTTCGTGTGTTAAAAAATAAGGCTATGGCTTTTTCATACTGTAATGATATGTCAGAAAAAGCGCTTGAAGACACCCTGACTAGAGCGGTTAGCTTTGCGGGATCCACCACACCAGATGAAAACAATACTTTTCCTTCAGAAAAAGGAGTGACAGAGGTCAAAGGCCTTTATGATCCGGAGATAAGTCAAGTTTCCATGGATGAGAAGATAAAAATTGCCAAGCAGGTTGAGGAAATAGCGATGAGTGATGAGAGAATCACCAAAAGTGGAGGGTCGGGTTTTTCGGAGTCAGAAAATGAGGTTTTCCTTGCCAATTCGAATGGTCTCTCTAAATCCTTTAAAGTATCCCTGTGCAGTTTTGGTGTGTATGTAGTAGCTGAGAAAGGAGAACAGAAGTCTTCCGGAGGTGAATATTGTACCCGAAGGTTTTTTAGAGATTTAAAGTCCCCCCAGGAAGTGGCTGAGAAAGCAGCCAGAGATGCCTATGAAATGCTGGATCCAAGAATGGTCAAAACGCAGATAGCGGATGTCATATTTGATCCGGACGTCTCCAGAGCTCTCCTCGGCGGGATTTTGTCCGGGGTGAATGGAGAGCGGGTGCTTCAGGGTGCTAGTTTTCTGGGAGACAAAATGGATGAAAAAATCGGTTCAGAGCTGATTACCCTCATTGATGACGGAACACGGGCCAAAGGATTAGGGAGTCAGCCTTTTGACGGAGAAGGAGTTCCCACTCAGAAAAGAATTATTGTTGAAAAAGGTGTGCTCAAAGGATTTATGTACAACACAATTGCTGCAAAAAGGGCCGGAACCGTAAGCACGGGGAATGCCAGCCGGGGCGGGTACCGGTCGATTCCAAGAATAGGACCTCATAATTTCTTTATGGCTAACGGAGAGATACCCCAAAAGGAAATCATTCAGTCAACTCAGAAAGGACTGTGGCTTAAAGGTGTGACTGGATACGGCATCAATCCCGTCAACGGTCATTTCAGCGGAGGAGCCTCAGGATTCTGGATTGAAAACGGAAAAGCAGCCTTTCCTGTGAAGGGAATCACGATTGCTGGGACTGCTTTTGAAATGCTGAAAAGCTTGGATATGCTCGGAAATGATTTGGATTTGAATCAATCATTCACAGCCCCTACATTCCGGATAAAGGGAATGCAGATAGGGGGAAAATGATTAAGAGGAGACAAAGTGCTTCTTTTTATCATCCTTGGAGCATGGAATCGAGCATGGAATATATTTGATTGTCTGTAAAATTCTTTTGCTGAGAAGCACCGGATGGACAAGCCGCAACGCATGTGCCGCAGCCTTCACACAGGACTTCATTGACTGTCACAATTCTTTTGTTTTCATCATAAATTCGGGCTTCATAAGGACAAGTGGGAATGCACAGTTTGCAACCACTGCACAATTCTTCATTCACTGAAGCCACCATGGGTTCCTGATGGATTTCATTTGAAGAAAACATGGCTTGGACCTTACTTGCGGCCCCGCTTGCCTGGGCAACAGCTTCTGGAATATCTTTGGGAGACTGACCTGCTCCAGCAACAAATAATCCTCCAGTGACACTTTCAACGGGTCTGAGTTTTGGATGGGCTTCAGCAAGAAATCCGTCTTTATCTAGGCCGATTTTTAGCTTCCTAGCAAGTTCTTCTGTTTCTCTGGAAGGGATGATAGCCATGGCTAGAACCACCATATCGGCATGGATTTCTATGTCTCGTCCAGCTAAAGTATCTGCTCCCCAGACTGTGATTTTTCCGTTTTGTTGGAAGATTTTGGATACCTTTCCCCTTAGATAAAGGACACCTTTTTCTTCAACAGCTCTCTGAACAAATTCTTCGTAATTTTTACCACCTGATCTAATATCGATATAAAAGACGTAAGCTTGGCCATCGGGAACATGCTCTTTGTAAAGCATGGCATGCTTTGCCGTAACCATACAGCAAATTTTTGAACAGTAGGGTTTATGGCTCTCAGGGTCTCTTGAACCGCAGCATTGGATAAACACCACTTCCTTAGGTTCTTTATGATCAGAAGGTCTTAAGATATTTCCTGAGGTGGGCCCTGAGGCAGATAAGAGCCTTTCAAATTGGAGTCCGTCTAAGACATCAGGGTGCTTTCCATAACCATATTCAGCTATCTTGTTTTTGCCGTATAAGTCATAGCCTGTAGCCACGACAATAGCTCCGACCTCTTCTTCAACAACCTCTGGTTTCATGTCAAAGTCAATCGCATTGGGCTCACAGACATCAGCACATTTGCCGCAGGCAATGGGGAAAAATCCTGGACAAGAGTTGTCGTCAATGGTGTAGGACGCAGGAATAGCCTGGGGGAATGGGATATAAATGGCTTTTCTGAGGGTTAATCCTTCGTCAAATTCATTGGAGGTGATGACCGGGCATACTTTTGTGCATTCATCACATAAAGTGCACGCATCCGGGTTCACATAAGTGGGCTTTTTTAATATTTTGACTTTAAAATTGCCAATAAATCCAGAAACATCCTGAACTTCACTGGTGGTCATAAGTCTGATTTTCGGGTGTCTAGAAACTTCAACCATTTTAGGGGTCATGATACACTGGGAGCAGTCCAGAGTAGGGAAGGTCTCCGAGAGCTGAATCATATGGCCGCCGACGGAGGGTGATTTTTCCACAAGAATCACGTCATGCCCCCCATTCGCTATGTCAAGAGCGGCTTGAATACCAGATATCCCCCCTCCTATGACAAGAGCCTTTTTTGTGACCGGAACTGTTATGGATTCAAGAGATTCATTTTGAGCGACTTTGTTGACAATACTTTTCACGATTCTTTTTGCTTTTTGAGTTGCTTTTTCTTTGTCTTTATGAACCCAACTGCATTGTTCTCTTATATTCGCGATTTCACATTGATAAGGATTAAGGCCGCTGGATTGTGATACATTTCGAAATGTGGATTCATGCAGATTCGGGGAGCAGCAGGCGACCACAACACTGTCCAGCTGGTGTTCTTTTATGGAATTTCCAATCAGTTTTTGCCCGGGATCCGAACACATATACACATAATCTTCAGAATGGACTACTCCTTCATATGTAGAGAGTTCTTTGGCGATGTTTTTGACATCGACGATACCGGCTATGTTTATTCCGCAGTGGCATATAAAGACTCCGATTCGTTTTTTCATTTTTATTCCCCATAGGGCCGATATTGTTCTCCAAGCACATGAGAAAGGTGTTTGTTCATGGACTCCAGAAAGGTGGGTTTTTCTTTATCCACAAACTTACCGACAATAAGTTTTCCTTGATATTTAATTTCAAGATCTTTTGTGGGAGCCTTGTGTTGGATTTCAGAGTTTTCATAATAATATTTAAGCAGATTAAGGCCGTCCCCAAGTCGGTTTCTTCTGGCATAAAGTGTGGTACAGGGAGTGATCACTTCGATAAAAGAGAAGCCTCTTTTTCTGAGAGCTTCCTGGATAGACTTGGTTACCCGCCTTAAATGCAAGGCGGTCCATCTGGCAACGTAGGTGGCTCCAGCCGCTTCAACAAGATAGGGAAGATTAAATGGATATTCGAAGTTTCCAAAAGGAGCGGTGGAAGCATTGGCCTCTAAGGGAGTGGTTGCGGCAACCTGGCCCCCGGTCATGGCATAATTAAAATTATTGAGGCATAAGACCACCATGTCCATGTTTCTTCTGGCCGCATGGATGAGGTGATTTCCTCCTATCCCAGCGATGTCACCGTCTCCGCTGAACACAACCACTTTTATTTTCGGGTTTGCAAGTTTAAGTCCTGTCGCAAACGGAATGGCTCTCCCATGAGTTGTATGAAACGAGTCTAATTTTAGATAACCGGCAACTCTCCCCGTGCATCCAATGCCTGATACAACCACAATTTTGTTTAAATTAATTTGTTCTTTTCTTAAAGCTTCGGCGAAAGAAGTGACCACGATTCCAATGCCGCATCCAGGACACCAAATATGGGGTATTCGATCGGTTCTTAATATGTCTTCAACCGGATTTTTGAGAAGCTGAGTTTCCATCATTGAGCAGCCTCCTTGATGGCTAGAAAGATATCATCAGGATTATGGACCCAGCCACCCAGGTGAGGGACGCTAATGATCCGGCAGTTGTTTCGGGCACACCGGTCCACTTCTAGAAAAACTTGTCCGGAATTGATTTCAGGAACGACAATGGCTTTAACTTTTTTAGCTAATTCTTCGACCTTTTTTTCCGGGAAAGGCCATACGGTTATAAGACGAACCGTGCCTGTTTTAATCCCTGCTTTTCTGGCTTTTTGGACCGCTTTTATGCTGACTCTTGAGGTGATTCCATAAGAGAGAACAACGACTTCAGCGTCATTTGTTTGATCCTCTTCGATTTTGATGATTTGATCAGCATTATTTTTAATCTTATCAATCAAATGCTGGACATTGGCTTTCTGGCATTGGGCATTGATTGAAGGGTAGCCTCTTTTGTCATGGGTGAGTCCGGTGCTGTGAAAGTGGTATCCTTCGCCTGCTTTAACCATGAAAGGGATTCCATCAGAGTCGGGCTTGTAGGGCAGATATTTGTCTTTAGGCCCTTGATACCATTTTCTTTCGATGATTTCGATTTCTTCGGCTGGGGGAATGACCACTCTTTCATGCATGTGTCCCACACATTCATCTGTCATAATAAAAACAGGGACTCGATAGATCTCTGAAAGATTAAATGCTTCAATAGCCAGGTCAAAACACTCCTGCGGAGAATCAGGTGATAAGGCAATGATTTCATAATCCCCATGAGAGCCCCATCGGGCCTGCATCATATCTTGCTGACTGGTTAGAGTAGGGAGACCTGTAGAAGGCCCTCCTCTCTGGACATTGGCGATAACAAGAGGTGTTTCCATCATGCAGGCTAGTCCGATGTTTTCCTGCATCAAGGAAAATCCAGGGCCGGAAGTCACGGTCATGGCTTTCAATCCTCCCCAGGAAGCTCCGATTAAGGAGGCCATGGATCCAAGCTCATCTTCCATTTGGATGAAGACTCCACCAACCAAGGGAATTCGTTCAGAAAACCTTTCAGCAGTCTCCGTGGATGGAGTTATAGGATAGCCTCCGAAATAACGGCATCCAGCGGAAAGAGCTCCTTCAGCCAATGCATAGTCTCCGTCCATAAAGTGGGATCCGGTTAAAACACCTTTAGGATCTGCTGTCGATTTTCTCACCAAAATCCTCCTCCTTCTCGATGGTCACAAAGAGGGCAAATTCAGGGCATATTGTCTCGCAGAGCTGGCAGTAACAGCAGTCTTCTCCATTTTTAACAAAAGGCAGATGATACCCCCTTTCATTAAACTCATCAGAGAGTTCAAGCACTTCTCTGGGACAATATTCAACGCAGAATCCGCATCCTTTACACCTGTTTTTTTCAAGGTGGATTTCACCTTTGATGGGTTTTAAATTGCCAAAATAAGCCATTTTTACCTCAAATCAATCCCTTTTTCTTTAAAATTTGTTTGGGGTCTATATGATGGAGATCCAGTTTCAGGCTTTTTTCAGAGCAGCCAAGAGATATGGCTAGAAGTTGAGTGAAGTAAAAGATAGGAATTTGTTTGAATTCCGGATAATTTTGAATTGTTTTTTTCTGGCAGTAATCAAGGTTGAAGGCACAAAGAGGGCAGCTTACGGCCATGACTTCAGCGCCGCAGGATTGAGCGAAGAAGAGGATTTGAAAAGTTCGCTCCAACACCAGATCCTGTTGATCCACAGTCTGATAAGCTCCGCAACATTCTGTTTTATAAGGGAATTCTACAGGATGGGCTCCTAAGACGGACATGAGGGCATCCATCATAGATGGATTTTCCATATCATCGAATCCAATATGTTTTGGTCGAACCAGTGTGCATCCGTAATAACTGGCAACTTTTAAATCTTTAAGAGGGTGAGTGACTTTTTTGGCTACATTCTCGAGTTTAACGTCATTCTGAAGAACTTCCAGAAGATGGAGCACTTCAACTTCTCCTTGATACTTGATTTCTTCTTGATCCATGAAATCATTGATTTTTTTTAGATCTTCAGGGTGTTCTTTGACTCGTTGATTAGCCCTTTTCAATGTGTTGTAACACATGGCACAGAGAGTTAAAAGTTTACGGCAGTTTTGTTCTTTGACCCGGATGAGGTTCCGGATGGGAGCCACGTGATGAATAAGATCATCAGTCGTGAGAGAATAAACCGTGCCGCAGCAGTTCCATCGGGGAAGTTCTTGAGCCTCAATTCCAAGCTGTTTCATGGAGAATAAAGCGGAATCTTCAAAATTTTTGCCGTAGTTCTTGAGTGTGCATCCTGGATAATAAGAAAATTCCATCTTTATCATTCCTTTTTATATGAAATTTTTCTTTTAAATCTCATATGAACTTATGAAGTCGCTTTTCTAAAATTGCTCACCAAAGCAATCGGAGGGAGCTCTGTTCTTTGTTCTGTGGAAAGCTTATTTATATTCACATGATCTTTATGCTGACGGAGAAAAATCTGTCTTAAGGATTCCATGATTTCAGCGATGTTGACGCCTTTGGGGCAGCGAACATTGCAGGTCATACAGGAAGCACAGGTCCATATGGTTTTACCGTTGGTCAGCTCATCGATGAAACCCAATTGTGCATAACGAATGACTTGATTGGGAAGGAGGTCCATCAAAGAGATAGAGGGGCATCCTGCGGAGCATTTTCCGCACTGATAACAAGAAAGGAGGTCCTGGCCGCTTAATTCTTCGATTTTTGAGACAAGTGAACTTTTAATGCTTTGGGTGGAAAGTACTTTTCTCATTTTAAGTCCCTCCCTTTAAGAAAAATACTCTATTTATGAGTTCCGCATTGAGAGAATGAGCATTTATAGTGAACCATAATTAAAAAGGAATGTCAAGACTAAATATATAATATTAATAAATATTATAATTTAAATAGAATTAATGGGATAAATAGTATAAATGGAATTTGGCACTTTTCTCACTTATTTTCGAGTCTTGTTCAGCTTATTTGACATAATTTTGTCTCTTATGGTATAGAAGCATAATAACCATTTTATAAAAAGGAAATAAAATGCCTTCCGCACTGATTCTTATTATCGCAATTATTTGTTTCATTCTGGGGTATGTTTTTTACGGCCGATACCTGGCACGCAAGTTAGGGATAAGCCGGGAAAATAAGACTCCCTGCCATACCATGGGGGATGGGATAGACTATGTGCCTGCCAAATGGCCGGTTCTTTTAGGACATCACTTTGCTTCTATTGCCGGAGCGGCTCCTATTATCGGGCCGATTACTGCGGCCGTGTTCGGTTGGATTCCTGTATTTTTATGGATTATTTTCGGAAATGTTTTTATGGGAGCGGTTCATGATTTTACTTCTCTTGTGGCCTCAATCCGGCATAAGGGGAGATCAATTGGGGAGGTTATTGAGGAACATATCGGAGTACACGGTAAATTTCTTTTCCTGATATTTGCTTGGTTTACGCTGGTTCTGGTGGTGGCGGCCTTTGTGATTTTGGTTGCCAAAACATTTGTTTCCACTCCCGAAGTCAGCACAGCTTCCCTTTTATTCATTATGCTGGCTGTCGTGTTTGGGTTTTCACTCTATAGGATGAAGACCAAGCTGTGGGTTTCCACTCTGGTGGGAGTTACACTTCTCCTTATCTGCATATGGATAGGAAATATTTTCCCTATTGTATTCCCTGGAACAGAAGCCAACGCCCAGGTCCTATGGACTTGGATTATCATGGGATATATTTTCACAGCTTCAGTCACTCCAGTATGGATCCTTCTTCAGCCCCGGGATTATTTGAATTCAAACCTTTTATATCTGGTTCTTATTTTTAGTTTTCTGGGGATTCTTATTGCCAATCCACCCATTAAATTCCCTGTTTTTACCCACTTTGTCCATCCTGGTTTAGGATCTTTATTTCCTATTTTATTTGTGACTGTAGCCTGCGGAGCTATATCTGGTTTTCATTCCCTTGTCGCATCTGGGACCACCTCCAAACAGCTCAATTGTGAGCTGGATGCCCGGCCAGTGGGATATGGAGGTATGCTCATCGAAGGACTGCTTGCGGTCATTGCTTTAATCACAGCGATTGTGCTGATTCCTTCTCAGTACCAAGAGTATTTTCCTAAGGGAGGAGAGGCGAATCCCATCACTCTGTTTGCTAATGGAGTGGGTGGATTTGTATCACAATTAGGAATTCCTGTAAAAATCGGTATTATTTTTGCGGCCATGGCTGTGGCTGAGTTTGCCCTCACCTCTCTGGATACCGCAACCAGGCTGGGGCGTTTCACGTTTCAAGAATTTTTCCGTTCTGACAATCCCCATGCCGTCCAAAAATTTCTCACAAACAGGTTTGTGGCAACCTTTTTTACTATTCTCCCAGGCGGAATTTTAGCTCTTTCTGGAAGCTATCAAGCCATATGGCCCATTTTCGGATCAGCGAATCAGCTTCTCGCGGCCCTCGCTCTTCTTGCAGTCAGCGTTTGGCTGGCAAAAAAGCAGATAAAGAATCAATTTGTCAGGTATCCCATGTTCATCATGTTTGCCATAACTCTATCTGCACTGGTGGTTATGGTTTACAACAAGACAAAGTTAGTGATTGATTACTTGTCTCATCAACCTGTTCCAGCTAACTTCAATTTGATTGGGAGCTGTTTTCTTCTTTTGGTTGCTGTGATGCTGTTCGCGGTAGCGATTAGCCTTGTTTATCAGGCAGTAAAGAGCCTTAAAAGAGTTTAGGTTTAAAAAAATTATAGGGAAGGAGGGATGATGAGAATAAAAAAATTATTTAAATCCATGTTATTTCTGTTTTTCATCGTTTATTCTTTGGTTCATGCCCAGAGTGCCGAGAAAGTGGGGGACATTTTTGAAAACCTATCTTGGAGAAGCATAGGACCCGCTGTTATGGGAGGAAGAACCGTGGATATCGAAGTGGTTGAAGATGAGCCTTGGATTATCTATGCAGCCATTGGACCCAGCGGGGTATGGAAAACAGAAAATAACGGTATCACGTGGGAACCTGTCTTTCATAAAGAAAACACTGTTTCTGTCGGGGATATTGCCGTTAGTCAGATTAATCCGGATGTGATATGGGTTGGAACAGGGGAAGCCACCTCTAGAAACAGTGTCACCATTGGTGATGGAGTTTATAAATCGACAGACGGCGGAAAAACCTGGGAAAATATGGGATTAAAGGACACTCGTCATATCAGTCGGATCGTTATTGATAAAAATAATCCTGAGACCGTTTATGTAGCGGCATTGGGCCATCTCTGGGGAAAAAATGAGGAAAGGGGCCTATACAAAACCACAGACGGCGGAGAAAACTGGGAGAAGGTTCTTTATGTGAATGAGAGCACAGGAATAGCTGACCTGGTTATAGACCCATCGAACAGCCTCATCCTGTATGCGGCAGCGTGGGACTATCAAAGATACCCTTATTACTTTTACAGCGGAGGTCCGGGAAGCGGTATCTATAAAACTGAAGATTCAGGAAAGACCTGGAAGCGGCTTGTCAAAGATCTTCCTGAAGGAATCATGGGGAGGATCGGACTGGACGTATCCCGGAGCAGTCCCAATGTGGTCTATGCTCTCATCGAGCATGAAGACGGAGGGATATGGCGATCCGAAGACAAAGGGACTTCATGGGAGAGGATGTGTGATAACAAGACTTATATACAAGTAAATTTCAGACCCTTTTATTACAGCCAAATAAGGGTGGATCCCACAGATGATAGGGTGGTGTATGTTTTCTCCGGAGGTTTGTATGTGTCGAAAGATAAGGGACAGAAGTTTAGGGCCATCTCTTCGGGTACACATCCGGATCATCATGCCTTGTGGATCGATCCCCATAATCCCCAGCACCTTATTGATGGAAACGACGGAGGGATTGATATAAGCTATGACCAGGGAAAAAACTGGCAGCCCATCAAACATATGGCTTTAGCGGAGGTCTATCAGGTTGGATATGATATGAGGGATCCCTATTATGTTTACTGTGGGCTTCAGGATAATGGAGTGTGGGGAGGCCCCAGCAACAGTCTGGATTCAGGTGGGATCATCAATGAACACTGGAACAGCGTGGGAGGAGGAGATGGATTTTACTGTGAAGTTGATCCCACAGATTACAATATCGTCTATGGCAATTCTCAAATGAACGGCCTCTACCGGTACAATCTTGAGATAGACCGGAGCAAGGACATCAAGCCAAAAGCAGCCCTCGATGAGCCTCCTTACAGGTTTAACTGGAATTCTCCGGTGTTTATTTCTCCTCATGACCACAAAACCATCTATACAGGCGGAAACTATTTGTTTAAAAGCCCAGATCAGGGATATTCCTGGGAGATTGTGAGTCCTGATTTATCTACAAATGACCCGAATAAATTAAAGGATTCCGGGGGGCTGATCACCGCTGATAACACCGGAGCTGAAGTGCACTGCACCATATACACCATTGCTGAATCTCCTTTGGAACAGGGAGTGATCTGGTGCGGCACTGATGATGGGAATGTTCAGATCACCAAAGACGGGGGGAAGAACTGGAAAAATGTGGTGGAAAATATACCCAACCTTCCTCCTCATACTTGGTGCACTCGGATTGAAGCATCTCATTTTGAGGTAGGTACAGCTTACGCCGCCTTTGACGGACATCGAAGTGATGACTACAGCACTTATCTCTATAAGACCACGGATTTTGGTGAAACATGGACACCTATTAAGGGAAACCTTCCTTTTGGATGGATTCATGTCGTTCGGGAGGACTTGAGAAACAAGAATCTGCTTTTTGTGGGAATGGAATTCGGAATTTATGCCTCTCTGGATGGGGGGAAGAGCTGGTTTTCTTTAAAAAACAATCTTCCTACAGTGGCGGTCAGGGATATCGCGGTTCACCCCAGAGACAATGATCTGATCATTGGAACACACGGAAGAGGGATTTGGATTATGGATGACATTCGGCCCCTTCAGGAGATGACTGAAGAAATTCTTGATAAACCCTATCACATATTTTCAATCAGGGCTGCTGCAAAGCATTTTATCTCTTCGAAGGGTGATTCGTACAGTGGGCCTGTGTATACTGGAGAAAATCCTGGATACGGATTAGGTATTCATATCTATTTTAAAGATCAACCAAAGGGAAAAAACATAATTTCCATCAAAAATCAAGATGGAGAAGAGTTTTATCAGATAAGAGTTCTCAATAAGAAAGGAGTCCGGAGTTATGTATGGAATCTGCAGTTTACACCGAGAACAGAAGATGGGGAACCGGTTAAAACAGGAGGTTTGGGTATGGTGGCTCTTCCTCAGGTGTCGTCTGGAGAATATGAGATTGAACTCAGTGTGGGGGATGAAATTTTAAAACAAAAGGCTGAAGTCAAACCGGATCCTCAGTTTGAAATGGAAGAGGAAGAGAGAGCTCTAAAAATAGAAAAGCAAGTGGAAGCCATGAACCTTTCCAGAAAAATAGGAATGGCTGTAACTGGGGCCAAGAGTATCCGAAGACAGATCGACAAACTACAGGAAACGAAAAAAGAAGGAGATTCACTTCCGGAGAAAGCTGAGAAAGCCGTTCAGATTTTTGAGGAGAAATTTAGTGCCCTAGAAGAAGATATCATTCCTAAAGGAATCGGTTACAGAGGCTCTCTGGAATATGCTTTGAGAGGTGGTTCCATAAGCGAGATGACTTTGATGCTATCTCTTTCCATAGGAGGGTATCCGTCGAGACCGACAGAAACAGATCTTTTTATGCTGGAACAGCTCAGCCAGGCGGTTAGAAAACTTGTGAGCCGTATGAATTCACTCATTGAAGAGAATATTCCTGAATTGAATCGAGTTTTGGAAGAGAACGAAGTCAAGACAATCAGAGCTCCAAAGAAAATCGAATTTAAATAGACTGAACTATTCAAGATTGTTTTATTTAAAAGAAATATAATGTAGAATAAAAAAAAATGAGAGATCATTCAATATATCCATTTTAAGGAGGAGGGTTATGGATAGTGTTTATAAAGTGATTGAGCTTATCGGTACCAGCCCCAATTCCTGGGAAGAAGCAGCCAGGAACGCTTTGGAAAAAGCCACGGAATCTTTAAAAGATATTCGGATTGCTGAGGTTGTGGAGCTGGATATGAAATTGGAAAACGATAAGATCACTGCCTATCGAGCCAAAATAAAGGTATCTTTTAAGTATCAGGGATAATTTTAATCAATTTCTGATCAGATCGATGCGAGTCATCCTTTAGTTGGCAGAGATCTTGATTTTGAAATTGGATTAGTGGAGATCATCTCAATCAATTCTTTTCTGTCTTTTTTTATCTTCATACATTTTTTGGTCGGCTTTTTTTATGACGGTTTCTAGAGTCTCGTCAGTTCCCGGCTTCAAATAAGAGGCGCCCATAGCCAGCGTTAAAGGGAAATCCATGATATCCTGTTTTTTATTCCATTGATCAAGATTTTTTCTTATTCGATTAATGATAACTTCCGAGGGCTCCCCGTTTGTCTCAGGAAAAATGATCATAAATTCATCTCCGCCGTAGCGCGCTACTATATCGATATCACGAACGGTTTTTTTCAGTAAACGGGCAGTTTCAGCCAGCACTTTATCCCCGACTATATGAGAGAACCGGTCATTGATTTCTTTGAACCTATTTATATCGATCATCAAAACTCCAAGGGGATGACCGTATCTCTTGGCGCGCTTAACTTCCCTTTTAATGAATTGATCAAAGTAGCGGCGGTTAAACAAACCGGTCAGGGGATCCCGGATGGCCTGTCCGCGAAGTTCGTTTTCTAGCCGGATTCTGCCTACTTCCTCACGGAGATGTCCGGCTAAAATTTCAGCCAGACTTACATCCTGGCGGCTAAAAGCTCCCTTTTTCGTGGATAAGATCTGAGCCACGCCGATTTTGCCGATGGGTATACTTATAAATGACCTCACATCTTCCCTGATCAGTTTCGCTTCTTTCCATTTTCTCATATCGTCACCTTGTAGGGTTCTGCGCTTGCGAAAGGTCTTACCGGCGATTCCTTCATCCAGACCATGTGTTGTTAATCCTTCCGGAAGAGCGGCTCTGCTTACGGCTTTGGGAACCAGTTTATCTTCCTCTCTTACATAGAAGATACACAGATCCAACTTCAGAATATTCGTTGTCACTTCAAGGGCTTTATCCCAGATCTCATCTTCTGTCTCACATTTCTGGAGTTGATCAACGGCATGGTGGAGCCCTCTCAGCTTGTTTCTCTCTTCGATCAAAGTCTCTTCAGCTTTCTTGCGGCGTGTGATATCCCGGGCTATACTGAGAATGGCCTTTTCCCCTCTATAGAAGAAAAGGCTGGAGCTTATCTCAACCGGAATGATTGTTCCGTCTTTGGTGACATGGGTAGTCTCAAAGACTTGCACTTCATCAGTCTTCATCGCTCTGGCAAGTTCTTTTATTTCTTTCTTATTCAAGCTGGAATCGATTTCTGCCGGACCCATTGAAAGAAGCTCCTCTCTTGTGTACCCCAGTCTACTGACCGCTGTTTCATTGACATCGATAAAGTTAGCATCAAAATCTATAACCCATACCGTGTCATTCATACTGTTGCAAAGATCTTTGTATTTCTTTTCACTTTCTTTGATCTCATTCTCCATCAGTACCCGGTCAGTTATATCTCGGAGAACTCCAACCGCAGTATTTTCATTTTTTTCCAGGTATTTATGCGGCGAGAAAAGTACTGATAAATAACGTTTGCCCGCTCCTGGAAAATCATAGGACATTTCCATTTTAATAGTATTTCCCTGAATAACCTCTTTAAACTTAGGTTTTATGACTTCATTGAAGACCTTTTTATCCACGGTTTCTCTCAGGGATCTTCCTATTATCTGATTTCTATCCACTGAGAGATATTTTGCAAGAGTCTGGTTAATAAAAAGAATAGTATAATCACTGCTCAGGGATATGATTAAATCTTCAGAGGAATCAATGGCTTCTTCATAGCTTTTCAGCCTCTCGAGAAGATCTGGTCTATCACTTTTATTCTCAAGCTCTTTAGCCCTCTTTTGAGCTTCTTTTAACTGACGTTCACATTTTTCTTTAGTGCTTTTATTCATGAGAAATCCTCATTAATCTGGAGAAATAAGACAGGCTCAACTACTTTTATAAACTTTATTATCTCTTCGAGAGAGAAGGATCAAAATTTTTCTGTCCCCTCTCTTTTATATCATTAAAAACAATATTAAAAAAGAACTTCTTCTGTCAATGATTGATCAAACTAGAAAGAAAATTTCCTTTATCTTAGATCCATGAGAAATTTCTTGAAAAAGTCGTTTCTTAAATAACTTTGCATAGAGCTGAAAATAAATTTATAATGAAAAAATCGCTATTTTTTTATGAATAGTTCAGACTAAATAGGTATGGAATAATTTTCTAACTTCATAACAGGAGTCCTACCATGAAAAAATGGATGGCTGCCCTACTTTTTTTAGGTCTCTTGTCTCCGCTGCCGGTTTTGGCATCCTGGAGCAAGCACATCGTGGATTACCGGATTAAAGCTCAGCTTAATCCTGAGGAAAAGACGGTCACAGGCCATCAGATTCTAACCTGGTTGAATGATTCTGAAGTTCCTGTCTCAGAGCTTCAATTCCATCTTTACCTCAATGCTTTTAAGAACAACCGTTCTACTTTTATGATAGAAAGCGGGGGAGAGAGCCGAAGTTTTAAGATGGATGAGGATCATTGGGGTTATATAGACATCAAGTCTGTGAGGCTATCAAGGGGCCCTGATCTGACGGAGGCTATGAAGTTCATCCATCCTGATGATGATAATAAGGAGGATCGAACGGTCATGAGTTTGTCTCTTCCAGAACCTGTGCAGCCTCAGGATAAGGTCAATCTGGAGATTGAATTTCTTTCAAAATTACCAAAGGTTTTTGCCAGGTCCGGTTTTTATGATGATTTTTTTATGGTTGCCCAGTGGTTTCCTAAGATAGGTGTTTGGGAGTCAGGAAAATGGAACTGCCATCAATATCATGCGGAGTCTGAATTTTTCGCTGATTTTGGTGTCTATGAAGTGGAGATAACCGTTCCTGATGATTATGTGGTGGGAGCCACAGGAAAAAGGATTGCCCGAACTGAAAATGAGGACGGAACCATCACCTACACTCATTACCAGGAAGATGTGCATGAGTTTGCCTGGACGGCCTCCCCGAATTTCATTGAAATACGCGAACTCTTCACTCTGGATAAACCCAGGATCAACACAGAGATGATTTTTCTCATCCAAAAAGAGCACCGAAACCTTGCTGAAAGGTATAAAAGCGCTTTGAGGAACGGGATCGAGTTTTACAGCACCAACTATGGAGCCTATCCTTACGAAACCATTACCCTGGTCGATCCGCCTTTAAGGGCCATGGGAGCCGGAGGCATGGAATACCCGACTCTTTTTACAGCAGGGGGGGCCTCTTTTGTCCCTGAAGGGGTCAGAATGACTGAAATGGTCACCATTCACGAATTTGGGCACAATTTCTGGTATGGAATGGTCGCTTCCAATGAATTCGAAGAACCCTGGCTGGACGAGGGATTAAATTCCTATTCAGAGGTCAAGGCCATGAGCCATTACTATGGGAAAGAAACCTCCATGTTCGATTTCCTCGGCATAAAAATAGGAGATTTTCACATGCAGAGGATGAATGTTATGGAAAAAACTCCCTTAGATCCTATATTTAAAAAATCATGGGAGTTCTATTCTGGAGCCATCTACAGTGCCAATTCCTATGCCAAATCCGTTTTTGTTCTTATGATGCTGGAGAACTATCTCGGAGAAGAGACCATGAGCCGGATTTTGAGAACCTATTTTGAAAGATGGCGTTTCCGTCATCCCCAGACTCAGGATTTTATTGATGTGGCAAAAGAAGTAAGCGAACAGGACCTTGATTGGTTCTTTGATCAATTTCTTAAAACACCGGGCACTTTGGACTATGCTGTATCTCAGGTAGTTTCACAGGAAATCAAAGAGCCTCAAGGCATCTTTGATGATGGAGAAGTTCTTTTCAAAGAAGAGGAAAAAGAAAAGGGAGAAGAAAAGAAAAACTATAAGAACATCGTGACTGTGGTCCGCAAAGGGGAGTGGACTTTTCCTCAGGACATCCTCATCAAATTTGAAGATGGAGAAGAAATCCATGAGACCTGGAGCGGTGAGGAAAGATGGAGGCGGTTTATCTATTACAAGCCTGTTAAGCTCAAATCAGCCTCCGTTGACCCGGATAACAAAGTGGTGTTGGATATTAATTATCTGAATAATTCACGTCTTCTTGAACCCCAAAAAGAAGCCGTAACCAAATATTCTTTAAGCTTGATGCTTCTTTTCCAGAAGCTGCTCTCTTTTATTGCAGGTTAACAGGAGGCGAAGATGAAAGTATGGAAAAGCTATTTTCAAGGAACAAAAGATGCCTTAAGGCCTAAAATGGTCTTTATTTTATGGTTGGTCAATTTTTTATTTGCTTCCATTCTGTATTTTCTTATCTCTGGTTTTCTATCTGATGCCCTTAGTTGGAGTGCCAAAGCGGAAACATTAATGAAAAAGGGAGACTTCAGTGTGATCCAGGATATTTTAGTCCATCACAGCGGTGAGCTCGGAACGATTCTTTCCGTGGGGATCATTCTGTTTTTTTTCTATTCTCTAGCCGGCATTTTTCTCAGGGGAGGAATCCTTTTTTCTTTAAGTATCTTTCTGGGTTCGGAGTCAAATGAAAAAAAAGAAAGGTTTGCCTCTCTTTTCTTTCAAGGAGCGGGCCGGTTTTTCGGCCGTTTTTTTCGTCTGATGATTTATTCTCTTATTATCTGGGTGGGTTTTTTTCTAATCAATCTCTTTTTCCATTTATTTGCGGGGCTTCTAACAAACCAAGGGAATAATGAGAAAATGGTTTTTGTTATGTTCTGGGCTCGATTGGCGGTTTTTGTTTTCTTCTATTTCTTTGTTCTTATGGTCATGGACTATGCGCGGATTAAGATTGTTTTGGAAAATTCAAGAAAAGTTTTTCGGGATATGTTTTGGTCCCTGGGTTTTGTTCTGAAAAAACTGGGCCGCACTTTAGCTCTTTATTATATACTGGTGGTCACAGGGATTTTGATGGCCGTTTTTTACTGGCTTATTGATGTTCTTATTCCCACCCAGACTGTGGTCATGGTCATTTTGGCTTTTCTATGGGGCCAGATCTTTATCTTTGCCCGAAGCTGGCTGAGTGTGGCTTTTCAGTCCGCCCAGATGAGGTTTTTTACTTCTGGGGGCCAAAGAGTCTAAGAACAGAAAGGAAAACCTATTATAAAAAATGGATCAGCGAGAATTATGAAAATCTCCGGGTAGAGAATTCTTTGTTTTTATAGAAGTTAATCCGAAAGGATACAGATTTGCGGGGAGTCATGATACAGGCATCTGTAAGGGAGACTCCTATTTTTTCTGAAGGCAGGACATCAAACACATATTTTTGTTCTTTGATATCCCAAATCCCATATCCCGGACTGAATCTTTTACTGGGCCATAAATTCATCTCTCTTGCTTTTTGGGCAATCATATGGTCACTTTGTCTCGCTATATCATCAGCGGCTTCAGAACCCAAGATGTCCAGTACAAATCCTTTGAGAACATCCCCTTGTTCTATTAATCTGGAACATTTTTTCTCGAGGTCAGAGCCTAAGGTGCAGAGACATAACGCAATTTTTTCAGCTCCCTTAAAAACAGGATGTTTGTTTGTTTCTTCATAATTGAGAATGGAATAAACAGCTTGAGGTTTGATCAAATCAGGAAGCTTTGATTGAAGTTCATCTATATATCTCATGACGGATTCATTGATTTTGCTGTTTTTCCCTTTATAACCAAGACGGATGAATATCCTTTTATTTTCTATATGAACTTTAAACTGATTTAAGAATATGAAATTTCTCTTCATTATCTTTATAATATCACGGAGTCTTAACGATTCATATTTTTTATGAAAAGTTAAGGTTAGGTAATAAACCCGGATTATTCACGAGTCAGGATTGTTGCAGAGGAGAAAGGCAAAGAATTCGTCACCCGTTCGATTCCCCCATCGATAACTTGGAGGGAGAAATCTAAGATTTCCCCCTTCCAACGGTCGCTAAAGCTCCCTGCCTCCCCTTCTCGGGCTTAGGCCCTGCGACCAAGGGGACAAACCCCCTTGGAACCTCCAAATGATTTGTGAGGATACACAAATCATTTAATCTCACTCCCGCTCGGGCTTCGCTCTCCTCTAAAGAGGAACCCTGCCCGCTCAGCCCTCACAGGGGATTCCTCATCCTTTGGCCCTCTCCTCCTATAGGATTTTGTAAATATCATATATATCTAAATTTCAGTTTGGCTCGTCTTAATGTTAAAAAAATCTTGCATATCGCCTAAACGAAATAAATAATGAAAACGTTGCCATTTTTATAAAAACTCATGAAGAAATAGGAGAAATGAATATGGCTGAAAGAGTGAAGCCTTTTCAGGAATCCGTGATCAGAGAGATGACTCGGTTGGGAGATGAGACAGGAGCTGTTAATCTTTCTCAGGGGCTTCCTGATTTTGATCCCCCGGGCGAAATTTTGGATGCGGCTCAAAAGGCGATTTATGGGCAGAAAAATCAGTACACGTTTCCATTTGGATCGATCGAGTTTCGCAAAGCTGTGGCCCAAAAAACATCAGAGTACAACCACATCCCCACAGATCCTGAAACTGAAGTCACTGTGACCTGCGGAGTGAGTGAAGCGGTCATGGCAGCCCTATTGGCTCTCACGGATCCAGGGGATGAGGTCATTATCTTTGAACCCTGGTATGAAAACTATGTTCCGGACTGCTTTATGGCTGGAGCCAAACCCGTTTTTTTTGAGCAAAAGGGTCCTGAATATGAGATTGATTTTGATCAATTAGAGCTGCTTATAAATCCCCGAACTAAAATAATGATCATCAACACTCCTCAGAATCCAAACGGCAGGATTTTCTCAAGTGAAGAGATTTTTAAAATATCTGAGCTCTGTGAAAAATATGGACTCACAGTGGTTAGCGATGAGATCTATGAGCATATCACTTATGACCATTATCAGCATCTAAGCCCGGCCAGCATCAAAGGAATGAAGGAGCGGACGGTCACCATCAGCGGCCTGGGAAAAACTTACTCAGTCACAGGATGGAGAGTAGGCTGGGCCGTGGCTTCTCCTGAACTGACAAATTCGATAAGAAAAGTTCATGATTATTTAACTGTCTGTGCGCCCGCTCCTTTTCAAGAGGCTGGAGTCAAAGCCTTAAACATGCCCAAGAGTTATTATGAAGACATAAGAAAAGAATATGCTTTAAGAAGGAAATGGCTTCTGGAAGTTCTGGATGAAATCAGAATGCCCTATTACAAGCCCAGGGGAGCCTATTATGTGATGGCAGATTTTTCTAACATCCAATGGAATAAAAATCATTATATCCAAAAAGGATGGACAGAGGATCGGGCATTTGCTGAGTACCTGGCAAGAGAAATCGGGGTGGCTGTTGTCCCGGGCTCCAGTTTTTATGCAGGCGGGGAGAAAGGAACAACTCAGGTGAGATTTAATTTTGCCAAAAAAGAGAGTACCCTCAGAGAAGCAGTAAGAAGACTTCAAAGACTGAGAACCAGTGAATGTTGAGTCACATAGATTTTATTTCCGGGAGAGCAGAAAATCCATTTGAATGGGCATCAGCCAGCATGATTTTCTGAAGCTCTTTTTGTGTTCCAGAATCGATCAAAGAGACCGGCTGCTTAAGGATTTCTTCGATTTTATCTGAGGCTCTATCCGCGATAGATTTTTTTCCTTTATTCACCCATTCGTCATAGATATCCCGGTCAATGATGTCCGGGAATATATGTTCTTCCCGGTACCACTTTCTGGTATTGGGATTCGAGAGGAATTGAGTGTCCGGAGTGATTTCTTTAAATAGATTCAGAGCCAGGGGCTCATCCCGCTGAATAATGCCTTTGACGAGTCTGAGAGCCATTCCGCAGATTTCATTGTCAATGACCAGTTTCTCCAGGCTTTGACAGCTCTCAAAATCCATCATCCCAGGACCTGAAATGACATTGATCCCCGCCAGAGCCGCCAGGACAGCCCCCATACCTGATTCCAGGCCTGCCTGGTTATCATTGAGTTTAGAATCACTGAGCCCCATATAGGCGTGGGTGGGCAGATTCAGATATTTTGCGATTTGAGCATAGGCGGCATCAATCATCATGGTCTCCATGGCTCCCATAGGAGTGGTTCCTTTTCTCATATCAAAGCTGGCAGGAGATCCTCCAAATATAACAGGGGAACCTGGTTCAGCCAGCTGGCTGATGACGATGCCTGATAAGTTTTCTGCGGCATGCTGAACTAAAGTGCCGGCCAATGTCACTGGAGATGTGGCTCCGGTCAGACCCATGGATACTAATTCGGAAGGAATCCCGGCTCTGGCGCAGTCTATGAGACTCTGTGTGGTGAGATTGCTCCACTTTAGAGGAGGAGAGGGGCAGGCATCAAATATGGCAAGAGGTTTCTCACGGAGATTTTTTTCACTTCCCCTTACGGCTGCCAGCATATCATGCATGGGTTTAAACCCTTCTACCCTGAAAGTCCCCGTAACCACAGGTTTTTCTGAATATTGAAGACCCACATAGAGTCGATAGCTGTCTCCGAGAATTTCGGGGACATCACTGCTTACGATCCCTGTGCTTTGAAAGTCAATATTTTTTAAAGCATCTGTAACTCGAACGAATCGAATAAGATCCTCTGTGGTGGGTTTTCTCTGCAGTTTTGTTTTGGGATCTAAAATGGTGACAGCCGCAGATCCAGGGTCAAAATGAATTTCATCACCCCCAATGGTAAATTTCTTTTTTCCGGATCTGTCATAAAGCTCAATGATCGAAGGAGCTGTTGATAGGGCTTTTTCAACCAGCTCATTCTTTATATAAATTCTGTTTTCAGATTCATCTAAGGGAGCCCCCGCATTTTTTAAGAGCTTTACAGCCTCTATGTTTTCCACAAAAACACCGTATTTCTCCAGAAGGAGGTAGCATTCATTTAATATTTTTTTAATAAGCTTGTCACTCAAAGGTTTATATTTGGGTCTTATTGGTTTAATCATTTTATTTTCCTTTTATCTCTGGATAAGGGTTTTGGCTAGCTTGACAGCGGACATGGCATTTTCAGCATACCCGTCTGCGCCAATATCTTTCGCCCATTGTTTATTGACAGGAGCTCCTCCCACCAGAACTTTTAATTTGCCGGATATGCTTTTTGTTTTAACAAGATCAATCAGATTTTTCTGTTTGAGCATTGTGGTCGTGAGAAGAGAAGAGGCGCAGATAAAATCTGCTTTTTCTTGTTCTGCTTTTTCTATGAATTTTGTCAGCTTCACATCTGCACCTAAGTCAACCACATCAAATCCATTGGCAGAAAGCATAGAGGCAACCAGATTTTTACCTATATCATGAATATCTCCTTCTATGGTTCCTATAATGATTTTTCCCAGAGATTTTGCCATAAGTTTTTTTTTCTTAAGCTCGGGCTGGAGCATTGACATCACGGCTTTCATACACTCCGCACTGGTAATGAGTTCAGGAAGAAAATATTCTCCCTGTTCCCATAAGTCGCCGGCTTTCTGAATACCAGGAACAAATCCATTTTCAATCACTTCCATTAAATCAAGGTTTTGTTCAATGGCTTCTTTGGCATACTTCTGAGCCCTTTCTTTGTTTCCTTCCACGATGGCCTGCCCCATCTCAGATAATCGTTTGTTGTCAATCATGAAAGCTCCTTATCATTGTGATTTTGGGTTCACTCTAGATTATATGGGTCCCTTTCCCGATTTTTACTTTGTATATTCCCAGTTTTTTGTTGAATCTATTTAAATAATGACTTTTTATGTGATCATTTATTCGGTTCATGCTTTCTTTTTTAATGAAGTTAAGGGTGCATCCTCCGAATCCAGCCCCCATCATTCGGGAGCCCAGGACAGCATCCTGGTCCTGGGTCATGTGGACCAGAAAGTCGAGCTCGTCACAGCTTACTTCATATTCACTTTTAAGACCCTGATGGGTTTGAAACATTTTTTCCCCGAATGATTTGAGGTCTTTCTTTCTAAGGTCATCACATGCCGATAAAAGTCTTTCATTTTCTTTCACCACATAATGGCAGCGCTTATATATAAGGGGGTTCATCTGATTTTTTAAGGAGTCTAAATATTTTGGTTTGACGTCTCGAAGACTTTTTATTTCTGGATAATAATTTTTTAGTAATTCGACTCCTTGTTTGCACTGCCGTCTTCTTTGATTGTATTCAGAAGAGGCTAAAGAATGGGAAACATGGGTGTCATAGAGCACAATATGGATGTCTTTGAAATCAAATGGAAAATACTCATATTCAAGGGAACGGCAGTCAATTTTCATCACTTCTTTAGGAGCACTGAAAATATTAGCAAATTGATCCATGATCCCGCATTGAACTCCCACAAACTCATTTTCTGCTTTTTGTGATAATTTCACCAAATCCAGATTGGAGATGCCTAACTGAAACATTTGGTTTATGGAAAAAGCCAGGCCTGCTTCGAGAGCAGCTGAGGAGGATAGCCCGGCACCTATCGGGATGTCCCCCCCAAAAACACAGTCAATGCCGGGGACGTCGAATCCCATTTTATTGATTTGATCTATGACTCCTAATAGATAGTTAGCCCAGTGAGTGGGGCTTTTTTCCAGGTAATCTTTTTTGATCTCTATAGACTCTTCCATGTCTGTGGAATAAAATCGGTATAAACGTCGGTTGTTGGGAGAAACAGCAAAAATGATTGCCTTGTCAATGGCAGAGGGGAGAACAAAACCTTCATTATAGTCTGTGTGTTCTCCGATCAGATTGATACGTCCCGGAGAACGGACCAATAAGGGTTTTTTATGAAATTTATTATTAAACTGTTTAACGATCGTGTCTGTTTTATTCTCTATCATCATGTAAGTCATCAAATCTCATATCCAACATGTTTACATCAGGGGAGGACAAAAGTCAAATTCTTCCGGTTATTCATAAGAAATGGGTGGATAAGGCATACATATTTTTGAATAGAGTAGAAGATCTATAACATTTCCAGAATAACTTGTTTGAGGTCTTTGTATTCACTGATTTTAAGTGTATTTCGTCTTTTCCATATCTGACTTCTATTTTTTTTGTGTTTTATCGCGATTTCTTCATTATGATCATTTTTTAACATGTCAGATATGAGCGGAAAATCCCTTTGGTTCCATTCAGAGGTTATTGAATCCAGGACCCTAAAAAGCCTATTAAGCTGAAGGGATAATTTTTCAGGCTTTATGTGAAAAAATATTCGGGGATGCGAGATTTTCTTCTTGTTGATTATTTCTCTAGCAGTCGAGATTCCTTCTCCCATAAGTTGAGATGATGTTTTTTGGTTTAATCTTGATGAGATGCTTCCAAAATGAATAACAGAGGATATTTTAAAGTATATATTCCATTCTAGCGTGATTTCTTCTAAAAAAAAGATAGACTCCAATGAAGATTTTAAAGAGGCAGGAATTCCTAAAAATTCGTGGTCTATGGTTATAGAGTAAGGGGAAAGGAGTGTTGATTTGAATCGATTTGAACAGGAAGAGATCATTGTTTTAAGTATTTTTAGGTATTCTTGAGAGTGATCTAAGGGAACTTTTGGAATATGTCCGATGAGAATAAAATGATCATTCATGTTGTATCAGATAATAAGAAACATTGAATAAAATGTCAATAATTAATATAATTTATATTGATTCAATAATAATGAAACATTGTAATCTATGAATTGTCAATTGTAAATGGTGAATAGTTTGGGGGAAATAGGATTTTGTAATAATTCTTAAAAAAAGGTAAAATATTTTGTAATAAAAAAAAAAGAGAAGGAAAATGGCAAAAAAATCTAAACAAACCAGTGAGAAAAGAATTGCCCTGCTTATTGATGGGGATAATGCGAGGCCTCGATTGATAGGAGAGATACTGACCGAAGCCGGTAAATATGGTTCGGTTACCATAAGACGGATCTATGGAGATTGGACCACATCAAACATGAAGGGTTGGAAAGAATCTCTGAACAATGCGGCGATTCAGCCCATACAGCAGTTCAGATATACAGTGGGAAAGAATGCGACTGACAGTGCTTTGATCATTGACGCTATGGATATTTTAAATAACAATCTCGTGGATGGATTTTGCATCGTATCCAGTGACAGCGATTACACAAGGCTAGCCACCCGAATAAGAGAAGAAGGGATATTTGTCCTTGGGATTGGAAAGAAAACAACTCCCAAACCTTTTATAAATGCTTGTAATATCTTCATTTATACAGAAAATTTAGCTCCCGTAGAAACCGAAAAAAGAAAGAGAACTGAGAAAAAAGCTATCACGTCTTCTGAAAAATCAAAAGCGTTGGATCCCGTTCCTCTTTTAAAGGGAGCTTTTGATATGGCTTTACAGGAAGACGGATGGGCGAATTTAGCCACCATGGGATTTTATCTTCATCAGCTTGATCCAAGTTTTGATCCCCGGACATATGGATACAAACAGCTCTCTCAGCTCATTAAATCTCATTCTAAATTATTTGATATGAAGTTTAAAGAAGAGGAAGAGGGTCCTACCCATGTTTATGTGAGGTTAAAAGAAAAGTCTTCATAACCTATAAAAATCTGAATAAAACCATAAAAAGAAGGAGCCGAGTATGAAAAACAGAGCCTTTTTATTTTTTCTTGTTTTGATGGGTTCATTTGGGTTGATGCTTTCAGTAAACTGCAGGAAAGAATTGAGAAAGGGTTATAGGATAAAGCCTCTGTCATTCACCCATGTGCAGATGACAGATTCATTTTGGCTTCCCAGAATGGAGACCAATCGAAAAGTCACCATTCCGTATGCCTTCCATAAATGTGAAGAGACTGGAAGGATTGATAATTTCAAGAAAGCAGCCGGTCTTATTCCGGGGGAATTTGAAGGGATCCGGTACAATGATTCAGACGTCTATAAAATCATAGAGGGAGCTTCTTATTCACTGAGTTTGAGAGATGATCCTGAACTGAGAAAATATATAGATGAAATCATAGAAATCATTGCCGCAGCTCAGGAAGAAGATGGCTATCTTTACACCACCAGAACCATAGATCCGGATAAACCAGCCCCAGGAGCCGGAGAAGAACGTTGGTCTAATTTGGGGTCGAGTCATGAGCTTTACAATGTCGGTCATATGTATGAAGCAGCGGCAGCCCATTATCAAGCCACGGGCCAGCGAAGTTTTTTGGATATCGCTGTAAAAAATGCGGATTTAATCGTTGAAACATTCGGTCCAGGTAAGAAGCAGGGATTTCCAGGGCATCAGGAAATCGAGATAGGACTGGTTAAGCTTTATCGAGTGACTGGAGAGGAAAAGTACCTCAAGTTAGCCAAATTTTTCTTAGATCAGAGAGGAAAGATCGAACATCCTAAAAAATTTCCTGATGATTCTCCGTTTTCTATATACAATCAGGATTGGTATCTTCAGGCTCATAAACCTGTTGTGGAACAAGAGGAAGCCATTGGACATGCTGTCCGGGCCACCTATATGTATTCAGGGATGGCTGATGTGGCTGCTCTGACGGGAGATGAAGATTATATCCATGCGATTGACCGGATATGGGAGAATGTGATTTCTAAAAAGATCTATATCACCGGAGGCATTGGAGCCAGCCGAAAGGGAGAGGCATTCGGAGAAAATTATGTTCTTCCCAATAAAACAGCTTACAATGAGACTTGTGCCGCTGTAGGCAATGTATTCTGGAATTATCGTCTTTTTCTGCTTCATGGGCATGCAAACTATATAGATGTGCTGGAACGCACTCTGTATAATGGGTTGCTTTCCGGAGTTTCTTTGAGTGGAGACAGATTCTTTTATCCCAATCCCCTTGAGTCAGACGGAAAGTTCAAATTCAATCAAGGAGAGGCGACTCGAAAAGAATGGTTTGACTGTGCCTGCTGTCCTGGGAATATCGCTCGATTTATCCCCTCTGTTCCTGGTTATGTGTACGCCAGCACAGAGGATTCCCTTTATGTGAATCTTTTTGTTGGAAATAAGGGGGTTTTAAATTTAGGGAAAAATCAAGTTCAGATCATACAGGAAACACATTATCCATGGGAAGGGACTATAAAAATCACTTTGGAACCTGAGAAATCCATTGACTTCACGCTTTTTATAAGAATTCCTGGATGGGCCCGAAATGAGGCCGTCCCCAGCAGCCTTTATTCATTTGTGGAGACCTGTGATGAAGAGCCTGTTCTTCGAGTGAATAAAGAAAAAATCGAAGGGGTTTTGGATAAAGGTTATATGAAGATACTCAGGAAGTGGGAAAAAGGGGATGTGATCGAACTCGATTTACCTATGCCGGTGAGAAAGATCAAGGCCCTCCCAGAAGTGGAGGCTGACAGAGGCAGGGTATCCTTTCAGAGGGGTCCGTTGGTGTTTTGTTTTGAAGGAGTGGATAATGACGGTCATGTGCTGGATCGTGTCTTGAAGAGAGATGCTCCCTTTAATGTTGAGTTTAAACCTGAACTGTTACAAGGGGTTCCTGTTTTAAGAGGTGAAGACCGGAATGGGGAGCCTTTGACAGCTATTCCTTATTATGCCTGGTCCCACAGAGGAGTAGGGGAGATGGCCGTGTGGATAAGCATGGAAAGCCATTAATTTATTTAGGAACCTGGATTATTCAAGAGTCAAGCTTGCCTTCCCCTCTTCAACCATTTTTTTTATGAATAATTCAGGTGAATTAATTTGGCCATTTTTCGAATATAAGAAGGATCTGTCCCGCAGCATCCCCCGATTATATGGGCCCCGTTTTTAAGGATTTTTTTGACGTATTGAACATAGTTTTCAGCCGATTGGGTATATTTTATTTTCCCATCTTGGGTGACCCGAGGCTGACCCGCATTGGCTTGGGCAATGACAGGGAGAGAGGTTTTCTCTTTGATTTCTTTTGTCAGTTTGGCCATCCCTCTGCTGTCAAGAGTACAGTTGGCTCCGAGTGCTGAAATTTCCCTTTTTTCAAGCTCTTTAACGCACTGGGAGACACTATTCCCCATTTCTGTATAAAAACCCTTGGGTGTGACTTTAAACGTCATGGTAACAAAAATAGGGAGATGACAGGCATGACGGGCTCCATTAAAAGCACAGATCGCCTCTTTTAAGTCATATTGGGTCTCTATAAGAATAAAATCCGCTCCTCCGTCTGAAAGAGCTTTGGCCTGAAGAGAATAGGCTTCTGTGAATTCATCTTCCGTGAAATTTCCGTAGGGCTTAAGAAATTTACCTGTGGGGCCCATGCTTCCTCCCACAAATCTACCCGCAGGTCTTGTTTCAACCGCAATTTCGGCGGCCTGTCTGTTAAGCTCGTAGCACTGTTTTTCCAAACCGAAGGACGCGAGTTTGATTTTGCTTCCCCCAAAACTGTTGGTCAGGACCGCATCAGCGCCTGCGTCAAAATATCTTTTATGAATATTTTTAACTGTTTCTGTCTTTTCAATATTCCATGACTCGGGAGCCCCCGTGACAAATCCTTTTTTGATCAGTTCTGTCCCCATAGCTCCATCAAGGAGCACTGTTCTTTTGTCTATAAGAGCTAGGATTGAAAGGGACATTTTTTTATGAATAGTTCAGGCTCATTAGGTTTGATAATAATTATGGAATCTATAAATGTCAATAAGCCTGAACTATTCATAAAGAAACTTTAACCTCGACTCGTGAATAGTTCGGTTCAGTTGATTTATGGATAATTGAGAGAGAATATTATAGAATCATATGTTTGATGAAAAATGAGTGAAAGCAAAAGTACCGCTAAACCCAAAGTTTTGCTCCATGTCTGCTGTGGGCCGGATTCCACGGCTGTCTATGAGAGGTTGAATCCTGAATTTGAAGTCATCGGATTTTATCATAATCCCAATATTTATCCTCCGGAAGAATATGAAAAAAGAGCTCAAAATGCCCTTAAAGCAGCCCGTGGACTTGGATTCCGAATCATTTTTCCTGAATACGAGCCTGAGAAATGGGGAAAAGCGGTCAAGGGTCTGGAGAGAGAACCTGAAGGAGGAAAACGCTGTGATGTGTGTTTTCGCCATAATCTTGAAGCCACCGCCAAAAAGGCCCTCAAATTGGGCATTCCTTTTTTCACCACCACCTTGACCATTTCTCCTCATAAGTCATCTGAGACTATTTTTAAAATAGGAAGAGGATTGGCTGAAGAATATGGAGTCGTGTTTCTGGATATCAATTTTAAGAAAAAGGATGGATTTAAAAGAAGCGTCGAGTTATCCAGACAGCTGGGACTTTACAGGCAAAATTACTGTGGCTGCCGGTACTCCATAAGGAAATAAGCTTTTATTTCAGAGGGGAACTATTAAAAAATGAGACATCTTTAAAAGGAAGCCTCACTTTGAAGATCCATCTTTTAACAAAAAATGATTTAAGATGTATAATAAAATAAAAATACTGTTTTTATACGAATCTTCTAAAAGAGAGACTCGTTAGAATGTATAAAAACAATAAATCGTTTATAAAAACGTCAAACAAAACTATGATACGGGAGTTAAGACATGAAACTTAAAAAGATATTAGTTTTAGTTTTGTTAGGGATGGGCATTTTTTTAGCACATATCCCCATGGGGTCTCAATCGGGAAGTTCTTTTCAGCAAGACATAGAAGAAGTGCAGGAAGTGACTTTTATTTCGGTTTTTGACAATTACAGGATAAATCCAGAATTAAAGACATCCTGGGGATTTGGCACAGTCATCAAAACCCCACAGGAAGTTTTATTGTTTGATACGGGAGGAAGTTCAGATATTTTGCTTTTTAATATGGAAAAAATGAATATCGACCCCCAATCTATTGATAAAGTCATCATTTCTCACATCCACGGAGATCATGTGGGAGGATTAAAGGGATTTTTGGAGAAAAATCATGATGTTACGGTATTCATCCCGGCTTCTTTCCCTGATTCCATTCGAAATATGATAACCAAAAAGGGGGCAGAATTTGTCAATGTTTCAGGTCCACAGAAGATTTCTGATTTTGCTTTCAGTACGGGAGAACTATATGGACCTCCCAAAGAGCAGTCCCTTATCATCAATACCAAAAAAGGTTTGATTGTTGTCAATGGCTGCAGCCACCCTGGAATCATCAATATTGTTAAAAAAGCTAAAGAAATGTTTCCTCAGCGGGAAATCTATTTAGTTATGGGGGGATTCCACCATCCTCCTATGAGTGTGGTTAAAGGGTTTAGAGAGTTAAGCGTTAAAAAAGCGGCCCCGTCTCACTGTACAGGGGATCCGGTTAGAGAAGCATTCAGAAGAGAATATAAGGAAGATTTCATAGAGTATGGAGTGGGAAAAATACTTGAGATTAAGTAACCTGAATGATTCACGAGTCTATTCACGGTCAAGAGAATTAAGAGAGGAGCAAGATGGAAGAGAAAGTATTTGTCAATAAGAGAATAGGAATTTTGGGTAAAGGGGGAAGCGGAAAAAGCACTGTTACAGTTTTATTGGGCAGAGCCCTTAGGGATGAGGGATATCAAGTTTGTGTGTTGGACGCTGATTCAACCAATACGGGTGTTCATCAGGCATTGGGATTTAAAGAACCTCCTGTTTCCCTCATGGATTATTTTGGAGGGGCCGTATTCGCAGGGGGAAAAGTCTCCTGTCCTGTCGATGACCCGACTGCTCTCCCTAAGGCATTGATTTCATTAGATAAGATTCCCCGTAAATACTATTTGTTTGATCAGAAAGGTCTTTTTCTTTTTCAGCTGGGGAAAATAGGAGATAAAGGGCCGGGAGCTGGATGTGATGGCCCTATCTCCAAGATAACCAGAGATTTAAGAGTCCAGGGGATTGGAGATCAACCGGTCACCTTGATTGATGTCAAAGCCGGTTTGGAAGATTCGGCCAGAGGAGTGATTACCAGCATGGACTGGATCATCACCGTGGTCGATCCCACCACAGCTTCCATCCAAATCGCCCAAGATATTCAGAATCTTATCTCTCAAATAAGAGAAGGAAAAATGCCTGCGACCCAGCATCTGAAAGATTCTAAACTCATTGAACGAGCAAGGAAAATCTATCGTGAAGCCCGAATTAAAAAATCCTTTGTGCTGTTAAATAAGATCAAGGACAGCGAAATAGAAAATTATATATCCCAAAAATTAAAGGAAAAGGGATTAAACTCCATTGGAATCATCCATGAAGACTCTTCTATTTCTCTCTCCTGGCTGAAAGGGGATCCCTTGGAAGGGGAAAATGCAAACAGGGACATAATGAATGCTGTCCGGAAATTAGAACAGGTTGTTAAAGAGCCGCATGGAAGAGGCAGATAGAAAGATCGGATTAATAGGGAGCATCACTTATGATGTGATTACTTTGCCTTCCGGGAGCCTAATTGAGAGTCTGGGAGGGGTTCTTTATCCGAGTGCTGTGCTGTGCGGTCTTGAAAAAGAAGTCTTTTTGATAGCTAATCTGGCAGAGGGATTGGCTTCTTTGGTTTCCAGTGTTTTAGAAAATTGGCGTTCGATTCATGTTGAGGGAGTCCAAAAAGTTCCTGGACCGGGAAACCGGGTTAGCCTTTTTTATCCCAGAGAAGGGGAGAGAAAGGAAGTTCTGGAATCTGTGGTTCCTTCTTTAGAGCCGGGATGGATTCTATCCAGACTCCCTGATGTTGATTTTCTCGTTTTATTGATGATTTCCGGCCTCGATATTAAGCTGAGGGATTGGAATGAGATTAAAGAAAAAGCCGAATGCCCCATATGGATGGATGTCCATTCTCTGGCGCTTTCACCTGAACTGGGGAGGTTCAGGAAATATGTTTCTTTGACAGAATGGCCGGAGTGGATCCGGGGTATTGATTATGTCCAGGCCAACAGGCAGGAAGCCGCCTGCATGATGGGATGTCCGGAGAAAAAACCAGATGAGAGAGAGCTCAATGTCTTTGGGGAATCTATTTTAAATCAGGGAGTCAAAGCCGTTTTTTTTACTCTTGGAGAAGAGGGAATTTTAGTCGGGACTCCTCAAGGATTTACAAAGATGGCATCAAAAGACTCTGATGAAGTGGCGGACACGACAGGATGTGGAGATGTTTTCTGCAGCGCCACGGTTTCCCGCATGATGGAGGGAGAAGAAGTCTTAGGTGCGGCTGAATTTGGTCTGAAGTTAGCTTCCAAAGCCGTTCGAACAAGAGGGGTCCAGGAAACTTTTAAAATGGTTCAGGAATTTAATTTTTTAAATTCGAAAAGAGGTTTTCATGAAAAGTAAAAGCAGAAAAAAAATGATAGTCTTTTCATTCATTCTCATTCCGGCTTTATTATTTTTAACAGGCTGCGTCAAGGAAGCCTTAAAGCCCAGCCTTACCGTGACTCGATCAGGGCTCCGTTGGGTCCGTAAAACAATGAATCAGATGACCCTTGAGGAAAAAATCGGGCAGATGATAAGCTGCCGGTTTTCAGGACATTTCTACAACCAGGAAAGTCCCGCTGTTCGTAGGCTGGAATCTCTAGTGGAAGAGCATAAAGTGGGAGGGTTGATCATTTTCGGAGGAGAAGCCTTTGAATCAGCTTATCTGATCAACAAGCTTCAGGAGAAAGCCCGGATCCCGCTTCTCATTGCCTCTGATTTGGAAAGGGGATTGGGGAATCAGATCGAAGGAGCCACTCTTTTCCCCCCATTGATGTCTTTAGGGGCAGCCGGATCTGAAGAGCTCGCCTATCGGATGGGAAAGATAACGGCTGAAGAAGCCAGAGCTGTGGGCATTCATATCACTTACGCGCCGGTTGTGGATGTGAATATTAATCCTCAGAATCCGATTATAAACACCCGTTCTCTGGGAGAGGATCCGGAGCAGGTCAGCCGTCTGGGGGCTGCGTTCATTAGAGGCTGCCAGGAAAACGGTCTTATAGCCACAGCCAAACACTTCCCGGGACACGGAGATACCGAAGTGGACTCTCATATAGAGCTTCCTCTGGTAGAGGCGGATAGAGACAGATTGGACCAGGTGGAATTATTTCCTTTTAAAAAGGCCGTTGAAGCTGGAGTAAAGGCCGTGATGACCGCTCATATTCATATCCCCGCACTCGATCCCACTCCTAATCTCCCTGCCACCCTTTCTCCAGTCATCATCACAGAGCTTCTGCGGCAGGAGTGGGGATTTAATGGACTGATCGTTACAGATGCCATGGAAATGGGGGGTGTCACAACCTTGTACTCACCCGAAGAGGCCGCTGTCAAAGCGGTCCAGGCTGGGGTGGATTGTCTTCTTCTTCCTCTGGAGACAGAAAAAGTGATCCATGCCTTGATTCAGGCAGTCAATTCAGGGAGAATCAGTGAATCCAGGATCAATGCATCAGTCAGAAGAATTTTAAAGGCTAAATCAGAACTGGGACTTCACAAACAGAAATTTGTGGATGGAGAAGCTTTAACCAGGATCCTGGCTTCAGAAGAAAACCTTAGACAGGCGGAAAAAACTTTTGAAGCCTCGATGACTTTAGTGAAGAACAGCCAGGATAGAGTTCCTCTTTCCTGTGAGAATAAAAAATTGGCTGTTTTTTCTTTAAGCAGTGATCAAGGAGATTATTTTGCAGGCCAGGTTTTTACAGAAGAAGTCAAAGAGAGATGTGAGAAAGTTCAGGAATTTTATGCAGATGCTTTTACCGGAGATGAATTTATGAAGCAGGCTGTCGAGGAATCCAATGATGCAGATGTCCGGCTGATCACTCTTTTTTCAAGATTGTATTCAGGGAAGGGGAGTGTGGGGCTTAATGAAAGACATATTGAGCTTATCCATGAGTTAGCGAAAGATGACAGACCCCTGTTTGTGATTTCTTTTGGAAGTCCTTATTTTATGAGATATTTCCCGGAAGCGGATGTTTATATCTGTGCTTATAGAAAAGCTGCCTCCGCTCAAAGAGCGGCGGTGAAAGCCCTGTTTGGAGAGATTGGATTTAAGGGGAGGCTTCCGGTATCCATCCCAGGTCTTTATAAAATAGGACATGGGATTCGATTGGGAGGGGATAGAAAATAGTCAATGGTTAATAGAAAATGGATGATTTGGTCAGGTAAATTATTCAGGTAGAGAAAGGAGAGAAACAAATGAGAGAAGCTTTAGTATGCGGGGCGGGTGGTTTTATAGGGAGCCATCTGGTAAAAAGACTTAAGAAGAGAGGTTACTGGGTCCGAGGTGTCGACCTTAAAAAACCCGAGTTCTCAGAGACCGAAGCCGATGAATTTATGCTGCTTGATCTCAGGAAACCTGGAAACTGTGAAAGATCTGTTATTTCTCGCAGAAAGAGGCCTTTTGATGAAGTTTATCAGTTGGCGGCTGATATGGGAGGGATGGGATTTATTCATTCTGCCGAGTGTGAAATCATGAGAAACAGTGCCTTGATCAACATACATATGGTTCATTCCAGTGCGAATGCTGGAGTGAAAAGATACTTTTTTTCATCCTCTGCCTGTGTTTATAGAGATATGGAGTATGAGGAGCCTGAGTTTTCCGAAGAGGACGCCTATCCAGCCTTACCCGACAATGAATACGGATGGGAAAAGCTTTATGCTGAGCGCATGGCCATGGCCTATGCAAGAAAATATGGACTGAAAGTGAGGCTGGCTCGGTTTCAGAACTGTTACGGCCCGGAAGGCACCTGGCAGGGAGGAAGAGAAAAAGCACCCGCGGCTTTGTCCCGGAAGATCGCAGAGGCTGAGGATGGAGGAGAGATCGAAGTTTGGGGAGATGGGACAGCCATGAGATCTTACACTTATATAGAGGATATGTTGGATGGCATTCTTTTGCTCATGCATTCAGATCTAGAGAATGGAGTCAATATCGGCCGTCAGGAATATGTCTCTGTGGATGATCTGGTGAGAACCATTGCAGAGGTCGCTCATAAAGAGATCAAGATAAGACATGTCAAAGGCCCGGTGGGAGTTGCGGCCAGAAATTTTAAAATTGATCGCATCAGTTCTATAGGGTGGAAGTCAAAATATTCTCTAAAACAGGGGATTGAGCAAACTTACCCATGGATAAAAAACCAGGTGGAAAAAAGAGGGGGGAGTCATGAAAAATCATCTTTTTAAGATTGTCTTTATTCTGCTTATTCAACTGATGATCATGAGCTGCACAGGAACCGAATCAGACTTTCGGGTGGCGGTCATAAGATATCAGCATGAGACCTGTACATTTTGTCCAGGAGGAGACACAGAAATAGAGGATTGGACAAGAATCCGTCCTGTACTCCAGGGAGATGAGGTTCTGGATTCAGGCCCTTACATTCGAGGTTTTGTTAAACAATCCAGAGAATTTGATGACATGGAGCTTGTTGGGATAACGTCTCCTTTTTTAGTGTTTGGAGGATCTTCAAGAAGCTGGAACTCACTTGAAAGCTTTGAACACTTCATGGGGCTTATTCTGGAAGATTTGCACTCTAAAATGCCTGTAGATGGGGTTTATTTGTCTCTCCATGGGGCCCTGGCTGTACGGGATATCCCGCGTCCCGAGGCTGAAATTGCACGCCGGGTAAGGGGATTAGTGGGCCCGGAGGTTCCGATTGTAGCGACTTTTGACCTTCATGGAAATGAAGATGAGGAATTTCTCAAATGGGCGGACGGTGCTTTTGTAGTCAAAAGATACCCTCACTATGACTCTTATATTCAAGGAGAACGGGCTTCCAGATTCCTGCGGTTGGTCATGAAAGGAGATTATATCCCCACCACTGCAACCCGAAAGCCGCCTATCATCACAGCTACGGTTTTGCAGTGGACCGGACGGTCTCCTTCTATGGATATTATGGAACGAGCTCGACGATGGGAAGCCCGGATTCCCGGGGTTTATGTGAACGTCTTTTATGGTTACCCATGGTCTGATGTTCTTGATGTAGGAGCCGCAGTTCATGTCATAACTCATAATGATCAGGCTTTGGCAGATCGAATTGCTGATGATATGTCTGATTTCTTTTGGCAGTGCAGAAAGGAGTTTGCCCATGGAGATTTTCCCATGCCGGATGAGGCTGTCGCGCGGACAACCCTGGCTGTGGCTGAAGGACAGGTTCCGGTCGTTTTGGCAGATTATTCCGATCGTATGGGAGATGCCACGTGGGTTCTCCAGGAACTTATTGAAAAGCAGGTGGGCGGTGTTCTTTATGCCTGCTTACGGGATGAACATGTGCTTTCAGTTCTATCTGATCGTGAGGCAGAAGCAGGGGATCCATTTGACATGAAAGTGGGTGGTTTTACAGGGGAACAAGCTGGGAATCCGGTTCGAATTCAAGGAACAATTAGATACTTTGGTTCAGCATGGTCTTACGACCGGGTTGCTGCCATTGAATGCGGTCAAGGGAATATGATTATCATAACTCCGGCTTATGAACAGGTGACAACCGTTGATCGGCTGAAGATAGGGCCCATTGAACCTGATGCATTTGATGTCTTTGTGTTAAAATCTCGGATTCATTTCCGTCGCGGATTTGATGAGACAGGATATGGAAGGACGATTATAGTTGTGGATTCCCCCGGACCATGGGTAGGAACGACACGACTGGATGCCCTGGATTATCAATTCGCTCCTATTGACAAGCTTTACCCCTTTGGGACTGCTTCCAAGTCGTCAAATAAAAAATAAAAACCTTCTCTGTAAATAGACCATTTTATTAAATTCAAAATAACTCTTGAATTATAATCTTATGTTATTGATAATAAAGGAGTTAAATGATTTTATAAGAAACGGTTTATGGGGCTGATGAGTTTGAAGGATAGGATGAATAATTGGTATTATTTGTCTTATAAAAAATTTATATAAAGTTTTCTTCCGCCATTAAATATGTCGGCCGGCCGACATACGCTTCCTCTCTGTAACTTTAATTGAATTTCATTAAAATTATAATCTTAACTCTTGAATCATCCAGGATATTTTGATTTTAATTAACTTTTTTATTGAAAAACCGGTCAATATAATATATCGTTCATTAAAGGAGAGGAACTGAATATTGATTATAACCATAGCCAATCAAAAAGGGGGAGTAGGGAAGAGCACAACAGCCATTAATATTTCAGCAGCCATGGCATTTTCAGGGAATAATACCTTACTGGTCGATACGGATCCTCAAGCGAACTGCACCATATCAATCACAAAAAATTTAGATAAGAATGAAAGGTCATTATATGATGTTATGGCCAACAGCAATGTGTCCATTGAGGAAATCATTAAAAAAACGACAGTTCCTGGGTTAGACATATCAATATCGAAAATAGCCATGGCAAAATTAGAATCAACATTATTGGGTGAAATTGATGCCCATTTCAAGCTAAGAGATATATTAGAATGCATAAAAAGAAAATATGATTATATCATTATCGATACACCTCCAACATTAGGATTGATTACCATCAACGCACTTGTGGCTGCGGATAAGGTCATCATACCCATACAATCTTCATATTTATGTCTGGAAGGGACTGATGATTTATTAGAAACTATTGAAAAAGTCAAAAGAGTTGCCAATACAAACATTGAAATATTAGGGGTCCTGATCACGCTTCATGACAAAAGAACAAATATATCAAAGGATGTTGAAAAAAGGATAAAAAGTGTTTTTGGAGAAAAAGTATTTAAAAATGTTATATCAAAAAGTGTTAAGCTCGAAGAAAGTCCTGCCTATAAAGAGTCCATTTTTACATTTGCTCCGAAATCAATTGGAGCTATTCAATATAAAAAGGTTGCCAAGGAGATCATGAATCGTGCAAAAAAGAAATAAAAAAACCGGGCTTCCTGATTCTATTCAAATGAGGCATGACGATCATTTCGTAGATTTAATATCAAGCAGATCTTCAGGGAAGCAAGTAAGGCTTATCAGTATGAAAAAAATATCTCCAAATCCTCACCAAGCGAGAAATGAATTAGGAGAAATGGAAGATTTAATAAATTCGATAAAAGAAAAAGGAGTTTTAGAACCCATATTGGTGAGGCCAAAAAATAATGAATATGAAATTATTGCAGGTGAAAGAAGGTACATCGCATCAAAAAGGCTGAATTTGGATGATATTCCATGTATTGTAATGAATGTTACCGATACAGAAGCTTTAGAGATATCACTCATAGAAAATTTGCAAAGGCTTGATTTGGATATATTTGAAGAATCAGATGGATTAAAATATTTGTCGGAAAATTATGGATACAGTCATGATCAGATCTCAAAAAAACTTGGAAAAGCAAGGTCAACAGTGACTGAAATGATAAGTTTGAGCCGAATCCCATTAGAAATAAGATTAATATGCGAAGAATATGGAATATCGAGTCGATCAACATTGCTGGAGATAGCGAAACAAAATAATAAAGATGACATGAGAAGATTAATCAATGCAATAAGAGAAAGGGATTTAAGAAGAGATGATACGAGAAGATTATCAAAAGAAATCAAAGGGAAAAAAAGAGAAGAAATAAAAAAATATATATATCAGTACGAACTAGAAGGAAATAAGGAATTTAAAGTAAGAATTGAATTCAGAAAAAGAAGAGTCAGAAGAGAAGAGATTATTAAAATATTAGAAATGATGTTGGAAAAATTAAAAAGTGAAAAAGAATAAAAAAGTAAAAATAAATAAAAGTTGACATAATATACCTTATGCGACACAATATTTCCCATATAGATAAATCATTGATAATAAAGAGGTTGTGAGTTTTAACAGCCTGTGGATATCTTTTTATATTAGATTTGCTCAGATTTTGTGCATCTGTGGAAAAATAATAAGTAAATTTATTAGGTTTTTAATTCTAAAGAATAATTCTCGTTTTCCTCATATCCGTATTTTCTTAAAAATGCAGGAATTTTGGTGTAGCTTTCATTCACGCAGTCAGCCAGGGTCTCTTTTGTGATTTTACCTGATAGAAAGGCTTTTATCGCTAAAGAATTGTTTCTTGCGGATAAATGAGGTTTATTGGTTTCAACCCAGCGAGAATGTCGGTATTTTTTGTCAAAATCTAGGAGATCTTCATTTTCAAGTTTCTCTTTAATTTTTTCTTTATCCAGAAGATGCAAACGGATTGATCTATGGATCAGGACCTCAAGAGGAACATTGAAATCCCGGGCGATCTGGACCAAATCAAGAATAGATATTGATTTATCATCAGCCATCTTCTCAAACTCATCTCTGAGCTCTTTTTCCGGAAGAAGAAGCGCCGCAGCAAACGCATAAGCTAATTGCACCACACGGCTCTCCCCTATTTTTTGATTCTGATAAATTTCTTCTTCTGTAAAGAGGTTCCAGGTCAAAAGATGGAAAAACGTGCAGCACAGGTCAAAAGAACGCCTCCAGGGGGCATTATTTTCATTGATCAAAGCTGCCATTCCAAATTTTGGATCAACAGTGCATCCTTGTGAAATATCAGAAGCCATAGGCAGAAAGATGACCTTGATGCCCATTTTTTCTTCTAATATTTGAGTTAAAGAATAAGCCGGCAGGGATCCCAAATTTAAAAGATAGCTGTAATGGGAGGCCAGATCTTCCACGTATTTAAATCCATTACTAGAAAGAAGTTCATGTTTGCTTATTTTAAACTTTAAGTTCGCATTGATCAATTCATTTTCCCCAAGAAGTTCGATAAGTTTTTGATACTGCCGGCAGATCAAAAGGAACTGCCCCTCTAGAAGATTTTTTTGAGTGCTTTCTTCCGGACTTTTCCAGAGAATCCGAGCTTTTTCCTTCGGATCGTCTAAATTCAAGAAATAATCAATGTCTCTGCCGTAAATCTCAGCTAATTTGGCCAGTTCCCAAGCTTTGACCTCCCTCTCCCCTATTTCGATGCTGCTGAGGGTCTGGTAATGATTGAAATTCAATTTTTTGGATACTTCAGTTAGCGTCAGATCCAAAGATTCCCGTTCTTTTCTTAAAAGTTCCCCCAATTTTTTTGGGTAATCCATTTATTTCCCTTTAGTTATATATAATAATATATTATATAAATTAGTAAAAATAAAATAAAATATAAATAAATGTTATATTTATTAAAAACTAGTTAAACAGATGTTGATCAATCCCCTACCCGATCCGCAAAATTAAACCGATTTTCTCTTATTCATACTCAAGCACAAGGCCTACACCCACTTCTTTAAGATTGACCACTTTGGATAAGGCGATCTTCGAGTTTAAATCAGTGCAGTGACACGCATGCACCTGTTTTGGATTGAGATTCTCCATATATTCCAGAGTTCCCTGAAGCTGTTCTTTTGAAGGATAGAGAAGATGAAGCCCACCTATTATGTCAATAACGCTCTCTTCCTCACAGAGTTTTTTTGCCTGCTCCACGATATTGCAGATTCCCGAATGCGAGCATCCCGTGATGACGACCAGGCCCTTGGGGGACTTATAGGCTAAAGCTGTGTCATCATAGAGATAATCAGGCTCTTCCCCTTCTGGTTTCAGGATGGATCCTATGGGAGTTTTACCCTCAAAATCATTCTTTCTTTCAATCTCACCAAGAAAGAGAATTTTATCTGTAAGCCATACAGGATCTTGACTCATTTTGAGCGGGAAGTTTTGAGACAATTTATCTTGAGAAACAAGAGATCCGATTTCCATATTGTCTAATTTTTTAGAAAAGAAAGCCAAAGGATGTGCCAGGACTGTGGGCCTGTTATGAGGGATGTCTTCAATTTGAGATTCTGTGTAAAGTTTGACCAGAGGGTCTAATCCCCACGTATGATCCAGATGTCCGTGGGAGAGAACCACATAGTCTAAATCCCGCAGCTCAACATTCATTTTTTGAGCGTTTTTTAAGAAGATGTCTGAATAGCCGACATCTAAAAGGATGCGTTTTTCTCCTTGTTCGATATAGAAAGAGACCCCCGGTTCTGCAAGAAAATACCTGTCGATGAGTGTGTTGTTGTCAACGAGTACCGTCAGTCTCATGTTGCCCTCCTTTCTTATTACTAAAAAAAGCTGTTTCCAGTCAATAAAAAATATTCCTCCTGTGATAACAAAGCAAAAGTGTCCCCATCAACTGCAATGCTAAAATGTCCCCTATCTTGGGCACAAAGATTTTGAATCCATTTACCGGAGATTGGAAAAGTTATCTATAATCAGCTATCCCCCATTACATCATCATAGGATTCCTGATATGATCGGCTCCATTAAGAATTAAAATCCTTTAGCCAGACCCTCTCCTCTTGGATCGGCCCCCCCGGTAAATCGGATGGGTTTTCCTCTGGAATTGTACTGAATGGTGAGACTATGAGCATTTCCGAGACCCTGGACTTCCCGAACATCATGTCCCCATTGTTTTAGACTCTCTTGAACTTCTTTAGATATGCCTTTTTCAACTGCCAGATAATTGGGCTCTATAAAGCTGATCCTCGGGGCATTGATAGCCTTTTGGATGTCCATCTCAAAATCAATAAGATTTATCACCATCTGGGGAACCGTTTGTCCGATGGTGTGTCCTCCGGGTGTGCCAAGGGCAGCCCAGGGCTTTCCGTGCTTAATGATCAGAGTGGGACAGTCACCGGATAGTTTATGATGACCTGCGTGGGCATCCATGGGGTTGCCCTCAGGTTCGAATGTGCAGTATGCCAATGAATTGTTGAGCCAGATCCCTGTGCCTTCCGGCATGATCCGGCTTCCAAACGCGTTGCCCAAAGTCTGGGTGGCACAAACAATGTTGCCCCATTGGTCAGCCGCTACGAAATGCGTGGTGTGAGTGTCTCTGTTTTCAGAGACTCCAGGGTATTGAAAAGGCCGGGCCCTCTTCAGGTCAATCTTTTGGACCTCTTTCTCCCAGTAGGATTCGGAAAGCAGCCGGTCTAAAGGAGGCAGAGTGAAATCCGGGTCACCGGCATAAGCTAGGCGGCACCAGAAAGCGTGTTTTGTGACCTCAGCAAAGCGGTGGAGATATTCTGCGGAATTGTGTTTGAGAGACTTGCTGTCAAACCGGCTCATCATGCCCAAACGGATTAAGGAGGGAAAGGCGGTTGCAGGGGGTGAAGCGGTGATGACATCATAACCGCGGTAAGAGATGCTGATGGGCTCCCACCATTCGGCTTTATCTGCTTTGAGGTCATGAATGGAGAGAAAACCTTGGGCTTCATTCATAGCTTTGTCAATAGCCTGAGCGATTTCTCCTTCATAGAACACAGAGGAACCCTGATGGGCAACGAGTTTAAGAGAGCGGGCAAGGTCTTTTTGGATAAGCGTCTCCCCTTCTTTTAAAGGATTTTTGTTTCGGCCGTAAAAAGCCTGGGCATGAGCAGGATATGAAGAAAAAGCTCTTTTTATGAGATGTGACAGACTGGAGCTGATTTCAAATCCCCGCTCAGCTGCATGAATGGCGGGTTTAAAAAGCTTTTTCCATTCAAGTTGGCCGTATTCCCTTGACATGGATTCCCAGGCATGGACATTTCCCGGGGTGGAAACAGATTTAGCTCCCCGGCGGTTCTCAAGATAATCGGGTGTCGGTGCTCGAAAGACGTCAGAATCCACAGCTCGTGGAATTCGGCTGCTGGGATTGAGAAATCGTGCCTCCTCCTTTTCCGCATCATAGATTAGGATGGTCCCGTATCCTCCCATGCCGGACATAGCGGGTTCCACGACATTAAGAACCGCAGCCACGGCCACAGCTGCATCAAAGGCATTTCCTCCTTCACGTAAAATATCCAATCCAGCTTGTGTAGCTATAGGATGAGCTGAACTCACCATCCCTTTTTCTCCTACAGCTGGTTCAGAAGAGGTTTTTTCTGATTCTTGATTTTGGGAACAGCTTAAGCTTAAAAGGAAGCCAATCCCGGCCAGAAAACTGATAAAGTAATATGGTTTTATCATTGAATGTTCTCTCTTAAAAAATTGAGATATTACTCCCCCTGCAGTCCCTCAAGTCTTTTTTTCGCATCTTCAACCTCAGTAAGCCCTGGATCAGCATCCTTCCAGAGTGTGAGAAATTTCTCGTAGTGTTCCATGGCTTTGCCTTTCCATCCTTTTTGTTCATATAATTTGGCCAGTCTGTAATGATATTTGGGATGGGGCAGAAATCTCTCTTTTTTCCCAGGACCAAATTCGAACATCTTCTCGTATTCAGAAACAGCGCTGTCCAAATCCCCTTTTTGTTCATAAGCCCGTGCTAATCCATCTTTGAGATATTCATTCTCTATTCCTTTGATAAAATGCTTGTACGCCTCCATGGAATGAGTGGTCACGCTTGCAATATTTGTTTTCATCAGCGCGCTCTCTTCCTGGCCCGTGCTTTTGGTTTTAGAGATCTCCATGCAGAGTTCGTCGATTTGGGTTTCTAAAATGCTGTCCACTCCTTTTCCTTTTGAACTGACACTTTTGAGAAGCTTTGTGCCGCATTCTGCACAGAAAACAGATGTATCGGGATTTTCCGCCCCGCACTTAGGGCATTTTATTCCCATTGCTTTCCCTTTGGTAAGTTCAAAAGAAAAATATCAATTCACAAAAGAAAAGTCAATCAGATGATTTGAGACAGTTTTAGCCTGTAATTCTCATTTTTTATGGCGCTTAAAAGGTTCGGATAAAGGATATCATAACCTATTTTCTTGCTGAAACCTTTATTTATTTTCTCTGCCTTAAGGCCCAATCTCAGGAGATACCAAAGATCATAAAGATCGCGTGCTTCATTATCAACATCGAGTATTCGACATATTTTATCAACAGCAACAGACTCTAGGGTATAAATTCTGATCTTTGCCTTTTTCCCTTTAAATGCTTTATAAACAAATAAAATCCGTTTCATCGATTCCAATCTTAGAAGGGCAATCAGAATATCTGTGAAACTCTAACGTGCTGAATCAAGGACGAGGGAGATTTCTATTTTTTCCTAAATTTAAATTGACTAGTCAGAAACTTTTTTATAGTCTATATTGAAAAGATTAGAGGTATGATACTAAAAAAGAGAAACTTCATTATCTTTGCTTCCCTGGTCATATTCTTTCTCGTTGTCGTGGGAATAAATTTTTTCCACACAGAAAAAACAGTATATGAATCAAAGGATTGTCCTGCAGGCCTTTTTCTAAATTCTGCTTTGATGACAGACCAGATAGATTTTTTTCAACTTCCTGATCTATCTTTTATTGAGCTTTTTAAATCCAGTCAGCCCATTCTGTATCATGACCTCACCTACACTGATCCCTCCTCGCGCTCACCCCCTTCTGCATAATATTTAAAACTTTAATCAAAGTTTTAAAATTTGAATCAACCAAACGGGGAGGTTCCTACCGATGGTAAAAAAATAATGTATTTTATATTTTATGGGAGAAAACAATGAATAAAATATCTATAATTATATCAATTATCTTAATAATATTATTCAGTTCTATAAAGCTGGAAGCTCATGAAATAACAATAAATCAATCTAAAGAAAATGAAATTTTTAAGGTTTCAGGTACTGTGAAATCCTTTGAAGGGGATCCGATTGAAAATGCATTTGTTGTTCTTGTAGGAATTCAAAAAACCACAGAAACCGACGAGAAAGGAAACTTTGTAATTAAAGATCTTATTTCCGGTAGACATCACATTGAGGTCATTGCTAAAGGCTATCTAGAATTCCATGATGATTTTGATTTACAAAAAGATATGATATTAGATATTAAATTGGTAAAAATACCTTCAGAGGAAATAGTTGTCACTGGCACTAAAACCGAGAAGCTTTATACTGAAACTCCTGTGAAGACTGTAATCGTTTCCTCAAGAGAAATCGAACAAAAAGCGGCAACTCAGCTTGCTGAGTCCCTTTCAGGTCTTACAGGCGTCAGAGTTGAAAGCACCTGTCAGAGCTGCAATCTAACTCAAGTCCGCATCAACGGCATGTCAGGAGAATATTCACAAATTTTGATTGACAGCTCTCCTGTTTTTAGCGCTATGGTCGGGGCTTATGGATTACAGCAAATTCCAGTAGAAATGATCGAAAGTATTGAAATTATCAAAGGAGGGGGTTCTTCTCTTTATGGAGGAGATGCTGTGGCTGGGGTCATTAATGTTTTATCCAGGGAACCCCAAGAAAATAAAACTTCACTAAGATTGCATCAGCAATCAGACAAAGGGGAGCCGCAAACAAATGTAGGATTTTGGAGTAGTGCTATTAGTAAGGATGGAAACAGGAAAGGTTATCTCTTTGCCAATTATAAGTCTAAACAACCCGTTGATTTGAATGAAGACAGTTTGTCTGAACTGGGTCGTTTGAAAGGCACAAATTTTGGATTAAATTTTATCAACTCTGTTTCAGGAATTAGAGGAAAACTTAAATTAGGCCTTTTTAGGTTATCTGAAGACAGACGTGGAGGAGATCTTTTTGATAAGCCTCCCCATGAAGCCAATTTAGCTGAATGGATAAATTCAGATATTTTTGGACTGGCTGTCGATTGGAATCATTATTTAACAGATAGTATGTATTACGATATCGAATTTTCTCATGTTCATGCAGAAAGAGACACTTATTTTGGAGCAGAAAAGGCCCTTGATGCCTATGGAAAGACATATAATCCTGTTTCATTTTTAAACACCATGATGAATACTCAAATAGGTTCGCATCTCATATCTTCTGGGTTTCAATTTAAAAGGGAAAAAATCAGTGACAAAAATTTCGCCTATTCCAGAGAAATAGACGAAGTTTATAACGAGCTGGGCTTTATTGCCCAAGATGATTTTAAACTTGGCAAATCCTTTTCTTTTCTTATGGGGTTTAGATTAACCAGTCATTCATTGATTGATGGTCTCATCTTTAGCCCAAGAATGAGCCTTCTTGTCGATCTAGCAAAAAAATTAAGCTGGAGAACAAGCTTCTCCTCCGGTTTTAGAGCTCCTCAGGTTTTTAACAAAGATTTAGATATCTCACAGATCAATGCCGAAGGGATGATAATTGAAAATTCTCCAGAATTAAAGGAAGAAAAATCCTATAGTGTTACCACAGGCTTTGACTACGGTGAAAGAATAGGAGAAACTTTGTGTCAAATAAGTATAGAGAGTTTTTACACCACACTCAACAACACTTTTATGCTCGATGAGAAGGAGATTGATCCTAGAAAAAATACCCTAATTTTAGAAAGAATAAACGGATCGAATGCAAGAGTCTACGGGATTTCTGCTGATTTTAATTGTAGGATTAGTAATTATTTAAATTTAGCCACAGGGTTGACCTTGCAGCGAAGTCATTTAGGCAAACCAGAACCTAATTTTGGCGCTAAAGAATTTTTCAGAATGCCCACTTCTCATGGCTATGTCCAATTGAACTTTGCAAACTCAAAATTTTTCGATTTAAACTTGTCATTAGAATATACTGGGAAAATGAAAATACCTCATTTTGCTGGATATATAGATGAAGACAGGCTAGAAACCGGCCAGATTTTTTATGTAATCAATACAAAATTTAAAAAGAATTATGATTTCAATAAAGAAAGTGGAGTCGATTTTTTTGTAGGTATATATAACCTTCTTGATTCTTATCAAAGAGACCTGGATAAGGGATTATACAGAGATTCAAGCTATATTTATGGACCTATTCGACCTCGGTCTTTTTATGCAGGATTTGAATATTTTTTCTAAATAATGAGAATAAAAAATATACCAGGAGGAACTGACTTATACTCAATTTAAAGTCATTGTTGGAGAGACTCTGAATGTCTCATCCACCATCGGGCTGATCGCTCTATTTGGAATATGCGTGCAGAACGACATCATTCTGGTGGCTAAGATAAACGACTTCAGAAAGCAAGGATTGAGTATCAGAGATTCTGTGATCAAAGGAGCCATGACAAAATTTCGTCCTATTATTATGACTGATTTGGTCATGATCGTAGCGCTTCTTCCTATGGCACTGAGTGTGTCCACCGGTTCAGAACTTCATAGACCTCTGGCTGTGGTTTATGTGGGAGGTTTCTTCTTTGCCATTGTGTTGAGACTAATTGTGGTTCCTCTCCTTTATGAAGTCCTGGGTTCTTTCAGCATGAAAAAAGAGGCTGAACACTAAATCCCCCATTTCATCATGATTGACAAGAAGAGGGAATCCTTAATAAAAGGAACTTCATGGGCCCAGGGTTTTTAATGTTTTATATTCTTCACTTTGGCGGAAGCTGGCATTGTGAACAGAAATAGGTTCCCCGATTGTTCACTTTGATTTTTTTTATCTTTCCGCCGCACCGGGGACATCGCTTCCCTTCCCTTCGGGAAGGTATGAGAAAATTATCGGGAAATTCATCCGTATTCACATTTCTGTCAACAGCTGTTTTCAAAACATCCTTCATCCGGTGATATAATTTTTTTATTTGGTCTTTATTTAATTTTTTCACAGAAGTCTTCGGGTGGACCTGAGCTTGGAATAAGATTTCATCTGAATAAATATTTCCAATCCCAGCTATCAAACTTTGATTCATCAAAAATGTTTTTACGGAACCACGGCGGCCTTGAATTAACTTTTGGAAAGATCTCAAAGAAATATCCATAGCATCTTCACCCAGCTCATTCTGCCTCACGAATTCCCCAGCATCCTCAACCATCTGTACTTTTCCCAGCATCCTCTGATTATCATAAGCAAGATGATATCCGTTTTTAAAATGAAAAAGGATGCGGGTATGAGAAGGTTTTTCTTGTTCTCTCTTAAAATACTTAAAAAACCCGGTCATGCCAAAATGAAACATAATCCAAAATCCTTTATCCACAGAGGCGAATATGTATTTACCGTGACGCTTGGTTTTTTCAAACTGACTTCCTTTCAGCTTTTTTTCTAGCCTGGAAGGCGTAATGTTCTGAAGGACTCTTTCATTCCCCACATCCACTCCGATGATTTTTTTATGCAGAGATGTTTGATTCATATAATTTCTAAAAATTTCCACGTCCGGTAATTCTGGCATGACTTCCACCTTTTTTTGGAAAGCATATCAATATCTTTAAGAATCGATTATAGGATAGGCTCGGCTTTAAATCAATGAAACTTGGACAGGGAACAGGAAGCATTATTTCAGTTGGATCTGGTCTGTTTGACAGACAATGAATTTTCTGTAAAAATTTTTATTATTCTGAAAGTATGATGGTATAAAAATGAACTCCTAAAAATTTTTTACCGCCATCCGGGAGCTGAATCCTGGATCACCCGTCAGCTTTTGAACTACGGTCCTTATCCTTTAGGAGGAGACAACACAACGGTGAATTATGCTGGATTCAACCCCTTTCAAGGGAAGTTTAATGTGAATTCCATTCCCTCAATCCGGATGATTGTGGATTTGGCTGATTTAGGGAAAACACTCATCATCGGACCCATGGGACAATCGGGTCAGTCCCAACATCCTCACTATCATGATATGATCGATCTGTGGAGGAACGGTCAGTACATTCCTCTGTATTTTTACAAAGAGGATGTCCTTGCCCATCACAAAGATCTATTGATTTTAAAATAAAAAGAAATCACTTCTCTTAATTAGACTTTGCCGAAATCTGACATTCGATTTGTTCGTAAATGAACAGCTTGTGTGTCATAAGCGGACACTCCTCTTCCCGCAGCCTTCTCCTTCTGCCCTAATATTTCTTTTGGCATGTTTTTTGCTTTTATAGATAAACAAGATAAATAAGGAGAATGTCTATGTTTAAGAACTACTTAAAAGTCGCCTTAAGAAATATCTTCAAGCAAAAACTTTTTTCTTTTATCAATATCATACCATGATTTTTTAGTTAGCGGTATTGCCGAAGATGCCCCTCCAAATTCAAGCATTCAATTTGAAGTTCTCATACCGTTTGAAAATGTAAATAAATACAGGAGTCCGCGAGCCCTGGATCAATGGTTTGATGTGTTTTTTGAAACTTATGTTTTACTGGACCGTCCTCTGTCTGCCTCTGAGATGGAAGAGAAACTTCAGTCTGTGGTGCAGAATCATTATCCTGAACGATCTGTGGATAGGGTCACTCTTCAAATTCATTTTTGCTTCGTTTATCGCCCTGATTATAGCTTTGATTACAGTCAGCTGTCAGTCCCTTAAAGCAGGTCTGAAAGATCCGGTCGAGTCCATCCGTTATGAGTGAGGAGTGAACCAATCTTAGTGTTAATCAGCTTGAGAATGACTATTTAAGCGCTCGGGCTTGCTCCAGCAGTTCTTTGGCTTTCCTGCTTTGAGGATTGATAATGAGTGCTTTTTTTAGGGTTTCAACAGCTTGTTTTTTCATGTTTTGTTTTATATAGACCGCTCCCAGATTCAAATGGGCTTTAAAAGAATCAGGATAGTCTCTAACACACGCTAGATAAGCATAGCCGGCCTCTTTAAATTCTCCCTGATCCATTAAATAATCCCCCACTTTAATGAGGGCTTCTTCGGCTTTTATGTGGGCAGTCCGGGGAGAGTATCTGAATTTATAGTAATGAGACACAGCAGCCTCAATTCCTGACATTTCAATCTTTTCCTTAAGCTGCCCGGAGAGTGTTTCCGGTGCCTTATAGGATATGATCTTATCAAGCACAGGATCCCTATTTGCTGCATAATCTGCAGACGAAAGTTTCACATAAATATCCGGAGCCACCCAGGGTCTTTTTTCATCCACACTCCAATCTCTCCAGTAAACCGAAGATATCCGGGCTGTAAGCCGGCTGTGAGGGAGAACAAATTTTCGGGAATCTCCGTAATGGCTGGGCGCATTTCCGGTCGGCTCTCCAACAAATAGGACCTGAGTCCACTTTTCTATATCTGAAACCAAATTCATGGCTGCTGAAAAGGTGCGTCTTCCTATGATTGTGAACAGCTTGCCGTATTGGTTGACTTTATCTGACTGGATGAGAGAAAGGACCAAGGGGCGGTTTAGATAATTATTCCCTCCCCCATTCAGTCTTAGGTCAAGAACCAATTTCTCAGCAGCGCAGGAACTCACGGATTCAAAAAGCCTTTGGGAAAATTGAGCGATGGTCTCTTCCCTTTTGTCCTGGATGCTGTTCACCTGAACGTACATAAGCTTTTTATCGGCAAGGTATTCAAACCAGAAATTTTCCTCTTGATTCTTCAAGTATAGAGGCAGAGGATTTTGAGATTCCTGATTTGCAGAGACCCACTGGATTTTGGATCCGGAATCCAGAGTCTTAAGAGTGTATTTTTTTTCTTCACCGGTTTGAGTTTGGAACACAAAAGAGGCCTTTTCTTTTCTGTCACTCAGATTTTGCGCATGGAGGACTTCCGGAATGGTGAGCATGGAAGGAGCGATGAGCTTAAACCACATATCACTGTCATAATGGACCACAGGGCGAACCGTTTCCAGAGCTTCCTCTGCATTTTTTTCCCCCACTTTGATCAATCTGGCGCCCAGGAGCTCCTTGAATTCTGGGGTTGCTGCTTGCACGTGGAGACCGTCAGAATAAAGATAAAGACGGAGAGGCAGAAAATGAAATTGGAAAGCCTGCTCCGCGGCCTCGGTTTGAGTGTGGCTTTGACCGGTGCCGGCTTCTGGGTCCAAAGGCAGGGTCAATCGGGTGTGTCCGTCATGAATCAGGGCTGCCAGCCGGGCTAGCCCCACTATGATTTCATGGTCCTCGAGCTGAGGAATTTGTTGGTCTAATTTTTCAACCTCTTTCCAGAAAATCTCAGCAGAGACACGGTCAAAAGGATTCCGGTGTTCCTGAGCTATCTTTTCAGCTAAAAACTGCAAATCTTCTCTCCACTGCTTGTCATTAAGAACATTGGCTGAAATCAAAGGAATTAATAGAAACAAGCCAAAAAATGTGAAGCCAAGAAAACGGATTGCTTTTTTATTCAGAGTCTTCTTCATAGACTTCCTCCTTTCTTCATCACTTTCTACGAAATGCCTCTTATAAGGGTTTACCAAAAAAATATTTTTTTTCAAAGGATTGTTTATGAAATCCATTCCTACCCCAATGCAGGCCACGGCCTTACCCTAGAAAATGGGCCTGAGGGAGACTGGCCGCGCATGGCTCCGTGTTATGTGCCTATAATGGCTGCCTGGTTTAAGAAAATGGCAAATCGTTAATTCGAAAAATAAATTATTATCTCTAAAAAATAAACTTTATAAAATTAAA
>CAZRGM010000002.1:0-88815 GCA_964599635.1 uncultured Eubacteriales bacterium | reverse complement strand
ACTGTGTTTTCGGCTGCTGCGCAACTCCCCCCGTCCGTGGGTCAAACATGCTCGCAGCTCAGCTCTGCCGAGTACCCTCAAACACAGCACTCCGAAGGCACAATCTTCAATGTCGCTTCAGCCACATCTGAATTTCTCTAAGCTCTTAGCAATCTCAACTCGTGAATAATTCAGGTTAGGTCATTATATATAAAAAAATCGATTTTTAGAATAAAAAACAATGAAGGATTCTGTCTTTTTTGTTTCACCAACGTCTTGGATTCAAAAGGATTATCAGAGCTGCACCCAGGATCAGGGCCAAAATAACACATGTCGTGATCACGCTCCATCCCCACCAAAATGGAGCATTGAGCAGATAGGTGAGTCCTCCTACGATTGGAACAGCGAAAAGATTCATGAATCCTATTTCTCTTGCCGCAGGAGTTTTGAGCTCAGGATCCACAATTCGTAAAAGCATCAGTCCAGTTGACACAGTGCCGGTTACCACTCCGTAAATGGAAAATGTACGCTCCAGTCTATACTCTGTTAGTTTTGAACCCAGCCGTAGGACCACAATAGTTGTTAGAAGGCCTCCGGTTACAGCAATTAAAATGATCGGAGCCACATATTTTCCCACCACCACAAGCTCAATCCCGCATCCTGTGGCCACAATGAGATAGTCGATTGAGAAACCTGTAATCCTTCTCTGAAAGGGAGGGTCCAGTAAGTGACCTAAGGGTGAGAGCTGAAAAAGGACGCGAAGGACAATAGCAAAAAAAAGTCCAAAAATGAAGAAAAAACCCCAGAGCATGGAGCTCATTTCATTAGGGAGCAAACCAGCGAGAAATGATAGCAAAAAATAGGTTATAAGGTAAACTAAACCTATCTGGGCGATATGAAATGCCAGGCAGTCAAGACTGGCGCTGTGGGTTGTGAGGGATCCCCCAGATTTTGATGACTGGCCTTTTGGAAGAATCCCTTTAAGAAGGAAAGGAGGCATGGGCTTTTTTTTATACTTTTCTTTTTTCAGTCCTCTGTTAGCCAGCGGCACTCCAATAAAAAAGGCAAAGAAGAAGCCCAGAGTCGCAAAAGTAAGCCCGATGGTTGAACCATCCATGAATCCTGATTGCTCCCATACTTTTCCAAAGGAGAGGGCCTGACCCGGGCCTTCGTTAAACCCCAGAGGCAATAAAAACCCAAAGGTTTCAAATAAAATATTTCCTCCCAAAATAAAACCCAGAGTCATGAGACCCCCTATAATAGCCTGCATGGGAAAAGTGACTGCCTGAACCAGAGCCATCCATAGAGAGCCTTTGAATATCTTTTTTTCCTTGATTTGTTTTTTCCTCTTCAATTCAGGGGGAGTTAGGCCCACAGATATGAACGAGATATTAAAAAAATGGTAGGCGAAGGCTTTAATGATTTCCACATTCAATGAGATAACACCAAGGTTGATCAAGACAAGACCTAACAGTCCTCCTATCAGGCTAGCTGGGAAAAGCAGTTTTTGAAAAAAAGGTATCCATGCCCGGAGAGTGACTCCTGCTAAAAGCATAACGGATAAAAATCCAAACACAAGAATCAGCTCAAACGGAAAAGGCGTTGTCATTTGTCTGATTTGTTAACCATGATATACCTGAACTATTCATAAAAAAATGGCGATGTTCTCATTATTAATTTTATTTCAACAAGATACAAGTTTTTTTTAAGAACAATATATTGAATATTTTTCATATTTGTATTTTTTATTTTAATCGCCATTTTTTACCTTTAAGGCGAGGCAATCTCACGGTATCTGCTTAGTACCAAGGCATTCGCAGTGAAGGACCACACCTTCATGCCCTGTGCCTCGCATCTGCAGCGACCTTGGCCCGTGAATAATCCAGGTATATCGAATGAAAATATCAAGTCAACAAAAAACCAGAATGAAATTTTTTTCATTTTATTGTATTTTGTTAAGGAAAAAGACCTCAATGTTATTGAAGAGTTTTAAAAAGCCCCCGGATTATCCAGGTTAAGAGGATTTTTCTTGATTTATTCAAAAAAAAGAGTTAAATTTTTGATTGCAAAAGGAGGAGCCATGAGAAAAAGAGGCCTGCCTGTTTTTGTGTGGATATTTTTCATACTCATGTTTACAGTTCAGTTGAGCGGACAAATTGAGGAAAATGAGAAGAAAGAAAAGAAAGACAAAAGAATAGGCGCAGTGGTCCTTCCCATTGCCTTTTATCAGCCGGAGACAAATTGGGGAGGAGGAGTGGGAGGGCTTATCACTTATAGGCCCAGAAATAGTGCTGAGGATTCAAGACCTTCTTCCCTGTATTTTCAGGCCTATTACACACAGAAAAAACAGTATGGAGTAGAACTGAAACCGGAGCTGTACTTAAAAAAAGAAGCTTATTTTGTCAAATTGTATTTTAAAAACAGTAAATTCCCCAGTAAATTTTGGGGAATCGGCAACCGAACCCAAGATGAGGCAGAGGAAAATTACACTCCCCATATGTTCAATTTTGATTTATCCATCCAGAGACGAATTCTGCCTCAGGAAAGATTGTATTTAGGTTTTCAGTACAAGTATGAGAACTTTGATATCCTTAAATTTGATCCTGAAGGGGAACTGATTAAAGGACAGATCATAGGAAGCGATGGAGGAAAGCTGTCTTCCCTGGGATTTATTCTCAATTGGGACAAACGAGACCGGATTTTTTTTCCTCACAAAGGCAATTATTTCCAGATGATGGCGAATTTTTACTCTCCCTCATTTGGGAGTGATTTTAAATTCACTTCTCTCAAATTAGACCTGAGAAAATATTTCCCGGTGACTGAATCCCATGTGTTTGCGGTTCAAACCATTATTCAATCAGTGACGGGTTCTCCTCCTTTCAGGCATATGTCTGAAATCGGCGGAGAAATGGTTATGCGGGGTTATTACTCAGGACGTTATCGAGACATGTCCATGATGGTCATCCAGACAGAGTTAAGGCTTAAAGTCTGGAAAAGGATAGGAATGGTGGTGTTCGCCGGGGCCGCGGATTTAGGAGAAAGTCTCGGGAAGTTAAGTTTGAGCCATATGAAGTGTTCAGTGGGTTTGGGACTCCGATTTCTGGTGGTCCCTAAAGAGGGAACCAATATCAGAGTGGATTATGGATGGGGCAAAGGAACATCCGGATTTTACATCATGGCTGACGAAGCCTTTTAAAAGAGATCATGAGAATAAAAAAAATTGAGCTTTTGCTTTTAGAAATGCCGTATGTGCATTTTTTTGAAACCAGCTTTGGACGAGAAGAAAAAAAAACATTCATCCTGGTTAAAATCTTTTCTCAGAGTATTTGTGGCTATGGTGAAGTTACTGCAGATCTTTTCCCTCTCTATAATTATGAGACGACATCCACTTCATGGGTCATTATCAAGGAAATATTAGCACCGCTTCTCTTTACAAAATCTATAAGCGATCCCATCGAATTTTATAGGGCTGCTGCAAAATACAAAGGACATCATATGGCCAAAGCAGGGATTGAACTGGCTTTATGGGATTTAAAAGCCAAAAAAGAGCAAAAACCGTTAAGTCAGATATATGGGGGAGATAAAAAGGAAATCCATTCCGGGGTGAGTGTGGGGATTCAGGATAAAATTCCTGATCTTATCAGAAGAATTGAAAGTTTTCTTGAGAAGGGTTATCCCAGGGTTAAATTGAAAATTAAACCCGGCTGGGACCTGCAGATTCTAAAAGAAGTGAGAAGAGAGTTTCCCAGTATTGTGCTTCAGGTAGATGCCAACAGTGCTTATACTTCTGATGATATAAAGAGACTCGAAAAGCTGGACGAATTTAATCTATCTATGGTAGAGCAGCCTTTCCCGGCTTTGGATCTGCTTTCCCATTCACAGCTTAAAAAAAGGATAAAAACTCCTGTTTGTCTGGATGAAAGCGCGGTGTCTCTGGAGGCAGTCCGACAGGCCTATGAGATGAAAAGCTTTGATATCATCAATATCAAAGTGGGAAGAGTGGGCGGCATTGTGGAGGCAAAAAGAGTCCATGACTTTTGTGAGTCTAAAGCCATTCCTGTTTGGTGTGGGGGGATGCTGGAATCCGGAATTGGAAGGGCTCATAACATTCATTTAGCCACGCTTCCCAACTTTAAACTGACTAATGACATTTCAGCCAGCCACAGATATTTTGCTGAAGACTTGGTCGACCCGCCTGTTCATATCAATCAACAGGGAATGATCAAGGTTCCTGAGGGACCAGGAATAGGGCTGACTCCCGTAGAGAATCGGATCAAAAAAGCCACCTTAAAAAAAGAAGTTCTCATTCCTTAAGTAACTTGGCTAAATGTTTTGCATCCTGTATATTATGGAATGATACAGGAAAATCATTTGATTTTAAGAGGTAAAGACCATGTCTTCCATGACTTATAAAAAAGCAGGAGTTGATATTGATAAGGCGGATCGATTCATCAAAAAGATCAAACCCTTATTAAGAAAGACAAACCGCCTCGAAGTTATCAGCGAGGTGGGCGGCTTCAGTGGGTTGTTTAGACTTTCTTTAAAGGATTTCAGGGACCCAGTGATGGTGGCATCTACAGACGGAGTGGGCACCAAACTTCTGCTCGCCGACCTTCTGGGAAGATATGAAGAAGTGGGTGTTGATCTTGTGGCCATGTGTGTGAATGATATCGTTACATCCGGAGCAGAGCCGCTTTTTTTTCTTGACTACATTGCCACTGGAAAATTAGATGGAGATAAGCTCTATTCTTTGATGAAAGGCATGACCCAAGGCTGCGAACAGGCAGGCTGTGCTCTTATAGGCGGGGAGACCGCCGAGCTCCCTGGCATGTATTCAGGGAGCAAAATAGACATTGCTGGATTCTGTGTGGGGATGGTTTCCAGAGAAAGTATTTTAGACGGATCTTCCTGCAGGGCCGGTGATGCGGTGATTGGGCTTAGCTCCAATGGGGTTCACAGCAATGGCTTTTCCTTGGTCCGTAAGATTTTTACTAGCCATGAATTGGAAGGGAAAATCGGGGAAGAATTGATAAAACCCACCCGGATTTACGTAAGGCCTTTGTTGAAGCTCTTAAAACAGGGAAGAATCAGAGCCGCAGCTCATATCACAGGAGGAGGATTTTTTGAAAACATACCCCGAATCCTGCCAAAAAAGATGGGAGCGGTGATCAAAAAGGGCTCCTGGCCTGAAAAAGATATTTTTCAAAAGATACAAAAAAAAGGCCAAATCGAGGAAAAAGAGATGGTCAGAACCTTTAATATGGGGATTGGATTCATTGTGATCTGTGCTCCGGATAAAACTTCTCAGACTTTAAAAATTCTTAAAGAAATGGATCAGGAGGCCTGGATTATAGGCGAGATTGTCTCTGGAGAGCATCAGGTCCGCTTCATCAGCTGATCTTACTGGATTATTTACTATATCTGATTTCAAAAGGCATTTTTATTTCCTGGTGACGCTTCCTGAATAATCAAAGGAACCCTGTTTCATCTTGATCCATTTTCCTTCATCAATGCCAATGAGTTGCCCGCATAAACAATAAACATTTTCCTGCTTTTTTATGGAATAAGTTTTGACAATTCTGTCCTTATAGCACCGTAGGATTCGGCCTTTCCCTATTTTATTGTATTTAAATATTTTTCTCCCACATTTTCTGCACGTTATAATAATCATTTGACAGGACTCACAATAGATCTCTTTTTTATAAGAATATAGAAATGAAACCTTACCTGTCAAAATTATCCTCGGGGATTGTGATATACAGTAAAACTAAAAATGGGAATTCCCCTCGCCAAAATTACTTCTGCTGGATGCCTGGATTTTTTTTGGAAGAGTCCCATCAATCCGCGATGTAGCCGGCCCGGTGGGTTATTCTGAATCCCCCTCCTTTGACCTTCACTTCTATTTTATGGAATTGATTATCTGCTTTATAATTTTTAGGGGTATAGTAGAGAAGATAGTAGTTTTCAGATGCGGCAGAGGCTTGCTTGAATGCTAAGGCAGCATTGGATGAAACATAGGTTTCCCCGCCTGTGGTTTTGGCGATTTCATGAAACGCACTGAATACCTCCATGGACACATCAGACATAGGGCTCTGAATCCCTCGCATCCATTCCACACCCAGATTTTCCACCACATCTTTGTTTAAAAATAGAAAATGAGTTGTGATTTCTGAATCAGCGAAAATTTGTTTTATTTTTTTTGTATCAAATGAAAAACTTTTCATTTTCTTAAGTTCATCCAAACCTTCAGGCACAGGTATTTTTTCTTTTTGGTAGAAGAGGAAAATATGTTTTTGTCCCTCTTTTTGTTTGATGGCATTTGAAAAGCTTTGAAGTTTCTCCTCATCGAAATATTTATAATCTCTCAGTCTCCGGTATAAATCCTCCATTAATAGTCGGTTATCGAAAGATTGAATGTTGTTAAAAGAAATGATATCCCGGAGAAGACTTTGGTATTCCCTATTTCCTTGCAATATATCTTCTCTTAATAAATTTTTTAGTTGAATTCCTATTTGATTCTTGGGCATCTCGTTCAATGCTTTTTCACTGAGTTCATAAGACTTGACAGGGGTTGCGATAAGAAGTTGATCTCCTGGTTGGTACACCATATTGAAAAAATAATCGATCAAATCATTAATTCTGGGAAGCCAGTTGATGACTTCAAAGATAAGGACAAAACACCTTGAAACTTTAGGAGCTGGGATCTTTTCTATTTCTTCTGATTTTTCTTGCCTCTGCACTTCTGTTTTTGTGATCAAATAAACCGCATCAATCTCTTGGGGAGCTCCGTCTTCAAAGATCTCAAAATCTTCCATGGTGAGGTGTGCTATGAATTCGTTTCCTTTAAAGACCCTAACAGGGACTTCAATATTGATGGCGACAGCTTGATGCTGGATGTCCTGAGTAGTAGAGCCCAAGAACAGCACCAACCATCCAGCAAAAACTGTTAAATATTTTATTTTCCCCATCTCACTTCTTCTTGGTTCACTTATAATCCTCTAGAAAATTTTTGTCAATTTAATTAGGGATCCCGTTTATCCCTAAGTTTGATGAGGGGATTTAGTCTAGGAACTGGTTATTTTTCTAGTTCAGTCTTTGGTTTAGAGATGATTTGATTGATTCGGTTCATGTTAAATTTTTCGGTCCGGTCAGTGTTGTAAATCCCATTCTGCTCCTGTTCAATGTCTGTGAGCTGTGTGTAGCAGAAACCGCAAATATGGTCAAGACTTAGAATAACATCAGTGAGAGCTTCCAGGCGGATGTAGAATTCCTCTAAAGTAGTGGGATCATCGCCGTATCCCCAGGAATCTGCCGAGTGTTGCTGTTGGGAAGAGGAGATCCACTTGATTCCTCCGTACTCGTCAATGAGATAAGGCTGTCCCTGGTAGGAAGCGTTTTGTTTTGGATTGAGGGTCCAGATCGCCTGATCCTCAGTAGGAGTGAGAAGCTTTCTGAGTTTTTCAGAATCCTGCTCATAGGTATGTTCAGTCCAAAGATCTGTTCGGATATGGATGCCGCCGCTTGAGTCATTTATAGGCCGGGTGGGATCCAATTTTTTGGTAAGGTCATAAGTCTCTGCGAGAAGGCGCTCGAGTCTTTCTCCTCCACTCCAGGCTTCGTTAAAAGGGGTCCAGGCGATGATAGAAGGATGATTTCTGTCCCGGACAATGATATCCATCCATTCGGTCAGAAAATTTCTGGCCGCATCTCCGCTGGTGACATCAATGCCCCAACTGGAAGACTCTCCCCAGGTAAGATATCCTAATTTATCAGCCCAAAAGTGAAATCTTTCTTCAAACACTTTCTGATGGAGCCGGGCGCCATTGAAACCCGCTTTTTTGGAAAGAAGGATATCTTTTTTTAATGCGTTGTCACTGGGTGCTGTCCAGATGCCCTCAGGATAAAAACCCTGGTCCAGCACCAACCTTAAATAAATGGGTTGATTGTTGAGATAGATTTGGTTTCCTCGGGTGTGGATTTTTCTCATTCCGGCATAGCTTTTCACTTTATCCAGGACGTTTCCTTCAGAGTCTATAACTTGAAGGATAAGGTCGTACAAGAAAGGATTTTCAGGAGACCATAATTGAGGTTTTTTAATGTTCACTGGGCAGGGAGAGCCCTGAGAGGCAGCGAATTTCTTCTGCTTTATGGTTTTCCCGTCCTGAATGACGGAGATTTTCAATTCCGAGTTTTCTTTGACTTTATAAAACCTTGGGATGAGGGTGAGATTACCCTCATCTATATCTGGGATGATATGAATGGACTGGAGTCCATAAGGAGACACCGCTTCCAACCAAACCGTCTGCCAGATGCCAGTGGTCCGGGTGTAGTGGCATCCTCGGGAGTTAAAATCAGGACACTGTTTGCCTGCAGGTTGTATTCGGGAGCGGACATCGTCAAAAGCATAGACCACTAGATTGTGGGTGGAACCTGGTTCAATAAAGTTTGTGATATCGAAATCAAATGAAGAGGTTCCACCCCAGTGTTTTCCTACAGATTGGCCATCGATAAAAGCTTCTGAGGCATAATCCACAGCACCAAAATGAAGTCGGATTGTTTTTCCTTCCCAAGATTCAGGGATGGTGATTTTTCTCTGGTACCATAGGGCGTTTATGAAATCCTTGTATTCCACTCCTGACAGCCTGCTTTCCGGACAAAAGGGGACGGTTATGATCTCTGCAAATTGAATCCTATTTTGAAATCCCTGTTGTTTTCCAGAGAGCCCGAAATCAAACTGATAGCTCCATTTCCCGTTTAAATTGATCCAGGAATTTCTTAAAAATTGAGGATGAGGATGCTCAGGCCTGGGAATGGATGGGTCTTTTTGTTGGATCATCTTCTGCTGTGCAGGGGCAAAAACCGAGTTCAAAAAAAACAAAGATACTACAAAAATTATTTTTTGTTTGGTCATTTTGGAATCCTTTCTAACTTGAATGATTCATAAAAAAATAGCGATATTTTCATTATTAATTTATTTTCAGCGATAGGCAAGATCATTTCATAAAAAAGAGAGGACTTTTTTTGTTACTGTTTTTTTATGAATCATTCAAGTTTATTCAGATGATACGGAATTATCATCAAAACAATCACGGAAAAGATTTCTATTTTAAAAAAATTTTTATATAATTAAAACTAAGTTAGAGATGGCAGCTTAAGATGGCTTACTTCAGGGAAGGATTTGACATCGAAATTCCAGAACGTCTGGAGACGGATCGGCTTTATCTCAGACCTTTTATAAAAAAAGACTGGGAACCATTTTTTTCTTTTATGAGAGATGAAAAAGCAACTCAGTATCTTTCTTTTATTATGGAGCAGAAAACATATAAAGGAGCTGAGGAGCTTTTTAATATGATACTGGAGAGGTATGGAAAGGAAAACCAGATATTTGTTCTAGCGGTGGTCAGGAAAATAGATGATCAATATGTGGGTGCGATTGGCATTATGTCTGTGGAAGGGAGTGCGGATGCAGAAGTGTTTTATACCCTGCTTCCAAAGTATTGGAAAAGAGGATATGCTACCGAAGCCACCCATCGTCTTTTTGCCTATATTTTTTCTGAATCGAATGTGGAAAGGATTGTGGCTTCGATTTATCCTTTAAATGAAGCATCTGAAAGAGTAGCCCAAAGAGTAGGAATGGTCAATGAAGGTTTTGTTATGAAAAAACTTCAAGGAGATAGAGTCAAGCTTTATACTCTAAGCAGATCACAATTTTTTTCAAGGTAGACTTCATCATTACTCTGAATAGGTCAGGTTACTCAGAAATTTGACAAAAAATGGTCATTAAAATAGAATTTTTTTATTTCAAAATAGACTTTAATATTTACCCAGATTTCAGGAGGTTTTGTCATGTCATTATTCCAAAATCGATTTTTATGTAAGTTCTTTTTAACTTTAATAGTTTTTGTCTTTGTGATAGCGATTGTTTTTTCTGGGGTTCCTGAAAATAAGGAAAAGGTGGAGTGCACAGATCCCGAAGTGCGTTTGGGATGGTACAAGCAGCATATGGAAATGAAAGAGAGGTCCCTGTTTAAAGATTTGGAATGGCGCTTTCTTGGGCCGGATATCATAAGCGGCAGATGTACGGATATTGCTGTTCCCAAAGGAAGCAAGCATACTGTTTATATAGGAGCAGCTACGGGTGGGATATGGAAAACTGAAAATTCTGGGGTTACATGGGAGCCATTATTTGATGGAGCTCCTTCTCTATCCATAGGAGATATTGCCATAGCCCCAACTGGTCCTAATGTTATATGGGTAGGGACCGGGGAAGCCAATATTTTTAGGGCTTCAGGAGCAGGTATAGGGGTGTATAAATCCATAGATGCAGGAAAGACCTGGAAGCACATGGGGCTTGCTGATACTCAGACCATAGGAAGGATTGTTATCCATCCGGAAAACTCGGATATAGTCTATGTGGCAGCGTCGGGACATGAGTGGACTTATCATGAAGAGAGGGGGGTGTATAAAACTACAGATGGGGGACAAACATGGGAGAAAATATTTTATATTAATGAAAAGATTGGAGCCATAGATCTGGTTATGGATCCCACAGATCCGGAGACGCTTTATGCGTCGATGTGGAATCGGATCAGAAGACGCTGGAGCGATCCCATGCCCAGCCCTGGAGACGGAATATTCAAGACCACAGACGGCGGCAAAACCTGGGAACAAAAAACCAGCGGCCTCCCTGACAATAAAAAGACTGGCAGAATAGGTCTGGATATAGCCCAAAGCAATCCCAATGTGCTTTATGCGTTTGTGGATAATCACAATCCAGGCCGCATGCCGGAGGAAGGAGAGCGGGACGCCTACGGCAGGTTGAGAAAAGGCAGGGTGATCAAAGGAGCTGAAGTCTATAAATCCAATGACAGGGGAGAGACATGGGAAAAAGTTAGTCCTGACAGCCGATATATGGAGGGTTTTTGTGGAACGTATGGATGGGTGTTCGGTCAAATACGGGTAGATCCCGGTGATGAGAACACAGTGTATATTATGGGTCTCAGGCTGGCCAAATCGACAGACGGCGGAAGGAGTTTTGAGACTCTTTATTTTCCGGGACTTCACGGTGACCATCATGGTCTCTGGATAGACCCGGACGATTCGGATTATCTTATCAATGCTAATGACGGAGGAATTAATATATCCTATGATGGCGGCAAAACCTGGAGAGATTTTCACCATAATCTTCCGCTGATACAATTTTATAATGTGGCTTATGATATGAAAAAGCCTTTCAATATTTACGGTTCAGTTCAAGATCACTTGACTTACAGGGGGAATATTGCTCATACCCTTTCTCATGGGAAGAAACCGGAGTGGTTGATGACTCACTGGGAAAGAGCTCCTGGAGGGGAAGGAAGCATGATCGCGATTGACCCTGAAAATCCAAATATCATCTATTCTTCATCATTTTACGGCCGGCTCATGAGGTCTGAATTGAAGGATAATCAATGGTTTGTCAAAAATATCCTCCCAGAATTAGGAGAAGATGAACCTCCTCTCCGGGGCCAGTGGCTGGCTCCCACCATCATCTCTCCTCATGACCCTAAGGTGATTTATCATGGGATGCAGTCTTTATTCCGTTCACCAGATAGAGGAGAAACTTGGGAGAGAATAAGTCCGGACCTTTCTTATAATGACTCGGAAAAACAGGGAACGCTCCCTTTTGCCATTCCTTATGCCTGTTTGACTTCCATCTCAGAGTCTCCCCTTAAAAAAGGACTGATTTATGCTGGCACTGATGACGGCCGAGTCCATGTGACCCAGGATGTAGGAGAGAGCTGGGAGGAAATCACAGAAGGACTTCCCTTTAATAAGCATGTTTCAAGAATAGTGGCTTCCAAGTATGATGAAGCGACCGTGTATTTGGCTTTGAATGGACGAAGGGATGATGACTTTACAGATTACATTTATAAGTCAGAGGACTATGGAAAAACATGGAAAGACATATCTGGAAATATACCGGGAGGACCGGTGAATGTGATTCGGGAGGATCCGAAAAAGGAAAATATTCTTTATGTAGGGACTGATTTAGGAGTGTATGTGACTTTGGATGGAGGAATGATGTGGTCTGTTCTTCCTGGCGGTCTTCCCAATTGTTTTGTGTGGGACCTCAAGATTCATCCCAGGGATAATGTCCTTGTTATCGCTACCAACGGACGAGGCATGTATGCCATCGATGATATCTCTCAAATACAAGAATATAATTAGCCTAGTCAGATGAGAGTTTGGAGGAGAAATGTACTGTAATCTTAAGAATAGAAGTTTTTTAAAACTGCTTGATTTTAGTCCTCAGGAAATCAATTATCTGCTTGAATTATCTCATAGACTGAAGAAGGAAAAGTATTCCGGAAATGAGAAGCAGAGATTGAAAAGGAAAAATGTTGTCCTTATTTTTGAAAAGACATCGACCAGAACCCGATGTGCGTTTGAAGTTGCAGCTTATGATCAGGGAGCCAGCGTGACTTTTTTAGGTCCCACCAGCTCCCAATTCGGACATAAGGAGTCTATCAAAGATTCAGCTCGGGTTTTAGGAAGGATGTATGATGGGATCCAATACCGTGGGTTTGGTCAGAAGGTAGTGGAGCAGCTGGCAGAGTATTCAGATGTTCCGGTATGGAATGGACTTACCGATGAATTCCATCCCACTCAAGTTCTGGCTGATATTTTAACCATGATGGAGCACAGTGAGAAACCGGTTGGAGATATTAAATTTGCCTTTTTGGGAGACGCAAAAAACAATATGGGTAATTCATTGATGGTGGGTGCAGCAAAATTAGGAATGGACTTTCGTTCCATCGGGCCCAAGAAACTCCAGCCCCAAAGGGAACTGGTAAAGAAGGTTGAACAGATTGCAGAAAGTACAGGAGCAAAGATACTTGTTACAGACGATATCAAAGCCGTAGAGAAATGTGATTTTTTATATACGGATGTGTGGGTATCCATGGGGGAGCCTGACTATGTTTGGGATGAAAGGATTCAGCTTTTAAAACCTTATCAGGTCAATAAAGAGCTCATGGATTTGACAAAAAATCCTCATGTTAAGTTTATGGACTGCCTTCCTGCTTTCCATAACAGGGAAACAAAGGTTGGTGAAGAGATATATAAAAAATTTGGGATGGAAAGCATGGAGGTTACTGAGGAGGTTTTTGAGTCCAATGCTTCGATTGTGTTTGATGAATCAGAAAATCGTTTACACACCATTAAGGCAGTGATGGTGGCTACTTTAGTGGGAGGTGACTAACCTGACCTGTTCATAATTTTTTATGAATAGATCAGATGAAGAGAAGGAGGGAAATCATGAAAACATTTATATTAATGACCAAACTCGCTCCTGAAGTCTCAAGAAAGATAAAAGACAGAGCCAAACTGGGAAGAGCATGGCTGGAGGAAGTCAAGGAAAAATGTCCTGAAGTTAAATTTAAGGCTCATTACGCACTCTTGGGTTCTTATGATTTTCTGGACATTTATGAAGCTCCAGATGAAGAGATAGCGGCTAAAGTCTCTATGATCAGTCTCTCCAACGGGGCGTTTAATGCAGAGAGCTGGACCGCTATTCCATACAGGCGATTTTTAGAGCTGACTGAAGAAGTCTAGAAAAATAAAAAAGGAGCCGGGAAAAGGATATTTTTCTATTTTTTAGAGGGAGATCTGGATGGAAGAACTTTGTTTGGTTACAGGAGGGGCTGGTTTCATAGGTTCAAATCTTGTTCGGGGTCTGCTTAAGGAAGGGAAGGCTGTCCGGGTCATTGATAATTTAACAACGGGAAATATTTCGAATTTAGAGGATATCCTTGATCAAATCGAGTTTATAGAGGGAGATATCCGAGACCTTTCAATCATTCAGAAGGCAAGTGAGAACATAAGATATGTTTTTCACCAGGCTGCACTTCCTTCTGTTCCTCGTTCTGTGGAAAGACCTATTGATTCGAATCAGAGCAATATTGATGGAACTCTCAATGTGCTTTTGGCAGCACGGGACAAAGGAGTTAAGAGGGTTATCTATGCAGGGTCTTCTTCTGTTTATGGAGATACCCCTGAACTCCCCAAAAAAGAAGACATGAGACCACATCCTTTATCCCCTTATGCGGTCACTAAACTGACTGGAGAATATTACTGCAAAGTATTTAGTGATGTTTATGGGCTTGAAACAATAACCATTCGTTATTTTAATGTGTTTGGTCCTAGACAGAATCCTGAATCACAATATGCGGCCGTGATCCCCAAATTTATTGATGCATTCTTGAAAGGGGAATCCCCTATTGTTTTTGGGGATGGACAGCAGTCCAGAGATTTCACCTTTGTTGATAATGTGGTGTATGCCAATATTCTATGTTCTAAAGCAAAAAAGACAGCAGGTGAAGTCATCAATATCGCTACTTCTTATCAGATCAGCCTGAATGAACTCATAAGCATTCTAAAGAAGATAACAGGGAGAGAAATTGATCCTGTTTATACGAATCCTAGGGAAGGAGATATCAAACATTCACTTGCAGACATATCCCAAGCCAAAAATTTGATTGGCTACAAACCGATTGTGGGTTTAGAGCAGGGTTTGATAAAGACTTTTCAGTGGATGGAGGCCCATAGAGATTAGATAATTATGATCCCTAAGAGTTTTATTTGGAATATTTTCCTTGTGATTTAATTTTTGTCATCGATGTCTAATTTTTTATGAATAGGTCAGGTTGGTGAAGGGAGGAAGATTTGATGCTCAGAAAATTTAAACATCTCAGATGCCGCACTCCTTTATTTTTCCTTTTTTTGATCATTATTTCAGGATGTGTCATCAAAGGAGAGGAGGAACTCAGCTTTGAAATCTCATTTCCGGAATCGGTTCATTCGGAATCCATAACCGGAAGAGTCTATGTGATGGTGACTGAAAATAAGATCCGTGAGCCCCGGTTTCAGATTGGTGCCAGCGGAGTGCCTTTTTTTGGAAAAGACATCAAAAACTTAACTCCTGGGACTCCTGTTGCTATTGACAAAGATGATTTTGGCTACCCTTTGAAAAGCCTCAGTGAATTGCCTCCCGGTGAATATTATGTCCAGGGATTTATCAATATATACACCCGGTTCGAGCGTTCTGATGGTCACATTTTGTGGCTTCATAATGATCAGTGGGAAGGCCAAAGGTGGCATAAGTCTCCCGGCAATCTCTACAGTGGGGTCAAAGAAATCAGTATTCCGCCCTCAAGAAACATCTCCATCAAACTGGAGTGTCAAAATCAAATCCCAACGGTAGAAATACCTCCTGATACAAAATGGGTTAAAAGAATCAAATTTCAAAGCAAAATGCTTTCAGAGTTTTGGGGAAAGCCCATTTATTTAGGAGCTACCATTCTTCTGCCTAAAGGATATGATGAGCATCCGGATGTTCATTATCCTGTGAATTATATCCAAGGACATTTTTCTCTCCGTGCACCCAATGGATTTGAGCCTCAAAAGCCGGATTCCAATGATCGCTGGGCAGGTTGGGGACATGAATTCTATGAATTCTGGATTTCAGATCAATGTCCACGGATGCTTTTAGTGACTTTTCAGCATCCTTGCCCTTACTATGATGACTCTTACGGAGTCAATTCCCCGAATACCGGTCCTTACGGGGAAGCTATTCTTAAAGAGCTAATCCCTATGGTGGAGCATAAGTTCCGTGTTATTCAAAAACCTTATGCCAGAGTGTTATCCGGGGGTTCAACCGGAGGATGGATTTCTCTGGCTCTGCAGATTTTCCATCCGGAATTTTTCGGAGGAACCTGGTCTCTTTGTCCTGATCCGGTTGATTTCCGTTATTTTCAGTGCATAAACATATATCGAGATGATAATGCTTATTATAAAAAAAGCGGATGGATCAGAGTTCCTACCCCCAGCGATCGTTCTCCTGATGGTATTGTCAGGTTGACCTCCGAGCAGAGAAATCAGCTGGAATTGGTTATGGGAACCAAATGCAGATCTGGAGAGCAGATCGATATTTTTCAGGCTGTTTTTGGCCCTATCGGAGATGATGGGTATGTCAAACCGCTTTTTGATAAAGTCACAGGAGAGATAGATGAAGAAGTGGCCAAATACTGGAGGGAACATTATGACCTCAGGTATTATCTTGAAAAAAATTGGGATCACATTGGACAAAACCTAAAAGGCAAAATTCATATCTATGTGGGAGATATGGATACTTATTATCTAAATAATGCGGTGGTGCTTTTGGAAAAATTTTTGGAAAGCACTCAGAACCCTTATTATGATGGAGTTATTGAGTATGGAGACCGAGAACCCCACTGCTGGGGACCCGATAGAATAGAACTGTTAAATTTGTTTAAAGAACATATCCTTAAAAACGCACCTGAAGGAGAAGATTTTTCTTGGTTGTACTGAACTTAGTCCAGGCTGACCATTCAAATCGTGTTCTTGAAGATATTGTGTGTATCGCTTAAAATAAAATGATAATAAAGACATCGCCATTTTTTTATGAAGTGTTCAGGTTTATTATGTGATATATTTTTTTTAAAGACGCAAAAAAAATATGAAGGTAAAGTCCTTATTAGGAGGGAAGATGAAAAACAGATTATTTATCCTCGGTGTTCTTTTTATTTTTATTTTATCAACAGCGGTATTTGCTGAAGAGGAAGCGAGGGTTCTCCGGTTTCCAGCTATTTACGGAGACCAAGTCGTTTTTTCTTATGCGGGAGACCTTTATACTGTTTCTTCTGAAGGAGGATACGCACGGAAGCTTACCAATCATAAAGGATATGAAGCCTTTCCCCGTTTTTCTCATGATGGGAAATATATTGCTTTCACTGGTGAATATGATGGAAATAGAGAAATTTATTTAATCCCAAGTCAGGGCGGTATCCCGGAGAGGCTGACCTATACTCCCACTTTAGGAAGAGATGATATTTCAGACCGGATGGGACCTAACAACATTGTTATGGGGTGGAAGCACGACAACAGCCATGTGGTTTTTCGTTCCCGAACAAGAGAGTGGAATTCTTTTAATGGTCAGCTTTATTTAGCTCCATTAAAAGGCGGTCTTCCGGAACAGATTCCTCTCCCGAGAGGAGGATTTTGTTCATTTTCACCGGATGATAAAAGATTTGCTTACAACCGGATATTCAGAGAATTCAGAACCTGGAAGCGGTATAGCGGGGGGATGGCTGATGATATCTGGATTTATGATTTTGAGGGTAAAAAGGTTACTAATATCACAGAAAATCCAGCTCAGGATATCATCCCCATGTGGAGTGGCCAAAAAATTTATTTTCTATCAGATAGAGGCGAAAATACCCGGATGAATCTTTATGTCTACGATCTGGATACAAAGGAAGTCCGACGCCTTACAGATTTTGCAGATTTTGACATAAAATTTCCCTCTTTAGGGCCTGATGCTATTGTTTTTGAATACGGAGGGTATCTATATCGTTTTGATCTGGAGACAGAACAGGCTACAAAACTGACTGTTTTTATTGCAGATGACAGACCCTTAAGCAGGGAGAAGCTGATTAATGTCTCAGGCATGATCACCAACTATGAGATCTCTCCCGACGGGCAAAGAGCGCTTTTTGGTGCCCGTGGTGAAGTCTTTACAGTTCCGAAGAAGTACGGAAACACCAGAAATCTTACCGAGACTTCCGGAGTTCATGAAAGGAATTCCAAGTGGTCTCCTGATGGAAAGTGGATTGCCTTTATCTCTGATCAAAGCGGGGAGGACGAGGTGTATATCAAGCCTCAAGATGGTTCTGGAGAGGACCAGCAGATAACCACAGGTGCAGATACCTATAAATATCAGATTTACTGGTCTCCTGATTCAAAAAAAATCATGTGGAGTGACAAAAAACTTCGGCTTAATTATGTCGATATTGATTCTAAAGAGATTGTCCAGGTCGCTAAGGGAGATATCTGGGAAATTAGTGATTATATATGGTCTCCAGACAGCCGATGGATTGCTTATTCAAAGCCAGAAGTCAAATCGATGACCAAGGTTTATTTATACAGTTTGGAGAAAAAAGAAACCTATGAAGTCACAGACGGCTGGTACTCGTCCTATTCACCTTGTTTTGATTCAAAAGGGAGATATTTGTACTTTGTTTCTGATCGAGATTTTAATCCTATTTACAGCCGGACAGAATGGAACCATGCCTATCTTTCGATGTCCAGGATTTATCTGGTCACGCTGGCTGAGGACATAGAATCTCCATTTAAACCCAAAAGTGATGAAGTATCTATTGCTGAGGAAGAAAAAGAAGAAAAGAAAGAAAAAGAGAAAGGAAGTGAGGCAGAAAAAGAACTTACGGTCAAAGTGGATGCCGAGGGTCTCAAAGACAGGATTATTTCTCTTCCCGTGAGTGTGGCTGATTACAGGCAGCTCACTTCAGTGGGAGACAGTGTTTATTACATGAAGAGGAATGGGCTGGACAGAAAAGCATCCCTGGCTTTCTTTGATTTAAATAAACGAAAAGAAACAATTCTTGGGCAGATCAATGGTTTTGAGATTTCGCATGACCAGAAAAAGATGCTGGTTTCACAAAATAGCACCTATGCCATCATTGATCTCCCTAAAGCGAAATTGAATATCAAAGAAAAGCTGGACCTTTCCCATATGGAAGCCAATGTGGATTATAAAAAAGAATGGGATCAGATTTTCAGTGAATCCTGGCGTCAAATGAAATACTTTTTTTATGCTCCCAATATGCATGGAGTGGATTGGGATGCCGTCAGAGAACAGTATGAGCCTCTTGCCAAAGCCGTTGCCCACAGAGCCGATCTGACTTACGTTATAGGGGAGATGGTTGGAGAGTTGAGTGTGGGGCACACTTATGTAGGAGGAGGAGATTTTCCAAAACCCAAGAGAATCGATCTAGGAATGTTGGGGGCTCAATTTGGAAAAGATAAGGAGAGTGGATATTTTAAAGTTAAAAAGATTTTGCAAGGAGAGAATTGGAGAAATTCAGTTCGGTCTCCCCTTACCGAAGTGGGGGTGGAGGTCAAAGAAGGGGATTTCATTTTGAGCATTAATGGAAAATCCACTCATGAAATGGATAATCTATACAAAGCCCTTTTGAATACGGCTGGAAAGCAGGTGACTTTAAGGGTCAGTAAAGAGCCGATCGAAAAAGGCAGCAGGGAAGTGGTGGTCATTCCGATAAAGGATGAACACTCCCTTTACTATTACACCTGGGTCCAGAACAATAGTGAGAAAGTGAATCAAGTAACACACGGAAAGGTAGGGTATATTCATGTTCCAGACATGGGGCCAGAGGGTTTAAACGAATTTGTTAAACATTTTTATCCTCAACTCCGTAAAAAAGCCCTGATCATCGATGTTCGGAGCAATGGAGGAGGAAGTGTCTCCCCTATGCTGATAGAGCGGTTGAGGCGGGAGATAGCCATGGTTTCCATGGCCCGGAACACGATCCCATCTCCTGATCCAGAGGCTGTCATGATAGGGCCTAAAGTCTGTCTGATGGATGAATTTTCAGCTTCTGACGGGGATATATTTCCCTATCGTTTTAAAAAGCACGGGCTTGGGAAGCTCATTGGAAAAAGAACTTGGGGCGGAGTCGTCGGTATCAGAGGAACTCTCCCCCTCCTTGATGGAGGCTCTCTCATGAAGCCTGAATTTGCTATTTACAGTCTAGAAGGAGAATGGATTATTGAGGGTCAAGGAGTAGAGCCTGATATCTATGTGGATAATGATCCAGTTAAAGAGTTTGCTGGCATTGATCAACAGCTTGATAAAGCCATTGAAGTTATTTTAGAAGAGCTTGAGAAAGAAGAAGTCAAGCTTCCTGATATTCCTCAATTTCCGGATAAAAAGAAGAAAAAATAGGGCTCATTAAGTCATTTTAATGCTTTTTTAAACACTCTTTTTCTTTTATGGAGTCTAGCGTCATAGTATCTCCAGAATGCCTGGACTTTTTTGTTGGTTTCAAGCTCACTGTTTGTCTCGACTAGTTTTATTCCTCTTTCTATGGCAATCTGAGTCAGATCTGTCATGAAAACAGCGTTGATGCCTTTGTTTTGATATTCAGGGATGATTCCTACCAGATAGAGGTCTATTTTTTGGGGATTTTTGAGGGCTTTGAGTGTGGGGATAAATCCGAAGGGAAAAAGGCTTCCTCCCGCTTTTTTAAAGGCATTGGATAAAGAAGGCATGATGATGGCAAATCCCACGACATTGTCATTTTGATCAAAGATAAGAGGTACAAAATCAGGGTTTATATACGAAAGATACCTTTTTTTAAACATTTCCATTTGCTTCTCAGAAAGTTCCACTGAGTAGAAAATACCCTGGTAGGATTTATTGATGACTTTAAATATCTGTTCAGCGTAAGGGAGGAGTTCCTTTTTGGATTTGGCTTTGTAGAGCCTGAGTTTGAAACGCTTCAATATGATTTGAGAAAGTCTTTCTGCTTTTTCTGGAATTTTGTCAGGGACTTTGACTTCGTATTCTACATAGTCTATTTGTTTTTCAAAATTTAATTTTTCCATATGCTGCGGATAATATTCGTAGTTATAGACAGAAGCTGTGGTAGGGATTTCATTAAAACCTTTGATCAGCATGGCCTGCTGGTCAAAATTGGTAAAACCCAGGGGGCCGTGTATCCCCTCAGCACCTTTTTTAAGGGCCCATTCTTGAATTTTATCGATGAGGGATCTGGAGACATCTTCATCATCAATAAAATCGAATCTTGTGAAATTGGCAGAGTGGATATTCCATTTTTCTATAAATTTTTTATTGTAAATTCCGCCAATCCGGCCTACCACTTTGTTATCCTTATAAGCCAGCCAGTATTGAGCGTCGCAGTATTCAAAGGCAGGATTTTTATCCGGATGGAGCGTGCTCATTTCGTTTTTGATTAAAGGAGGAATCCAGAATCTATTTTTTTTATAAAGAGAGTGAGGGAAAAGAATAAATTTTTTCAAATCTTTGTTTGTATTGACTTCTTTTATTTCAACTGTCATAAAGGATCTCCTTTTCACAAAAGGTTTTGCTTTTTGTGCCACTCTATGATGGTTTCCATTCCTTTGGTGAATTCTGTCTTATGCTTAAATCCCAGCTCATTTTGAATTTTTTGGCTGCTGTAAAGATGAAAATCATTTTTGGCACTGAATAAATATCTTGTGGTGATCATAGGTTTCTTTCCAGTTATTTTTGAAATGATTTCTAAAAATTGAGCGGCTGATGCAAGAAGAGGGAAAGGGATTTTGATCACATAGGGATAGACTCCCATTTTTTCGGCCGTTATTTTCATCATTTCTTTCCAGGAATAAGCTTTATTGTCGGTGACATAATAAGTTTGTGAACGGGCTTTTTCTTTTTCTGCCATGAGGATGAGAGCCTGAACCAGATCCTCGACAAAGCAGATGCTTGTCTGTTTGCTTTCCCCCCCCAGCACAGGGAATAGGCGTTTTTTTAACAGTTTCATTAGGAAGAAAACTTCCTTTTGCCTTTTTCCAATGACATTTGGAGGGCGGGCTATGGTGACTGGGATTTTATCCTTAAATTCATACACTATTTTTTCCGCATAAAGCTTACTTTTTCCGTATAAAGAAGAAGGATGACACGCACAGGTTTCATCTCTAGTCATGTTATTGCTGAAAGGTCCTGACGCAGAGATGGAGGAGACGTATATGAATTTTTTTATTTCTGGATTGATTTCAGCGCATGCCTGGACAAGATTTCTGGTTCCCAATACATTTGTTTTGTAGTATGTTTCCCAATTTTCTGCCTCCAGAACAGCTCCCAGATGGAACACATAGTCCATACCTTTAACGCAGTCTCGGAGCGAATCCTTATTGAGATAGTCCCCTTTTATAAAGGTCACATCCAGATTTTTGGTCCATTTCAAATCGCTTTTTTCCCGGATAAGACAGAAAACTTCATATCCTCTCTTTAATAAAGCTTCTGTTAGGTGACTTCCAATAAACCCGCTGCTTCCTGTGACGAGAGCCTTCACTTTCTCTCCTTATCACAAGCACCTAATTCTTTCTCAAATTCGTGATAAAGAATGCTAAGTTTTAATTTTTCGGGGATTATTTTGCTTAAAAGAAGGAGTGACTTATTCATAATTCCTGGGATGATCAGTCTTTTCCCTTTTAATAATTTTTTTATACTTATTTCTGCGATTTTTTTTGCAGAAACCAGGAAAATTTTTCCTTTGGCCCCATGAGCGGCGATTCTTGAACTTGAATCAATATTGGTTTTAATTCCATTGGGGCATAAGATGCTGATTTTTATAGGGGAGTCTCGCAGTTCTTCTCTGAGAGATTTAGAGAAATTTAGGACAAAAGATTTGGAAGCCGAATAGACGCTTTTAAAAGGGACGGCATAGAAAGCCGAAAGACTGCCAACATTAAGTATGTAGGCCTTATCCAACTTTTTCATAGAGGGGATAAAGAGACGCGTGATCAGGACCAAAGCTCTTATATTGAGTTGGAGCCTGAGTTCGATATAATCCAGAGAGGATTTTTCAAATTCAGCACAGCCTGTGGCCCCGGCATTATTGATCAGCATATTGACCGCTAATTTATTTTTTTGGCAGAATTTATATATTTTTTCTGGAGCCTCTTGTTCAGCCAAGTTGATTCCCAGAGTTAAAATTTTCACGGGATATTTTTTCTTTATGTATTCAGCTGTATTTTTTAAATTTTCATCTGGAAGAGCGACCATGATAAGGTTCATCCCTCTTTTAGCGCATTCTTCTGAAAAGGCTTTTCCAAGGCCTCTGCTGCTTCCTGTGATGAGAGTGTATATTTCCTTGTGTTTATTTGTCATATTTTCGGCTTTCTAACCATTTTAGGGTCTTTTTCATTCCTTCTTCTAGAGAAAGGAATATGTATCCCATCTCCTGAGCCGCTTTTCTGCTAGAGACAGACACGTTCAAGGATAATTTTTTTACCATTTCTGGAGTTAGGGGGGGGTATAAATCGGTAAATTTAGCTAGAAATGTCATGATTCGGGCGGCCGGCCTCATGAGGAACTGGGGAATTTTTAATAGAAAATAGTTTTTTTGAGATACTTTCCTTAATAAATTAAAAAATTCTCTGTAGGATATATTTTCACCTCCCAGGATATATTTTTCTCCTGAAAGCCCTTTTTCCATGGCCAATATATGTCCTTCCACCACATCATCTATATACACATAATTTCCGATGTTTTTTCCATTTCCTGGAATGAGCGGCCATCGGCCTTTTATATAGAAATTTATGAGTTTGGTCACGCTGTTGCTTTCTTTAAGTGGACCTGGGCCATAGACTCTGGTAGGGTAGACAATCACAATATCAATCCCTTTTTGATTGTAAGAAAGAGCCAATGAATCGGCTTCTGCTTTTGTTCTTTCATATTCTGTAAAGTATTTTGTTTTTCTGATTGTCGTTTCATTGACATCCTCTATGGAGGATGGTCCAAAAACGCCTGCTGTTGAGGTCATGACTATTTTTTTTATTCCTAAATTAAGAGAGCTTTCTATTATATTTTTTGTTCCGATGACGTTGATATGATGATAAATTTGGGGATTCTTTGCCCATACTTTTGTCATGGCTGCGCTATGGAAAACATATTCACATCCGTTCATAGCCTTAAGAATGCTTTTTGGGTCCAGAACATTCCCTTTGAACCATTGAATGTGCGGATGTTTCAAGGAAGCTGTTTTAGATTTTGAACGGAAAAGTGCATGAATGGTGTGGCCAGAATCAGCAAGCTTATGGATTAAGGCCCTACCTATAAAGCCGGTTCCACCTGTAACAAAATATTTCATTTTTGTTTTCTGCTCCATTTGATTTTCATTTCAGGATTAAAATAGATCGAAGCCCATTCATTAGAAAGAGCTAGAATAACATGACTGAAAAAGGCTGCCCAGATTGTTCCTGTTTTAAAGGTCATGATGCAGAAGACAATGCCTATCAGCACAGAGCCTATGACTTCGTTTTTATTTTTGTGAAGGTGAAAAACAGCATAGATCAGAACATTTATTGATAAAGCGGGCCAGAAACCGAATGATTCCAAACATGAAAAGAATAGCATTCCTCTGAGCAGAAATTCGTAGGCAAAAAGATATATCATCCATGATGATGCACTCAGGAGAAGCAGATATCTATTCCATTCGTTCGTTCGGATCTGAGGATATTTTTTTTGATTTGAAGAATTTCGTGCATTCAAAATTTCAAGGGGGATAATGAGTGCAGATAGACCGAGAGTCCAGGACAGAGATTTAGAAAAATTCACTGAAGATAAACCGTAAGAAAGAACATTATTTGAAAAAGAAATGATCACAATGAAGGCTGGGATGATTCCATAGAGGAGAAAGCCGGAGCAGCGCTGCAGTAATATCAAATAAATTGTTATTTTTTTTTCACCAAATCTTTTTGAAAGATTTTTTTTGATTCGTTTTGAATGAAAAATAGAGAGATATAGAAAGTAGGCTAAAGATGCCGTGAGGATAGAGAGACCGGCATCCTGATAAATGGAAATTTTATCAAAAAAATTCAGCACTCTCTTTTCTCTGAATAGGGATATTTAAAGACCGATTGATAGGGATCAATTACAGGGCAGCATGTTTTACAGAATCCAGGTCGAGATTAAGATTATCCCGGACTAAGTGAAAGGCTTTAATGGTTTCGTCGATGTCTTCTTCTGTATGAGATGCTGTTGGGATCATTCGGAATAAAATGATTCCTTTCGGGACCACAGGATACATAACTCCTGTGATGAATATCCCCATTTCTCTTAATTTTGTTATAATTTGCATCCCAATTTTCAGGTCTCCTGCAGGGACATAAACAGCCGTGATTGGAGAGGGGCCTTTTCCAATATTATAGCCAAGGTTTGAGAGACCTGTTTTAAGCCTTCTGGCGTTTTCGAACATCTTGTCCCTTCTTGCCGCTCCTTTCTTTACGATTTCTAGAGTTTTTTTGAGTACCTCAACATAGACTAGTGGGAGGCTCTTGGCAAAGACCTGAGACCTAGCATTGTATCTTATCCAATCCACAACCTTTTTTCCTGAAGCGGCCACCCCTCCTATGGCTGCGAAGGCTTTAGCAAAAGTGCCAAAATAAACATCTACTTTATCCTGGAGACCAAAATAGGAAGCTGTCCCCTGGCCTGTTTCATTCATGACCCCAAATCCATGGGCATCATCTATAAACAGTCGGGCGTCGTATTTTTCCTTGAGTTGGCATATATGGGGAAGGTCTGCAAGATCGCCCCGCATTCCGAAAACTCCTTCAGTCACGATCAACACACCACCTTTTCTGTCTCTATTGATCCGTTTGAGATGACTTTCTAGGCTGTCCATATCATTATGTTGATAAGCGCGGAATTTTCCCAGGGATAAAAAAGTAGCATCCAGCATCGAAGCATGAGAAAGCTTGTCAATGACAATGGTATCATTTTTACCCACTAAGGATGATATGGTTCCTAAAACTCCGAGATATCCGTAATTAAACAGGATAGCTGATTCTTTTTCAGTGAAATCAGCCAGTTGTTGTTCCAATTCCTTATGATTTTTTGTATTTCCGGTCATCATCCTGGATCCCATCGGCGCACTTAGAGGATATTTTTCTATAATTTTTTTGGCGAAAGTTTTGATTTCCTTATTTTCAGCGAGACCCAGATAATTGTTGATAGACCATTGAATGCATTCTTTCCCATTAAATAATGTTCTTGTTCCTGGGATAGGATCTAAAATCGGCCGGGTAAAGAAATAATCATCTTGAGCGCGAAATATTCCAAAATATCCGCCGTTTGTATTGCATTTATCAAATAAATCCATATTTTTTCTCCAAATTAAGTTGCCTATTTATATCAAAGAAGGTCCTTGGAGTCAATAGAGAAGGGCAAGGGATGAGGAATCCCCTGTGAGGGCTGAGCGGGCAGGGTTCCTCTTTAGAGGAGAGCGAAGCCCGAGCGGGAGTGAGATTCCTCATTATTTTTGAAAAAAATCTTGAACATCGCTTGAAATAAATTGATAATAAAAAAATTGACATTGATTTATGAACGGGTCAGATTAAACAGGAAGGAGTTAGGCAATGAATAGAAAATTGAGCCAAATTGTTGTGTTATTCATAGGGGTGCTTTTTTTGACGAGTTTTGGATTTTCGCAAGTGGAGCTGACCGTTTTCGGCCTCTACAATTTGAATATTTCTTACCCCAGCCGGGGAGAGATCAACTCCAGTGTGGAAGCCTATTCGTCATCCTGGTATCCTGAATGGCAGGCTTTTTTCTCTACGGTGTTAGAGCAGAAAGGAGGGATGGGATTTGGAGGGCGGATTGCTTATAATATGACTCCCTCAACGGGTTTTGAAGCTAGTGTGGAGTACATGATGGTGGATACAGCTTTTACGGATGGCCTTGTGGATGACTTTGAAGACAGGTTGGAATCGACCGGATATTCTGATTGGTTGGAAACGGCTAATCGGTCTGGGGGAAATATCATCCGTTATTGCGGAAATCTTGTGTTTAATTTTCCCTCTTCAAGCCCTCTAACACCGTACGCCACGTTTGGTTTAGGAATCACACAGTTTCGGATAAAACAGGGAATTGGACCTGAAATAGAGATCGGATATCCGGGTTTTGGGGAAAGATTTCATTTATACTACCTCAATACATCAGCTCTCACATTCAACGGTGGGTTAGGCGTCAAAGCTCTTTTTTCGCCAAATTTTGGGTTAAGGGTGGATGCCAGGATTTTTGTGTGTGACCCCGATTTTGAACAGATGATCAGCCTTGAAAGTGGAGGAAGTACTGTTTTTGATAATGAAGGCTCGGTTATACAGGACGGCACTCATATAGACACCAATTTGAATATTGGCCTTTTTATGAAATTCTGATTGTGATTTTTCTCTAGAAGAGTCTCTAACCTGAACACTCCATAAAAAAATGGCGATGTATTCATGACTCGTGAATAATCCAGGGTGGCAAGAACCGGTATTCTTTAGGTGCTTTTTTTATTCGAGTTCGAGAGTTTTGGTGATTTTTCCGCCGAATCTGGATTCATACTTTATTTCTATATTTCCTTTTCCAGAGACTAAGAATTGATATTCCACACGGCTGAATCCAGGGACAAACATGAATTGAAGCTCAGGTTTGTATTCCTTGTAGGAGGCCGTATTTCTGTAGTGATCAAGAAGCTTTCCTCCCGCCAGGACTTTGATATTTTTACCAGAAACCCAGAGTTTATCTTTTGGGTAGAGATTGTGTTGCTGCGCATAATAGCTCATAGTGGGAATCGCTTTTGAATTTTTCAGTCTGACTCTTATCCTGTAGTAATTGTTTTCGATTTTCTTATTTTCGAAAATTTCCATGCTGACTTCAGGAGTGTTTTTTGCAGAAAAAAGGATGGCCATGGCATTTCTGTGGACAAGGTCTTTAAGCATAAAAGGAGCAGATAAACGGGAAGAGAGTTTGACCCATCCCCCTATTTCAATTTCTCCATAAGTGGGATGTTCATGAGGAGTCCAGGGTTTGTAAGGTTCTCCTTGCGCGAGATGATCGTTGAATTTCAATCTCTCCCTTGCCAACTCATTGGATTCCATAAAAAAAGTTCCTTCTTCAGATTCAGGTCGATCTTTTTTTTCTTCTTCTCTAGTCTTAAATGTTTCAGATGAAGACTGAAAAAGTTCCCCTACAAATCCGTAAGCGCCGTTGCAGCAGAACATCCATTCGATAAAGTCCCCGTATGCGGAATACAGATCTTTCCAGCTCACTAAATATTGATACCCTGGGGTCATCCGTTCCGCGTGTTCACCCAAATAGTCATAGACTTGGATATCTTGAGGAGGATAAGTGAGATTTTTCTGACTTGGACCTCTCAAATACATTCCTCCGGAATTATGAAAAGACCAGGCTATACATATATTCGGACGTTTACGGATGAATGAAGCGATGGCTTTGATACCTTTACCGGAGAAAGGATAATCTCCGGCTCCTGACTGCACATATTCAGGCATCCAGTCAAATCCCCAGTTCCGGTTGGGATCGACATACCCTTCTGAATCTTCATTGATCAGGCCATCTCCGTCGTTGTCAATTCCTTCTTCTCCCAGAAGAGTCCATTCTCCTTTTTCGCCCGGCTTTATACGAACCATTAAGCGGGGATCTTCGGGATCTGTTTTGTATTGACCCAAAGGATCTTTTTTCCGCATCAGGCATATATTTCCATCTCCGTCCAGGTCGTCAGGAAAATCTTCATTAACCAGACCATCCCTGTCATCGTCTTTAGGAATCCGGAGTCCCCTGTTGCTGCTGGAGGTATTTGGATCATTAAAAAAGTGATACCTTCCATCCACATTTACAGTGGGGATAACATAGAAACAATTTTTATCGATCATTTCAGTTATATTTTCATTCTCTCCATATTTGGTGAGGATATAGTTGAGGAAATACAGGCATACTTCTGTAGCCTGGATTTCATTACCGTGGATGTTCCCATCTATGTAGACTCCGGGCTTGTCCAGTTCTTTTCCCCATGGCAGTCGGATAAGGGAGGTAGCCTGAATTTTCCACCCAGGCTTTGATGCGGTAGATGCCGTTTCCAAGCTCTACGGCCTCAGTTTTTGCGATTTTTACATGAGCCATCTGATCGACGATCTCAAAAACCCAGGGGACCTGACCTTTTAACAGCGGTTCCAGCATGTCTGCAGGAGGAGTGTTTTTGACATAAGGGGCAGCTCCTCCTATTTCTACTTTTCCTAATGTCGGGTGGTCATATTCTTTCCAGTTGACAAAGCCTTTCCCTTCTAGGTTTTTATCACCGAAGACAAGGAGTGCTTTGTCTTCTTCAGATGCTCCTTCTTTATCTTGAGGTTTAGGCATTTTTTTTAACATCTCAGCCATTCTTTGTGTATTCATGGCCCCGCTTTTAACGGCATCGATGATATTTTTTGCCTTAAAATTTTCGGGAGCTCCCATTGATTTAAGAAATTGATTTATTTTTTCTTCACCCAAGGCGATAAATTCTTCATCTGTCATTTTTTCCAGTTTTTCAGGAGTTATCTCCTTTTTTTCCTGGTCTTTTTTTACTTTGGGCAATGTCCAGAAATCCATACTGAACGAGGGAAGGCCCAGATGATACTAGGCCCAGAGTTCAAAAGACCCATCCTTAGCTTTTTGAGGTTCAAGACGATCAGTATCCAGGTTGTTTTTTTTGAGAAAATTTTTATATTTCTCTGAGAGTTCTTGATAATATTTTAAATCTTCAGGAAGAGGATTCACCACAGCTCCTAGGCCCAGAAATTGAGCGATCATAGATTCTGTAATTTGCATTCCCCCCGGCGCAAAAGGCTGGAGAAGGTCAATGATTTCTTTCATGGTATAGGTCTTTTCCGTATCGATACCCAGCATTTCTCCGTATCTTTCAGGTATCTTTATTTTCTCCAAGTCGACAGAGCCTTTTCTTCCCCCCTCTGGCGGATTGAGGCAGAAATTTGTCGCTCCGAAACTGAATGTCATTCCAATCTCTCTATGTTCCATGATAAATTTTATGAGATTATAGCTTTCTTCCTCACTTCCAGGCCAGGCGCCCCCCGTTTGAGTATGAAATTTAAAGAGATGGGGAAAATTAATCCCGATGTTAACACCACCTGGGCCATCTTCATTATATTCTCCATCGCCATCGTTGTCTTGACCTTCAGTGTAAAGTCTGTAGAGACCCTGCTCTCCTTTACTAGGGTCAGCCTTTTCATGAGTCTGGGCTGTGATAAAGATCAATCTTTAAAGAATCCGCAGATGTGAAGCTGAAAACAGCAAACAAGAGAATAAAGTAAGGAATGAACTGAATTTTTTGTTTCATAGGCACCTCTTTTTCTTTTTTAAACTGATGTATTCATAAAAAAATGGTGTTTTTTTTATGAATGATTTTGTTTCGGCGATAGCCCAAATTTTTCCCAAAAGCATTCCATTGAAAATGGTCAAAAGTGATTTGTTTCTTATTATTTGCCATTCACCTTCTACCATTCTCCTTATTTTTCAAAGCCGCTTCAGCCACACCTGAATTTCATTAAGCTCATAATATGGGCTCGTGAATAATCCGGGTCAATTGTTTTATTATAACTATACGGAATTTTAAAGCAAAAGTTTTGACCTAATAATAGAAAATAGAGATGAAAAGACAGCCCCTTAATGAGTTAGTTTGAAATATATCCGGTTCGGTAGGATAGCTTATAATCCTTATTTTTGATTTTGATTTCTATGGATTTAAAGATTTCATCATCTTTGGAATTTTGGGGAATGTAGTAAAGAAGATAGTAATTTTTGGCTCTTTCAGTGCTGTTTTTAAACGATATAAATGGATTTTGGGTGGAGAGGGCCTCTCCACCAGTGGCTCTGGCAGTCTTTGAGAAAGTCTCGAAGACATCTTCAGACTGCTCGTGCATCTGGATGCCGGTGATATAATCAGGTTTTTTTTCTATAAAAAGGAAATTGAAATAAATTCCTGCATCCGCATAAGAATGTATGATTTTTTCTGTGTCCAGTTTTGGCTCTCTGCTGTAAACAGCCATAAGGTCCTGCAGATTTCCTAGGATATGAGGGGAATCTTGAAGAATAGAGGTCAGCTGCTGCATAACGGCAGGCTGGAGTTCAGGTCTAAATTCCCTTTCATAAAATAAATAGACAAATTTCTGTCCTTTTTTATTTTTAACTTGAGAAGCAAACTTAATAAAGTTGCTCTGATTGGCCAAGCGGAGCTGTTCTATTTGATTGAGGGTTTCTCTGTATCTGGGGAGTAAAAGTTCAATACCAAAGGAATCAAGACTGGAGGTTTCTTCAAATTCAAATCCTGACCGTGAACTTGAACCTGAGATACTGCTCACAATCCTTCTAAGGTCTCTCATCAAGCTTTTATACTGAGAGGAGCCGGTTTGAGTGTCTTTTCTGACGATTTTGATCATTTCTTCTGCCAGGTTTTCCATGGACATGGACTGCAGAGCCTGATTTGAAAGAGTGTAATTTTTCATAGGGGTCATGATCTCAAGTGAATCGTTCGGGGTTATTATATTTGAAAAGAAATATTCTATGGCATCTGAGATTTTTGGGTTGTATTCAATTAATTGGAAAAGGAGATAAAAAGTTCTCGATATATCAGGATTGATCTCTACAGAGCCTTCCTTTCTTGTGATGCTGGTATTTTTCGTCAAATAGAGAGTTCCGATCTTTTGCCTGATTCCGTCTTCATAAATTTCAAAATCGCTTATTCCAAGGTCATCTATAAATTGATTTCCTTCGAATACCCGAACCGGAACTGGAATGAAGTTATCTTGATCGTTGGTATCTTTTTGGTAGGGCAGAATATAAATGCTGATTAAAAATAAGCATAAGAACAAGATCAATTTTTTCATATAAAAATCTCCTTCTTTTTACTATGAGCAAATTTCATGCCATTCTTTTTATAGAGAATAATTTTATTGTTTCGATCTATTTTGTCCATTTTTGAAGGCATTTGCATTCAAATGGCATCATCTTAAAATGAAACATATCTATTATAACCTGGATTATTCACGAGTCAAGTTTGCAAGCTTCATGAAATTAAGATACGGATTTTGCTCGCTAACGTTAACAGAGAAAAAAGGCAAGGGATTCGTCACCCGTTCGATTCCCCAGCGCGGAATCTCACTCCCTCTCGGGCTTCGCTCTCCTCTAAAGAGGAACCCTGCCCGCTCAACCCTCACAGGGGATTCCTCATCCCTTGCCTTTTTTCTCTGCATGAATCTAGAATCTTGAATGGTTACTTATATGCAATGAATAGAAGAGGTACATCGTTTTAAATTTTGACATCAAATGAATTATTGTTTATATTATTTTCTTAAGGTCAGGGGTCGAAGAATTAAATGAATGCTTTCTTTATACAAAATAAATGAGAGCATGATTCAAAAAATAGCCATTATTATGATTGACAAAAGATAGAATGATGATGCGAGAGGAAAAAAGAAAGGAAAAACGAAAACAGGAGGAACAGAAGGTTGAATTGGAAATTCTTATAGAGGATTCTCAAAAAAAACCAGATTTTGAGAGATTTACGGCATTTACAGAAAATCTTTCATTGAGTGGAGTGAAGATAAAGACCGAAAAATATTTCCCTATAAACACTGTTTTAAAGATAAAGTTACCTTTATTAGGGAAAAAGTCAGTTTGTTTGCGTGGGAAAATAAGGTGGGTAAAAAATATTAAAGAAGAAAAGAATTTCGGTGTAGGGATTGAATTTATAGATACCCTTCCTGCGGAATTTATCGCGCTGATGGAACACTTGTATGGTGCTTCCAGGACTTAACTTACTTGACCTATTCATAAAAGAATGGCGATGGTTCCATGATTATTTCATTTTCAGTGATAGGCATGATTTTTTCAAGAAGAATGAATGGAGCATTTTTCTTGTTAGCCCTTTTTATTTGAATCTCCACAGCGGAAGTTTTATATTTCAGGCTAGAGAAGCTTCAGCACTTAAAGTGAGGTTATCATGAAATATAAATTATTGGGGAAAACAGGAATCAAGGTTTCTCAATTGTGTTTCGGTACTATGTCTTTCGGGGGAGATGCTGACCCCAGTATGTCGGAGGATATGTTTCAGTTATGCCTGGAAAACGGAATCAATTTTTTTGATTGTGCAGATGTATACAATGACGGCGAAGCTGAAAAGATTTTAGGCAAATTGATAAAAAACTGTCGGAATGAAGTCGTTATTTCCAGTAAGGTCTATTTTCCTACGGGAAAAGATGTTAATTCTAGAGGGGCTTCCAGGTATCATATCATGAATGCTGTTGAAGCCAGCTTGAAACGCCTTCAAACCGACCGCCTAGATATTTATTTTATCCATCGATTTGATGATTTAACTCCTTTGGAAGAAGTATTACGAGCTCTTGATGATCTGGTGGCTCAAGGCAAAATCTTATATTCTGGAGCGAGTAATTTTGCGGCCTGGCAGACGGCAAAAGCCTTGGGGATATCGGATAAAATGAAGTGGGTTCCTTTTTGTTGTATCCAGCCTATGTACAACCTGGTTAAACGCCAGGCCGAAGTTGAAATTTTTCCCCATGCTCAAGCAGAGGATCTGGGAGTAGTTCCTTATAGCCCTTTAGGGGGAGGTCTTTTAACAGGGAAATACGGACTTCATAGGAAACCGGATTCAGGAAGATTGATCAATAATAAGATGTATGGAACTCGATATGGTTATGACTGGATGTATAAAGTAGCCGATGATTTTTCAGAGTTTGCACTAAGCAGAGGCTTTTCTCCTGTTAGTTTGGCTGTGGCTTGGGCAGCTAGTCATCCGGCTGTAACCTGCCCCATTATTGGGGCGAGGAACAGCCGCCAGCTTAAGGATTCCATAAATTCAATAAAGATTAAAATGACTTTGGATTTGAGGGAGAAGATATCCTCTATCACGCCGGAGCCGCCTCCGGCTACAGATAGGAATGAGGAGAAGACCCAATATAATTATGGAAAGAGATAAATCATTGTTCTTGAAAAAATCCTGTTTATCCCTGAAAATAAGATGATCATAAAAATATCGTCATTTTTTTATGAATAAACCAGGATAAATAAAGGGAGTGAAGTTGTGAAGAAAATTTTAATATCAATCTTTGTCCTGCTTGGGTTGATCCTATTTTTTTCTGGATGTAAAAGGCAATCAGAATCGGATGCTTTATCGTTAGGAGCCAAAAAAGTTGTTTCTGAAGATGGTATTGATATTTTTTATAAGGTTAAAGGAGTGGGAAATTTTATTTTAGTTTTTGTGCATGGGTGGTGTCATGACATGACTTATTGGGAAAATCAAATACCCGCTTTTTCTTCTGGATACAAGGTGGTAACTCTAGATCTTGCTGGTCACGGCCTTTCTGGATCAGAGAGAAAATCCTGGTCTATAGAGGCTTTCGGACGTGATGTCGCTTCAGTTATTGAAAGAGAAAATTTAAAGAATGTCATTCTTGTTGGCCATGGGATGGGAGGTGCTGTTATTCTTGAGACGGCGAGATCTATGCCAAGCAGAGTGATCGGCCTGGTTGGAGTTGATACTTTTAAGGATCATTATATGAGAGGGTATACAGAGGAACAGATTGATTATTTTTTAGAGCCCTGGAGAAAGGATTTTAAAAACAGAATGAGAGAATATGCCGTAGAGACTTTTTTCTCTGATCATGTGGAGCAGCAGCTTATGAGAAAAGTCATACTTGATATGATGGGATCTGAGCCAGAGAGGGCTCTGGATATTCTGGAGCAGCTTTTAAGATATGATGGTTCTCAGGCGTTTAAGGACATAAAAGTTCCTATCACTTGTATTAATTCTAAGCTTCGGGATACTTCCTATGAAATTGCGACTCAGAATGCGTTGTCTTTTAACTGGATTTATCAAACAGGTTCAGGGCATTTCTTAATGCTGGAAAACCCTGATTTTTTTAACCGTTTACTTGCGGGCCGATTAGAAGAAATCATCTTGAATCTTTATAAAAAAGACCATTAACTTTTTATCTCTAACCCTTTTTCATTCGCTATCTTTGATATTCAATGTTGCCTCAACCGGTTTCCCAGGTGTGATCGCAGATATTTTTTTGATGATTGTGTTTACAGCTTGACGTTAGAAAGGTAATCATTTATAAAGGTACGGACAGGAAAAAATATGTCATTGGATAAGAAGAAGTTGGACGGCAAGAACATAGACTGTAATGATTATTCCATGTCAGATTTCGCAGATTTTGAGAGTGACGACCTGTTTGAAGCGGCTGACTATTTTTGGGAATATGTGGGTGATGCGATCAAGAAGAAGTACATGATTTACATTCAGCCTATGATGTCAGGCCCCCGAACAGAGCTTAAGGTTTATGACCGAAACACTCGGTCTGTGAGAAAATTCTTGAATTTTTGTTCCTATAATTACCTTGGATATTCCTTTCATCCCGATGTGATTAAAGCGGTCAAAGACACTCTGGATGAATTTGGGACAGGCGCTGTTTCTGCTCCTCTTTTAAGCGGTTATTCTAGACCCATAAGCCAACTGGAAGAAGAGGTCAGCCGTCTTAAAGGAATGGAATCGTCCATTGTATTTCCCACCGGTTACAGCACCAATGTAGGCATATTATCAGGTCTTCTTCATCCTGGTGATGTGGCTGTGTTGGATATTTTATCTCACGCCTCCATATACGATGGGGTTCGAATGTCTGGAGCTGAAATAAAAGTTTTTGCTCACAACAATCCATCTCATCTTGAGAGAGTTTTGAGAAAGACAAATAAAAAACGCATGCTGGTGTGTGTGGAGGGTGTGTACAGCATGGACGGAGACTTGGCCAATCTTCCGGAAATCATCCCCATCTGCCAGAAATACGGGGCTAAGCTGTTAGTGGATGAAGCTCATGCCACCCTGGTGTTTGGAGAAAAAGGCGGGGGAGTGGCGGAACATTTCAAGCTGGAACATGAAGTTGATATTTCCATAGGGACTTTCAGCAAATCCTTTGGCGCTATAGGAGGATTTGTTTCCGGCAAAAAAAAGCTCATGAACTATCTGAGGATGTTTTCAAGGTCCTATGTGTTTTCATGTGCCATGGCCCCTCATACCGCGGCTGGGATTTTAAAGATCCTTGAGATTTTTACAAAAGATAAATCAGAAAGAGAAAAGTTATGGAAGAATATACGTTATATGCACAAAAAGCTAAAACAAGCCGGACTTGATATAGGCACCACAAAATCTCAGGTGGTTCCTGTTATGGCAGGAAGTGATTTGAGATTGAGGGAAATCAGCAAAAAGATCCAAGAGAGAGGATTGTATACCGGCGTGGTGACTTATCCGGCAGTGGCAAAAAATAAGACCAGGTTGAGACTGTCAGTGTCCTCAAAACACACTCAGGAACAAATGGATCAATGTGTGGATATATTGAAACAGGTCTTTAAAGAGACAGGGGACCGAATTTCTAACCAGCCTGGATTATTTATAAAAAAATGAAAAAAATTTCAATGAAATCGGTGTGTTTAAGCTTATTGGTTTTATTAACGATTTCCTGCTCTTTTATGATGCTCCAGGATTTTGAGAAAACAGAAAAGAAGGCTATGGAAACAGCCATCCAATCCATTTCCGATCAAAAAATTCTGGGTTATGCGGCAGAGCTAAGTTCCGAAAAATACGCTGGGAGACTCTCGGGAACCCAGGAATACAGACAAGCAGCTGAATGGGTGGCTTCTCTTTTCAACAAATGGAAGGTTATTCCTGCAGGGAATAAAAATACCTACTTCCAGTCTTTCCTCAATCCCTACACTGTGGTTTTTAAAGGAGGGGAGCTGGCCTATCATTATGACTCCCAGAATCTCAATAAAAAAAAGTATTATAAATATGAGGAAGAATACTATCCTGGAGCTGATTCAGGATCTGGAGCCATAACCGCAGAAGTGGTTTATGTGGGGTATGGTATTTATGCTCCGGAATTGAATTACAACGACTATCAAGAGGTGGAGGTAAAAGACAAGATTGTGTTTATGGAGCCAGGTGTTCCAGTATCTCCAAAAGAAAATCCTGGAAAATTTGAAGAATGGAATCATTATTCCATCAATCTGTATAAAGTAAAAATGGCGGCAGCCCAAGGAGCTAAAGCCATGCTTTATCATGATCTAACCGTGGACCCTAACACAGATCATGTGGAGGGATTTCTTGTTTCTCATGTGGGAGATTCTGTAGCCAAGGATATTTTTTCAGGATCCGGGTATAAACCCCAGGAAGTAAGAGAAAATATTCAAAATGATTTGAGTCCTCATTCTTTTGAAACCGGAAAGATTTTTACTATGGAAAATCTGACAGAGCATCATCCCAAGGGAACTAGCTATAATGTGATCGGTCTGATCCAGGGAAATGATCCTGAACTTAAAGATGAAGTCATCATCATAGGAGCCCATCTGGATCATGTTGGTTTCTGCTATGAGATAATGCCTGGGGCCAATGACAACGCTTCTGGAGTGGCGGTGATGCTGGGAGTGTCAGAGGCCCTTTCAAAAATTCCTCTCAGCCCAAGGCGCTCTGTTCTGTTTATTGGATTCGGCGGTAAAGAGCAGGGACTCATTGGCTCAAAGGAATATTTAAAGAATCCCCTCTTTCCTGTGAAACAAACAGCCTTATTCATAAATTTGGATATGGTCGGCAGTGGAAACAGCTTGAAGGTTTTTGGAGCAGAGAATTTTCCTTATTACTGGAAAATCATAAAAAGGATTAATCAAGAAGAAGTCCGAATGGAATTAATTCCGGAATATTTTGATTCTCCAGACCGAAGCCCCTCAGATGCGGATCCTTTTTTCAAAAAAAGAGTTCCTTGCCTGTTCTTTAGAACGGAACAGGTTCCTGAATACATTCACACCACAAAAGATACTGCTGATAAATTAGATCCTGAGTTTATGAAAGATCTAGCCCGTCTTCTTGCCTATTTTATCATCGACCTTGCCCAATGAAAATTTACTCTTGATTCATCTGAGAAGGAAGGGCAGGGGATTCCTCATCCCTTGCCCTTTCCTCTATAGCTATCTAAGTTCAAGAATAATCCAATATATAAATATTGAGAACGCACGCTTCATGAAATTTAGGTCTGGCTTGGGTTCTATTGACTACTTAATATAGCCGAGGCTTTTGAGCCTTTCCCGAGTTTCTTGGTCGATTTTTTCAAAATCAATTTTATTAATTTTCATCACCTGATCACTGGAGTAGGATCTTACGAGTTGACGAAAGTAACCGGCTGTCACAGGCATTTCAGATAAAATGTTTATTTTTTCGGAATAGTCATTCCAGAGGTCAAACAGCATCTCGCCATTTTGGGTTGACATGAATTTGTAACGATGTTCGATGATCCCTTTTTGATGTCTGTTTCCAGATAAGTTTTCTAAAAAAACATGAGCGGATGTGTATTCAGGAGAAAAGATAAAAGGCAGGAGGCTTTTTCCTTTAAATCCATAATCGTCTTTAATTCCGAATATGTCTAGGATCGTGGTTGGAGCATCCACCACGCTGGAAGGAATTTGAGCTTTGATAGGAGGCAAATTGAGCTTTTCAGGGAAAATCATAATAAAAGGGATGTGAACCATCTCTTGGTAAAGAGTGGTGTTATGGCCGAGTCTTCCGTGCTGCATTTTGCAGGCATCTCCATGGTCAGAAGAGATGATGAATATGGTTCGGCTAAGAAGGCTGTTTTCTTTGAAAAAATGATATATATCTTCAGTCATGCTGTCTGCATAGAGTATATTGGCATCATACATAGATTCGATATAATCCAAAAGCTCCTCTGTCACTTTGATCTCCCCAGTTTCTATTTTCCTGAAATTTTGGGGAATGGGACTGAATGAGATATTTTCAGGGAGTGGGAAGACCCTGAACTTTTTGGGAGGAAGATAAGGAGCATGGGGAGGATGAGCATGAATATAAATGAATTTTGGATCATCTTTATATTCATGGGAATATATTTGGGTTAAGGCTTCTGCCCATATCAATTGATATTTATTATAAAATGTTTTCGTGAAACCTTCTGATAGTCCCCATCCTGGGGAGAACCACGGCTGACCAGTGATAAGAAAAGTAGGAACTGAATGTCTGAATAAGATTTCCTGAAGTTTTGGGAGCTCGGGATTGATTCTCGTGTCTTTTCCTATGAGTCCGTGTTCGTGAGGATATCTGGCAGTAAACAGTGTCCCTGTTGAGGCTAGAGTATAGGGGCTGTTGGTGTAAAAATTTTGGAAAAAGGCATTTTTTTCTCCGATTTTTTTTAAAAAAGGAGTGGTGTTTCGGTGGTAACCATAAAGATTTGAATGCTGAGCATGGAATGCGTCCAGAACAATATAGACAATATCAAATTTTTCTGCATGCAGTTTGTTGTATAATTCGATGAGCTTTGGTTGGATCTTAATTTCCTGGACCGGCTCTAAAATATTTATTTCAGACCAAACAGCAAAGTCTTGGGCCGATTCTTGATGTCCGTTTCTTTTTTCCAAATAGAAGGTCAGTTTTAAATATTGCCCGGAAAAGTGTTTCCTATTGAGTTTTTTTGAACCTGGTTTTTTAAAAACAAAATTTTTTTGGATTCCTTTGTCCGAAGCTATATTAATATAAGCCTTTATGTTTTTAGGTAATCTAGAAATTTTAGCTTCAAGATTTTCAGAGGGCAAACATTTTGAGTATAAAACAAAGGCACTTCCTGGGAAATGGATGACTTCACCACTTTTTTTCTGGATGAATGGCTTTGGGGATTCTAAAAGTTCTGTTTCAGAATGAAAGAATTTGAAATATTTAAAGGCAGCTGATAATAGACGGTGGTCATCTGTATTTGAGAAGTCACATGGTTTTTGAGCCCATTCAAACTTGAAGGTGAGAGTGTTTTCGCCTATTTTGACTGAGTCAGCAGGGAGAGGAATCCTAAAGACATTGAAAAGAGAATCCAGTTCTATGGTTCTCAATTTTTTTGAATTAAGGAGTATTTGAACTTTCTGTTTTTTTGAACTTTCTGCTTGGAGAGATCGGCATTCTGTTTCTAGATTTAAATCATGGGCCTGTGATGCGTTAAAAACCAGAACACTTTTTTTGTCTTTAGCCCATCGGAAACTTTTTTCTGGATCATGCCATCCCGAAATGAAATGATGGTTTTGATCTGGATTTGAGGCAGCGATATATTTGGTGGCGTAAATCTTTTCTGAAATATTAAAGCTATCCAATAAATTTTTTGAAATTTTTATTTTAGGCTCAGGTTTCCCAGAACCGGTATCCCTGCTGCATGAGGATAAAATGAGCAGCACAATTATCAGAGGGCTTAGGAGCAGAAGAGAAAATTTGTTCCTGGGATTTTTTTTATTGATATGGTTCATAATTTCCATTGGGTCCTTTTTTTATACATTAACCCAAAAATTTTAACCTAAAGAAGCTCCTTTTTGCAAATGAAGTAAGCGACAGCCATACCTGAATTTCAATCCACAATGATGATGTCTTTATGCCATGTTCCTTCTCTGAATTTGATTTGGATGTCATCGGCCCATACCTCAGTTTTTCCCATAGTAAAAACGCGGAATTCTACATTTTTAGTTTCTTTTTCAAGTCTAAAAGGAAGAATAAAGTACTGATATTCTTTGTCTCTTTTGAAATCTTTATTTTGGAGATCTATTTTGTTCAATGTGTTTTTCCCAAAATTAGAAGCAGCTTCTAAACGGATCACTGTGATATTGTGTTCTTTTAGGCTTATTTTGATCCTGAACAAAGCTTCATACAATCCAGGCTGAAAGCTGCGGTAATTTCCATAACACAAAAATCCTGTTCGGTGCTGTTTTTCTGGACTATGATAGATGGCCTTTTCTTCCAGGGCTTGAGGGTCGCAGACAACACTCCCTATCTGATGAGTCATTAAAGTGACCGGATAATGATATTCTTTTTGGGGTTCCCAGTAGACAAAGAGTCTGTACTTTCCAGAATTAGAAGGAGGATTTCCGATTAAAATGAAGTCTTTATTTGTCTCAGGAGGTATCCAAGAGAGGATTTCCTTTCCAGAGGTTGCTGCATTTAGGGTCACGAAGGATTTTTCAGGAAAAAGAAGCCAGTTGAGATGCAGTTTTTTAGGTTGTCTGGGATCGCAGTTTTTGACTTTGACTTTGACTTTAAGCAGTTCTTGATGATCAGATATTTTGGCGGGGGCAGAAAGAGATAGGATTTTAGGATCTACCAGAGAGTATAAATAAAATTTAGTATTTTTTTTATTGAAGTTGTACTGATTAAGAAGAGTGGCACATTTCATCTCCTCAGGATATTTTTTAAAGTAATAATCTTTTTCATGAATATCCCTGTTGTCTACCAATAAAAGATGAGTGAGCCCATATTTTTTGATGGGATTTTCTCTGTAGTTAACAAATTTGTCGTAAGAGATGAGCACTTTATAAGGGGTGTCGAAAGCAGCACCTGGTGCATCCATGCCCCCTAAATAACCGCTTTGGCCTATATATTTTTTGAGGTCTTTTCCTAGATTGTGCACAAAATATTGGGGAAAATGAGACCATCGGTAATAGTGCTTTCCCTCTAGATAGATGGATGTGAGGACCAGAATAAGGATGAGACTCACTGAAGCAGCCTTGGGAAGATGAATCTCGCGCCAATTCTTTAATATTTTTGGATTGGCTATAAACAAGGTTAAAATTAAGGCTATGACAAAACTCACACTAAGCTCTATTTTTCCCGGATAAACAAAAGGAAAAGAATCAGCGGGCTTGAGTTTGAGATATCTATAGAACCAGGGGATCACACCTCGATGGAAAAGAACTGTTAATATCAATATTCCAAGAGGATAGAAACTCCAGTGCAGGGCACGGACCCGCTTTATTTTTGAGGTTTTATAAAGGGAGACCAAGAATCTGGCTGTCATCACACACATCACAGGGATGATGGGAAGAAAGTAACGCGTGGGGCGATAGCTGATAAGGCCTAAAAATAAAAAACACACCACAAACCAGGTTACGAGAAAGACATCCGAGGCAAGGATGTGTTTCTGTTTTCGCATGTAAAGCCAGTATAAAATCATGAAGAGGAATAGGAATGTACCGAATAAAACAGCAGGACTTCCGGAAGCGTATTTAAAGAGGAATGTGCGGGCGAGATTGTTTAGATAAAAAGCAATGTTTTTTTCAGGAAACATTTGCTGGGTGGTAAAAAATTTACCGAATTGGGATATAGGGTCTTTAAATGGAAGGTAAAAGGCAGTAAACCATAAAATGAAGGAGGCAATCATTCCAGTTGAGAAATAAATAAATCCTTTAAAAAGTTTTTTAAGATAAGCTTTGTGGTGAATATAGATCAGTGAATATAATCCATAAGCTATTAGGGGAACCGGAAGAAGATACAAAAAAAGGTTTTTAAAGGTATAACTTAAAAAGAAAACAATTCCCGAAAAAAAGAGCATCCAGTTTCCTTTTTGGGTTCCGTTTTTTTTTATCCCTTTCTGCCATAGATAAAAACCAATAATAAAGACGGTCAGGGTCTGAGTATCCTGCATTCCGAGACGGGCATACATAGTGGATATGAAATTGATTCCAAACAGCAGGAGAGCCAGGATTCCAGTATTTTCTCCATAGCTTTCCTTGGCAGCACAGTATATAAACAGAAGAGAGATCATACTGAAAAATATGGAAAAAAGGCGGATCTGCGCTCGTCCGATTCCTATGAACTGAAAGGTTAGGTATTTCAGCCAGGTGGAGACCGCACTGTAATAGAAGTCATTCCATTCGTCCAGCTTCCACTTTCCAAATAATATAAGATTTCGGGCATTATGATTGTAAATCCCTTCATCAAAGAAAGGCCCTAAGCTTTCGCTTAAGTATTGAGGAGGGTCTGCCTGAATGTGGATGATCCGGCTTAACAGGAACACAATGAAGAGAATCAGAAAAACATGTTTTCCTTTGATTTTTTTCATTTTTCTTTATAAAGATGGTAAAAAATAATTCACAAAAGGTAAAGATGAAATTTAGATATACCTGAATTTCATTTGGATAGCATCAACTCCCATTTGGAAGACTAGAAGATTTTTCTAAGGCAATGAAAAAAATAATGGATTGATTCAATAAATTGGAGGATATTCAATTTTTTGGATTATTTAAAAAAAATACCTAAGGCTAGATTTTGCTATCTGCTTGATATTTCATTATATAGCAAAGAAATCTGAATTGGCATGAAAATTGCTCATTTTATTATGAAAAGATGGATTATTATAATTCAAAAGGAGGTGTCCGTTACCAGAGATATTTAAAAAGCATAATAAGAAAAGAGGGTGGAGTGAATTTCACTCCTGAGTTAGAGGAAACTTTTCCCGAATTAATTTTGGGTAAAAAGGAGGAAAAAATTGCGTAAAGTTTTTAGCTTATTTTTTGTGTTGTTACTTGTTTCTCCATTAATTATGGCGCAGCAGAGAACTGGAGATATCTTCGGTGAGATTACAGACACGGAAGGAAATCCTCTTCCTGGTGTGACGGTCACTTTGACCGGTTCAAAAACCGGAGCTATGACCGATATCACTTCCAATCAGGGACGATTCAGGTTCGTCTCTCTGGCTCCAGCCAGCGACTACACCATCAAAGCTGAACTGGAAGGTTTCAAAACCGCCATCAAGCAGAACATCATCGTGGTGGTGGGTTCAAATGTTGAGATCAACCTTGACATGGAAATGGGAGCCTTGGAAGAGGAAGTCACTGTCACAGCAGTGACACCTGTTGTGGACACCAAGAAGACAGAAGTGGGTCAGAACGTAACCCATGAAATTCTTCAGTCTCTACCTACAGCCCGAGACCCCTGGGTTATCCTTCAGATGGCACCTTCCATTTTAATGGACCGAGAGAATGTCGGAGGAGCTGAATCTGGACAGCAGTCCGAAATGGCTTCTCGTGGAGCTTCCAGTGATGCCCAGAGTGTTTGGAATATGGACGGCATGGTCATCACAGACCCAGCGGCGATTGGAGCCTCTCCGAGTTATTATGACTTTGATGCCTTTGAAGAGATGAAGGTCACTGTGGGTGGTGCGGATGTGACCACACAGACAGGCGGAGTTTCCATTAACCTGGTCACCCGGCGAGGTGGAAACAAAGTGAGTCTGGGTGGACGATGGTACATGACTGATCAGAAATTCCAGGCTGCCAATAAAGATTATGTGGAAGAAGTCCGAGCGGATGAGCCCGGATTTATTGGAATTAACAGAGTTAACAGCATCAAAGATTATGGTTTTAACCTGGGTGTGCCGATTTGGAAAGATCATATTTGGGCATGGGGTTCTTACGGTGTGCAGGATATCAAGACCACCACAGTCTATGGAAGGGATGATGACACCCTACTCGCAAACTATGCCTTCAAACTGAATGCCCAAATCATTCCAGAAAACCGATTTGAGGCTTTCCTGCATGTGGGCGGTAAAAACAAATGGGGCCGATCTTCCAGTGCGTATCTGCCCGGAGGATATTATCAAGGCGGACGCTATTATTTTGGAAGCCCCATCTTTAAGCTCCAGGATGAGCACATGTTCGGAGACAATTTCTTTGTCTCCGCCATGTACACTTACTCTGATGCCGGATTTAACTTGACACCTATGGATGACCTGGATTTTGAAAATCCCTGGTGGTATGATCGCAAGAATTATACCTGCATGGCACCGGATGGAGATGTGGGAGAATGGCGTTACTATGTGGAAAGACCTGTGAGCCAGTATGCGGTAAGAGGGACCTATTTTAATGACAGCTTTTTAGGTGCCAGCCATGAGATTTTATTTGGTGCCGAGTATGCAGCCAGACGTGCCTATACCGAATCGGTTTATACAGGCAACATGGGAATTTATTGGAACTACATTTCTCCAACCGCTGACTGGAACGGCGACGGGATTCCCACCACAGCTGAAAACCCAGACAACATAAGACGTTTCATGTACTGGAGGGGTTACTATGAAGACATTGGAGTCGACGCTTATTCTTTTTATCTGAGAGATACCGTCACTTTCGGAAGGTTCATCCTGCTTCTGGGTTTGAGATACGACCAGCAGCAGCCCTATGTCGCCCCATTTACGGTGGAAGCTGTAGATGGCAATCCGGCATGGGATGAAGTGGCATCTCCGGACGCGATAGCTGCCTTAGATCAGCTTCTGCCAGGTGTTGAAATTGATGAAGTGAGAGCCACAGATTACAAGGGTGATCCCTACTGGTGGAAGACATTCTCCCCCAGAATCGGAGTCACCTATGATGTGACCGGTGATGGGAAAACCATTGCCAAGCTCTCATTCGCTCAGTATGGAGACTTCATGGGAATGATGGGCGGTTACTGGAAGCCCGGCGGAACAGGTGGATGGGTTGATTTTTGGTGGAAGGATAACGGCGATAATGTGGTTGCGCTTAATGAGCTCTACTGGGCAACAGTGGGAGATGGAATGTACACCCCTTATCCAGTTTTTCCAGGAGGAAGTTTTTCTGGAGATTTAAATGATGCCTACGGTTCTTATTGGGGAGGTTATGATATCACCAATCCCCTGTCTTTAACAGACCCCTATGGTTCATTTGAACCTGATGCTCAATCTCCTAGGACCACAGAAATTCTGTTGGCTCTTCAAAGAGAAGTTCTTCCTGATTTCGGAGTCTCTGTAAACGCGACTTACCGAAGATATGACAAAGCTGTCTGGAGTGTTAAACACTTTGTGGATGCGAGTGGAAATGCAGTCAGGTTTCAGACTCAGGATTGGTATGTGCAGGCGCCCTCTATTCCGGGCAGTTTTGATGTCAGCAGCTATGACACACCTTGGAATGGCGATATGGGCGGTGCCGATGACCATCCTTACTACTACATGACCAATGATTACAATGGTTATGATCCCTCTTACTACTCACCTTATTATCGACGTTCGCTACGACCTGATTTTTATAATGATTACTGGGGATTTGACATCATCTTTAACAAGAGACTTTCTAACCGATGGATGCTGAACGGAAGCTTTACTTTCCAGAATCAGAAAGTTCATTATGGAGATGAAGGGTATTGGAGTCTCACAAACAACTGGGCTCTGGACGGAAGAGTTTATTCGCCTTATCAGGGCGGAGCCAGCGGAAAAATCGATCAGTACACTTATTCCCCATGGATGCTCAAACTCACAGGATTGTATCAGCTTCCCTATGGTGTTCATATCTCTTTTAACTTTCAAGCCAGAGATGGATGGCTGCTTAGAAGAACAGTCGGTGTTGTTGACTACAGAGTTCCAAATCCAAGAGACCGAAGTGAAACCCTGTATCTGGAGCCGTTTGGTGATGAGAGCCTTCCCACATTCTACAAACTGGACCTCCGTCTTGAAAAAGTGCTCAATGTGGGAGATATGGGGAAAATCTATTTGATGGCAGACCTTTTTAATGCCTTGAACAGCACCATCGAGAACAGAAGATACCAGTATGATTGGGGAACTATTTACATTTACCCGGATGGAAGCTATGATTTTGCTCCCAGTGCGACAGCAGGATCACTGAATGAAATCCTGAATCCAAGACTGCTGAGATTTGGAGTGAGGTTCGAGTTCTAAAAGATTTAGTCTGAATAGAGAAATCAAAAGCCCCTCTCATGTAAGTGAGAGGGGCTTTTTTTTTATGTGTTTTAATGGTAGAATGGGATGCTTGAAGAGAAAGAGAAGATTGATCATAAAGATTGGGAGGTGCCGGATGAAAAAATCGATTTTGGGTTTCTTTCTGATCCTTTTACTGAATGTCTTTGTATTCCCTCAAGCCTATCGGGGAAGAGCCCGGGTGGTGGGGTATGTTTATGACCAGGAAGGAAATCCTATAGAAGATGTGACTGTGAAATTGTATTCACTCCGTGGTGAGTCAGGGTTTGAAATCAAAACAGATCAAAACGGAAAGTGGGTGGCTATGGGGATTAGAGGCGGCAGTTGGAATGTAGATTTCGAAAAAGTAGGATACATGCCTAAGGGAATATCCATGGAGGTTGAATCTTATGGGAAAAATCCAGATGTCGAAATCACTCTTGAAAAAGCAGAAGGCATTTTGATCACTGAAGAGCTGAAGGAAAAGCTTGCAGCTGGCAATGAACTTTTTAATCAAAAGAAATATGGGGAGGCTGTCCAGGCGTATGAGAAGCTGCTGGAAGAGAATCCAGATATCTATATCATAAATAAGAACATTGGAAACTGTTATTTTCAGCTAGAACAGTATGATAAAGCCGCGGAATATTATGAAAAAATCTTGGCTGGAGATCCTGAAAATACCGAGGCGATGCTTTTGATCGGAAAGGCATATGAAAATAAAGGCGATGATGAAAAAGCTTTGGAGTGGTATCAAAAAATAAAATTTGAGAATATAGACGATCCTGTTGTGCTCTATAATATAGGGACCCGTTTTTATAATATGGCCAACTATGAAGAAGCTTTGAAGTATTATCAGCGCTCGGTTGAAATAAAAGAAGATTTTCTGGATGGGTTTTATCAATTGGGCTTGACTTATTTGACTTTGGGAAAAAATGAGGAAGCCATAGCCCGATTCGAGAGATACTTGGAGTTAGATCCCAATTCAGAAAGAGCCGAGCAGGTGAAGGGATTTCTGAATTATTTGAGAAGATAAAAAAGGAAAAGAAGTGAATAGACTCAAAGTTCCATTGATTTTTTTCCTGGTTGTCATGACCAGCTGTACCATGACCAGCCGAATGGAGTTGGATCCCGAGAGTGAGGATTTCTATGAAGAAGCGCGGTTGGTCATGAGTGGAGAAGAGAGAAAGATATTCAATCACCTTCCTGATAAAGAATCCAGACAGGAATTTATAAAAGATTTTTGGGAAAAAAGAGATCCGACTCCGGATACGGAGCGAAATGAGTTTAAAGAAGAATTTTATGAAAGGGTAGAATATGCCAACGAGCGTTTTAAGGAAGGTATCCCGGGATGGAAGACAGACAGAGGACGGATTTATATCCATTTTGGATTTCCGGACAGAATCGAACAGGAGCCCATGCTGAATCATCCTGAGATTAAAGGTTATATTCTCTGGGTCTATTACAGATTCAATTTTGCCGTGGAGTTTATAGATAGACGAGGGGATAACTCTTACCGACTCAATCCCTACTCTGGGATCTATGGAAATCTATTTGAAGCTATGAACAGAGCTAAATTTGGAATCGCCTACAACAATGAGATAGGGAGCCAATACATTGATTTTAAGCTCGACTATGATCCCAGTAAGGATGAATTAGATATTTCTATTCCTGTTAAAGGGATTGCTTTTGTGGAACAGGAGGGTCTGTTAAAAGCTGAATTTGAGTTTCAGTTTTTTGTGTATGAAGATAGGAAGGGCGCACAGAAAAAAACTTTTAATGAGAAAAGGTATTTCGAGTCCACAGAAAAAGAGTTGATGGATTTGGAAGAGATCCGTTTCACTTTTTCTTTGGATTTGAAGCCGGGGAAATATTTTTTTGATGTGCTGATCATAGGAAAGCCGGATATCGGAAGAACCCGGAAGATATTTAATATAAAAATATAGAAAAATAAACTCTAATATGCTGGGGCCGAAAACCTGGGTCCTCCAAAGGTGTTGAGATGAAGAAAAAGAGAGTCGTGTTTTGGCTGTGCCTTTTGTTATTCTATTCCATAATGGTATCAGCGGCACAGTTAAAAAGAGAAAATCTTCCCACCAGATATCAAGAGTTTTTAGATCTGGTTCAATACATCATGTTGGATGAAGAACGAGATGTATTCTTTAAGCTTGACAATGATAGGGAAAGAGATGTTTTCATAGAATCTTTTTGGAAGCAAAGAGACCCCACTCCAGGAACTCAAAGGAATGAATATAAAGAAGAACATAGGAGAAGGTTTCAGTACGCCAATGAATTTTTAGGCCGTGATACTTCCAGAGATGGATGGAGAACGGATAAGGGGATGATCTATATTATTTTGGGGGAACCCGCAAGCAAAGAATATTTTGAGGGAAGCATAGAACTTTATCCGGTTGAAGTCTGGTATTACTATGGAGGTGGAGACAGCGGCCTTCCTCCCCATTTTGCGGTCGTTTTTTATAAAAGGGGCGGATTTGGAGAATACAGGATTTATGATCCGGTGGCAGATGGTCCCACCAGTCTTCTAGTTGGTGGGAGAGAAATGGATTTTGCAGATTATGAGAGGGCTTATGAAAAAATAAGAGAGCTGGCACCCACTTTGTCCTTGGTGGTCCTCTCTATCGTCCCGGGTGATATTCCCTATAATTTTCAGCCTACTCCAGAATACAATATCATTATGTCTGAAATTTTTGAGTCCCCGAAGAAAGAGATCAATCCGACCTATGCCACCAATTTTCTGGATTATAAAGGATTAGTGAGCACGGAGTATATGACTAATTACATTGAAAGCATCACAAATGTTTCCATGATCAAAGACCCTCAGTTGGGATTGAATTTCGTCCATTTTTCCATAATGCCTCAAAATTTATCAATTGATTATTATGAACCGAATGACCAGTATTTTTGCAATTTTGAATTAAATGTGAGTTTAAGAGAAGGGGAGGAGGTCATTTTTCAGTACACCAAAAATTACCCTTATTATTTTCCATCCCAGGACTTGGGAAAGGTCAAATCAAACGGAATCTCTATTGAGGATTCCTTCCCAGTCACGGAAGGAAGCTATGAACTCACAGCTCTTCTTAAAAATTCTGTGGGCAAGGAGTTTACACTCTTAGAGAAAGATATAGAAGTCAAGGAAGATTCCAGCTCGCCTCAGATCATCGGCCCCTTTGTGGGGTATAAATTCCAAGAATATGAAAAAGATATCCATATTCCCTACAAAGTGTTGAATACAAAGCTGATTCTGGATCCATCAAAAAGTTATTCTTCATCAGATAATGTCGCCGTTCTGTTTATTGTTTCCAATATAGATAAGTCTCTTTGGGAGAGTGGGAAGATAGAAATGTTGGTTAATGGGCTGAGAGAGAATAATCCGGTGAAAAAATCCTATTCCATCTTGCTTAGAGGATATCCCTATAGAAAGGATATAGACGTCACTTACTCCATATCTTCGGATGAGCTTGCCCCTGATTATTATGAAATAGTCCTTACATTGTTAGATGGCGAAAGAAACATTATCGACACTCAGAAAGAAGGATTCGTCATTTCTGGTAGTTCTTCTATCGGGCATCCCATTTCACAGTCAAAGGGATTCCCTCTCTCAAATAGTTTCCTTTATTATTATATGTTGGCCTCGCAAAATAGAAAGCTGGAGAATACTGAAAAAGCTGAATTTTATTATGATCGGGCCTATAAAATGAATCCGGATTTTCAAGGGGGTCTTTTAGATTACACCAATTTTCTCGTTGAAGCTCAGCAGTACAGTCGAGCCATGGAAATGGTCGAGAAGCTCAAGGAAGTTGAAAATATGAAATTTGAGTATCATCTGCTCAAAGGGAAAGCTTTGATGGGTTTGGAGAGATATACAGAGGCCATTGAGAGTCTGCTGGAGGGAAATAAGATCTATGACAGTGATACAGGGCTGCTCAATTCATTAGGCTTTTGTTATTATGAGACTGGCCAGAATAAAAAGGCACTGGACGTACTCAAAGCCTCGCTCAAGCTTAATCCCAAGCAGGAGAAAGTCAAAAACCTGATCAATGAGATAGAGAAAAAGAACGAATAAAATTCATTCAGGCAAGAGTTCTGCCGCGGCATATCTCCGTCCTCGCTTCACCCATCCCCCCTGGGGAATTCCTTTCGCTGCGGGCGGAGACACGCCGCGTCATCTCAGGGGACTCCTCATCTCTTACCCTTCTCCTCTGCTGCGATCTCTTTATTTGAATTTCTCAGGATTTATTATATATGCACTATAAAATGAATATATTTAAAGTTGCTTCAGCTACACATGAATTTATATTCGGGTGTTATAAAAAGGTGGAGTGAAGGGGTCATAGAGGTTTTCTCCTTTACTCTTCATAGTTTTTTAAGTATATTTTTCCCTATTGAACAAGATATAAAAACAAAGCTGGATTGTTTATCAGTAATAAAAGATGGTCATTTTTTTGAATAAGTTAGAGTAAGGGAGTTTGGATTTGGCGCTGCAGTCAGTTGATTGGGCTTTCATAGTCGGTTTTTTTCTTATATCCCTCCTGATTGGCCTGGCAGTTTCGAAAAGAGCGGGAAAAGATTCTACTGAATTTTTTCTTTCTGGGAGAAATATGCCTTGGTGGCTTTTGGGAGTATCCATGGTGGCCACCACTTTTTCCAGCGATACCCCAAATTTGGTTACAGATATTGTCCGGCAGAATGGAGTGGCTGGAAACTGGGTCTGGTGGGCCTTTCTTCTCACTGGAATGCTGACTGTTTTTGTGTACGCTAAACTATGGAGGCGTTCTCGAATTTTAACTGATATTGAGTTTTATGAGCTTCGATACAGTGGGAAAGCCGCTGCTTTTCTCAGAGGATTTCGGGCTCTTTATCTAGGTGTTTTTTTTAATGTGCTCATCATGGCCACCGTGTCCTTGGCTATGATTAAGATCGGAGGAGTGATGCTGAAGCTGACCCCTATCCAGACGATACTCATTGCCTCATTGGTTACGGTGTTCTACAGTGCATTAGGCGGTTTGAGAGGAGTGCTGATCACAGATTTTTTTCAATTTGGTATGGCTATGGCAGGGGCCATAGGAGCGGCCGTAGTAGCGGTCAAACTTCCACAGATCGGGAGCCTTCATTCATTACTGACCCATCAGAACATTGCTTCCAAATTAAGTCTTCTTCCTGATTTTTCCAATGGGGATGCCCTTGTTCCCTTGTTTATTCTCCCTTTGGCTGTTCAGTGGTGGAGCGTTTGGTATCCTGGTGCTGAACCTGGAGGGGGAGGATATATTGTCCAGCGAATGCTGTCAGCTAAATCCGAAAGGCATGCGGTAGGCGCCACTCTGCTTTTTAATGTCACTCACTATGCTCTCAGACCCTGGCCCTGGATTGTGGTTGCTCTGTGTTCTTTAGCCGTTTTCCCCGATTTAGAATCTCTGCAGGCTGCTTTCCCTCATGTTGCTTCCCATGTATTAAGACATGATATGGCTTACCCAGCCATGTTGACATTCCTTCCTCCAGGTCTTTTAGGACTGGTGGTGGCCTCTTTGATGGCGGCATTTATGTCCACCATTTCCACCCATTTGAATTGGGGCTCTTCCTATGTGGTCAATGATTTTTATAAACGCTTTATCAGTCCTCAAGCTAATGAAAAAAAACAGGTGTTCGTCGGAAGGATTTCGACAGTTACTTTGATGGTTTTAGCGGGAGCTTTGGCACTGCTTTTAAGCAATGCCTTACAGGCGTTTCAAATTTTACTGCAGGTAGGCGCTGGGACAGGGCTTCTATTCATCCTGCGCTGGTTTTGGTGGCGGATTAATCCTTATAGTGAGTTAACCGCTATGGTGATTTCTTTTTTAGTGGCGGTTTACCTGCAGGTGCTTCACCCCTATACAGGACTGCCTTCCCTATCTTCTCATCTTCAACTTTTAATTGGGGTAGGGATCACGACTGTGAGCTGGGTCAGTGTGACATTTCTTACCCCAGCATCAAATAAGAGCACTCTCAGGTCATTTTATCGACTTGTGAAGCCTGGAGGACCTGGGTGGAAAAAGGTGGTGAAAGAAGCGCGTCAGGAAGGAGAACCAATGGATTCTAAAGAGAAGGGATGGGATGTGCCCCAGGGACTGGTGTGTATGGCTCTTGGATGTTTGGGAGTGTACAGTGCTCTTTTTGCAGCCGGCTACTGGATCTACGGCAAGTATCTTCCTGCTTCGGTGTTGAGTGTGACGGCGGCTGTGTCTGGTTTTTTTCTCATGAAGATGTGGAAAAAACTCAAAATGCTAAGCTGAGATAAATTTGAGGGCATGGTTTGTGCTCCCTAACGTTATTAGGAGGGAAAGGGCAAGGGATTCGTCACCCGCTCGATTCCCCAGCTAGGAATCTCTCTCCCATTCGGGCTTCGCTCTCCTCTAACGAGGAACCATGCCCGCTCAGCCCTCATAGTGGATTCCTTATCCCTTGCCCTTCTCCCATAACGAAACCACGAATTGTGAATATCCCAGTATCATATCCATTACATCAGAAGGCTAAATCTTCAATGCCGCTTCAGCCACACCCTTAAATTTATGTTGCTAAAAAAGATGGATATTATTCAATAATAATTTTCGTTGAGAGACTTAAATTTATTTTTTGTCCTGGGGCTCGTCCTTTTGGAGGTAGAGCATGTCCACATTCTGGGAAAAATCTCCGATCAGGTGTTTGCAGAAGTAATCGGCTCTGAGCCAGAACCAGTAATCGCTCTTATCTCCGTATCCATGTCTCTGGCCCGGAAAGACAAAAAAATCAAATCTCTTATGAGCCTTAATAAGAGCGTTAGCCAAAGTAAGGGTGTTGGCCGGATGGACATTGTTATCAATATCCCCTGTGGTTAAAAGGAGATGCCCTTTGAGGTTTTCAGCGATTTCTGAATTTCTGTCTATTTCGTATTCAAAGGTCACTTCTCCCTCCTTATTTTCAACTTCTTTCACTCCGTGGTGTTTTTCACTCCACCACCGGTTGTAAATGTTATTTTCATGGTTTCCGGAAGAAGAGACCGCCACTTTGAAAAAGTCTGGATAAACCAGCATCGCTGCCGTAGACATAAATCCTCCTCCTGAATGGCCGTAGATTCCGACTTTATCCATGTCAATATAGGGGTGACGGGCTGCCAGCTGTTCAATGGCAAACTTTTTGTCAGCCAATCCATAGTCCCGCAGGTTTCCATAACCATAGTTGTGGTACCATTTGGATCGGTCCGGATGTCCTCCCCGATTTCCGACGCAAATCACAACAAACCCGAATTGAGCCAGACTCATGTTTCCTCTGCCTGCTGAGAATGATTTGGGCACGGATTCAGTTTGAGGACCTGGATAGACATAGGCAATGATGGGGTATTTTTTAGTCTCATCAAAATCAAATGGTTTGTACATCACACCGTAAAGGTCTGTGATGCTGTCAGCAGCTTTGACTTTAAAAGTTTCAGGAAATTGATATCCTGCTTCCATAAGAAGAGAGAGGTCTGAGGTCTCAAGATCCATGAGCTTGTTTCCCTTGTTGTCTAAAACAGCAGATTGAGGTGTTGTGTCCACTCTGGAGTAATTGTCCACAAAAAATCGATTGGAATCGCATATCCGGGAGAAATGATTGAAGTTTCCCGGATTCAGTAGTTCCAATCCAGTGCCGTCAAAATTGACCCGATAGAGATGATCATAATAAGGATCTTCTCCTTTTTCCCTTCCATTGGCTGTGAAATAAAGGCATCTGTTTTTTTCGTCAATACCCTGGATATCATCGCAGTGAAATGGACCGGATGTGATCTGGTTTTTCAGGTTGCCTTCTCCGTCATAAAGATAGAAATGAGCCCAGCCTGTTCTCTCAGACCAGTGAATGAGCTCTTCGCCGTTGTTGATCAATCCCAAATTTCTGGTTTCTAAATAGGTGTTGAGCCGCTCTTCGATAAGCACCTTGGTTTCTCCGGTTAAAGCATCAGCCACACAGATATCTATTTTATGAAGGTCGCGGCTGGTTCGGGTGAAGTACAATTTATCTGATGTTTGAGCCAACCATAAAGCGGGTCTGTTTTTATCATCTCTGTTTTTTTCTTTACGAGGAGCTGTGAGTAAAGAGACAGACTGATCCTTGAACCGGTCATCTTGGACCTGAATTTTCTCTGTTTTTTCCAGATCGAAAATAAGCACATCATACTGAGGAGCCTCTTTTTCTCTAGGCATGTGATATTTATAGCTCTCCAAAGTAGGTCTGGGCTTGGCGATGGCGTTGATGACCCAGAGGTCTTTAACCTTCCGGTTATCCGGTCGGACCATGGCAAACTTTTTTGAGTCTCGAGACCATATGATTCTGACTGGTTTGCGTTTGTCTTTGTTTTTTTCTTTTTCCACATTGGTTTCCCCTCGTTCTCCCCGGGCATAACTGTAATCTTCAACTCCATCTTCAGTTAGTTGATGCTCTTCAATATCTTTGGCTTTTTTGTCTTTGAGGATTTTTTCATAATTTTCTTTGTCCATCCAGTAAAGATTGTGATGGCGGGCAAACACGATTTTTTCTCCGTCCGGAGAAATATTAGCCCATTCTGGTTTTTCAGGGGGTTCTTCATATTCTTCAAGCAGGGTCAGTTTGCCGGTTGAGAGGTCATATTCAAAGTAAAACATTTTTTTCTTTGGTTTTTCTTTTTTTTCTTCCTTTTTTTCCTCCTCCTGCATTTTTTCTTTTTCCATCTCTTTGTCTTTATCTTTCTCCTCTTCTTCTTGGGAACTTTGGACTTCAAAACGAATGGCTCTGTCTTTTTTTACGAATTCGATTTCTTTAATGGGAAGATGCTTGGCATCATAAGGATCTTTGGTGATTTCGGTGAGCAGGGCCGCCATTTTTACATTGTCAAAAAGGTAGTTTTTAATTTTTTTTTCCGGATCAGCGATATAAAATGATTTTCCCTCACTTGTCTCAAAGGCATACCAGAATCGGTCGCTGTGTTTCAGCCAGTGGGGATCCACAGATGTGTTGAACACCATTTTTTTAAGCTGAGCTGGTGAGAATCGGGCAGCCAGTTCATAATTGGCTTTTTTGATAACTTTGTTTTCATTGGAAAAGGCGGATGAAGCAAAAGGGACCATGAGTGAAATAATAAAAAACAAACAGACTGCTTTTCTTTTCAATTTTTTTCCTCCGTATTAAAAAATAATTTGAATGAGAGACTGCATTTTTAATGTCTCATGAAAAAAGAATTATACTGGTTATATTCAGGTCTGTAAATTATTATCCGATAAAAGGAAGCATTTCTAAAACCGTGATACATGTGATATATAATATTTATTAAGGGGAGAGGGCAAGGGATGAGGAATCCCCTGTGAGGGCTGAGCGGGCATGGTTCCTCTTTAGAGGAGAGCGAAGCCCGAGCGGGAGTGAGATTCCACGCTGGGGAATCGAACGGGTGAAGAATCCCTTGCTCTTCCACTTATATGTTAAATAAACTCTATCACGGTTTTAGAAATGCTTCCATGATAAACATGGATGTTTACTGTTATTTTGAATTGTGGTATAAAAAGTAAACAATACTTTTTAAAGGAAGAAAATGGAAAAAAAGCAAGAAAGAGACTGGGGGATGTTTTGCCATCTGGCAGCGCTGGCAGGGTTTGTGATCCCTTTTGGTAATGTGATTGGTCCATTGATCATCTGGCTTATCAAAAAGGATGAGTCTGAATTTGTGAATGATCAAGGTAAAGAGAGTTTGAATTTTCAGATATCCATCACCATTTACGCCATCGTTGCTGCGCTGCTCATATTGGTGGTCATTGGGATTTTTCTGTTGATAGCAATCGGGATTTTAACTATTGTTTTTGTGATTATGGCTGCTGTTAAAGCGAACAGTGGTGAAAAATACCGGTATCCCTTGACCATAAGATTCATTTCCTGAGGCATAAATTTAGAAATTATGTCAGTAAAAATAGAGTGGTTTACTGCATAGAAATCATGGGAGATCATCTAACAGATAAGCTGTGACAGAACAGAACACTGGATTGATCAAGAACAAAACAGGCTTTATCATTGTTATTGCGATGTGGATTTGTGCGGCATGGCTGCTTTTCCCTTTGATAGGTATTGGGTCTATTGATTTGGAAAAGGCAAGAAGTTATATATTCCGCTCTGCAGGGGGAACCGCTATTCTGCTTATCCTTTTCGGGAAAACTGTATTTGACCTTTTCTTCTTAAAGGCAGAAGCGGTGAAGCAGTCCGTATTTAACGTCATTTTTCTGACTTTGTATTTGTTTGCCATTGCCAGCGTTCTTGTTTATGTTGTGAGCCGCATGATACTGATCTATATCAAAGCCCAAGCCAGCGAATCCATGATGTTTTAGCTTGTTCCGCTTTCCCATTCATATTTTTTTATGAATAGTTCAGGTAAATAAGGAATATTTATTTTCCTGGTTTGTATATTGTATTAGAAGGATGAATAAAAATCAGATAAATAAAAGATAAGGAGATAAAAATGTCAGTCAAAAATTCCCCAAAAATATCGGTTTCAGGGATGTTTGTTTTCATTTTGATTTCATTATTGTTCCTCCAGGCAGTAGGAGTAACCGGCATCAAAGGCAGAGTCACCGATACGGAGGGAAGTTTTATTCCGGGAGTCCTTGTCAAAATTGTCGAGCAGTCCACTGGAAAAGAATACGCTACTTCTACAGATATCAAAGGTTTTTATTCTTTTAAAGGCATCATCCCAGGTATCTATGACTTGTATTCCGGAATAACTGGATTTATCCCATATGAGAAAAAAGATATAGATATCCCTTCTGGAAACACAGTAGAGATCAATATCCAGCTCAAAATAGATCATTTTATGAAGATGGATTATGAAGGAGGAGTCCTTGGAGGAGTAGTGGGAGGTGTTGTGGGTGAGGTAGCTCCTGTAGCCAGGACTCAATCAGTTCAATTTCCTGTGAGTGTTTACACTCCCTATAATACGGAAGAATATTCCCGGATCTATGAAAATCGGTTTTTCAATACCCTGCAAAACCCTCTCTCCACTTTTTCCATTGATGTGGATACGGCCTCCTATGCTAATGTCAGGCGTTTTATTCGGAGCCATCAATTTCCTCTCAAAGATGCGGTGCGCATTGAAGAGTTGATCAATTATTTTGACTATAATTATCCGCTTCCAAAAAATAATAAACCCTTTTCAATCTTTACGGAAATTTCCTCCTGTCCCTGGGATGAAACTCATAAGCTGATCCATATCGGACTTCAGGGGCGAAAGCTCAGCCCTGAAGAGCAGTCTCCAAGTAATTTGGTTTTTCTTTTGGATGTGAGCGGTTCGATGAAGACTCCCAATAAACTTCCTCTGCTTCAGACAGCTTTCAAACTGCTGGCTAAGGAGTTAGATCCGAATGATAGAGTCTCCATTGTGGTTTACGCTGGAGCTGCAGACGTGGTTCTCCCTTCCACCTCGGCATCCAATAAGGCACAGATCATTGAGGCTGTGGACCGATTGCGAGCTGGGGGGTCTACAGCTGGAGGCGAAGGGATCCAATTGGCATACAAGACTGCCATGGAAAGTTTCATAAAAAACGGAAACAACAGGGTTATCCTGGCCACTGACGGCGATTTCAACGTGGGTGTGAGCAGCACTTCAGAGATGGTGAGAATGATCGAAGAGTATAGAGAAAAAGGTATTTTTCTTACGGTCCTTGGATTTGGGATGGGAAATTACAAAGACAATCGGATGGAGCAACTGGCGGATAAAGGGAACGGGAATTACTTTTATATTGACAATATTTTAGAAGCCAAAAAAGTTTTTATGGATGAATTAACAGGAACCTTATTCACCATAGCTAAAGATGTGAAGATTCAGATCGAGTTCAATCCTGCCAAAGTCAAAGCGTACCGGTTGATTGGATATGAAAACAGAATTCTGGATAAGGAGGACTTTGTGGACGATGCCAAGGATGCAGGTGAGTTGGGTTCCGGTCATTCGGTGACCGCTCTCTATGAAGTGATTCCCTATGGATCAGATGAAGAAGTGGTTGAAATCGGAGATTTGAAGTACCAAGAGACGAAAATAAATCCCGAGGCGTTTGAAAGCCCTGAGGTTATGACCATAAAGCTTCGGTATAAAAATCCGGATGGAGACAAAAGCAGACTTATTGAAACCCCAGTTAAAGACGAAGGTATCCCTTTAGAAAAAGTTTCCGATGATTTCAGATTTTCTGCAGCAGTGGCTGAATTCGGTATGCTGCTCAGGGATTCTGAGTTTAAGGGAAGCACTGATTTTGAGAGCATCTTAAAGCTGGCTCAGCAAGGAAAAGGTAAAGATACGCATGGATATCGGGCTGAATTTATCAAGCTGGTTGAGATGTGCCAATTACTCACAAAAAAATAGGTACACAATACCTATTCACTAATTTTATGGAATGAATAACTGGCGCGGTTAAAGAATCTCACTCCTTCTTTTTTTCGGAAAAACCTTTATGCTGCGGGGTAGGAGATCGCGCCAGTTTTTTAATAGGAGATCCAATGACCCTTTTTCTTATCCTCCAGTCTTATCGTGTCTGGCGGTAAGGAGGAATGGCAAAGACAGGGACGGAGGAATAGCTGATGACTTTTTCAGTGGTACTCCCTAAAAAGAACCGTTCCCATTTGCTTTGGACATAGGTAGACATCACAATCATGTCTGCTTTTTCCGTATCTACATAATCGTTGATGCCGATTGCTGCATTGATGGACCGAGACACTTCTTCAGATACTTTAATATCTTCCTTTTCCCTTTTTTTTCTTTGTCTAAGTCTTTTTTTCACGCTATCAAACATTTCATCCAGGGCACGAGGCGAAAATTTATAGTCATGGAGCTCGAGAACATGAAGAAGAACTAGATCAGAATCGAATCCTTTGGCCAATTTCCAGGCATAGTCCCTCTCTCTCTCCTCTTGCTCGGAAAAGTCCGTGGGAACAAGAATTTTTTTGAAACGGGGTTTACCTCCATTCTTTTTGGTCAAAAGAAGAGGAATGGAAGAACTCCGAAGAACCTGATTAGCCACACTCCCGATAAAAAGTCTCTCGATGGCAGATAAACCTCTTTTTCCCAGAACGATCAGATCCGCTTTTTCCTCCTCTGCCGTCTCTACTATTTTCTTAGCCGCATTGCCTTCTTTGATGAGTATCTTAAAGGTCATGCGCTTGGATTTTCCGATGTCTTCCATTTTTTTCTTTCTTTTACCCTTTACAGCCGAGACTCTTTCGGCAATCTCGCCTTTTATCGCTTCTTCCGCATCGTAAAGGGCTGGGGAAACATCCGGAAGCACATGAAGCGCGATAATATTGGCTTTAAATGCATTGGCAAATGCATCCGCATAAAGAAGAGCGTTCTGAGCTTCGTCAGAAAAATCGGTTGACCAAAGGATTTTTTTTATGAATCCTGCCATTTTACCTCCTTTTATTACCCTGAATTATTCCAAAGATCGTGAATAGTTCAGATTAATTGTGATCAAAAAAGTTGACTCTTATTTTAACAACAAAAATGAAAAACGCAAGTTTCTCTTCCTCCTATTTTAACTGCATAACTCAGGTTTTTCCAGGGAGCTGGGATATGTGCCTCATTTTGCAAAAAAAAGCCAGATCTGAGTGGTAAAAAAGCAGATGATTAGACCCAGCAAGAGGGGTAAAAAGGTGGACATAAGAGTCCATTTAGCGCTTTTGGTCTCCTTGTAAATGGTGTAGATGGTCGTTGAACAGGGATTATGTAAGAGACTGAACAACATGAGGTTGATGGCAGTCAGCAGAGTCCAGCTGCCTCCTCTCAAGATGGCTTCCGTATCGGCAATCGACTCAAGCTCAAACATGACTCCTGCGCCTTCACCCACGCCAGCCATACCAGCTGTCAGCACGGTCAGCATCAGAATTGTGGGAATAACAATCTCGTTGGCGGGGATGGCGATAATGAAGGCTAAAAGAATCACTCCATTCAAGCCGAATAAAAGGGCAAACGGATCAGACCATCGGATAAAGAATTCGGCAAGACTCAGTTCTCCGATTTTTATATTGGCTACCAGCCAGATGACGATTCCTGCAGGAAGGGCGAAGATGATCGCGCGCCATAAGACAAAGATAGTCCGGTCGATCAATGAGGTATATAGAGTCTGCAGAATCCTTGGGGGACGGTAAGGGGGTAATTCCAGACTGAAAGCGGAGGCTTCACCACGAAGGATGGATTTGCTTAAGCCCCAGGAGACGACCAGACTGAAAAATATCCCCAGTACAGCAACGCCGACAACCGCACCGGCAGATATAAGCCCTGCCCAATGAGCGGGCGCAGCTCCGCCGATAAAAATAGTTGCAATCAGGATCTGTGTCGGCCATCGGCCGTTGCAGAGAGAAAAATTGTTGGTGATGATAGCGATCAGCCGCTCGCGGGGGCTGTCAATCACACGCGCAGCGATCACGCCGGCCGCATTACAGCCAAATCCCATACTAAGGGTTAGGGCTTGTTTGCCGTGTGCCCCAGCTTTGCGAAATAGGCTGTCCATGTTAAAGGCCACTCGGGGCAAATATCCCAGATCTTCGAGCAGTGTGAACAGAGGAAAGAAAATGGCCATGGGGGGGAGCATGACCGAGACCACCCAAGCCATGGAAAGGTAAGCTCCATCGATCATCACTCCGTCCAGCCACGAGGGTAAATTGACGAGAGCAGCTATGTTTTTTAAAAAAGGATGGAGGGTATCGATCAGGAGCGATGACAGCAGTCTGGAAGGATAATTAGCTCCTGATACTGTGATCCAAAAGACCACCGCTAAGAGAAGGAACATAATGGGGAAGCCTAACCAGCGGCTCGTTACGATTTTATCAATTTTTTGATCCAGACTGTAAGGGGGTTTTTCCCCTTTCATATAAACGGTTTTGCGGGCGATTCTGGAGGCGTCTTCATAGATGGACTCAATGACTGAATCGTGAAAATTCACCCCAAGATCCCATCGGGTGGTGTTGGCTAATGTTAGGATATCTTCCCGGTCTTTTCTCGATTTATTTTCTATCATCTTGGTTTAAAGTTTGTACAGAGGAAACATCGGCTTTTAATCGACCCAATTCACCTGATCGGACTGCTTCTATGATGCTGGGGTCTCCTTCCAGCAGTCGTAAAGCTACCCAATCGAGGTTAGGAAGGTTTGGAAATTGTCCCGATAATTTTTCCCTCAAGGTGGCGATAGCATGATTCAGTTTGGCCGAACGGATTTCTATTCGGTAAGGTTTACAGATAGTTTTTCCTGTGGCAACCTCCTCAATAGCCGCAGTGAGCTCTTCCATCCCTTCTTTTTGACGGGCGGCCGTTGCGACAACCGGGATGCCTAGTTCCTTTGACAGTATCCTTTGGTCAATTTCAATGTGATTGCGGCGTGCTTCGTCAATCAAGTTAAGGCAGAGCACGGTTCGGTTGGTGATTTCCAGAATTTGCAACACAAGATTCAGATTGCGCTCGAGCCGGGTGGAGTCAGCAACAATAACTGTTACATCGGGACGGCCGAATAAAATGAAATTTCGGGCTACTTCCTCATCGGTGCTGGTGGATAAAAGGGAGTAAGTGCCCGGCAGGTCCACGACCTTGTAACGTTTGCCATTCAGTGAAAATCCCCCTTCGGCCCGGGTGACCGTCTTACCTGGCCAGTTACCTGTATGTTGTCGTAAGCCGGTGAGATTATTAAAGACTGTGCTTTTACCCGTGTTGGGATTGCCGGCGAGGCTGATCACATAATCGACATGCTCCATGTTGACGCCCAGACGAATGAGGCTTTCTTTATTATGCACCGGACAATGTTCGCAATTATCTTGTTTAGTCATTGGGGGGATCTTCTTTTTTTTCGATAAAAATATAGTCAGCTTGATCTTTCCGGATGCCAATGATAGCCCCCATAATCCGGTAAGCTGTGGGATCACCTGCCGCACTTTTCATTTCAGCGGATATCACACTTCCCGGAACGATGCCGAGATCCATTAATCGTCTGCGCTGTTGACCGTGACAATTGGGAGAAATTCCTGCAATGACCGCTTTTTCGCCTATTTTAAGAGAAGATAGCCATTTATATTTAGGAGCTAAAGGGACCGTTTCAGAGATCGGCTCTACAGTAATGCTCGAAGCGAACAGCGGAGTCAGTACATATTCTTCACCATCGGCAGCAAAAGTAATTCTTTCATCACCAAAATCCGTTATATACACCTGCATGCCGGGATAAAGGCCCAGGACGACCAGTTGTTCATAAATGTTATGAGGCTCATCTTCGATATGGACGATCCTGGCCGTGTCTCCTACTTTCAGGGTGCTGAGTGTCTGCCCCTTGTGTTTAGGCAGGTCACCTTCAGGGGAAGGAATGGGGTCTCCATGCGGGTCAAAAACAGGGTTGCCGATCTGAGCAGCCAGCTTATCTGCAGCTTCCGGTGATATTTGGTGCTCCAGGTAATCCGCTTCTCTGTGCCATTCCTTTTGAGCGATCCCAGTTTCATCGGCCAGGTATTTTTCCCAAATTCGGTGGACTCGAATAACACGCAGAGAGTAGGACCTCCCGGTTGATGTCAGCCTGATGTTCTCATCTTTCATGGTAATCAGGCCCATAGAGCACAAGCGATCAAGTAGTTTTGAAGTCTTGTCTGTAGAGATGTTCAGATTTCCGGCTAGGGTGTTCAAATTGCAGGAAGATTTTTTGTATTCGCAGTCAAAAAGAAATTTTAAAGCATCCTCCATCATGACGCGGCGATTGGTCATTCGGGTTCTGGTCAGTAAGGCCAAAAGTCCATATTTTGGCCAGAAGATCCACGCCAGCAAAAGGATTATTAATGTGCCCAGAATGAGCATGAGCCCAGGATGAATCGTTGTCATGATGGGTGTTTCCATATTATTTAAAATTTCAAAACAAATCCTTTTTATTGAAATGATTTTACATTAAATCATACACATAAAAAACATTTTTAGTCAATAAAAATGGCAGGAAATTGAGAATCCAATATTAGGCTCGACTTTCTTGGGATATTATGATTCCATGAGCGCAGAATGGTGCCCAGGTCCTTTGAAAATGGTCAAATGAATATGTAAAAACGTGGATCAGATAGGAGTTTTTTAATAGAGGACTTCATCTTCTCCTAATTTTTCTATTCTTTGTTTGATCCAATTTATGATTAAATCTCTCCGCATAAGCACAGCTTCTATTTCTTTATCTGTTAGATATTCCCCTACTACATTTTTTATAACTTCTTGATTTAATGATTCCAGCTTCTCCACGAATTCCCTGGGGAGTTGTTTCATGATCCTGGGACCTTCTTTATAATTTTCATCATAGATCAAGTTTTTGGTATGTTTTTTATCGGTTCTAAAGCTTCGGGAATGATCAATAAGAATCATACGCCAGTCTTTTGTTATAAGGAATTGATTTTGATGTCGATCGACATTGGCAATGAGGTTATCAAAAGCTCTTTGAAGATAAAGAGCTCGATTCCAGTGAAAAACTTTATAGGAAGGAACATCGATGTTTTTTTCGTATTTATCTTTGAGGCTTATCCAAGTATCAATCCAGAGTTGACACGAACCTCTGTTTTCTCGGAATCTCCTTTCTACAGTAGGGGGAACCATATTGAGTTCCAAATATTTGTTTAATCTGTACGCTGCAACCTCCCATTTCCATCCTTCGACAAATCCTCGCATGCGTCCTTCGGGATTTTTCCATAAAGCTTGTCTGGTGATTCCGTCTTTTTCTAACTGAAGGATATAGGGATTGGTGACTGCTTCCCGGCTTTTCATTTGTTCCTGCCCTGTGATTTCTGCAGTCTTAAGATATTCCTCCCATTTCTCCATCTCAGCCACTTCTTCTGGAGTGAACTGAGGAAAAATTTGAAAGCTTGAAGCAAAAATAAAAATCGAAAGAAAAAATAATTTTAGAAATTTACTCATTTTACCCTCCTCTCTTATTAAGAGAATTTTCTATGGTATAAAAAAAAATGTCAAGTCATTATAAAAAGAAAAGTCGACTTCATAGAATTTTTTCCACCAATTCTGTGAAAATAGTTGTTGATAAAAGAGAATTATTTTTATAAAAAATTGATTGGATTAGAATTAGAATAGACTGCACAAAAAATGGGCGTTGGGAAATAATAAGAGTCTAAAAAAGGACTTGTTTTTCTCCTTTTTTTTCGATTAGATTTTTAAGGGTTTTAATGATTAATTGTTTTCTTTCTAACAAAAAGTTGATTTCTTTTTCGTTTAAGTAAGGATCAAGTTCTGTTTTTAATTTATTGTTGTCCAGATCCAGAAGACGATGATAAAGAGCTTTAGAACAGCGCTCGATCTGGCATAACTCTAAACTAGCCGAGGAAGGAGGGAAAGCTTCAGAGAAATCCACTCTCCAGACCTTCCAATGATCTGATTCAATGAGAATGTCACTACTGTCACGGCACTGGTCACAAGCAAGGTTTTCAAAAACGAGGATGATGTCAAGGTCATTTTTGAATTCATTTAGATTTTCTGGTTTGATATTTCTAAGTCTTCGGTCTCTATCCGTAATCACATTTTCTATTAAAAGTTGAATAGAGCCGGTTTGATTTTCTATTTTTCTTTCAACTACGGGAGGAACAATATTAAGATTCAACATTTTGTTCAGCCGGTAAGCGGCTATTTCATATTTATAACAATCTGGAAGAAGGGAAGGTCTTGGGCGGTTGACATGCTTAAAGATAGCTTTTCGTTCTTTTATTCCGTCACTCAGAGTCACTATCCAGAAGTTTGTTCTGCCCAATTCCAGATCTTTTTCAATGGAAACAATCTCAGCATTTTTTAAATATTTTTCTAATTCATCGCGGTTAAGAGATTTTTTGTTTTGATTTGGAGTTAAATAAGAAAGAGAAAGAAAAATGAATATCACCAAAAAAGTGGAAAATTTTTTACTTCTTTTTTTCATTTTATTCACCCCATACAGAGAAATTTCCATTTTCAATGATCAATGCGCTGAGTTTGCCGCCGTATGCCTTTGATATACCGGTGTCAATGACCCATACTCTCTTATCAAAACGGCTCATGTTTTCAGCTGATACAGTTATTCCAGTTTTTGGGGTATGAGCTATGACCATGGCCTTCGCATCTAAATTGTTAAATATAACATCAACTTCTGGTTTGAAATAGTTTTCATCCTGGCTGGCTAATTCCCTATACCAAAATGGCCCATTGCTCTGAAAAACGATTTCCAAGTTTATATTAAGAGGTCTGTTTTTCAAATAAGCCTTTTGAATGACCGATAGTTCGTGCCGCGCTCGGTCGTTAATTTCTTGTAATTCCCATTTAGAAAATTTCTTGCTGATTCCTCCGTGAACAAAAACAATATTGTTTATCTTAATAACAGCATTGTGTTTTAAAATCCAGTTCCCGTACTGTTTATTGAAATTTTCTATATACTTTCTTTTGGCCTTTTCATTATGATTCATAAGGCGGTTCCAGTAATCCATAATAATTTTCTCTGAAATAGGGTCCGGATCATCATAGTTCTTTTTAAGTTTTTCCTCCATTTCCTTTCTGTATTCTTCGGGAAGAAAGGAGACAAACTGTTCAGGGGGGACGTATCCTGGCTGTTCTAAGGAGATTCCGGTAATATTCATTTCTTCATGGTTTCCAATCAAAAAGTGAACCCTGCCCCCTGATTTTTCAGATTCTCTCTCCAGCCTCATGATAAGTTCCAAAATCTTTTTGGCATCAGGTCCCCTATCCATCACATCCCCTGTTTGGACAAGATGTGTTTTTCCGGATTTCCAGGATAATTCATGGGATACAATGCCTGTTTTTATCAGTATAGTGGTAAAATTATCATAATCTCCGTGAACGTCTCCTATTGCCACAATTTTTTCCACCCCAGTCCAAATACATTGGGTGTCATCAGCGTAGGCAAGAAAAAAGGAAAAGGTGATGAATAACAGAAAAATGGATAATGAGCTTAAAAATTTAATCTTTTTCATTTTCCCCACACAAAAATTATAACTCCAACACACTCAATAAACAAGCATGACTCAGGTAAAGTTGATAAACATAAAAAGTAAATAAAGATAAGTAAGACGTCTCCCATTTAGAGTCAGCGGCTGAGGTGAAGAATCTGCTTAAGCAGAGCTTCTTCGCTGACTTTGCCGTACTCTCCATTATAAAACATACCCACGTGCACTTCAGATCTGTACAATCCTTTGGGGGAATAGCCTGCTCCCTCAAAAACACCGATTTTGCCTTGGTATAAACTATGATACTTTTTTCTAACTTGATCGATCCGATACTGGAATGATTTTTGGATCTCTTCAATTTTGTTTTTGAGGGATTTAATTTTCTTAGAGTCAGGTTGGGTTTGTTTAAGGAGTTCAAATTTTTTTTGAAGTTCAGACACCACCGTCTCTCTTTCTTTTCTCAAATTTTCCAGTTCATCTTGACCCCAGGGTGTGGGAATCTTAATTCCGGGAGTCAGTAAATGTTTCCACTTGATATTCTCAGGATCAAGAAGGGCTGTGATATTGGGCTCATGGGGTTCTATACCTGGAGGATAGAATTCATTGTAGGAAACAGTGGAGGTAAAGTATTCATCTGCCAGATTTCCAAAACCATGGCCGAGTTCGTGCCTAAAAACCTCCTCGCTTCTTTCATGATCTACAGTGGTCATGGTGTAGTCATTATAAATACCACCGCCTCCGTAGCGTTCACTATTAGCAATGACAATCACTGAATCATAGGGAGCACAGGAAGCGATATCCCGCAGAGCCCTATTGTCATCAAGGAGAAGATAGCGCGGAAGGTCAAGGGCGTTGAAAGATGCGCTTACAGCCGTATTTCGAAAAATTCCTTTATGCGGTTGGTCCACCCCGGATTCAAAAGAGGGCCGGAAAACACCCCGCACATTGAAGCGTTGCTTCTGTGATTTGAAGGGTTCAGTGTTGAACAGGACTTCTGTGAGGCGAGCTATATCCTTCTTGAATTTTTCAGCTTCACCTTCTGTATATCCTTCAGCAACAAACAAAAAATCTACCTTATTATGGGTGTGGCCGTTTTCAAGAAGGGTGAACACTTTATTGTTAGGAGACGGAGTGTGATGGATGATATTCACATCCTTGGGATCGATCTTTGTGGAGAAGATAGGGCAGAGTAGGTTTTGCTGGCTGGGATCTCTTCCTTCAATCACAAACAAAATAGAAGATTTGGGAAAGGGAAGAAGCAAAGTTTGATGAAATGTCTTTTTGATTCCTTGGCGAGCCGGATCTGTGGTGCGGTACTCACCGAATATGGTGGCAAAACCGCGGGAGTAAATGAGTTTATTGGTTGAAATGGAGTATACTTTAAGATAGTACATCCCGCTGTTGAAATAATCGATAAGTTTTTCAGGATTTCCTGCCCAATCATCCTGTTTGTAGATCTGGTCGATGCTGAATAAAAGTTCTGCGGAATCTCCTGTTTGGAAATAGTCAACCCGCAGGGTGGCATCTAAAAAATAATCATCAAAACGGATATCTGTCTGTGAAAATAAGTAAAACTGTAAAAAGCCCCAAAAAATAAGCAAAAGGAATAATCTTTTTTGTCTCATTTATCCTCCATTTTTTTGTTTTCATCAAATTTTTCTCTTTAAGTGATTCTATCGATAATAATACACATGAGAAGCAATTTGAGTCAATAAACACCTGTTTCTTAGCACAGAAATAATGAGTTCAGCTTGTCTTTTGAGGAAATGAGCATATTCCCATTTTCATGAGCAAAGAAATAAGTAAAAAGGTATTGTGTACCTGTTTTTCATACCTGTTTTTCATATCAAACCGGGCGCCAGACCGGTAATTCACCTGTGTCTTTGTAGAACGGCTTGCCGAACTTATCATATTCTTCTTTGAAATATTGAATCGTTCCGGGCATATAGTCCTGGTATCGGGGGAAAAGACGGGCAAATTCATCCCGGCAGGGGCTTCGAAAGTCCTCAGCGTGGAGTTGAGGATATCTTGTGCAGCAGAGGTCGACGAGCCGGTCAAAGAAATGGCTGCCTATGAATTTGTCGTAGGTTATGCTGTGAAAGTGGCCTTGTTTCCATCCGATTATAGCCGTTGATGCTGTCATCGGCGCGCTTAAGCTCACGGCGGCGGCGCATATCGATCCCGACACTCAAGTCCCGGTGGACGACTCTTCTGATCCGCCGGTCCCGGTCAATTTCGAAAAGAGTATTCTGTCCGTGAGGTTCCAGCAGGAATCCGAAATGTTGAAAACAGGTGATCCAATGGCGAATAATTGGTAGCATGATATTTTCCAGGATGTCCCCACAGGGGTCAGCCTGATCGATCAATTCGAAAAGAAGCGGAACTTTTTCTCGCTTAAGCAAATCGCTTCCGTAGAGGGCAAAACCTGGAACCAGCTGCCGATCTTCATCAACCTTGGGGAAAGGCTGCATATCGCGTACCAGGTAGCCCCAGTTTTCACCCCGTGTGGATTCAGGCGATAGATTCTTGTGGGCTACTCCAATTACTTCGCGTAAAAAAGCAAAACGTCGGTCAAAAACGCCTATACCCGCCTCTATTTCTCTAGACACGTTGATCGCCTGCTCAATGACCTCATCGCGCATTTTGCGGCCATAACGTGAAATGCGGAACGGAAAGTGGACCTTGAGAGCATGCTCCGGTGTCATTCCCAAAACCAGGAGCGTTCGTGTTGAAGAGCTGGGTGTAACTTTAAATGGCGCACAGGAGTGACCGGTGCGTCGTATTTCAACAACATAAGGATCTGTGTTCAGTTCAGCAAGGACCTGAGGATGAACACAGAACAAAACATGCTCTTGATCGATATAAATGGCTGAGAGTTCGGGCGAAGGGTTTGCGGTATAAATATGCGCAGAGTCATGTGCTATTTTGAAGCAAGGCAATTCAAATGAGGGAACTTGCGCTCTGGGCTGAAATCGATCCTGTGCTTCTGTATAGTCGGCGTGCTGGCTGTAAGTCTTCGTCCCTTCGTTCCGGTATCTTTCCAGATAATTTAATTGTTCAAAACTTTTCCTCATCTTTTTTATATTTCTATTTAAAGCATTATTGAGGCTCAAGCGAGAAAATCATACACATAAAAATTAGCTCTAGTCAACAGAAAAGAGTGATAGATATGGGGACATCCCATTAGGAGCCACCCTAGTCTAAAATCTCCCACTTACATACATTGCTTAATATCAGAATGCAAGCATCGATTGTCCGAATTCGTCAGGTCCCACTCCATCTAGAAACTTATGGCCACAGAATTGCGGTTATGTATTAAATAGAAATATTTCTAAAAGAGACAATCTGGAATACTTTCTTAGGTACCAATGGATTCTGTAATATAGGGTGGTACCTTATGGAGCGTCCCCAATAAATGGATTCTGTAATATAGGGTGGTACCTTATGGAGCGTCCCCAATAACTCTGGAGCGTCCCCAATAAAATTTTCCTCAGCCGCCATAGAGAGCTGAGCTTGTATAAAGCCATAAAAAAAATTGGTAAAAAGGTATTGTGTTACTGTTTTTTATTACTGTTTTTTATGGTAAATTATAGGGGAGATCAACGACTTAACACCGTGGGCGGTTAGCTCAGTTGGGAGAGCGTGGCGTTCGCAACGCTGAGGTCGGGGGTTCGAGTCCCCTACCGTCCACCAATCTATTATTTTAGCCAGTGAATACAGTTATACAAACCAGAAGAGATTCGGTGGTTTTAGATCCTCTGAATAAAGTTAAATCCCTGTCAACCTGAATTATCAACACGTTGTGGTATGATAGATAAAGAAGAGAATGATGAAATTTGTGGTTGATTGTATGCTGGGGAAATTGGCCAAATGGCTGAGAATCCTGGGATTTGATACACTTTTTTTCTGTAACGCTGAGGATAAAGATCTTATTGACACGGCCCAAAAGCAAGACCGCATCCTGCTGACCCGGGATACCGGAATTGTTGAAAAAGCCAAGCAGATCAAGATTGTTTTTATTAGAAGCGAGCACTGGAAGTCACAGGTCAGACAGGTGCTGGATGAATTAGAGCTCAGAGAGCATGTCAAGCCTTATTCCAGATGCATCGAATGCAATGTTCCGCTGAAGCCCATTTCCAGAAAACAAGCCAAAAACTTAGTGGCTCCCTTTGTTTTTGAGCGGTCCAATTCATTTGCGCTCTGTCCTCAATGCGGCCGAGTGTTTTGGCCCGGGACGCATCACAGCGATATGAATTTTAAGATTGAAGATATTCTGGAAAAAGATTAATATAAGATAAGCATTTTAGGGAGATTGCAATGGAAAATCATGTGAAAATCATTTCGGTTTTATGGATTGTCTCAGGGGCACTGGGTTTTGTATGGGCCATTTTTATTTTTGGGATTTTATTCGGGACTTCTTTTATCCCGGATATAGGTCATGAGGCTCCTATTATTTTACGGACGGTGGCTATCTGGGTGACATCCTTTATAGCGATTCTTTCCCTCCCGGATATCATCGCCGGGATTGCTCTTTCAAAAAGAAAAGAATGGGGCCGAATATTAACCGTGGTTTTGGCTTTTTTCAATCTGTTATGTTTTCCCTTTGGTACAGCACTGGGGATCTATTCCATCGTTATTCTTTTTAATAGCAAGACCATTCAGTTGTTCAAGTAGCCCAAAAATCATTCCAAATCCTTTAGAACCTGATTTCCTAGAGAGGGAGAAATCTAATTTTTTTCGTAGAATAAAAACAATCTGATCTTTTAATAAAAAAAATATATTAAAAAGCAACCTTTTTAAGCCCTATTTCATCCTTAATACTGAGTGTGACCCATGATAAACACAGAAATGACTTTAAATCTCTTCAGCCTCAGCACGAGATGCCTGGAATATGATAGAATACCTTCAAAAACCAAGGAACCAGTGATGGAATATAAAGTCAATGAAAATTATTTGGTTTCCCCTGACCTTATTGACCGGTCCCGCGAGGGCGATCATGAAGCCATGGAATCGGTTTATGAACAGCTCAAAGGAAAATTTTTTGGCGTTTCCTACTGGTACACTCAGAACCAGGCTGCAGCCGAAGATATCCTTCAGGATGCTTTTATAAAAATATTCACCAATCTGCACCGACTCGATAATAACCAGGCCTTTGTAGGTTGGGCCTACCGAATTTTAGTGAATACCTGCATCAGTTATTTAAGGAAGATCAAAACACAGAATCAAAGATCCCTTTCTTTAGATAGTGTGATGGATTTTGTGGGAGAAGAATCAAGCGGAGAACCTGAAGATCTGAAGGAAGAAAGCCTGAAAAAAGCAATCAAAGAACTCCCACCCGGACTGAGAAGTGTGTTCATCCTTCATGATGTTCAGGGATTCAAACACCGCGAAGTGGCTGAGATACTGAAGTGTTCAGAGGGGACATCAAAATCTCAGCTTTTTAAAGCCAGGGGAAAGCTTAGAAAAAAGCTTCAGACCCGACAGGTCCTATAAAAGGAGAATAAAATGAGATGCAAAAAAGCCAAAAAATTAATCAGCGATTACATTGACGGAGAGTTGGATTCTTCCCAGCGTTTTTCTTTGGAACAGCATCTTAAAACCTGTGAAAAATGCCGAAGATTTATGGAAGAGTATAAAAGCATTGCTCAAACCGCTCAGAAATTAGAGGCGGGTTCTCCATCCCCTTATGTTTGGACCCGCATCAGACAAGGATTGGAACTTCAAACTTCTCCCCATGAGTCACAGAAAAAAATGTGGAGATGGTCTCCACAGCTCAGATATGCTGTAGGCGTTTTGTCTCTTTTGGTTGTTGTAGGGGCTGTGGTCATCGGCATCACTTTGATAGGGAATCAAAAAGGAATCAGTCCGTTTGGGAAGCAGGATAAAGCGGTGGCTCATTTAAAACAGGCGGAAAAGTATTACCAAAAGGCCATCCAATCCATGCTGAGAGCTGCTGAAGCTCAGGAAAATGGGATGGATCCAGAAGTGGCCAAAGTTTTTCAAGCCAACCTGGATATGATTGACTCTTCCATTGCATCCTGCCGCGAAGCGGTTCTCAACGATCCCGAAGATGTTGAATCGCGAAATATCCTGCTGGCTGCCTATAAGGAGAAAACGGATCTGCTTTATCAACTTTTAAACGTCAAAGATTATTCTCCTAAAAAGGGAGAATCAGAGACGAAAATATAATAGGAGGAAAGATATGATAAAAAAAATGAGTTCCATTTTAGTCATCATGGGGATTCTTTTATTTTTTGGAATGATCCCTCAGTATTCATCAGCGAATCAGAAGTATGAGCAGAAGTTCGAAGATACCGTAGCTCTATCTAAAACAGGCACAGTGATTCTCAGAAACATCTCTGGAGATATTGAAGTCAAAACTTGGGACAAAGCAGAAGTCTCCATCAGAGCCGTTAAAACAACTAAAGCTTCTTCTGAGAAAATAGCTCAGGAAAGATTTGACCTGGTTAAAATTGATGTTTCCAAACAGGGAGATACTCTCACCATCAAAACTGATTATCCCCGGGAAAATATTTTTAACCGGAAAATCAAAGATTTTTCAGTGGATTTTTGGCTGATTGTTCCGGATCAGGCTGAAGCTGATGTTCATTCTGTGAGCGGGGATGTGATGGCTGAAAAAATCGGAGGAGAACTTCATGCAGAAACTGTGAGCGGAGATGTCGAGGTCATGGATGCTTCCAGTTTTGCACGAGCCAAATCCGTGAGCGGGGACGTCACTGTCACCAATGCATCTGATGGAGTAAACTGTAATTCTGTAAGTGGAGACATAGAAGTCAAGAATGTGACCGGAGATGCGGATTTGAAGACAGTCTCTGGGGAAATAACCCTTCAAGACATCAAAAACGGAGATATCGAGGCAGAAACTGTGAGCGGCGAAGTTGAACTCATGGATGTGAAAGGAGCCATAAAAGTCAATGCTGAATCTTTAAGCGGTAAGGTGGAGTATATTGGGGACATCAACAGAGAAGGACGCTATTACATGAAGTCGCACAGCGGAGGAATTTACCTGAGGATACCTAAAGATTCCAAATTTAGACTGAGGTCAAAAACTTTTAGCGGAAGCATAAACAGTGATTTTGATATCACGGTTTCAGGAAAGATCAGCAACAAAGAATTAAACGGAAGAGTTAACGGAGGCGGAGCTGATATAGAACTCAAAACTTTCAGCGGAGACATTCATCTCATCAAACGCTGAACATACAGATAACAATCCCATTAAGGGCTTAGGGCTTAAAAGCTTTAAGCCCTTTTTTTTACGTATTGACAATTTTTTGTTTGATTTATATTTGGGCTGGAAGCCGAACAATGAAAAAGCTGCTCTTGCTTTTGGAACATCCGGGTCAGAGTCAAGATTGGCTTCTACAGAGTCACTTACAGAAGCAGCTACATCGCGAATTAAGACTTCTTCTCCTTATTCAATGATGATAGCAGTGTAGGTTTCGATTCCGGTCCATAAATGGCCGATTCGGAAATTCTCGTCCGGCTGGTGCTGATTGTTGTCATGATTGGTTATGGGAAGTCCTATGATGGGAACACTCAGAGTCTCGTGGAACAGATAGATAGGAAGAGAGCCTCCCAGAGAGGGCAAGAGCACAGGAGCCTGTTCGCAGTGTTGGGTGACTGAATGGATGACTTCCTGGACCAGAGGAGAATCCATGGGCGTTTTATAAGCCTTATAGCCTACTTCAGACTTCATAACTTTGGCGATTTTCTCATAGGTCATCCTGGTTTTATGATCCGGCGTTTGGGACACCACATGGTATCCCTCTTCTTTGATATGGTCTATGACTTTTTGTCTCATATCATCCGGTTCATTTCCTTTGACCATGCGGATGTCTATGGCGGTGAGCAGTCCGATGATGGGGGCCCGGTCATCCGAAGAACCCCGGGCATAGATCCTCCAGTCTTTTTTGAATTTTTCGCCCGGTTCCGGGAAAGGAATGGGTTTGGGCTCACAGGTTCCGGATTTCAATTTTCCCGGTCTTAAAGCGGGTTCAAAGGGATGAGTGTCAGTCCATTCTTCAGGGTCTACGGGCTGTCCGTCATAGTGAACATAAAACAGATAGGTTTGAGTGGATTGGGGATTGTTCAGCTCTCCGTAAACAATGGGATTCCCTTGGGTTTCCATGACTCTGGTTTGGATCCCCCGTTTTTCCATCATGGATTGGATGAATTCAGCGTTTTTCCGGATGTTGACCGTATCTGAAGAAACATTGGGAATAGACAGAAGCTCCATGAATTCTTTAATGATTTGATGTTCATGATTTTCCCGGTATTTCTGGACTTTTTTTATGGAAGTGGAAGCCCCGGATGTGAGGGTAGCGCCAAAAATAAAGGCCGCTATAAGAAAAAAGCTCAATATGATTTTCATTTTCATCCTCCTTTTTTTTATCACTTTCATTTTATTTAACCACGGAGCCTTCAACAACCATTTAAGGGAAAAAACCTATCAAAGGCGCCAAATATCCATGCCGGAATCCGTTCTCGTTCATAACTTAATAACTTAACCTCATAATCCCAGTCCCACTGATCAAAATAAAGATTTCCACCTCTCCACTCGACCTCTCCTCGCTGAAAATCAATAGTTTCAGAGCGATGATGAATTTTTGCCGGATAAAAAGGTCGGGAATAGTCATCGTTCACAATCAACCGATAGGCATCCATGCTTCCCAGGAAAAACCACTTTATATTTTCATCATTTGAATTCAATAATCCAATATCCGAATCAACAGGTAGCCATCCGTAAGGCTCAAAGTAGATTTCTCCCCAATCATGCATTCCTCCCCCGCCTGGTTTGGTGGTCCAGCCGGATTGCCACCGTGCCGGGATACCATTCATTCGGCACATGGTGATAAAGAAAATAGAGTGCATTCCACAATCGCAGTGCCTATGACGATAAACGTAGTCGCTGATATTGGGAATGGTTGAATATTCTCGGGCTGAGGCCCAGGGGATGTTATCATTTATGAATTTAAATATTTTCTGAGCGATAAAATAGGGATTTTTTTCATCGCCCACAATCTGCTTGTTTAAAGTTTTTAACTTATCAGAGAAAACAACATGAGGCGGTCGTTCCTGAACAAAGGGTTCAAGATCAGGATTCATTTTTGCGGGCTTCACTTTGTGAGGATCGATTTTTTGATAAACCGCATAATTCTTGAATTCAAACACAACTTCAAAAAAGGGTGATTTTCCGGCTTCTGCAGTTTGCTCCAGATAAATGGACTGCTGAAGATAGTTTTGGTTATCAGCGATAATATGTTTTTCCGGCTTGCTCGATATGAGTTTGACACTTGTTTGCCGATGGGGGATTTCGCGGGGGAACGGCAGCCAGCATCGAATCACTTCTCCAGCAGGCACTGCGTCTTTATTTACAGTAAGAGTATAAGTTACTCGGACATGGACAGGATTAACATATTTTTTTCCGGAATTCTGGGCGGTCTCGGTAATGCTTTTTACATCTTTTAATCGATTATAAAGAGAAGGAGATCTTGGTTTTTCTTTGGCTTTTTTGAGCTTTTTTAATTCCTGGTTGATTCGGAATAGATTGGGTCCCGCCTGATTAAAATATCGTTTTTCACCATCAATAATCATAGACTCGAGTGATTTCTCTTGTTCCCAGCGGCTCAAATCCGTTTCGGTGACCTGAGGGGCATAGGATTTGATATATTCGATAATTTCTTGCTCGGTTCTTAAAAAATCTTTTTTGATCCTCTCTAATCGCTCGATTTCAAAAGAGATGTCAAGCCGCTGCTCGGCAGTCATCTTTAAGTTAGTCGCCAGTTCCTGCCTCATTAACTGCTGGGCTTTGGTGAATTCCCCCTGTTTGATTAAATTTTTAACCTGGGTTGGTATTTGTGCTTGAGCAGCATAAGGGATCAAACACAATAGCAACAGAAAGGACAATAAAAATTTTAGAGATTTATCTGACATCACTCCTCCTTGATTTCAATCCTTAAAATGGATTCATCAACCATCATAAAACTAAGAAACAGAGACAGTCAATGATAAGTTTCTAATCCTGTGATAACAAAGAAAGAGTGTCCCTATTAGCTGCTAAGCTAATAGGGCCTTTTCGGAAGGAAGGCGGGCATTTTCCACTTCAGATATGCCGAAACATGCGTTTTTATTCCTGATCTTTTTTCTCCAGTTCTTCAATTTTTTTTGAGATACTTTCTATCTGATTTTTAAGATTTTCAGCTTGTTGTTTGAGATAGTTGAGTTCCTGCTCTGAAGTGAGCTGAGTGGGATTTGTCTCTCCGGGGAAGGCTCCCGAAGGCTGGTCAAAAGGAGTAAAGCCTAATCCCTGGCGCATGCCTCTTCCCGTGCCTCTTCCCATGCCTCTTCCCATACCCCAGCCTCTCCCCATTCCGAAATGGGAAGGAACATTGGCTTGAGCTGTTTGATTCAGATTTCCTGATTTATATTGCTGGATCGCTTGTTTGATGGGGCCGCTCACTCCGGTTATGATTTCGACTCCTGCGGCTTGAAAAGTCTGAAAAGCATTGGGGCCGCAGCTTCCTGTAAGGATCAATTTGACCCCTTTGTTCGCAATGAATTGAGCTGCCTGGACTCCAGCCCCACTGACTGCTCCAGCACTGGAGTTATCTATAACCTCGGATTCCATTGTTTCGGAATCAACAATAATAAAATAAGGGCTTCTGCCGAATCTAGGATCGATGTCAGAGGAAATGTCAGGTTGTGCCGCTGTTGCAGCTATTTTCATTTAATTTCTCCTTTCCGTTAATTTTCTTGTTCTCCAATTCTTTTATCTGTTTGTGAATTTGGAAGATTTATGATTTAGCCTGACCTATTCATAAAAAAATGGCGATATTTTCATGATTAATTTATTTTCAGAGATATGCAGGACTTTTTCAAGAACAATGTCTTGAACATTTTTTCTGTTTGTATTTTAATTTTAATTGCCATTTTTTTACCATTAAGGCAAGCCGATCTCACAGCATCTGCTTCGTACCAGAGCATTCGTAGTGAAGGACCGCGACTTCATGCCCTGCGCCTTGCATCTGCAGCAACCTCGGCTTGTTCATCATCCAGGTTAGATGATAATGAAAACCACTATCACTAAAGACATATAATAGTACTCTTAATTTCATTTGTAAAGAGGCGATCAATTCAACTATAAATGAGAATAATTTAAACAATTGGATACATGATTAAGAAGATAAAGGATTTTTAACAAAGTTTTATCGTTGTTTTAAAAAGCAGAGAAAATAGATATAATAATGAAAGCAGGGCCGTTTTTTATGAAGGGTTCAGGTAAGATAAAAGCTGCTAAAATAAAGGAAATTTATGGGAGATAAAGTTTTGATTTTTCCCTGCGATGGCGGGAATGAAGCGGGGGTGGCTGTATCCAAGGCTTGTATAAGAATATGGGAAGAAAACCCTGATGATATAAAAATTGGATGCCTTTCTGCTTTGATTGTGCCGTGGAAATTTAATGAGGTTATGAAAGATACAGGTAAAAGTATTTTGATAGACGCCTGTGATGTCCAATGCGGGAGGAAGCTTTTTGAGAGAGAAGGGATAATCGTGGACCGCTATATCGAAGTTTCCTCGAGTTTAGGACATAATAAAGAGAAAAAGCTGAATTCAGAACAGTTAGAGAAAGAAATCTATGGAATTATTCACAAAGAAATGGAGATCCTTTTAGGGAAAAATTTATTCCAGGATAAAAAAATTCAGGAAGATTTTTCAATCGCTTTTGGTACAGATGATGGCAAGAATTTAAATGATGATCATGTGGGAATGGCCAAATATTTCTATGTTTACAGATTTTTTGATAACAAGAAAGAATTTATTGAGAGAAGAGAGAATGTTCAGTTCAAAGGGGATGAATCTATAAAGCATGGTGATCCAGAGAAGGCCAGAGCCACTTCTTCAGTTCTGGAAGGGATAGATGTGGTTGTGGGTCGAAAATTCGGTCCAAACATTATTAGATTGCTGAAGGAATTTGTGTGTGTGGTGGCGAGGGAGGACAGTATCAGCAATGCGATTGAAGCGGCTTACAGCAGTAGAGAGAAAATATTAGAGCAGAAGCATAAAGGAAGAGATCGGAAGCATATAGTGTTGTAAGTCTGCAAAACCCATAAGGTCAGTGCTGATTTTGATTGACCTGATTATTCATAAGTCTAGGTCGCTTCGGCCATACCTGAATTTCATCGAGTTAATAAAATCTCGACTAGTGAATTATCCTGACCTATTCATAAAAAAATGGCGATATTTTTATGATTAATATATTTTCAGAGATATGCAGGATTTTTTCAAGAACATTGTCTTGAACATTTTTTCTGTCTGTATTTTAATTTTAATCGACATTTTTTTTACCTCTCAGGCGAGACGATCTTGCTGTATTTACTTCGTACCAGGGCATTCGCAGTGAAGGAGCACGACTTCATGCTCTGTGCCTTGCATCTGCAGCAACCTCGGCTTGTTCATCATCCAGTTTATTCAGGTTAATTATTTTCTTTTCTTGACTTTTATTTTTTTTTTTTTTGTAAAATGATAAAAATTATATAAGAGGAGGTTTTGATGGAACCTAAAATACTTAATCCTTTTTTGGTTAATTTGATCTTCTGGGTAAATCAATGCATTATTAAATGAAAGAGAGGTCAAAACATGTTAAAAAAAATTAGAATTTTATTGTTAGGAATTTTAGCTTTGCTGTTCTGTATCTCTGTTTTTTCAACTTATTTCTCTCAGGATGCTCATGCAACTTTGTGGGAACGAGTAGACACCCTTTGTCCAGATAAGATACATGAAAAAACTCGATGTATAGCTGGGGGAAACGAACTATGTGAGCCCCAATACTGTAATGATCTAGAAATTTAATTAGAGGAGAAAAAGAGGGAGGGTAGTTCTCATAAAGAGCCTATTCCCTTCCAATTATTATTGGTGTTAATATGGAAATTAACACTAGGGAAAACAATGTATTTCAAATTTAGCGGAAAATTACTTTTTACAATATTTCTTTGTTCTTTTTTATTCATCTCTTGTAGCAACAAAAATAAACAGAATATTGTTATTGGGGAAAAATATTTTTTAATAAAGGATTTTCAAATTGATAATATTTATGATATAGGCCAAATAGAGAAAATAATTAAACCAGAGATATCAGATGATTCTTTATTTGGCTATGCAAATCGAGTAAGGATAGATAAAAATGGGTATATTTTTTTACTTGATGAATACTCTCAACAGGCATTATTCCGTTTTGATCAAAAAGGCAAATTTTTAAACAGATACGGGAGACGTGGTCAGGGACCTGGTGAGTATCAGACAATTAGGGGATTTGATTTTGACTCTATGGGAAATGTTTATTTGCTTACTGTTTATAAAATTATTAAATATAAAAAAACAGGAGAGTTCTTGGAAGAGAGAAAAATAAATATATTTAGCGGAGGTATAAAGATAATTCAAGATGAATTATTTCTTGATGTTATGCGCAATAGATCAATAGGACTGCGTAACAAAAGCTCCGTATATGTTTATAATACAGGGTTAAAAAAAATTAATGAATTTGGTGTTTATGAAAAGTATTTGATGAAGTATATCTATTCTCCTTCTATATTATTAAGCGGAAGTGATAGGGAATTATATTTCATTGATACCTATAATTTATGTTATAACAGATATGATATAGAGAATAAAATTTTTAGTAAATATTGTTTTTCAAGCAAAAACGACAGAATTGAAAGTATATGGAACAAATCTGGTTTATCCGAAGAAGATAGGATGAAAATCAAATTAAGATTACATCGTTTTGATGAAATATTATATTATAAGAATAATTTGTTTGTCACCGAGATATGCCGCGAGTCAAATATTTATAAATTTTGGTTAGTAGATCTCGATAACTTTGTGATTCGTAAATATTCTTATTTTAAGTTAATAAATAGTCCTATAGATCCCCAGAATTATCTTAATTTTAATTATATAGCTGGGTCCTATCAAAATGGTTTGATTTTAGTGATAGATGATAGTGATAGATTTACTAAATACAAGAATCATATTAAAGGATTTCAAAATTTTAAATTCACTATGAAGGATAATCCTTTGATCATTTTTTTTAAATTAAAAGGTTAAACAAACCGGGGCCAAAAAGCTTTTATATATAATTATTTTTATATCGATAATCAGCAACGTAATTTTACTGATTCGTCAATTTAGAGAGAATAATAGCAAGTTAATTCTCTCGAAAATTGAGTCAGCCTTGATAACAAATAAAATAGATTCATATTCCTTAGTAGGCAAGAGTATAAAATTTGTAGGAATTGACAAGATTTTCAATAGTGGCAATGAAGGTACTATTGGAGATTCAGCTTTTTCATTACTCATTTTAGATGAACTTAGTTTTGATGTTTGTTTGGAAGAAGTAACTAAGCTATTCAGGCCCTTTTTATTTTTTTGTACGGGTTATTTTAGCAAAATTAATTGAAAATTAGTTTTCATGATCTTTTCTTTTTTGTAGATTGTAATGAATTGATTTTAATAGTTTTATTTTTCTTTAGGGTGATATATTTCAATCTGTTTGGGCACCGGATAAAAAAAACTCAAGATCATTAAAATAATCCCGAATTAAAAGTCTGTTTTGAATGCGAAAAACAAAATATTATCTTTTTTAAAAGAACCGAACTTGGTGCGGTCCTCTTTTCCTGAGACCAGAAATCCTCCAGCTTGAAAAGTGACCAGATCCTTGATCTTATATTCCAATGACGGCATAAAGGCAAATGACTGACCCTCTCCACTTAATTCCACTAAGCCCCCGCATTCTAATTTAAGCTTTTCTCTGAGAAGGCTGTATTCGGCACTGGCTAGAATGTAGTCTTGGATTTCCCCAAAAAACATTCCTTTTTGAAATCCGAATATGGATTCTGCTTGAGTGGAATAATCGGTTTCGTCAAAAAAGCCGTGAAGATACTGGGCATTAAGGTAGAGTCCTGTTCCTATGTCTAGGGTGTAGTCTGCCCCTATTACATATTTAAAATAAGAATTTTCAAAGAGAGGGAAAGTTTTTTTGAATAAAGAAGGGACTTCATTGACAAGCAGGGAGACAAATACGAAAGCATCCACATGTTCAGGTCTTATATAGGCTGCTTCAGCCCAAAAACCTACAGAGAATATTTCACCGGCTAGGTCCAATCCAAAAACCTCTCTCTGGGGATATTTATAGGAGTATTCAAGGCCATTGATTACCGTAGGAGTAACTCCATAAAGCATGGGAAGCTGGAAGTTTCCTTTGTAATAGCTCAGTCCAATATCTGTGTTTAAGAGAATGGTTGAGAATCTTAGGGCGTAATTCGTGTTTTGGAAGAGTTTATTTTCTGTTTCTATGTTGACATAACTCGGCAGGAGAGAGTCAGTCACCATTTTTGAAAAATCAACAGGAAGAGGTGCGATCTGCCGGGATAAAAGCCACACCAGCTGGATTTTAGTAAATCCGGATAAGTAATATTCGAAATTAAGGGCTGTCTGGGGGCGTCTTTCGGCAAAGTAGTCAGGGTCAAAAGTAAGGAAGTTAGCAAAATCAATGGGATTTAAATTGTCTACCACATTCGCTTTATCTGCAGTTCCCCAGGAGATTCTTTGTTTCCCTATTGTGAAATCCAGGCCGTCCAACATAAAATTAGTGATTCTCATATTTCCTTCATAAAGAAAAAAATCAAAAGGTTCTGCCTGGGTGGGAGCACCTAAAGTGCTGGATTCAGGGAATCTCCATTCGGAGAACAGGGCATCCGGTTGGGAAAAACTGTCGAATCTGACCGAGTAGCTGATTTGATCAGACAAAAATCCTGAAAGACGCAAACGGGTCTCTAGCCGTTTGGTGGCAAATTCAGCTGATTCGTGAGTGAAATAAGGACCTTCAGCATTCTTTTTTAAAAAGAGAGAAGAGAACAATTTCACCCGCCCGGATAGGTTGACCTCAGCTATGGCGGTCAGTGGGGAGATAAGGAGGATCAATAAAGATAAAACAACTGTTTTTTTCATCAGATGCTCCTTTTTAAATATCTTGGAGTAAATAGTTCTGATCCTAGTCCCTGGTCTGTTTGGATTTCTTTCATAACAAGCTCTGTCCAAGATCCTTCCTTGATATTTTTCATGGTGATCTTCACAGGGACCCGGTATTTGTTTATCTGTTTACTTTCTTGAGCAATCTCTTTCCAAAGTTTTCCGGATGAATCATAAAGTTTCATTTTTTCAGGGAGATTCGAATTTTTGGAAACCCACATCTCAATATTTTCGTAAGGTTTATCAGCTTCTGGTTTTTTGGAAAGTTTAAGTATCCAGTAAGAATTGTCTTCTTTGATGATTTCGGCATCGTAATATTTTTGATAGGAGCTCACTCCCAGGTCATCATAGGAAAAATCAGAGCCCATAAAACTGTCCGATTTATTGTGGGAGGCGATCCGACGGATACGGTGAAACTCTGGGAGGTAGAGATACATCTGTTCATCTGAAAGGGTGAGAAAACCGACATCCCTGACATCTGGGGGAGACATAAATTTCATAAGGCGCCAGTCATCTTGATTTGGATTGTTTTTAGACCAGGCCTTGAGTTCACGTACTTTTTCGTTCCCAGAAGGGCTCACGATTTTCATGGTCATGACCATTTGAGTGTCTTTGGGGGCTTCATCTCCTACGGTGAGGGAATCCACTTTTTTGAGAATATGATTCCCGGTGACATCCCAACCAAAACCTAGAGAGAATAGACAGAGAGATAGACATATTATAATTATTTTTTTATTCATTTTTTTCCTCCTATTTTAGGTTTAAATATGAGTATAAGGGCAGGGAGTATGGTTAAAGAGGACAGAGCGGCTAAAAACATAGCTCCAGCCATCACTCCTCCAAAATTTTTTAGAGGACTCATAGAAGAAAAGAGCAGGACCACAAAACCAGCCATAACAGCCAGTGAGTTGGCCAGAATGGCTTTCCCCTTTTCCATGAACACATCCTGGACGGCCTCTTCAATCCCATAACCTTGTTTTACTTTTTCTCTAATCCCATGGGTGAAATGGATGACATAATCGATTCCAACTCCAATACAGACTCCTGCGATCATTATGGTAGCAAAGTCTAGGGGAATTCCTGCCAGGCCCAGAAAGCTGTAGATCACATAAAGGGTAAATCCTATAGGAAAGATGGAAATAAGCCCCCATTTGAAAGACCGACTCATGATCATAATAAGAATGAATGTGATCACTAGAGCCAGGATGAGAGACTGTATCTGGGATGTATAAAGGAAATGATCCAGTCGGGTCATAAATATGGGATGGCCGCTTTGTTCGATTCTGGAGATTTGGACAGGATTTCCCTCAAAAGGAGCCATCCTTTGAGGAAGGATAACCATCTCATCTGCGATTTCATAGAAGAGGCCCTTTAGTTTTTTAGTATAATCTTTGTTATTTTCCGGGCTGATATCAATGAGGGGAGACAGCTCTTTAAACGCTCTATCCGAAAAAGCAGACCTGATGGATTCGGTCACTCTAAATGACAGAGTCAAAGCAACATCAAAAGCGATTTCTTCGTCATATTCTTCCTCTGGGATCACCTGCTCTAAGATGTTTTTGAAATCCTGCGGAGAAGTTTTTGATTCTGAGAGAGAGGAAATACATTCTTGGGTCAGAGTCTTTTTAACAGAATCAGATATGATAAAGTCAAAAAATTCAGAATAAATAGTGGTTTTAAACTCTGAAGAAGCTCTCATCTTCACATCATTGTCTTCAGGCTCTGGAAAGTCCTGAATAAGAGAATGTAACTTAGGAAGAGCCGATTCTTTTTTAAACGAAGTTTTTCCATAGGATTGAATAAACCAGTTGATTTCATCCAGGATATAACCGGCTTCCCTTTTTCTGAGTTCCTGAATTTGATTTTCATTAAAGTCTTTGAGATTAAACACAAAGGGATTTTCTGAGTATTCCTGTTCGAGAAAAAGATTGATTTTATCCCTGGTGCGGCGCATAAATTCGATTTCCGAATTTGAAACCCTTGCGAATACTTGACTTTCGGTTAGATTGTTGGAAATGATTTGCTTGAGCTCGTCTCTTCCTTCCAGAAAAAACCACAGATTTCCCACGCCCCGGTCGTTTTCTGGAATATGAAAACGGTTATTGAGCTGAAAGTTCAGCTCCTCAATAAAGTCTGCTAGAGAAAACGGCTGACTAGCTTCAGGAACAGAACCCATGTAAAGAGAAATCCTCCTTATAATCCGAAGAAAAGCCGCAGATTTGATGCTGTCTCCTTTAACATAAACGGTCAGGGGAAACGATCCCCCAAAATGCTCTTTAACGATTTCAAGAGCCACCCTAGGAGTGCTTTTTTGTGGATAATATTGGGTAAAATTGACCTGTCTTTTTATGATCAAAATGCCGTAACCTAGTCCTACCATAAGAATAAGTGTGAGCACTAGAATAAATTTTTTCCTCGCTTTCACAAAACGAAACAGAACTTTGAGAAAAGGAGACAAAAAAGACATGTGTCTTTTTTGAGCTGTTTCTTCTTTCACTTTAAAAATAACATGAGCCGTAGGAATAAAAATAAGCGATATAATAACAGCAAAAAGAATTCCTAGAGCTGAAAAGAGTCCAAATTCTGATATGATTTTGAGTTTGACGGTCAGAAACGAAATAAAACCTGCCATTGTGGTCAAACCTGCCAGGACCACAGGGGTCGCAATTTGGCTGGCTGCGGATTGGACCTTTATGAGGTTTTGGGAGCCGAGGTCTGATTGAAGGTAGAGGGTATTGACCACGTGGATTCCATAAGCAGAGCCTAGAGCCATCAGCAGAACAGGAAGAGCGGGACTTATCAGATTCAGAGGACTGCGGAAAAATCCCATCACTCCGAAGGTCCATAAGACGGCAATAACGACCACAATAAGAGGAAAAACAATCCCTTTCCAATGCCTGAAGCTCAGGTAAAGAACAGAAAGAATCAAAATGATGATAAGAGGAATGAGTTTTTTCATGTCAGAGGAGACGAATTCGTTTGCAAAATAGGCATCGGAAGGAATCCCAGAGTAATAGATTTCAGTCTGCGAATCCAGATATTTTTCGACCGTAGGCTTGACTGTTTCTTTGAAGACTTCGATGAGGTCTTCCTGAGGGTCAATATATACACTTATGGCCAGCCATTCCCCGTCTTCAGAGATAACATTATTGACCAGAGTGTCCTTGGATAGAGCACATTTTTTAAGATCAGCTAATTCTTCCTTGGTTTCCGGGATCCTTTCCAGAAAATCTCTGACTTCGATTCCTCCCTGGATTTGAGTGATATGGGGTGAGTTTGAGATTGAAGAGACCAGGAAAATTTGATCGTTTTGACTCAATTCATCTGTAAGATTTTTGACTTGAGTTAAAGTTTCCTGAGAAAAGCCTTTTTGGTTATCAATTTTAAAAGTGATGAGCACAAGCTGATTGGAACCGAAAAGATCTCCGGTATGGAGAAGGAGTTTCAAGACTGGATCTTTTTCAGGGACCCATTGGGTCATCTGGTTTTCAAAATACAGATTTTTCATCTGAAGGCCCAAGAGGGCCGTGAGGAGAATGATGATGAGCACAGCGGCGACTCTATTTTTGATAATGAATTCAAATAATTTATTCAGCACTTCGAGTCTCCTTTAAGTGAGAGTGAATATTCACTCTCTTTCGTTCCATGAAGAATATCTTTTTTTTAAATCCCTTGTTAAGGGGTTATTCCATGAAGGAACTGAGAAAGAAGAAAATTACCGGTCTGGCATAAAGATATTTCTCTATTCTTTATAGTCCAATAGGCAAAGGATGTCTGAACGATTCCTAGAAAATTAACAGCTGCTAAGGTGGAATTTACATCGGAACGAAATTGACCTTCCTTTTTACCTTTATTAATAATTTTTTTAATGGAATCGGTTAATCCATTAATCAAAAATTCTAATCTGTTCAGTAAAGATTTTTCTCCTATATGGATTTCGTCAGAATAGATGATTTTAAAAAGTCCAGGGAATTCCTCCAAAAATTCGAGATGGATCTTCAGGAGAGATTTTAATTTATCAATGGCATTTTTATTGGATTTAATAATTTCCTTTAGCTGTTGGTGAGCAGAATGGCTCGCCTCATCCAGTATAATTTGGATGAGTTCTTTTTTTGATTGAAAATGTCTGTAAAGAGCTGATTCTGTAAAACCCACTTCTTTGGCAATGCGGGCAACGGTCAATCCTTTGATCCCGTGTTTGTCTACAATTTTTAGTGAAACTTCTATGATTTCTCTTTTTCTGTTTTCTTTAGAAATGGTAAAAACAGTTTCTTCCATGGAAGTGAACACTCACTAACATTATAATGACCGACTTAGATAAGTCAAGAAGATAAAAAATATATTTTGTTTTTTTTATTTCTTTATTTTATAATGCACCCATATTTCAGTGAACCTAAATGATTAATGAAAATTTAAATGGGGGATCTTCAATGAAAAAAAGAATAGGAATTTTGATTTCTGTCACGTTTGTTTTACTTTTGTCATCTGTTCGGATGTGGAGCTTGCCTCCCATTCATTTCTCCCTAACAACGGATATCCTTGAGCTCATCGATGAGGATTATCAGTTGGAGCTCATGTATTACACTTCCTCAAAATCAGCTTTCTCTGTTAGGCTTGGTTACTATCGAACCATTGAAGACTCGGATGATGTCTATGCTGATGATGAGAGACACTGGGAGTTGGGGGGAAGATGGCGGCTTTTTCTTATGGACAGAGCTCCTAATATGCTTTTTCTGGGGGTGGGATTTGATAACAGACCTCAGGATAATACGATCACTCCCTTAGGAGAGGTAGGATTCAATTTAGCCTTAAAACCGATCATTTTAAGTATTGTGGGTTTTGGGGGATATGAAATTCACGTTTATGACACGGATGACAGTCGTTTTGTAAAGGGAATCGAGTTAAGAGCAGGGATCGGATTTTAGCCTCAGTATCTCCAGCTTTCCAAGTCAGCTCCGCTGGGTGCTGTCTCCAATATTCTTTGAACAATTCTGGGTATGAACATTTGGTTGTATCTGAGACGTGAAAGAGCATTAGGTCTTTCATGGTCTCCATTCCAGCAGTGTTCGGCTCTGTCTCCGTAATCCACTTCTCCATCATAATATGGATTTTTAGTGCTTTCCAGGAATTTTTCCATAAGATAAACCGCGTTGTTTAAATAGTAGTTATCCATGTCCCCGCAGTAGATATGAATTTTTCCTTTGAGTTTAGGACCCAGGGAGTCCCAGTTTCTTTCCAAAATGTATCTTAAATCATAATTTTCTTGCCAGTATTTGGCTACCTCAGGGTCTATATCTCCAGACATTTTATCCCAAATAGGCTTGGGGTATCCGTCTTCTCCCACTGGTGAGTATACAGCCTGCCATATATCCCACTGCTGACCAGAGCGGGAATTTGTTCCGAGGACAAGTTCCCTGTGGTTCATCTCTTCAAGAGTACAGCTTATATGGCCGAGATAATCTCTCATCCCCGGTCTGGGTGTCTTTTTCCACGGGCTTTCTAAATAATAAGCATTTTTATTTTTATAAATATTGACTACGGTATAAGCTCTGAAATCAATGGGATCTGGGCATGCAGCAAAACATCCATTGTATTCATCAGGATAGAATACCTGAACCCCAAGGGCTTCCCAACCTCCAGTGGATCCTCCGTATAGGAATCGGGACCAGCCTTTGCCAATCCCTCTAAATTTTTCCTCAATATAGGGGATCAGTTCATAGGTAATCGCGTCTCCATAAGGACCCAGATTGGCTGAGTTAACCGCATAGGAGTCATCGTAATAAGGATTGGCATGCTGGATTTCAATAACAAGCACTCGTGGGAAATCGGGCCCTGTCCATTCCTTATAAAACTGATAGGCATATTCCTGCTGGACGATGTTGTAGCCTCCAAGATCAAACCGTTCACTGTATTCAGGTTCGATATCTTTATCGGGAGGCTCTTCTCTAAATCCCCCAAAAGTATAGGGGAAATGGCCGTGGAATACGACCAGAGGATATTTGGCATTCGGATGTTCATCAAATCCTTCAGGCAGAAGTACGTGAGCTCCCAGGTGCATGGGTCGCCCCCAGAATTCGGTTAATAGTTTGCTTTGTATTTGAACGTGTTTGATGTATTTAGTTTCGGGTGGGTCAGGAATGGGTGGGATTTTTTTATCCATTTTTATTTGGATAGTGTTCTCTTTTTCTGGGTTTATGCTAATTTTTATGGGAGTGCTGTACAAATTTCCCGGAGACTGATTCCAGTGCTGTCCCTCTCCATTGTCCATGGGAAGCTTGACGGTGTGGCCGTCAGAACGGTGAAATGTCTCATATTTATGAAGCAGAGCCTGGACAACATATTCTCCTTTGGGAATATCAGTTATGCTTTTTAAGGGATAGCCAAACACCTCTGAATCGATCACAGCTTCTTCTCCAGGTTTTAGGCCCTCAACATTTATTCCAAAAATAAGTTGAGTATTGGGTCCATCGGAGATCTGGAATCGGGGCTCTGCCTTTTCATTGTTAGAGATCATCAGTAAAAGTCTCCCATCTAATGGTTCCGGGGAGAGTTCTGCTGGAAATGAAATTCCGAATTTTAGATTTTTCCCTTGATTCAAGTTATCCGTCTGGCAGTTTATCAATACAAAAGCCATCATGATAGATAATAATGCCAGCAGCCAGCTGTTTTTTAGATGCTTTTTTTTCATTTATATTTTCTCCTTATAATATCTAAATTATTCACGAGTCGAGCTTGTAAGCTTAATGAAATTCAGGTGTGGCTGAAGCGACTTTGAAGATTCAGCCTTCTGATGAGTTTTTTGAGGGAATCCAGCGGAGCTGGACGGTGAGTATGTCT
>CAZRGM010000001.1:0-15944 GCA_964599635.1 uncultured Eubacteriales bacterium | reverse complement strand
GAAACAGATGCTGCAAGATAAGCTCGCCTGAAAGGTAAAATCAGCCTGCATTTAAGTTTAAATATAAACAGAAATAAAGAGATAAACTTTGTTTGCTGACAGAATATCAAAACCCAATCGATTAAGAAATATAGAATATAGGTGCAGGCTGATTTTATGAATAATTAAAATGTGTTACCAGCGGTATACCACGGCCGCCCACGTAAAACCCGCTCCAAAAGCCACCATCACAATGTCGGAACCTTTCTGAAGCTTGCCTTCTTCTTTGAGTTCATGAAGCCCTACCGGGATGGTGGCTACAGACATATTTCCGTATTTATGGATATTGGAAAACACTTTCTCATCAGGAAGCTTCAGCCTTCTTCCAGTTGCTTGAATAATGCGAATATTTGCCTGATGAGGAATCAAGTAGGCAATATTCTCTCTTTTGATGTCTGCTTTCTTTAAAGCCATGAGAGCGGCCTCTCCCATGCGCTTTACCGCATGTTTGAACACCTCATTTCCTTTCATCTGCAGATAATGGAGATCCTGATCAACGGTCTGATGGGTGGCCGGATTCAACACCCCACCACCTGGGATGATGAGAAGCTCTCCCAGATTTCCATCCGCTTTCCAATAAGAGGAAAGCATTCCGCTTTCATCCTTGGATTCTTCTAATACAGCCGCAGCGGCACCGTCTCCAAATAAAACACAGGTATTGCGGTCCTTCCAATTTGTAATTTTGGTGAGGCATTCAGATCCTATAAGAAGAACCCTGCGGGAGGTTCCGTTAAAAATAAGCCCTTCCGCAACAATCATTCCATATAAAAATCCTGTGCATCCGGCTGACAAATCAAACGCAGGAGCGTAGTCAGCCTTTAACCCTTTTTGAACCCATGTGGCCGTGGATGGAAAAATCGTATCCGGAGTGGACGTGGCCACCAGCACCATATCAATATCTTTTGCCTTGAGTCCCGCGTCCTGAATAGCTCTTTGTCCTGCTGTAATCGCCATATCCGCAGTGGTTTCATGAGGGGCCGTGATGCGTCTTTCTTTAATTCCTGTTCTCGTGGTTATCCATTCGTCAGAAGTATCCACCATTTTCTCAAGGTCCTGATTGGTCAAAATCTTTTCCGGCACATACATTCCAGTTCCCGTTATCTTTATTCTTCTTGGCTTCATAGTCTCTATTCTGACTCCAATGTGGACTCATAAAAAGTGCTTATAACCTGACTTATTCATAAAAAAATGGCGATGTATCCATTATTATTTCATTTTCAGCGATGTGCATGATTTTTTCAAGAACAATGAACGGAACATTTTTCTTGTAAGCCTTTTTTATTTCAATCGCCATTTTTTTACCTTTCCGGCGAGCCGCTCTCACGGCATCTGCTTCGTACCAAGGCATTTGCAGTGAAGGACCCCACCTACTGCCTTGCGCCTCGCATCTGCAGCCATCTTGACTCGTGAATAATCCAGGATAAATAGTATAGTCTATTCAAAATGTTTTTAATTTGCAAATAGTAAAAAAGAAATATAAAATTTAAAAAAATGCTCAAAGGATCTCTCAAACCTCTCTCTATCTGTCTTTTGTTTTTCCTCTTAATATTTCCTTTAAAAGCTCAAGCCCAGCTGGTGATGGGACAATATGAGGATGAAGCCCCTTTGGGAACCTGGAATACCTTTGGGCTTTTGACTGGATGTTCCCTGAGTATGGGTGGAGCTCACTACGCTCATGCTCTGGACCTCACCACAGCCCTCACCAATCCCTCCCAATTAAGCCGACTCCCCGGTTTTACAGCTGTTTTGAATGGATCCCTAAACAGATCCACCCTGTTTAAATATTCTCTGGTCAACACCGGTCCGATCAGCACGAATGGAAATTCTTCCATCATTCTCTATTCCCTGGACTTTGGGGGAATATCCATCAATTTTAACGGATGGGGCCTCGCCCTAAATACTTCGATATTAGAAAATTATGACAGACCTTCTGTCTTTTTTGAATATAAGGAAAGAGGTTCTGTTGAATACAGATTAGATTACGAACAAACCGGACTTCTAAGGAATATCAATCTATCTCTTTCAAAAAATCTAGGCCCTCAAATCTTAATCGGATTGGGCCTTAATTTTGTGACAGGTGAAATAAAAAAAACACTCAAAGAAGATTATTATCAAAGTACCATTCTGATTACAGATGACAAATCCCACAAACTTCAGGGTTTTTATCTCAACGGAGGGCTTACTTACCAGATATCTGATGACCTCCAGGCTGCGGCTGTTTTTCGGACTCCTTATAACAGAACAAGTGACAGTGAAAGTCTTTTTCAGTATGAAGCCGTTCCCACCGGAACTGATATAAAAATAGAATCCCAAGAAAGTTCAAGCTTCAGACAGCCTTTGATATTAGGGACAGGCCTCCATTACCGGTTTTCTGATAGATTCAGAGCTGCTGTGGATATCACCTTTTTTAACTGGGCCCAATACAAGGCCACCCTTTTTGGGGAGAAGAGACCCAGAGAATTTAAGAACGTTCTAACTCTTGGAACAGGAATCGAGTTCATGAGCCGTTCCCGAATCTTTGGTCTTGAATTTGATGTTCCTCTATGGTTGGGATTCAGCATTGACCCTCAGCCCATGAAAGATCCCCACTCCTCTTATTTTTACGGCACATTAGGAACCGGTCTGGTTCTGGATCATTTCTATCTTCATGCCGGCGCTTCATTAGGAACTGAAAAAGGGTCTGGAGATCATTTGAAAAGAGGGCGGGTGATTTTGACTGTCGGGTATAGGAAATAGGGAATGAAAAATGGAGATAACTCTGGATTCCTGCTTCCGCAGGAATGACTTCATTATCATGAGAGCAGGCACCTGCTTTCGCAGGTACAGGTTCTTGGAGGAATGACTTTCTTAAGAAAACCGGGACATTTAAAAAAACGGAAAATAGGGAATGGGAAATGAAAAAAGGTGAAGGGAGAATGGTGATGAAAAAGATTTTGATTACAGTCACTGTCATATTCACGGTCCTCCCTCTGTCATCCGCACAGTATGAAGGGGAAAGGGATATCATAAGCGTTCAAAAAGACCCTGAAGTGATCCAAACTCTTATGAACATGAATCTGGATGTCCTTTTTCAAAAAAATGATCAAATCTTTATTGTGGCAAGCCTTCAAGACCTTATAAAATTAGAAAAGGCGGGAATTCCTTATTCTTTGGAGAATTCTCATTTCCCCGGCATCCCTTCCCAAGGCATCGCTGTCCAGGGAGGTGTGAATGGAGCCTATCATTCTTATTTAGAACTTGAACAGGACCTCTATCTCCTCGAAAGCACTTATCCCCAACTTGCGAAAGTCAAACCCATTGGAACCTCCCACGAACAGCGCCTGATTTATGCGATCAAAATAAGCGATCATGTTTTCCAGGAAGAGAATGAAGCCAAAGTTATTTTTCTGGGAGGCCATCATGCCAGAGAATGGATTTCAGTCGAAGTGCCCTATCTGCTAGCCAAAAATCTCTTAGAAAACTACACCTCCAATTCTGAAATAAGAAACCTTGTCAACCAAAGTGAAATCTGGATCATCCCTCTTGTCAACCCAGATGGATTGGTCTACAGTTTATATTTTTATAGGTACTGGCGAAAAAACAGACGCTGTAATGAGGATGGATCCTACGGGGTTGATCCAAATAGAAACTACGGATATCAATGGGGTTACGACAACATCGGCTCCAGTCCAAATTCCTATTCCGCTGTCTATAGAGGCCCTGGTCCTTTTTCTGAACCAGAAACTCAAGCAATCAGGGATTTCATGACCGGAAAACATTTTCAAGCCCTCATCACTTATCACAACTACTCCCAGATCATCATCTATCCATGGGGATTTACTGAGGAGCCCTCCCCTCTGGATCATTTGATGTCCACGATGGCTGAACAGATGTCAATCATAATGAAAAAGGTCAATGGAAACCTCTATGAATACGGCAGAGCCGGAGACTCAATGTACCTCACGAATGGAGATGCCACCGACTGGTCTCTGGGAGTCCTGGGAATCCCTTCTTTCACTATAGAACTTCCTCCTGTGGATATGTTATCAGGCGGATTTTTTAACAGTGAGCAAGACATCCTCCCCATTTTCCAGGAAAACCTGCCGGCTGCCCTCTATTTGGTTGAATGGGCCATCCAACAGCATCATCAGTCAGACCCAAACCAGTCCCCTGAAGTTCGTCAGCACCCTCATCAAACCAGAAAAATTATAAAAAAATGAGAAAGGGGGAATGGATTCCTTCTTCCGAAGGAATGACTTTTTTAAGAAAACAGAGACATTGAACAAGAAAAACGAAAAAGGTAGTGAAGGGGAAAGGGGACATGGGAGGAAACTTGACAAATCTGAAATAAATGTAAAAAATAAAAATCACACCGCATAACCGGGATTATTCACAAGCCGATTTTTTATGAATAAGTCAGGCTAAAAAGGATACAAAAATAGACATGTCGAGATTACTCACCTCAATTTTTCCCAATCAGGAAATCCCCCCAGGTTCAAATGAAGGTCTCCCCTACTGGATCTTCTGGCTTATGCTCCTGGCCATTCTTCTTCTGCTCACTTTTATCTTCCTGAGAGACAAAGATATGCGGCGGAGACTTGACTCCTTTTTTGCCGGGTTCAGAAAAAAAATCAAGAAAGCACGGCTTCAGCAGATGCTCAAAAGAGAACAAAAGAAAATTGAAACCACACTGCATGATATGGGAGAGTCAGCCTGGTCCCACAGTATCTCTATCCCTTCTTCTGATCCTATAACAAAAGAAATAATCGGTCTAGAAGAAAAAACAAGTGAATTGATGGAAGATAAAAATGAAGCTCACTCAAAAATAAATTCACTGAATAAAGACCTTGAAAATCTTAAACAGAAACAGGATAAAATTATTCAGGAAATCAAGAACAAAATTTCACCTAAAAAACAAAATCTGGAAAATGCGCAAAAAGATGAAAAAGAAATTGAAATCAAAATAACTCAAAAGAATTTTGTGGAGGAAGAAACCGCAAAAAAAATCATTCAAGCCAAAAAAGAACTCCTGGACCTGGAAAACCAGGCTGAATTGAGTGAGGAGGAAAAAAAATCCAAAACAAAAGACCTAGAGGATCAAATAAAAAAATGGCAGCAGAAGAAAAAAAACATAAATGATCAAATAAAAAATCTCATTCAAAAAAAAACAGACCTTGAGAATAAATCAAAAAATCTTTCCAAGGAAATAGAAAAAATCCATCAAGACCTCAAAAACATGGAACAGGAGAAAAAACAGGAATCAAAGAAATTTCAAAAAGAAATTCGGGAATGGGAAAAGACTAGAGATAAAACATTGGAAAAAATCAAGAAAATCGAGGAAGAAAAAAAACCGTTTGTAAAGACTCTGGGGAGACTGGCTAATGAGAAACGAGTGAAAAGCAAGGAACTCTCCATTTATTATTCTAAAATAGACCGCAGTGAAAAAAGGATCAAAAATATCAAAAAACGGATTGAGGAAGAGACCTGAACCAGGCTAATGGGGAATAGGAGTAGCCCTGGATTCCTTCCTCCGCAGGAATGACTCCTTTAATAAAAACAAGTCATTTAACAAGAAAAGAGAATAAAGTGGTGAAGCACGAATAGGGGAATAAGAAAGAGAAAAGGGAAAATGCAGAATGAGGAAGGGTCCCGGGCTGTCAAGGCGGTTGTGTTCGGCGTGGTTCAAGGAGTGGGATTTAGACCCTTTGTCTACCGTCTGGCCCATAGATTCGGTTATAAAGGCTGGGTCCAAAATATAGGTTTTGGAGTCGAGATCCATCTGGAATCCCACAGACCCCAAAATTTCAAAAAATTCTTTCAAACACTCCATAAAGAGAATCCTCCTCTCTCCCAGATAGAAAAAATTGACATAGAACCTGCCCTTTTCTCGAACTGCTCTCAATTTGAAATTAAAAAAAGCAAATCCAAACAGAGTTTTGTCTTTATCTCTCCAGATATATCCATCTGTGAGAACTGCCTTAAAGAGATGCGGGATCCCGCAAACAGGCGGTATCAATATCCTTTTATCAACTGCACTGACTGCGGACCCCGCTACACCATTGTCAAAGCCCTTCCCTATGATAGAGAAAAAACCACCATGGCGCACTTCAAGATGTGCGATCAGTGCCAAAAAGAATACACAGATCCATTGGACAGGCGTTATCATGCCCAGCCCATAGCCTGCCCCCAATGCGGACCCGAAGTAATCTTAAAAAAAAGCTCAACTGGAAAAACGATAAGCGGCGGCATAGAAGAAGCCTCCTCTCTTATTAAAAAAGGAGCTATTCTTGGTGTCAAAGGTTTAGGAGGTTTTCACCTGGTATGCGATCCTTTCAACAAAGAAACACTCCAACGGTTGAGAAAAATAAAAAAACGAAAAACAAAACCTTTTGCCTTGATGGCTTCGAAAATTCAGGCCATAAAAAAATATGGATATATGGATGCGGAAGAAGAAAAACAGCTTGGCTCTGCCCGAAGACCTATTGTTTTGCTGCGCAAAAAAAAAGATATTCTTGGAGTAGCTCCTTTTTTAAACGAAATAGGTTTTATGCTTCCTTACACGCCTCTGCACTATCTTCTTCTCCAAAATTTAGACCTCATTGTGGCCACCAGCTCAAATCCAAAAGACTCTCCCATCATTAAAGACGAAAATGAGGGAGTCAAAAGTCTTTGTGATTATATCTTAACCCACAACCGCCCCATCCATACGAGAGCCGATGATTCTGTGATCAAAGTAGTGGATAAAAAACCTCTTTTTCTTAGACGAGCCAGAGGTTATGTCCCCTATCCTCAAAAAGTTCCCCTCTCTCTGATATCCTCAAAACAGGTATTGGGACTGGGTGGGGAGCTGAAAAATACTCTCTCTATTTATAAAAAGGGAACTATCGTAACCAGTCAATTTCTTGGAGATTTGGACGAATACCAGAACTACAAATATTTTGAAGAAACCCTCCAACACCTTTCCAAACTTTTTGAATTCAAACCTGATTGTGTCGCCTCAGACCTGCATCCTGATTTTCACACCACCCGATATGCTGAAAAATCAGGGATCCCTCACTTCAAAGTTCAGCATCATTATGCCCATATCCTGGCGGTCATGTTAGAACATAACATTGAACTTGGGAAAAAAGTCCTGGGGATTATCCTTGATGGATTTGGATATGGAGGAGACGGCACAGCCTGGGGAGCTGAATTTCTACTGGCTGATTATCGTCAATATCAAAGAGCCGGTCATTTCAAATATATGCCTCTCCCGGGAGGAGATCTGGCTGCCAAGCAGCCTTGGCGTATGGCTGTGGCCTATCTGCTGGATGCTTATCAAGGCCGCCTTCCTTTAATTAAATCTCTATCTAAAATCAGCCCTCAAAGTCTCCATGGTGTGCAGAAGATGATCCAAAAAAATATATGCACTCCCCAGGCTTCAAGCTGTGGAAGGCTTTTTGACGCTGTCTCCTATCTGACTGGACTAGCCCCAAAAGAAATCGAATTTGAAGCCGAAGCTCCTATGCGACTGGAAGCGGCTGCGGATGAAAAAATAAAAAAGGCGTATGGTTATGATATCAGTAAAAAATCAAACCCCTATGTGGTCTCATTTCAAAAAACCATCCGCTCCATCATCAAAGATTTAAATGAAAAAGTTCCTGTTCCCTCCATTTCTGCGAAATTTCACAACACCCTGGCCAAAGCATTGGCTGAAATGAGTGAAAAAATACTCCAGGAACACGAAACCAGAACCATCATCGTTTCAGGAGGAGTTTTCCTGAATCGATATCTTCTCAAACGCACACTTCAAGAGCTGAAAAGAAGGGATTTTGAGGTGCTGCGGCCAGTTCAATATTCTCCCAATGATGAATCCATCTCTTTAGGACAGATCGCTCATGTCTTAGCCAACCTGAGCTATTTATAAAAATCAGATAGTTCAATTTTGGCTATTATGATTGACAATTTTTGTCGATCCTCTTTTTTTCAACAGAATCTGTGGAAAAACTGTGAAAAAACAGCTCTTTTCCAAACGTATTTCTAAAAATTACTGAGAGATATGACAAATTGCACAAGAAACTGTGTACTATTTGTAAGTTATTGCAAAATAAAGACTTATGCGTAATCTGCAAATAATAAATAAGTTATAAATTTCCTTCTCAAGAAGATGATTAAAGCGCCGGCAGCTCACCTCAAAACTTTTTCAACAAAACAACCCTTCCTTATGAAGATTTAATAAAAATTTGATAAAAATCTGAAGGGAGCCCAAGCCATACTGAGAAAGCATCCATATTGTTTTTTAAATAAATAATGCCTTTTTAATTTGAGGTTATGGCTGAAGCGACATTGAAGATTGTGCCATGCCCTCAAATTTTATCTATCCGCAGTTTAATCCCGCCGGTGAGGGAAAGAATCATATTTACAAAAACAGCCGTAAGGAATCCAGCAAGACTAAAAAGGATAAAGCCCGATATCCCGCCCAAAAGTCCAAACAAAAATCCCCCATGAATTTTTCCCTGGAGCGTGCTGAAAAATGAGGGAAGGGTCAAAACAAATTCAGAAAAAAGCGAAGTCGCCCCCACCACAGCTCCCCCAACCAAACCGACTATAAACCCCAGCAGCCCGGAAAACACTAAAAAGGAAGAAGGATTTATAAAGCGAGCCACATAATTTGATTCATTGAGATCTTCAATGGGGAGGCTCTTTTCTTCTTTTTTCTGAATTTTTACTTCTTCCGGCTCTTTCAACTCTTTTAAATCATCGACTTCTTTCCATTCCGTCTGGATGAAATCATCTGCTTCCTGCTTAGCATCCAATCTTGCTCCACAGTACTCACACGCTTCGGACCGTATATCATTTTCAAATCCACAATGAGGACAAACAATTTTTTCCTTCTGAAAAGAGGGAGGGTCTGATTCTATCCATTTGTCCCCATCAAAATAATACCACTTCCCTGATCTGGCGCCGATAGTCCAGCACTTCCCGCCAGGGTCATCTATTCTCAATTTTCTTAATTGATACCTGAATTCTCTCTCAGAGATCTTCTTTTGTTTAAATTTCTTTTTCAGCTCTTGAAACTGACTCTCAATTTCTTCGAATCTCTTTTTCATTTGTCATCCATTATAAATAACCCACTCAACCCAGACAAGTAAAAAAAGTAATACACCTGGATGATGAACAAGCCGAGGTTGCTGCAGATGCAAGGCGCAGGGCATGAAGTCGTGGTCCTTCACTAAAAATGTTTAAGACATTGTTCTTGAAAAAGTCCTGCATATCGTTGAGAATAAAATGATCATAAAAACATCGCCATTTTTTTATGAATAGGTCAGGTTAGAGAAATTGGGGAAGAACTTCGAGAAGACTGTATCCTTTGATAGGAGCTGGGATAAATGACAACACAAATATCACTAAAACAATGATACTTATGATTTTTCGTCCTGAAGACAAGGGGACTTCTTCATCCATAACAGGGGGGTGTCTCAAACCCAAAAATGATATAAGCAAAGCCCACACAAACCATCCTATCCAGAAAAAAACTCCCATGACAATAAAAGCCGCCAGGATAAATTTGGCATATTTTTGAACACGCGGTCCTATGATAGCATAAAGCACATGACCTCCATCAAGCTGACCTATGGGGAAAAGATTGAGCGCGGTGACAAGAAGACCTACCCATCCCGCAAAAGCAGCGGGATGAACCACCACATCGTATCCAGAAGCGGCTCCTTTGAATACAATCGCGCTCACGGCTTTGATAAGAAGAGACTCCCCAAACAGCAGAGTTCCTTCTTCAGGCAACAAAGGCACCAACTTGGAAAGATAGAGTCCGTATATGACGGCAGGAACAGAGAGGATAAATCCAGCTAAAGGCCCTGCCACCCCAATATCAAAAAGCTGATGCTTCCGCTTTATGGGAGACTTGATTTTAATAAACGCCCCTAAAGTCCCTATGAGAGTCGGCGCAGGAATAAAAAAAGGAAGAGTTGCCTTGATTTTGTAATAACAGCATGTCAAGTAATGACCCATTTCATGGGCGAGTAAAATCCCTATGAGCACGAGGGTATATATCAAACTCAACCTTAGAATTTGAGGGTCTTTGAATAGATTCAAGTTCAGCGGTATTTGTTCTGGATTGGAAAGACTCTCAGCATATTTATAGCTCAGGCTCCAGGTTATACCGACAAAAAACGTAGAAGCTGCGGTTAGAATAAAAAGGAGTATGTTCAGCCAGGTTCTTTCTTTAGAAAAAAAAGAAGTCCTCTTTCTTAAAAAAGGCTCCTCTCTTTCCATTCCTTCATTCATGGCTCTCGACGCAAATATATTAACCGGACCTATTCACAAAAAAATGGCGCCTCATCACCTTACTTCCCCCTAACTCGCATCTGCAGCCATCTCGATTCGTGAATAATTTAGGTTGAGTGAAAAACAATATATATATAAAAATAGGAGTGATTTGAATCACTCCTATTTTTGATAGATCAATTATAAATAAGTTTTTTAATTATCCTGTCCCCAGCTTTTTTGCTTTCGCCTCCAGCTCCTCTCTCGTTTCTTTATGATTCGGATCAGGAATGCAGCAGTCTACCGGACATACGCTTGCACACTGGGACTCTTCATAAACGGGCACACATTCTGTACATTTTTCAGGATCAATCTCATAAATTTCATCTCCCATAAAGATGGCTTCATTGGGACATTCAGGTTCACATGCACCGCAGTTTATGCACTCATCAGTAATCAAATATGCCATTTTTGCCTCCTAAGTAAAAATTAAGCAATCATTATAATACATTTATAAAAATTTTCAATAAAATCCTTTCCTTTTGATCTCACTTCAATCTACTGATCTATCTTCTGAGAGGCTTCAGATCCATAGTAAGTCTGGGGATAATCTTCAGAAATTTTTTTATATAACTCAAGGGCCTTATCTTTATTTCCCTTCTCTTCAAGCAGTTCAGCTTGTTTGAAAAGGACAACATCCAAAGCAAAATCCCTGGGTTGGCTCTGCTCAATTTCTTGATAAACAGCCAGGGCTTCGTCTAACTGTCCTTTTTCATAGAATATTTCTGCTTTAAGAAGCTGGCCTTGATAATAAATCATATCCTCTCTTGTTCCAGATATGTTTTCGAGAGCCAGGAGAGCCTTATCGAATTCTTCTTTCTCAATGTGATATTTAGCCAGGTATATATACCCCATTCGGGTGAATCTGCCGTTCCCTGCCAGCTTCTCCAAATCTTGGATCTTCTCAGGATTTTCATATAATTCTTGATTTATTTCATTTATTTCGGCCAAAAGCTGGCTTTGTTTCTGTAAGTTTTGAGCTTTAATGTATCTGGAAACAACAAAGACAAGAAGAATAAAAGCGATAACTCCGACAACACCAACAGCTTCTCGGACCCTTTTTTTAGCCAAGTCAAAGATTCTATTGATAAAATTAGACAACTCATTGCTTTTTAATTTTCTTCGCTCTTTCCTTTTCATAAACAGCTCCTTTACGGCTCATGATTTAGAATCATTTTTTACCATATATCATGAAAAATCTCAAGCAGTGACGAGGAACGGGGTGTTAAAAATAGAGAGGGATCGCAGGTTTCATTCGGATTTAATTTTTATCTATAGATAAGGACATGACCCGTACTAACTTATAGAATAAATCGGTATTGTCATAATAACCAATGAACGATTCATAACCCCTCCCGATCGCAAAAACAGGAACCGGACAAGCGGTATGGGCATTAGTGGCCCACCCTATCCCGGCTTTTTGATTCAAAATCTTTAATAAAGCAACCCCAAAAAGTGCCGGGTTAGATTCTTTGAAAGCGCTTCTAAGTTCCTCTTGATCTCCCTTACTCAGCTTTTTCAGCCCAAAATTCTCCTCAATTAAAGGAATTAAATCATCCACTCTCCATTCTTCTTTATTCTTTTCTTTTTTGTAAGGCTTAATGTACAGATTATTGAATTTTTTAAAGGATATAACCTGCCCCTTAAGAAGCTCTGGAGACTGTCTGTATCCAGAAAAAAAAGAGCCTAGGGCCATTCCCCCGGTCTCATGGTCAGAGGTTACCAGAATAAGAGTATCTTCAGGATGATTTTTATAAAACTGAACGGCCCTAAGGACCGCCTTATCAAAATCATTGACTTCCTCAATCAAGGTCGCGGCATCATTATCATGGCCAGCCCAATCGATCTCTCCACCTTCAGCCATCATAAAAAAGCCTTTCTCATTATCAAGAAGCTCAATGGCTTTATCCACATAATCAACAAGAGATAGATCGCCTCCATCAGTATCAATCCGGTATGCCATGGCTGCCTCAGGGGTTAGGTTTTCATTGAAGGCCATGACTTTCCCCTCCCTCGCTGCTTTTCCAAGGGAAATGAATTCTTTTTTTGACTGAATGACTTGATACCCTTTTTGGGATGCTAACTCGAGAGTATCCTCGTAAAGGCCTTCTTGATCTGGTAGATACAGACCTCCTCCTCCAAAAAAGTCAAATCTACTTTCGATCATTTGCCGTGCGATCTGGGAATAAAAATTCCTGTGAGATACATGGGCATAGAAACAGGCTGGAGTGGCGTGATTCAGGGCCACATTGGATAGGATCCCTACTTTCATCCCTTTTTCCTTAGCCATCTCTGCAATGGTCTTAAACTCAACTTCATTTGCCTTATCCATGTTGATTCTTCCATTGACTGTTTTTTGACCGCTGGCCATGGCTGTGCCTGCGGCGGCTGAATCCGTTATATAGGAGTTTGAAGAATAAGTGGTTATCAATCCTATGCCAGGAAATTGAGAAAAACTGAGTTTCTTTATTTTAATTTTTTTTCGTTCCAAAGCTCCCCGCATCACCTCAGACGCATGGATCTGAGCTATTCCCATTCCATCTCCAATAAAAAGAAAGACATACTTGGGGGACTCCTCTCCTCTCTGAACTCCCTTCGGAGCACAAAAAGAAAAAATTAAAAATAAAACAAGAGTTGATAAAACAATAATGGTTTGCTTTAGGTGTGGAACCTTTTGGTTCATTTTTCTTTTCCTTATCTAGGTCTTTCTTTAAAATTAAAATACAAACAGAAAAAATGTTCAAGACATTGTTCTTAAAAAAGTCCTGCCTATCTTTTAAAATAATTAGTCATGAAAACATCGCCATTTTTTTATGAATAGGTCAGGCTAATTATCCGCATTATTAAAAAATGAATATCCAGCCAGAAAAACAAACGACAATCGTAACCCCCCGTGAATGGGGAATAAACAAAAGAGTTGTCATTCCGGGCTTGACCCGGAATCCATGATATAAATGAATGGATTCCTGCTTCCGCAGGAATGACGGCAAGGAAAGCGGTAAATGGTAAATGGGGAATTGTGAATGGGGAATGGTTAATGGGGAATTGTGAATGGTTAATTTTCTAATTTATAATTTTTTTCTCTGAAAAGTTTGAGGCAGGCGTCAACCACATCGCAGTCATACAAAATGCCTCGATTATTTGAAATTTCCTTTAACGCCTCATCAATGCCCAAGGCCGGACGGTAGGGCCTGTGAGAGGCCATGGCCTCCACCACATCAGCCACCCCAATGATTCTTGCTTCTAAAAGAATATCCTTTTTATATAATCCCTGTGGATATCCGGAACCGTTTATTCGTTCGTGATGTTGAAGAACGATCTCAGCAACCGGCCAGGGAAAATCTATAGCTCTTAAAATGTCAGCTCCTACCTGGGGATGGGTTTTGACCAGATTAAATTCTATGCCTGTCAGAGCTCTAGGTTTGCTCAAAATTTCAGCCGGTATTTGAATCTTTCCAATATCATGAATGATTCCTGTTATTTTAATCCCATCTATTCTGTCGCGGGTCAATCCCATCTCGCGAGCAATATTTTGTGCCAAATCTGATACTCTTCTCTGGTGACCTGCTGTATAAGGATCTCGAATCTCTACTGTTTTCTCCAGAACCTGGATGATCGCTCCAAATGCTTTCTTTAATTTTTCAAAACTTTTTTTGGCTTCTTCTTCCGCCCAATTCAACTTTTTATGGGTATGGATAGCTGAAACACCATAAACTAAATTATCAGCTAACCTTTTTAAAAGATCGACTTCCTGGTCATTAAAGACATCGACTTCATCTGAATAAATACTCAGCGTCCCAAAGGGATGCCCGTTGCTCCTTAAAGGGAGCGAAACCACTGAAGAGAAGCCTTGTTTCAGCGCTTCTCCTCTCCAGAGCATGATTTCAGGACTTGAAAGAATATCCCTCACCACATAGGGCTTACCTGTCCTTATAGCGAAACTTTCAGGGCAGTGCCCATCACTATGCCAATTAAAATTTTCAAAAAATCCATCTGTATTTCCTGCCTTGGCCAAAAGCTCTACGCCTTTTTCCCCATTATCAACCGCTAACCCCACCCATGCCATGCTGTAACCTCCTTCTTCAACAATGATTCTGCAGATATCCCGGAGCAACTCATCTTTATTCAAGGATCGAACCATAGCCTTATGGCAAGAACTTAAAGTTTTTAAAGCTCTTTTGGCCCTTATGAGTTCCAACTCAGTTCGGTTCTTTCTTTCCTGAATTCTCTGCCGTTTCAGCTCTCTTTCTCTGAGAATTTTGAGCTCCTCGATAAGCTGCTTTTTGGTTTTATTCTCATCGCAGCTTCCATTTCCCCCATTTCTGGGAATGTTTTCATTGATTTGATGCACCGTGTTCTCCTGTTTTCTTCTGAGTATAAGAACTCTTCAAGCATATATTGAGTCGTAGAGAAGACTAAAAAATTCAAAATTTTTCAAATTGACAACAATCTTTCTCCTATGATATGAACTCTTAACAGAGAGACCTGAATTAGCTTTTTTGGTTCCTGAGAACCAGCCCAGATAGCAGGGATGGTACGCCTGGCCGGATTCGAACCGGCGACCTACGGATTAGGAATCCATCGCTCTATCCTGCTGAGCTACAGGCGTATGTTATTGATTCTAATTAACTTTAGACTGATTTTCAAGCTCTTTTAAAGCACTTGATTTTTTACCATTGACGGGAAATTGACGGGATTGAAACAGGATTTCAGACGATTTTTCAATAGCCAGCTTCTTATCTTTGTCACTTGGATGAACGTATCTCATTGTCATTTGAATGTCACTATGTCCAAGTATTTTAGACGCTGTTACAATGTCTGTCAATTTCACAAGTCTATAAGCTGCAAGGTGCCGGAGATCGTGAAAGGTAAGCCCTTTTTTCCGTCCGTATGGAATCCCTGCTCTTTCACAAGCAGTCTTGAAGGATTTTTTTATTTCTTTTGTCCTTGTTTCAGTCCAGTCATTCATAAAGACGTATTCCCCTTTTCTTTCAAGGGAATCAAGAACATTGAATATAACTGAGTCAATAGGGACGACTCTTTCTTTTTTGCTCTTTGAATTTTCCTTAGGGATATGGATTGATCCCAGTCTGAAATTGATGTCTTTCCATCGCATTTTAAGGATCTCTGATTTTCTCATGCCGGTTATAATTGCAATAACCAGGATAGGCTTAAAATGAGGCGCTGCTGAATCCACAAGGCATCTTAAGTCTTCATCTTTAAGCTTCATATCCAGGATAACTCTTTCCCTGCTGTTGTTTTCCTCAAGCTTCTTCACTCTCCGGCCTCTTATGGGATTTGAGACAATAAGCCCATCATATTCAGCACTGTAGAGGATTGTCTTTAAAAGCGAGAGCTCCCGGTTTATGCTTGCATTGGACATACCGGCTTTTTCCCGCTCTGTGATGTATTTTCTTACACTTCCGGGATTTATGTCAGATAATCTTACATTTTTAAAAGTCCGGTTAAGGTATCTTAAAGAGGCATCATTCCTTTTTGAGCTTCTTTTTGCTTTCCATTCAGCAGATTCAAGCAATCCCTTTGCATATTCCCCAAAGGTATCATAAGTCTTTTTGGGATTCAGCATGTCCTCAAGTTTTCCGTCT